>CAYNYK010000025.1:0-51897 GCA_964401335.1 uncultured Planctomycetales bacterium
CGGGTAGGGAAGAAGGAAGGAATACGTCACCGAACTTACGAGCAGGAGCACTAGTAGGGCGGGGCTTTGCTTTTTACGCGCGGTGGGGTAGGCTTTTAGGGTATGGCCGATTGCCCATCTGATGATAGATTGCTGGCTTATATCAAGGACACCTGCGACGAGGAGGAGGCGGTCGCGGTGGGCATGCACGTGGAGCAATGCGCGGAGTGCCGACAGCGGGTGGAAAAGGCCGCGGCGGACGATGGAGTCTTGAGCGGTCTGTGGGGGGTGATGGCCGAGGCCGTGACCGTGGCCGACGCGAATGCGACTACCGTGGCGGGGCCGGCGATGGCCAGCACGTTGGGCAAGGGTCCGACAGTTGGGGTTAACCGCAGCATCGGGGATTACTCGCTGATCGAGGAATTAGGCCGGGGCGGCATGGGGGTTGTTTATCTGGCCATGCAGGCGTCCACCAAGCGACAGGTGGCCCTCAAGGTGTTACTTGAAGGGCCTTACGCCTCGGAGATGGCCCGGCGCCGGTTTGAGCGTGAGGTCGAGCTGGCCGCCCAGCTTGACCATCCTAATATTGTGACCATTCTCGAAAGCGGCATCACCAGCGGGCTTTATTACTTCGCCATGCAATACGTCTCCGGCCGGCGGCTGGACCGCTACGTGACCGAGCAACAACTGGGGACGAGGCAGATTCTCGATCTGTTCCGCAAAATCTGTGCGGCCGTCAATTATGCCCATCAACGGGGGGTGATTCATCGCGACCTGAAGCCGTCGAATATTTTCATCGATGCGGCCGGCGAACCGCATATTCTGGATTTCGGGCTCGCCAAGTTCCGGGAGGAAGAGGGCGAGGGGCTCGAAGCGACGCAGTTATCCATGCCGGGTCAGGTGATGGGCACCTTGCCGTACATGTCACCCGAACAAGCGGCCGGGGCCCTCCGCGAGCAGGACACCCGCAGCGACGTTTATGCGCTGGGGGTGATCCTCTATCAGTTGTTGACCGGCCGTTTTCCTTATCCGGTAACCGGCAAGTTGCACGATGTGGTCCGCAACATCATTGAAACGCAACCGGAAAAGCCGTCGGCCACTGATCGGAAGATCGATAACGAAGTGCAGACCATCGTATTGCGGGCCTTGGCCAAGGAGAAGGACCGCCGCTACCAGTCGGCGGGTGAACTTGGCCGCGATATCGAGTTGTATCTACGTGGCGATCCGATCGAGGCGAAGCGGGACAGTACGGTTTATGTTTTGCGCAAGATGGCCTATCGACATCGGGTAGGGCTGGGCGTGGCCGCCGTATTTCTATTGGTAGTGGGGATCGGTCTGGCAACGGTTTTGGTCCAGCATGTGGGGTTGCAGATGGCCAGGGCGGAAGATCTTCTGGCCCAGTTCGCGGACAAGCCGGCGGCTGCCCTGGCCGGCGCGAAGCAGGCTGACAGCCGTGTGCGCCAATACCTGGCCGGGACCACGGAGCGAGCCCTTTTTTCGGATACCGAACCACGCCGGGTCATGGGCGCATGCAGCGGTTTGTTCAATGCCCCGGCGGATTTCTGGCGGTCGATCGAGGACGGTCCTTTATGGTCGGGCGGAGAATGGCTTGAATTGTGTAAATATCCCGACGAGTTGAAAAAGCCGCTGCTCACGGAGCTCAAGGATAGAGCGGCCACGGGTACGGAGCGCCAAAAATACGTCGCGTTTTGTATACTTGGGCAGTGGGCGATGCCGGATGCCGAGGCGATCGGGCTCTGCCAAAGAGCGGTGGAGTCGGAAAGCCGGCCCGGAGTGATTATGGCCGCCGCCTGGGCCGCGGAGCGCATGGGTGCTCCGAAGCCGCCACGTTCGGGAGAGAATGTTTTTGTTGATGATTGCGCCCGATTGACGTTCGTGAAGGTCCCCGGATGTGCCTCTTTTCGTCGCGGATCGAATCCGGGCGATCCGGACCGCTGGCCGGACGAGGACCGCCCGAAGGAGGGTGTGTCGATCCGTCCGTTCTATCTGGCGACTACGGAAGTGACCCTGGCAAGATTGTCGGATATGGTCAAGGACGCCTCGCTACGAGAGGCGTTCGGCGATGATCTTCACGGCAAGAACGAACTGGACAAGATAGCGCACGATCTGCAGGTGGATCCGAAGCCGGATCCCGCGCGGGTGGCTTTAAGCAAGGTGGACATGGAAACCGCGATGATGTACTGCGCGTGGTTGAATCAACAGAGCGAAACTCTTACCCCTCGACGGCGCTATCGTCTGCCGACCGAGGAGGAATGGGAATACGCCTGTCGGGCAGCGAACGAAGGGCGTTTCTGTTATGGGAACAATGCCACCTATGCCCCATACTTTGCCCATTGCAACGGCTCGCTGGCTAGGCAGCATCGGGTTGCCGAATACATGCCGAATGGGTACGGTTTATTTGATATGCACGGCGGTGTATGGGAGTGGTGTGATTCGCTTTATCCACCCGAACTGAGCGGCGATCCTGCGGCGGCGGACCAGAAGTTGTATGTCAAGCGCGGCGGAGCGTGGAACGTGGCGGCCGTCCGCTGCCGTTCCGCGCAGCGAAACTTTGGTGGATGGAGGGCCCCGTACACCGAGGTATTATATAATAACGGGCTTCGGCTGGTGATGGAGATGATCGAGCCATGAGGCGGATACCGCTTTATACGATGGCGATAGCGTTCCTCTTGTCGGCGGGTTCATGTATTTGGTCCGGGCCGGAGTACACCTCGCCGCCCATCGAGACGAGTTTGGCCTTCACGAACTTTTCAAAAAGTCATTATGCCATGCTGGGTTTGCGAACCCATACCACCGCCGACAATCCCGATCCATATTATTTCACGCCGCTGTTGGCTCCGGGAGCGACGTATCGCGCACGATTTTTGGATATCTTGGCCGGAGGTTGTCCGGACGCGATCGATTTGCGACTGTTTTTATATAAACGGGTGCATCACGAGCTGCCGATCGGCCTGGATGAAGGTGAAGAGGTGGAGCAATCGCCGCTCGTGGCGGGGGAGATTCTGAATCTACCGGCCTGTGGGGTGCAACCGGTGGAGACGTATACCATCGTGAATTGGGATGCGCCGGAGGGAACCGCCCGGGTGAAACTGGCCCAGGCTACGCCGTTGGAGGAAGCGATGGAGGCTTCCGGTCTGTTTCCAAATGTCGACGGGGCCTGGGAGATCGAGGGTGTCGATCCCGCCCTGGCCGATACGCCGCCGCGCGATTTAGCGGAAATGCAGCCCATCCGAGGCCGCGTGAACCTGACCGACGGCGCGGGCGTCGAGGGTATCGGTGTGCTGGTGCGCAGCCGATACCGCGTGCGGCTGGACGACGATGATTCGACCAATGATCCTGATGTGGGCTACAGCGATCCGATGGATTACACGGCCACCGACGCCGAGGGGTGGTTCGCGATCGATCGGCCGGCGGGCGCTTACCAGGTGGAGTTCTTTTCGGATGATTTCCTGTTTCGGCCGGCGGTGATCGAGGTGGAAACGCCGCTGGAGGATATCGCCATTATTGCGGAGCCGCGATGATGCCGACGAAACGATATATCCCGGTCGTATTATGCATAGCGGTGATCCCGCTGTTCCTTGGGAGTTGCTCCGGTGTCCAAGTGACGAGCGTTACGGAAGTGAACCCGTTCACGGATCTTCCGCCGATCGCACTGGACGGGCAGGAGTATGTGTTACGGACCGACCTGGCCCCGTTGGGCGAGTTGACGGCCGGGCAGGTGATTCGATTGAAAGTAAGCGGGCCGGCGGTCAAGGCCGCGCTGATTTTGACTTCCGATGCGGAGTTGGAGGATGCGGGAAGGCTGGTCGGCGGCGGTCTGCCGGAGCAGACGTTTCAGTATCGCGTGCAAGTGTCGGGTCCGTACTATGTGTACATCCAGTTCGATCCACAGACCGAAGCACGTGAATTACGGGCCACGATCATGGCCGAACCGGGGGACCCGGCGTATCAACCACCGAGCAGGCAGGTGGTACGGGTGATATTCCGTGAAGGGTATCTGACCGAGCCCGGCCTGTACGATCCGGACTCGATGACGGATGATGAGAAGCAGTTGTTGGTCGATCTGAGCGATCAGGTTGCCGCGGGTATCGTGGATCGTTTACGGACGATCTTCGCGGATACTCCGATCGAGATCGTGGCCCAGTGGGATCCTTTGCCGGATGCGCCGTATTCCACTTTGTATTATGACCCGCAGCGCGTTTTGGCTGAGGAGCAGGATATTCACGATGTCGCTTTGCCTCCGGCGGACCCGGACCGCCCCGAGTGCCAGGTGCGCGTGATTTTTGGTGAAGTGCTGCCGCGCGGTCTCATGCAGGACCCCGGCAATCGCGTGCTCAACGACGAGGCGGCGGTCTACGTGGGTAGTTATCAAGGCCGTGGCGAG
This sequence comes from uncultured Planctomycetales bacterium, assembly GCA_964401335.1. Classification (GTDB taxonomy): domain Bacteria; phylum Planctomycetota; class Phycisphaerae; order UBA1845; family PWPN01; genus JAAYCU01. The sequence goes on from CAYNYK010000025.1 coordinate 4,385, forward strand.
ACATGTCGTACACGAGTAACCGACAGCGTGAACAACATGGTGCTGGCTTTGGCCCAGACCGGGGCCCATGAGATCGGTCATCTGGTCGGGCTGATGCACACCGAGCAGGTGACTCTCATGCACCGCTCGGCCACCTTGGCGTTCATGCGTGAGCTGGCCTTTGATCGCGGACAGGTTCAAATCGAGACGGGGCAAAACACGGACGTGTTCACCGAGGTGCTCACCCCGATTATTCAAGATCCAGCTTTCTATTGGCAAACCAATTTCTCGCGGCCTTGATTACCGCTTATCGACGCAGTTGCTGGAAATGCTGCTGACAAGCGGTGCAACTGCCGCCGAAGAAACCGGCCCGGGCCAGGTCACTGCAGCGTCCGCTGGAGCCGGACATGGGATTGAAACTGGCCCGGAAGATGTTATGGGTCGGTGAACCAAACCCCAGACCGGTAGCCGGTCCGCGCTGGATACCGGGTCGGCCAATGATGGCCCCGGAAAAAGTAGGCGGCGCGGCGGCAAGCCCGGGACGACCGATGACGGACGCGGAAGCCAGACTGACAGATTCGGAAATTTCCTTGCCCGCGCCGGTAAGCTGCGGCATGCTGCCGTAAACGGTGGTGCCCGCCATACTGATCATCTGATACATCGGGCCGGGTGCGGTGTAGGTTGGCGCGGAGGTCGGTCGACTGGCCGGCGCGGCGGCGGGTTCGGAATTGTCTGATGCGGTCGGGACGGAGATATTGGTATCGGAATCGGTGGCCTGGGCCAGTTCAAGTGGTTTGCTTGCCGAATCGATGGGCGTGCCCGTCTCCGAGGCCAGAACGAAAGTAGGTTGCTGATACGCGACACGCGGGGCGGCCGGGCGGTAGAAAATCCGCTGTGCGGATTGGCAACCGGCGGTCGATATCGCCGCTAGAATCGACAAAATGCTAATCAACCGTTTCGCGGCCATGATAGTGTCCACCTTTCCCATCAAGCTTAGCGAATAGCCTTTCCCGTTTCAACTACCAGCGGACCACCAGGGCGGTCGCATCGTCGCGGATCAGGGGCGGCTCGGCCGGTTGATCCACGGCGGCAAACAGGGCGGCCACATCGTCGGGGCCCGCGGGGAGTTTTGGCAGAAACCGCAGCATCACCTCGGAACCAAAATCCTTTTTTGCTTCGGCTGGTGAGAAGGTGAAACCAGTCAGCAGGTTTTGTTCGGCGGCATGTCCGAACGCCTCGACGATCCCGTCGCTGAAAACGAAAACCTTGTCGCCGTCGCCAAGCGGCCGCCGTAGACTGTGAAAAGGCACGGCCGGCAGAATACCCACCGGGCCATCGTCGTAGGTGGCCAGTATTGTACACGGCCCGGCGGCGGGCAGGAGCATGGCATGGCCGTGCCCGGCATCAACGTAATCGAGAGTGCCGGCGGCCACGTCAAAAATGCCGACCCAGAGGGTGATAAATTTGCTTGGCGGACAACGCGAGTGGAAGAAGCGGTTGAGATCGCTCACCGCCTGGCCGGGGTCTTCGTAACGCTGGAGGGCGGCGTGGAGATAGCCTTGGGCGGTAGTGACCAGAACGGCGGCCGCCACGCCTTTACCAGCGACATCACCAAGAGCGATGGCCAAGCGATGGTCGTCGAGCGGAACGACATCGAAGAAATCGCCGCCGAGGTATCGGCCTGGGCGGCTTTCGCCAAGATAGCTGAGCCTGCCGAAGCGTCCTTCGCGGCGGGGGAGCATGAGTTGTTGCACGGCGGCGGCGGCGGTCAGTTCGGACTCCATGCGGGCGTGACGTCGTTCGATGTCCAGACGCTGTAGGTTGGCCATCGCCAGGCCGGCCATCCGAGCCAGGCCGAGGGCGAAACCGGTTGAGTCATCCTTTATGTGGCGGGCTGGTCCGGCCACGGCACGGTTATCGAGGTACAGATAAGCCGCGACTTCCGTTCCGACGAGCACGGGCGCACACAAAGCTTCGGTCAGACCGAGTTCCATGATGCTTTGGGCTTGGCTTGCAATCTGGGCTTGGGTGGTCAGGGTGGCGGGTGTGCCTCCGGCGGCCTCACGCAGCAGAGAGCGGCTGACCCTGACGGCGGTCGGAGTGGCAAACGCGGGGCCGCGACAAGCAAGTACCTCGAACTCATCCCGCTCAGCGCGGGGACGGAGAAATGCTCCGTTAGCGAAACCGGTTCCGGACAGACCGGCTTGTAGGACGGCGTCGGCCAGAGCTTGCGGATCGGCGGCGGCATGGATGGCCGAGGCGCAGTTGAGCAGCAGGGTGAGCTTTTCGCCGGCCAGCCGGTCGGCCGCCTGTGCGTCCAGCCGGGTGATGATGGTGTCGGTCGCCTCCAGATCGTCGCCGGTGGCGATGGTGGTGGGTTGATCGGCGGTCAAACCTTCGGCAACGAGTCGCAGGGTCCACGGCCCGATGGTGATGCGGTCACCGGGATGCAGAGGGACCGCCCGGGTGCCGGTCAGCCGCAGGCCGTTGAGATACGTACCGTGCGTGCTGCCCGCGTCGGCGAGCATTGGGTGCGGTTCGCCTTCGGGATCGGGCGTGAAGGTGATGCGGGCGTGGGATCGGGATACGCTCGGATTGTCGAGAACAATCGCCTGCTGAGCGGAACGCCCAATGGTCACCGGCCCCGGCGGGGCCAAATCAAACGTGATCGGTGTCGGCCCGTCGGTGGAGAGCAGTTTGAGCTCCGGTTGCTTTTTGTCGAATCCCGCCATCGATAAAGACCCCCTCATTTCGATCCTTCAGGCGCTTTTCAACAAATAAGCATAAATGAATTTGATGCCGAAGCCAATGTCCACAGAAAGGGTGGCCGAGGGTGAGCCGGCAAGGCTGCATCGTTGGGAATACTGTTCCGGTTTTCCGGATGCGCTTTCAGGTATGGCTGCGTCGGCGAATCAAGGCAAACCAACCGAGGACCAGCAGGCTGATCATCGCCGGTTCGGGAATGTATTGTGGCACTCCGTTAATGATCTGCCCCGTCCCTTCCACCACGAGCAGGCCGTCGTAGTAGATGTTCAGAAAGTTCATATCCAACGTGCTGTCGTTGTAGACAAGAATATTGTGGACATACAGGGCATCGGAGAAAGGTCCAGGATCCTGATTGGGGAACCAGTCTACTAATTGCAGATAAGCCCCCGAACCGCCTCCGGGATTGCCGATGATTAGCGTGTCCAGAGCGAAGTTGCTCAGAAATCCATCCATGGTTGCGCCGAGATCCTCGCCGGCTAGTTCCATCCGGTTCATCGGTGGTGCGATAAAAGATGGCTGGAACGCCAGGGTCAGGTTGACCATGTCGGCCAAGCCCTCGGCGTTCCTGCTATAGTTCCACACGTCCGCCCCGTCCAGCGTAATACGGCTGGCCGCGGAGGCCGTCAACCCTGCTTGCGGGCCGAATGTCAAAGAGCCGGAAACGGACACCTTGGCGGTAGTATTAAGGTCCAGTTGCCCCTTGCCACCCATGCCCACATTCAGGGTGGTGGCTCTCAGAGTGCCGCCCAGTGCCTCATAAGTACCGGGCTGACCGCTTGATCCGAGCGTCAGCGTGCCAATTTTGACGGACCCATCCATCTGGGTGGCCGTGGCCCCCTGAGTAATCTCCAAGGTGGCGCCTTCGATGCCCATGAGCGTTCCGCCGCCGAAGAGCGAACCGTCAAGCAGGTGTGCGGTATTGAAGTCAAACCCCATCGCCAAGGTACCCGTTGAACCCAGGCGGAGAGCGGGGGTGGTCAGCCCCCCCTCACGATACCACTCAAACCGCCCGCTACCGGAAGCAGAGCCGATTACCAGTTGTCCGCCACTTGAAATATCCAACTCGCCGTTATTTTCGAGGCGATAGGTCCCGCTGCCATCGGCACCGCCCAGGCGGAGCGTCTTCACCGTCACCGTGCCGGCATCCTGCGTGGCCCTGGCACTCCGTGTAATTTCGAGCGTGGCATTATCGAGGCCGCTGACCAATCCGCCCGCGCCGATCAGAGCGTCGGCGTCGAAGTCGTGTCCCATCGCCAGCGTACCCGATGCCCCCAGTTCGATACCGGAGGTGGTTAAGCCGCCGGAGCGGTACCACTCGAAGCGGCCGGTGCCGCCGCTCTGCCCGATTTGCACCTTGTTTCCGACCTGAAGCTGGCCTGTCTGTTGCAGTCGATAGGTACCGTTACCGCTGCCGGATCCAACCACCAGGTTGTCAGTGATGTCGTAGGTCTTGCTCGACTGGGTATGTGAGGCGGTGGCATTTACACCGACTTTCAGATCGGTGACCGCCAAACCGCCGCCCAGGCTCAAGGAGCCGCCGTTGAGTATCAGCGTTCCGCTGCCGCTGCCGGTCGAGATGTCACCGGTGACATCCAGAGTACCGCCGGCCAGAGTTAAAGCGCCGTTGCCACCGCTGGTGACGCCGAAGGCGAGTGCTCCGGCCTGCCAGATACCGCTTGAAAGCGTGTGATCGGCGGTGGCATTTACGCCGATGTGCAGGTTGTCTACGTTGACGTTACCGGACGGGTTGAATGTGCCTCCGTTAAGGGCCAGCGTTCCGGTACCGGTTGTATTGGCCACGCTACCGGTCGCCAGTGTTCCCCCCGAAAGTGTATAAGTCCCCTGCCCCAGAGACAGAGTTCCGACGCTGTAGGTCTGACCCGTTTGGGTGTGCGAGCCCGCGGCGGCGATACCCACGCCAAGGTTATCCACGTCCACGCTGCCGGAGGGGCTGAACAGTCCCCCATCAAGGTTCAGTGTGCCCGTGCCGGTTGTATTCGCTACGCCGCCGGTGTTCAACGATCCACCTCGTAGATGATAGGTTGCGTTGCCCAGGGTGAGTGCACCGACGGTGAAAGTATTGGCGGTCTGGGTATGGCTTCCCGCACCGGTGATGCCCACCTTGAGGTTGTCCACCGCGACGTTGCCCGATGGGTTGAATGTCCCACCGTCGATCTGGAGCGTGCCGGCACCGGCACCGTCGTAGACCTGTCCGCTGACGTTGAGTGTTCCGCCAGTCAGCAAGTAGCTGCCTGTTCCGGTGGCCTGCGTGCCGAATCGCAGGTTGGTTACGTTGGCCGTGCCCCCGGACTGCGTGAAGTTACCCGTACCGTTGACGCCCAGATACTGATCGATGACGTTCATCTGTTTACCGGTAACGAGCGTGTATGAGCCGGTGCGGCCGGACTCGTCACCGAGTTTGAGATTGGCGATTCTCCAGTCGTCTGATCCGGACTTGTAGCCGAGGTAGGTTCCGCCAAGACTGAGGATCCCACCGTCAAGGACGAGTGTGCTCGTGCCGTTACCCCCGAAAATATTGGAACTGACGCTGAGCGTACCGCCTTTGAGTCGATAGGTTCCGTCACCGCCGTTGGTGCCGAGGTAGAGGTGCGTTGTGACATTAAAATTCCCACCGGTTTGAGTGGCGACACCGGTACCGCCATCGCCAATGTAGGCGGCCTGACCGATCTGGACGGTCCCACCGGTCTGATTGCCGATTCCGGCGCCGCTGCTTGAGCCGATACGCAGATATTTCACCGAGGAGGTGATGCCGTCGTTCGTCTTGGTGACCGTGGCGTTGTTAGTCACTTCCAGGGTGGCATTCTGAAGATTGTTGACTACCGACGGTATGGAACTGAAATCGTAGCCCATGGCCAAGGTGCCGTTGGAGCCCATATCGATCTTGTTCGTGGTGATGCCGCCTTCTTTGAACCATTCCAGCCGCCCGTAGCCGTCACCGGTGCCCACATCGATACCGTAAGTGCTCCTGACATTCAGGGTTCCACTCCCGCTGATTTGATAGGTACCGCTGGAATAGGCGTTGTTGCCGAGGATAAGCTGATTGACGGAGACCGACCCACCACTCTGCTGAAAGACGCCCAACGCGTCATAGCCGGCGTAGAGGGTATTATCGACATACAGGTAGCCGTTGGACATGTTGTAGTATCCCGACGATCCCGAGTCATGACCGAGATACATGTGGTAGCCGACATAGTTGTTGCCGCCGGATTGGACGAAGGTTCCGACTGAACCGTTATGACCGATAAACTGCCGCGAACCGCCGGTCGCCATGTCGAGGGTACCACCTTGGAGTTCCAGCCGGCTGTTCGATCGGATATACAAGTCGTCGGCGTAACTGGTGCCGCTCGTAATCTGAGCTGTCCCGGTATTCTGGATATAGACGTTGTCCGAGGCCGTCGGTACCTGCTGAGGGTTCCAATTGCTGGATACGGACCAGTTGCCGCTGGAGGTGTTCCAGTAACGGTCCGCGGCCAAGGCCCTGGGGACCGCGATAACCGAAAAGATCGCCAAGGCGGCCAAGGCCGCAACCCGACCCCGTGCCTTACACTTCGTCAAAAAACTTGTATGCATGGCTGACTCCTTGTGCGTACATGATTTTCAAATCAGTTCCTGTTTCAGCCTGGATAGGGATGGCGAATGATGCGCCTGATGTCGGAATCATAAGAATGAACAGGGTTTCATTCCTGCGCATCTCACACCTCCGATTGGCTGTACATATAAGGCCCATACTAAGACAGGGAGAACCTCTTTCCGACCTCCTCTGTCGATTTGTATCATATATGATACAGCGCTATACCCCTTGCGCCAATCCCCTTGATCGTTTTTTTTGCGGTTTTCTCGGGCCAAGAGTGATGAAGGATATACTAGAGTGTCGCAGCAGCATTTTCATCAGGAGTCAATGCTGTAATTTTTGCCACGAAACGAATCGAGCAAAAGCGGCTTAAATATATGTCTTATCTCGATTAAGGAGCGACAGCGGATGATAATTCCCTTATGTGTTAATTTGATTGTGTGGTTGGTCGGGTGTTATTTTTCAGATGTTTATCGAAGAAAGCGGTGACCATAGTTTCGATGGCGGGGTGGCCGAACTCGCCGCCGAAGCCGTGGCCGCCGCCTTTGACCACGTGCAAGGTCACTTCCACGCCGGCTTGACGCAGGGCGTCGGTCAATAGCTCGCTTTGACGGAGAGGGACGGTCGCGTCCTTATCGCCGTGAACGATGAGAAACGGTGATGCGTTTTTTGTTACATGCAGAGCGGGGCTGGCGGCCTTGGCTTTGTCCATATTTTCACGCAAAGGGCCGCCAAGTAACTGTTCGACGACGTTAGTAGCGTGCTCGGCTCGTTCCGGGTTGACGATGATTTCCCTCATGCGGGTCAGGTTGGTTGGGCCGAAGAAATCGCAAACGGCCTGCACCCGGCTGGAATATTCCAGATTGTCGCCCACCGTTCCTTCCAGCTCTTTCACCTCGACGGTCGTGCCCAGCAAGGCCGCAAGATGTCCGCCAGCGGAGGAGCCCCAGACGCCGATGCGGTTGGGGTCGAATCCATATTGGCGAGCGTGAGCGCGGATCCAACGGACGGCCGCCTTGCAGTCGTGGAGCTGTGCGGGGAAGGAGGCCTGCCCGCTTAGTCGATAGTCGATGCTGACCACGGCGTAGCCCTGACCGGACATTGGCAGGGCCCGGCAAATGGTCCGGCTGCCGCCGCGCCAGCCGCCGCCGTGGATCCATACGATCACGGGCAGGGGATGCTCGGCCTTTTCCGGTCGATAAATATCCAAAAGCAGGGAATGATCGTCTACCTTGGCGTACTCGATGTCCCGGATAGCCTCCACACCTTTGGGCAGAGCCATTTGGTTTCTATCTTCCCGAAGTTGTCGCCAGCGGCGTTGAGCTTCCTTGCGTTCCTGCTGGCTGAGTTGCCCGTCGCCGTCGTGATCGAACTGTTTGAAAAATTGCTCTTTTTGTCGGTTGGTGACGGCCGGAGCGGTTTGCTGCGCGGTACAGCAGGGGACAAACATGGCGAAGCATAAAACGATGGTGAGCTTGCGGGTAGAAGGCATGGTAATGACTCCGTTATTGTTGATGGGTGTGATTATAAAGACGGGGGGCGGGGATGAGAAGAGAGGAGCATGGTGACAGAATGCAGAAAATAGTAAGTACGCAGATAATCATGTACTTCGTCGTTTCCATCACGCCGTCGCTGCGTCGTCCTTTGCTGACGCTTCCATGGTCAGATCTTGGATAATTTCACCCCTTGGGATTGCCCTTGGCGACGGCCAGGCCGGGCCGACGAGCACCGGCAAGATGCCGGTGCCACACCAGTTGTAGGATGCACGCGAAGCATGTTTATGGGAATCCATGTATATGGGAATCATGGTGTTGCTCCATTCAGATCGAAACTCTGGTTCGCTTCGGGGATAACCACGTTGTTAAATCCGGCCTCGCGCATGCGGGCGGCCAGGGCATCCTGCTGATCCTCTTCGCCGTGGACGAGAAAGACCTTTTTCACATGGCCGACAAGCGGTTGGGTGGCCTCGACTAGTTCGGCGGCGTTGGCGTGGGCACTGAAGCCGGTGAGCACCTTGACCCGGGCCTTCAGGTTGTACATTTCGCCGAAAATCTTGATCTGCTTCTGTTTTTCCATGATCCGGCGGCCAAGGGTATGGGCGGCTTGGTAACCGACGATGAGGACGGTGTTTTTATGGTTCTCCACGTTGTTTTTCAGATGGTGGAGGATGCGTCCGACTTCGCACATTCCGCTGGTGGAGAGGATAACCATCGGCTCATCGCGTTCGTGGAGGGCCTTGGAATCCTCGACATCCTCAATATATTCGTCGAACTTGCAGCGAAGCATGTCGCCGGTGAGGTTGTTAAAAGCGGAGGCCTCGCGATCGAAGACTTCGGGATGGTTTTTGAATACCTCGGTGGCCCGCAGGGCCAGCGGGCTGTCCACGATGAGCGGGTAATGGCGGGGGATTTTCCCTTCCAGCAGCATCACGTGGTACTTGTAAACGAGAACCTGTGTGCGGCCGACGGCGAAAGCGGGGATGATCAGCTTGCCGCCGCGCTGCATGGTGTCATTGATGATTTCGGCGAATTCGTCGGTCATGTCCTCGGGGGGCGAGGTATCCCGACCGCCGTAGGTGCTTTCGCAGATGAGGTAGTCGCAGAGCGGCAGGGGGGCCGGATCGCGGAGGATGTCGAGACCACGGCGGCCGAGATCGCCGGTATAGACGATACGCGTGGGTGCGGCCGTCCCGTTGTCGATGGTGACACTGACGATGGAGGAGCCGAGCATGTGGCCGGCCTCGTGCAGCGAAGCGTGCAGGCCCGGGATCGCCTCGAATTCGACATTAAGATTGCGTTTTTGCAGGAGCCGGACGGTCGCGTCCACGTCCTCACGGGTGTACAGCGGCTCAATAGGGGCGTCGCCGCGCTTGACCCTTTTCTTGTTCCAGTACTCGGCGTCTTCCTCTTGAATATGGGCACTGTCGGCCAGCAGGACGGCCGCCAGATCGCAGGTGGCGGGAGTGGCGTAGATGGGCCCGGAAAACCCTTCCTTGACCAGCCGGGGCAGCTTGCCGCAATGATCGATATGGGCGTGGGAAAGGATAACCGAGTCGATCTTTGAAGGGTCGCGCGGGAAACTCTTGTTTTTCATGTTGGCCTCGGCCCGATGCCCTTGGTTCAGGCCGCAATCGAGGGCCACGGCGTGCCCGTCGAACTCAAGCAGATGCATGGAACCGGTTACTTCCCGGGCCGCCCCGTGAAACCGCAATTTAGCCGGCATAAGCTACTCCAACAGTTCCGGATTTTACCATGCTCGCCGACACTCCATAGCTATGGCGACGGAGCGAGGCTCGGAGGTACGGAGAAAATCGAGAGTGAAATAGGTCTAGGGGATTCAACAAAATGTTGAGGGCCCCAAATTGTTATCAAGCGATGCCTATTCATTCTTTTCAAGCCATTCCGTGTTTGCCCGGAGGGCCGGGATCAAACCAAGACCACACGAGTGAGGGGCACGTGACTGACGAACACATACGCCCCGCCCCCATGGGTATTGGATTATAGCGGCTTTCGGGGGATTTCAGAAGCTCTGTTTTATGGTCACCGGACAGGTCGGGATTCGGCTCTTTACGCGGCGGCGGTGTGTTCCTCGGTGCTGTCGAAGCGGACGCTGACCCGCTTGCTCACGCCCGCCTCCTGCATGGTCACGCCATACATGACGTCGGCGATGGTCATGGTCCGCTTGGAGTGAGTGATGACGAGGAACTGCGAATGTTCGAGAAAATCGCGGACAATGCGATTGAATCGCTCGTTATTGGCCTCATCGAGAGCGGCGTCGACCTCGTCCAGCACGGCGAAGGGAGACGGACGCGATTGAAAAATGGCCAGGACCAGGGCAATGGCGGTCATGGTTTTCTCGCCGCCGGACATCAGGGAGATGCTTTGCAGCTCTTTTCCCGGCGGGCGTGCCTGGATTTCGATACCGGCCTCCAGCACATCGAAGGGCTGACCGTCGGGGGGCTGTTCGAGCATGATGTCACCCTTGCCGCCGCCAAACAGCTTGCGGAACATGTCCTGGAAATGCTTGCGGACGGCCTCGAAGGTGGTGGTGAAACGTTCGCGGCATTCCTTGTTCAAATCGTCGATCAATTCCTCGAGCTGCCGGCGCGAATGGCGCAGATCGTCGCGCTGGGTAACGAGGAACTCCGCCCGTTTTTCGAGCTCTTCCTGCTCGGCGATGGCGTCGAGGTTGACATTGCCGAGCCGGCGGATTTTTTCCTTGAGTTCCTCGATCTCGGCCTCCAGGGCCGCCCAGTCCTGATCTTCATGCTGATAGTTCAAATAGACCTCGGCCAGGTCGATATTCAATTCGTCGCGCACCCGCCCCAGCAGGTCTTCGGTACGGATGCGGGCCTCCTGCAATTCCATCTGGAGCTCGTGCAGCTTTTCCTCGACCTCGGTTAGTTGGCCGCGCTGGCTTTTGATTCGGCCGGCAAGTTGTTCATGTTCGTAGCGAATCTGCTCGCGACGATGCTGGCGGGCAAGGACGTTGCGGCTGAGACCTTCCTTTTCCAGGAACAACTCGGCCAATCGGCTATCAGCGGCCAGGATAGCCCGTTCGGCCTGCGTGATGCGCTCTCGGGCCTCATCGGCTTCCCGGGCCGAGGCCTGAACCGCCTCGTCACTGGCCTGTCGCGAGGCCCGCAAACCGCGCAGAGCATCGGCCAGCATCGTGCGTTTCTGAATCAACTGGCCGACGGCCACCCGGGCCTCGGTGATCCGTTCGGTGAGTTCCCGCCGACGGTCCGCCAAAGCTCCGATTTGTTCATCGAGCTGACGGGCGTGCCGCTCTTGGGCGCTGCTGTCCTCTTCGAGGCGGGAAAGCGATTCGCGGCTTTGCGCGGCGCGGTTACGGGCCTCGTCGATCTGCATCTGAAGACTCTCGGTTTCGCCGGCAAGCAGAGGCTGCTCATGCCGCAGACGTTGGATGCCGGTTTCGAGATTGTTATAGGCGGCGGTATTTTCGGCCTGGGCGGCGCGGGTGTCATAGATGGCCGCCCGCAATTCGTGCTGTTCGCGCTCGAGGCCCTCGATATCGGCGGTGGTGCGTTCAAGCTGGTCGGTCGTTTCGGCGATCCGCTCATCGACCTCCGCGATCTGCTGGTCGATCTCGCGCAGCTCGCTCTTGCGGGAGATCAGGCCGGCACCCGCGCCGGCCGGGCCGAGTTGGCAATAGCCGTCCGGGTCGAGCAGTTCGCCGCTCTGGGTGACGTAGCGGTAGCTTGGTGGATTTTGTTCAGCCATGCGCAGGGCGTCGGCCAAGGTCCGGACGATGATCGTCTTGCCGAGCAGTTGACGCACGAAACGCTCCATGTCCGGCTCGAAGCGTACCAGGTCCATGGCGTAGGCAACGAAGCCTTCCTGCTGGCTGAAATCGCGCCCGTCGATAAAGGGCGGCAGACGATCAAGACAGAGGGCCCGCACGCGCCCGGGCAAATCGGCGATCCGCTCGGCATCGGCGAAGAAGCGGGCGCTGTCCTCGACGACCAGGTATTGGTCGAATTCGCCGAGGGCGGTTTCGATGAGCCGGGCATTGGCCACGTCGACGGCGATCAGGTCCGCGACCATGCCGACGATGTAGCCGAAGGTCTGGCCGGTACCGTCCTGCTCACGCAGATGAAGCACCTCGCGCACGCCGGCGTCGACCCCCTCCATCTGCCGATCCAGGTCCAGCAGCAATTGTCGGCGGCTGAGCAGGCCGCTGCGGTATTCCTTGGCGGCGGCCAGTTGTCGATTGATCGCGGCCCGACTGGCGTCGAGTTCCTCGGCCTGGCGATGTTTGTCCTCAATGATGCGGCTCTGGTTCTGGAGCAGGTCGGCCAATTCGCGGCCGCGCGATTCGACCCGCTCACGCTCTGCGAGCAGGGCGGCCAGGTCGGCTTCGATCTGCTGGTGACGCTGGTGGAGACGGTGCTTATCCGTTTCCAATTGCTCCTCGCGCTGCCGATAGGATTGGATTTCGTTATGCAACTGCGCGGTGCGGCGAAGCAACTCGATGATGTTGGCTTTGGCTTCCTCGCTTTGGGCCTGGAGCCTCGCGAGTTCACGGGCGATGTCCCGATCCTGTTCGGTAAGTTGCTTGACCATTTCGCCGGCGCTCTGGATATCGGCCTCGATGGACCGGTTGGCGGCTTCCTCGGTTTCGATCTGGCGGAGAATCTGGGTAGCCCGCTGACGTTCGACGGCCAAGCGCTGTTGAGCGCGGGCTCGGGTATTGGCCAACTCCGCCATGCGCGTACGGGATTGCTCGATCCGCTCGCGGTTGGCGGTGATGGCACTGGCATTGGTGAGAATCTGCTGCTCGATCTGGCTGATTTCAGCTTCCAGCTTGAGCAGTTCGCCGTCGAGAGTGGAGCTTTGAGCTTCGGCGGCACTGATGTCGGTTCGTAAGCCGGTAGCCCGGTCGCCGAGGACGGCGGTTTCGCCGGTCAGCTCATTTTGTCGCTCGCGGAGACGATGATATTCCGCCAGGGAGTAGGTGGCTCGTTTTTCGCGAAGTTGCTGGTCGTATTGCTGGAAATTGCGGGCCTTGCCGGCCTGGTATTTGATGCTGCGCAGACGCTTTTCGACCTCCTCGATGATGTCTTCCAGGCGGAGAAGGTTCTGCTCGGCGCGCTCCAGCTTGCGCTGGGCCTCGCGTTTGCGGGCCTTGTAGCGGCTGATGCCGGCGGCTTCCTCGAAGATGACCCTTCGCTCCTGCGGGTTGGCCTGCAGAAGCAGATCGACCTTGCCCTGCTCGATGATGGAATAGGCCCCGATGCCGATGCCCGTGTCCATGAACAGCTCGCGGATATCCTTCAGGCGAACGGCGTCATTATTAAGCAGGTATTCACTTTCGCCGCTGCGGTAGAGGCGGCGGGTGATAAGTACCTCGTCGGTGTCGCAGGGCAGTTTGCGGTCGGTGTTGTCGAAAAGCAGATCCACCTGGGCCATGCCGGAACTTTTCCGGGTGCCCGATCCGTTGAAAATGACGTCGAGCATCTGCTTGCCGCGGAGGCTGCGCGGACTCTGATCGCCGAGGACCCATTTGATGGAGTCCACGATATTGCTTTTGCCGCAGCCGTTGGGACCCACAATCGCGGTAACCCCAGGACCGAAATCGAAATCGGTCTTGTCCGCGAAACTCTTGAACCCTTGGCAGGTGAGTCGTTTAAGATACATGGTTAAGCGCAACCTCCGTGCGATCAGGCTCCCAGGGCCTTCCTTTGCCCAGCTCAGGCGGGGGACTTTTCCCTTCCTCTTTGAGCACATAATTTATCCAGAACCGCCCCTCTTGCCAAGGGGTAAATGCTCCGAAAACAGGAAAAAATAGCGGGCGGGGTGATAAAACTTGCGGCTAGGGATTTTCGGCGAACAGGCCCCGTCCGGCGAGCCCATGCTGGGAACACCGAACGGATCAGCAGGTGCCTGGGTCAAGCCATCAGCCGCAGACGCAGGAGATTCAGGGCATAACAGGTGGTTCGCCAACGGATTTCCTCGCGGTTCAGATGGCTGCCAAGCCGCAATTCGCTAACTTCGCAATGGTTCGGCTCAGCTAGGCCGACAAAAACAAGGCCGACGGGTTTTTCAGCAGTCCCGCCCGTAGGGCCGGCGATACCGGTAACGCTGATCGCATAATCTGTTTCGGCCAGTTGGCGGGCGTTGGTGGCCATCGCCTCGGCGACGGGGCGGCTGACCGCGCCGTAGGTTTTAATCAGTTCGGAGGGCACGTTGAGCAGACGGGTTTTAGCCTCGTTGGCATAGGCGATCCAACCCTGTAAGTAAAAAGCGCTGCTACCGGGGATATCGGTGAGGGTCTTGGCGATCAGCCCACCGGTACAGGATTCGGCCGTGGCCAGAGTCTTGTTTTTCTCGCTCAACAGGCGGGCCACGGCAAGGGCGAGGGTCTCATCGTCACGGCCGAAAACCAGCCGCCCGAGCCGACGGCGGATTTCATCAAGTTCGTTTTCTAACAGGGTTCGGGCTTGCTCGGCGGTCGAGGCACGGGCTTGCACACGGATGCCGATGATCCCCTGCTTGGCGGTAGTCCCGACGAGAGGGTTACGGCCACGCCGCATCAGATCCTGAATCCTTTGGCCGATGTCGGATTCGCCGGCACCGAAGCAATGAAGGACGGCGTGGAGGATGACCGCCCCGGTTCCCTGTCGGGGCAACAACGGTAGAACGCACTGCTCGTACATGACTTGCATTTCGCGGGGCACGCCCGGCATGACAAAGACCGAGGTACGGCCGACCTGTGCGTGAATACCGGGCGCGGTTCCGCAGGTGTTTTCAAGCGGTCGGCTGCCGAGCGGGAGCATGGCCTGGACGAGGTTGGCCTCCGGCATCGGACGGCACAGACGGTCGAAGAATTTACGGATTCGTTCGGCCAGGGCCGGGTCAGCCTGAAGCTCGACACCCATTGCGCGGGCTAGAGCCTCGCGAGTGAGATCGTCGGCCGTCGGGCCAAGCCCGCCGGTGATCAGGACCAGCTCGGCTCGGGTACAAGCCGCCTCGATTTGACGGGCGAGCGGCTCCACGTCGTCCGGGGCGGTGATATGCAGGAGAACGGGGATACCGATTTCCGCGAGTTTGCGGGAAAGCCAGGCGGAGTTGGTGTCCACGGTCTGCCCGGAGGTCAGTTCGGTCCCGACACTGATAATAATCGCATTCATAACGGCGGACTATCATACGATGGATTCAGTGGTGAGCCTATAGCCGGGTGATGAATGGATGTTTGTATGCCGTCGCGTTGGGTGGCATGGGCAGGCCCTGGTCACCCCTTAGCGGGACAAGGGTTTGCCCGTACTTCGACGGTAGCGCAATGACGTGCTGATTTTGCCACGCAAGTTGGAATGTGCCATCGTTTTCGGATGCACCCATGCTGCAACCGGATGAAGATGTTTTTACGCCGTGGCGAGTTTGCGCTACAATGGTTCCTTGTGCGGTGAAATTTGATTCTACGTTCCGACGAAGGCGAAATTGAAAGAGAGCGTGCCGGTATGGAAAAAATGATGAAACAGTGGGAGCGCAAGAGTGATCTGACCGGACGGCGAGCGTTCCTACGGGGTGCGGCCGGGTTGGCCTTGAGTGCGCTGGTTCCGTCCGTCGGGGCCGAGGAAAAAACCGAGCAACCGGACTATCCACCCGTGCGGGCGGTGACCCGCGGGCCGAAGCATCATTTCTTTGCTTACTACGATAAGTGCCCCTGGGATACGACGGGGCGGTACATGCTGGCCATGGAGATCGATTTTCATGGCCGCCAGCCGCGACCGGGCGAGGCCCTGACGGTGGGCATGATCGATCTGGCCGAGGGGAACAAGTACATCCCATTGGATACGACCCTCGCTTGGAACTGGCAGCAGGGGACGATGCTCCAATGGCTGGGCAAGAAAACGGATCGGGAGATCGTTTACAACGGCGTGGAGGATGGTCGGTTTATCGCGATTGTGCGGGACGTGCATGGGGGCAAAACCCAGCGGTTGCCACGGCCGGTCTATGCGGTGAGCAACGACGGCCGGCAGGCGGTGACGTTGGATTTCGCCCGGGTCGAGAAAAGACGGCCCGGTTACGGGTATATCAATGCGCCCGATGCGACCGAGGGAAAGGCTGCGCCCGCCGATGCCGGCCTTTATTGGATGGACATGCAAACGGGCGAGAATAAGCGGATTATCGATCTGGCCTGGGCGGCGGGGAACCGGCCGGACGAACGGTTCAAAGCGGCGATCCATTGGTTTAACCACATGCAGTTCAATCCCTCGGGCACGCGGTTCCTGTTTCTCCATCGCTGGGGTATCGAACGACAGCCGCGCGATCCATCAGCGCCGATTCCGTATACATCGTGGTGGACGCGGCTGTACACGGCCAAGCCGGACGGCAGTGATGTCAAGCTGCTTTACGACGAGGGGATGCTTTCGCATTTCGACTGGCGCGACGACGGAACCATCCTGGCCTGGGCGGACAAGAAGGATCAAGGGCGACATTTTTACCTGATCGATGACGCGACCGGCGGCTATACCGTGGTCGGTGACGGGGTGTTGACCCACGACGGGCATTGTTCGTATTCGCCGGACCGCAAATGGATCCTCACCGACAGCTATCCGAACAAGGAGCACAAACAGCGGCTGATCCTCTTCCGCCCGGCGGACAACCGCCGGATCGAGATCGGACAATTTTATCAACCGCCGGAGCTGCACCACCAACCCTATCGCTGCGACCTGCACCCGCGCTGGAACCGCGACGGCTCGCAAGTCTGCATCGACTCAACCCACGAGAACGGCCGTCAGATGTATGTCGTGGATGTATCGAGGTACACGAGGGAGGGGTAAGAAGACGGGAGACAGGAGACAGTGGTCAGCAGTCAGGAGACGGGAGCAAGGAGTAGGTAAAGTATACTTCGCTCCTTCGCTCAGTCTCTCCGTCTCGCCATCTCGCCATCGCCCCTTATCGTTGCCGTCGCGCCGTGAGGTGAATGATTAATCACATTCCCTTATACCAGGGCGGTTTGCGCTCGGGTTGCCGTGCGTAGAGGCGTTCCTGCATGGCCACCATGCGCTGACGAATCAAAGTGGTAAGCTCCTCGGCGGACAGGTTTTTGTATTCAGCCGGGTCGATAGGGCGATCGTAGAGAACCACGACATTACCGATCGAGGGGAATAGCTGGTGCCTCGGCCAGGCCTGATAGACGCCGTCGACGAGGGCAGGCACGATGGGTACCCGGGCTTTCTGAGCGATGGCCGCCAACCCGGGCAACAGGGGGCCGATATGCCCATCAGGTGTACGCGTCCCCTCGGGGAACATAACCAAAATCTTTCCCTGCTTAAGACGACGGAGTGCTTCCTTGATGGCCCCGAGGTCGGCGGAGCCGCGCTGGACGGGAAAGGCATTAACCGCGCTGATAATGCGACTGAACAAGGGATTGCGGAACAGACTGTCCCGGGCCATGAAATGGCACACGCGGGCCAGCCCGCAGCCGACCAGCGGGGGGTCAACATAACTCTGGTGATTACTGAGGATCAATACGCCACCGGCGGGGGGCACATGGTGGCGGCCGAAAGTCCGTATCCTGAACACCAGTATGCTGAACCAGATGCACAGTTGTCGGCAAAACCGGTAAAAAAGAGTTGGAGACTCTATTTCCGAGGGCATCGGTCAATTTCCCTCCGTAACTGCTCGATTACCTGGCCTATGTTCATATTCGTGGTGTCGATCTGGATGGCCCGGCCGGATTCGAGCAGGGGGGCCCATTGTTTCTGGTCGTTATGATCGCGACGGCGGATATTGTCGAGCACCTCCTCGAAGGGGACATCCTCGCCGTCGGCCTGCATTTCATGGTAACGGCGTTCGGCCCGTTTCACATCTGACGCGGTCAACAGAAACTTAACGTCCGCGTCGGGGAAGACGACGCTGCCCTGGTCGCGGCCCTCGGCCACAAGTGCGCCGAGCTGTTTGCCGATTTCGCGCTGCTTTTCAATGAGCGCGGCCCGGACGCCGGGGTTCTGGGCGACGGTGCTGGTGTGCTCGTTGACCCGCATGGAGCGGATGGCCTCGCTCACGTCGCGTCCGTCCATGATGACCCGCACGTGGGTAGGCCCGCAGTCGAGGCGCAAGTCGGCTTGGCGAGCCAGGGCGGCCAAGGCCTCGGTGTCGTCGATCGGAGTGCCGGTTTCCAGGGCCTTCAGCGTGATCGCCCGGTACATCGCCCCGGTGTCAAGGTAGGGAATCCCCAGCGCTGCCGCCAGCTTGCGCGCCGCCGTCGATTTCCCCGACCCCGCCGGTCCGTCAATCGTGATAATCATGTTCGAGCCAACCCTCGTGCCTCGTGTAAAAATATCCCATACCAGCCCGAAGCGCCAGCAAGGGAAAAACGCCTACCAGCCCGCAGCGCCAGCAAGGGACGACGGAGAGAAAGAGCGACGGAGTGAAAGAGAGCCGGAGCGAAGGAGGGCTTATCCCTTCTTCATTCTCCTGACTTCTGACTCCTGTCTACTTCTTCCCTCACTCGCCCGCCACGGCGAGTTAAACTGCTTCGGGCTGGCGCCTTGCTCGCGCTGCGGGCTGGTGGGGGCCGCTCACCGGCGCGGGCGATAAATGTGCGGGCTGGTACCGAAAGCCTGTTCAGCGCATTCGCCCACGGTTTCCGAAAGAGTCGGATGGGCGTGGATACACATGGCCACGTCCTGGGCGATCGCCCCCATTTCAATCGCCAGCACCGCCTCGGCAATCAGCTCACCGGCCCCGATGCCGACGATGCCCACACCCAAAACCGCCTTGTTTTCCGGCGAGACGATCATCTTGGTCAGTCCGTCGTTACGCCCCATGGCCGTCGCCCGTCCGGAGGCACCCCACGGGAATTTGGCCACCTCGAAGGGGATACCGGTTGCCGCCGCTTGTGTTTCCGTCAAACCGGCCCAGGCGATTTCCGGATCGGTGAAGACCACGGCCGGAATCGCTCGGGCGTCGAAAGCGGCCGGTTCGCCGGCAATGGCCTCGACCGCGATTTTGCCTTCGTACGAGGCCTTGTGGGCGAGCATCGGTTCACCGGCGATATCCCCGATGGCGTAGATGTGCGGATCGTCGGTCCGCCGCTGCGGATTGACGGCCACAAAACCTCGCTCGATGATTCGCACCCGCGTGTTTTCCAGGCCGACCGCGTCGCTGTTGGGCGTGCGCCCGACCGAAACCAGCACCCGCGCGAAGCTCTGCGTACTTTCCTGACCGGCGCTGTCGCGGAGGACCACCTTAACCGCTTCGCCCGCGTCTTCCAGGCTGACTACCTTGGTATTCAGGTGGATGGCCTTGAAAGTATTCTTCAGCCGATTGTGGAGGATGCGGACCAGATCGCGGTCGGCGCCCGGCAATAGGCCGTCGGTCATTTCCACCACGCTGACCGCACTGCCCAGCGCCGCGTAGACGGTGCCCATCTCCAGGCCGATATACCCGCCGCCGATGATCAGCAGCGATTCCGGCATGTCCGCCAGCTCCAATGCGCCGGTTGAGTTCATCACCCGCGGGCTGTCGATGTTCAATGCGGGAATAACCGTCGGCCGCGATCCGACCGCGATGATCGCATCCTGAAATTCAAGCCGTCCCCGGTCCGCCTCACCGACGCGTTCACTGCTGAGCAAAAGGGTCTGTGAATTTTCAAACCGAGCCCAAGCCTGGATCAGCTCCACGCCGCGAGCCTTGGCCAATTGCCGGATGCCGCCGGCGTTCTTACCCACCACCTCATTTTTCCACCCCCGCAAGGCGTCGATCTCAATTTTCGGCGGCGAAAAATGGATCCCCCAATGTTCCGCCTCGCGACTTTCCGTGATCAGCCGGGCCACATGCAACAGGGCCTTGGAAGGGATACAGCCGCGGTTCAGGCATACGCCGCCCGGCTGGGGGTCGGCGTCGATCAAGGCGACCTTGAGCCCTTTATCGGCGGCGGCGAAGGCCGCGACATAACCGCCCGGACCCGCCCCGATGACCGCCACGTCCGTCCGCTTTGGGCTGTTTTCCGCGTTCATGTTATCCCTCTAAAAGGAGTTGTTCGGGAGCTTCAAGCAGGCTGGCCAGTCGGCGGACGAAGCGAGCCCCGTCCGCTCCGTTGATTACCCGATGATCGTAGGACAGGCACAGCGGCAGCATGAGCCGACCGATCCACTGCCCGTCGCGCAAAACCGGCACGGTTCGCCCGCGGGCCAGGCCGAGAATCGCCACCTCCGGGTAATTGATTACCGGGGTGAAGGCCGTGCCTCCTATGCCTCCCAGGTTGGTCACGGTCAGGGTTCCCCCACGCAGATCCTCCAGCCCGATCTTGCGCTGGCGGGTGCGCTCGGCCAACTCGTTCATCTCCGTCGCGATTTGCAGCACGCTCTTTTGGTCCACGTCGCGCAGCACCGGTACGATCAGTCCGTCCGGCGTATTGACGGCCACCCCGATATGGTAATACTTCTTCAAGACCAGTTGATTCGCCCCCGTATCCAGCGAGGCATTGAACTGCGGATATTCCTTCAAAGTGATGGCCGCCGCCTTGAGCACGAAGGCGGTGACGGTCAGCCGGGTCTGCTTGCCACGCTCGGTCTCGCGGAACCGAAGCCGCATGTTTTCCAGCTCGGTGATGTCGGCCTCGTCGATCTGGGTGACGTGCGGGGCGAGCGACCAGCCGATACTGAGATGCTCAGCCGTCTTACGCTGCAGGCTGGTGAAGGGTACGCGTTCGACCGGTCCCCATTTGTCGAAATCCGGCAGGGGGGGCTGCTCCATCGCTCCGCCGACCGCCGCCTCAACCGTGGCCGGACGACGCTGCAACTCGCGAATGTAGGCCTTCAGATGCTCCTCGGTCAAACGCACGCCGGGATTGGCCCCGGCCACCGCCGCCAGGTCGATCCCTAATTCGCGAGCCAGGCGCCGCACCGCCGGCCCGGCAGGAATCGGTTCTTCGGCCGCGCGCGGCGCCGCGCCTTTGCTCTCTGACCGCGCGGGCTCCGGCGGTTTGCGAACGGGTTTCTCCGGCGGCGGTTCAGTCTTTTGTTCCTGCTCCCGAGGCTTCTCCCCAGCCGGTTTAGCGTGGGCTTCCTCTTTGGTGGGTTCGGCTTTTTTCGCCGCCTGGTCAGGCTTGACTGCCTCCGCCTTTGGCTTGGGTGTTTCTTTCTCCGCTACCGGTTCGGCTTTCTCGGTATCTCCTGCCGCGCCGGTTTCGACGGTCAGCAAGACTGCCCCGACCTTAACCTTGTCGCCCTGTTGGATATGCACCTTGAGCACCTTGCCGCTCAGTGTGCTGGGCACCTCCAGGACGGCCTTGTCCGTTTCCACCTCGGCGACGGTCTGGTCCACGGCCACCATGTCGCCTGCGCGCACGTGAACCTGTACCACATCCCCGGACTCGATACCTTCGCCCATGTCGGGTAATTTCAGTTCTTCAGCCACGTTAAATCCTCATTGTTTACCACGGAGACACGGAGGCACGGAGAAAATCTACTTCGTTGAAAAATGAGCTACTAAGAGCTTTATAGTGTATGCATCATTTAGCGCACCACTTCTCACATTATTCATTATTGCAGCTATCTCCGAGTCTCCGTGGTAAAATACTCATGCCTGCTCACGCGTACATCGGTTCCGGTGCGTCCGGATCGATCCGCATTTCCTTGATGACCTTGCCGAGCAACGCCGATTCCACCCGACCATCATGGACCAGGGCGTCAACGGCCGCCACCACGATATGCTCGGCATCTACTTCAAAATGTCGGCGAAGCGAAGGCCGATCTTCACTTCGTCCGAACCCGTCCGTCCCCAGGACCACGAAACGGCCCGGAATCCATCGGGCAACCTGGTCTGGCACCATCTTCATGTAATCCGTGGCCGCCACGAAGGGGCCGGATACGTCGGCCAGCACTTCCTGGAGATAGGCCCGTTGCGGCTCCTCCTCGGGGTGCAGCCGGTTTTGCCGCTCCACCTCCAGACATTCTCGCCGTAACTGATGGTAGCTGGTCACGCTCCATACGTCGGCCGCGATGCGATAATGATCCTCCAGTATGCTCGCCGCCCGCAGGGCCTCGCGAAGGATCGGCCCGCTGCCCAACAACTGCACGCGTCCGCTTGCCTCGGCCAGCGCCGATTCGCGATAGCGGTACATCCCGTTCAGAATGCCGACATCGGTGGCCGCCTCCGGCCGTCGCGGCTGAGGATAATTCTCGTTGTAGATGGTCAGGTAATAGAACCCTTCCTGATCCTCGCGGAACATCTGGCGGATGCCTTCGCGGACGATGGTGGCCATTTCATAGGCAAAAGCAGGATCATAAGCATGGATCGAGGGAACGGTGCCGGCCAATACGTGACTGTGCCCGTCCTGATGCTGAAGCCCCTCGCCCGCCAACGTGGTGCGTCCGGCGGTGCCGCCCATGAGAAAACCCCGCGTTCGCATTTCCGCCGCCGCCCAGGCCAAATCGCCGATCCGCTGAAAACCGAACATCGAGTAGTACATGAAGAAAGGAATCGTGTTGATCCCGTGCGTGGCGTAGGCCGTCCCCGCCGCGATGAACGAACACATCGAGCCGGCCTCGGTGATGCCCTCCTCGAGAATCTGGCCGTCCTGGGCTTCGCGGTAATACAACAGCGTGTCGCGATCCACCGGCTCGTAAAGCTGGCCCTTGTGCGCGTAAATCCCGCACTGGCGGAACAGAGGCTCAAGACCGAAGGTCCGGGCCTCGTCCGGGATGATCGGCACGATCAGTTTGCCGATATGTGGATCCTTGAGCAGCTTGGCCAATAGGCGCGCAAAGGCCATCATGGTCGATGCCTCACGCTCGCCCGTACCCTCGTCGAATTCGTCGAACAGACTGATCTCGGGTGGTTCGATCGGTTCGGCCTGAACGATTCGTCGGGGTACGAACCCTCCCAACCTTTCACGGCATTTGCGCAGGTATTGTATCTCTTCGCTGTCATCGGGTGGCCTGTAGAACGGCGCGGCCGCCACGTCTTCGTCGGAAATCGGTATCCCGAATCGCGAACGGAATTCGCGCAGTTCCTTTTCGTTAAGTTTCTTCTGCTGATGGGTGATGTTGCGCCCTTCACCCGCCTCGCCCATGCCGTAACCCTTGATCGTTTTGGCCAGAATGACTGTGGGCCTCCCCTTGTGCTCCAGGGCGGCTTTGTACGCGGCAAAGACCTTGACCGGATCGTGCCCGCCGCGCTTCATACGCTGAATCTGTTCGTCCGTAAGCTGCTCGGCCATTTTGGCCAGGGCCGGGTATTTGCCGAAGAAGTGTTTCCGCGTGTAGGAGCCTGGTTCGACAATGTATTTTTGATAATCACCGTCCACCGCTTCTTCCATACGTTGGACAAGAAGCCCTTCCTCGTCCTGGGCCAACAGGGGATCCCAATCCGAACCCCAGATGACCTTGATGACGTTCCATCCTGCCCCGCGAAAGGCCGCTTCCAGTTCCTGAATGATCTTGCCGTTGCCCCGCACCGGCCCATCCAGCCGTTGCAGGTTGCAGTTGACCACGAAAGTCAGGTTGTCCAGTTCCTCACGGGCCGCGAGAGTCAGGGCCCCCAGTGTCTCCGGCTCGTCGCTCTCGCCGTCGCCGACAAAACACCACACGTGCGATCCGCGCGTATCTTTTAGTCCGCGATGGTGGAGGTATTCATTAAACCGGGCCTGATAGATGGCCATGATGGGTCCGAGGCCCATCGAGACGGTGGGGAATTCCCAGAAATCAGGCATCAGCCAGGGGTGGGGATAGGAGCTTAACCCACCTGTATCCTTGAGTTCGCGCCGGAAGTTTCCGAGCTGTTCTGCACTGAGTCGCCCCTCCAGAAAAGCCCGAGCGTAAACGCCCGGCGTGGCATGGCCTTGAAAAAAGACCTGATCGCCGTCGGTACCTTTGTCCTTGCCCCGGAAAAAGTGGTTAAAACCCACCTCGTATAGGGTGGCCGCCGATGCATAGGTGGAAATATGCCCGCCGATGCCCGCGGATTCGCGGTTAGCCCTTACCACCATGGCCATTGCGTTCCAGCGTATGATGCTCTTGATTCTTCGCTCGATATCCCGGTTGCCGGGGTAAGGTGGTTCCCGGTTTGCAGGCAAAGTGTTCACATAGGGCGTATTCAGCGTAGAGGGTACGTTCACGCCGCGTTTCCGCAGATGAGCCTTAAGCTTTTCCAGAATATCCAAGGCACGCCCCGGACCCTCGCATTTCAGCACGTAATCGATGGAATCCAGCCATTCCCGGATTTCCGCAACACTGCCTTCGCCGACGGGCTGATCGGATGATTCGGGCATCATGTCTATCTCATGGCTTTGGACTACGATGGCCAACAGCACAACGGGGGCCGTCGGCTAACCGGCTAAATTATAGAAGCCGTTTTGTGGATTTTCTGCGCCAGGACCACTTATATGCCATCATCCCAAGCAAAGTTAATGGCAGGAGGCTGACGCCACCCATGCCGCACAAGCCCGCGCCGCACTGGCCGATCCCACTTCTAACCGTGACAATCACCTTGTCGCTGGCCATCTTGCCCTGATCGCCCAGATCGGTCACCGTGAGCGTATATTCCGTGGTTTCCTCCGGCGAGGCCGTTGGTTCCGCGATGGCGGGGTTGTCCAGGCCGGTAGTGGGGGTCCAGGTGTATGCGAATTGCCCCGACCCACCGGTGGCCGAACCTTGGAGCGTTACACTCTCACCGGGCGCAATCTCCTGATCCGGTCCCGCATCAACCGCAAGCGCGGGCGTTACGGTGACGGTCACCGTGTCCGTGTCCGTCGAACCCTCACTGTCGGTGACCGTGAGCGTATATTCCGTGGTTACCAGCGGCGCGGCTGTCGGCGAGGCCAAGGTCAACTCATCCTCCTGCAGGCCTGTCGTCGGAGTCCACGCGTAGGTGTAAGGCGGGTGGCCCCCGGAGGCGCCGCCATCCAGCGTGGTGCTGTTACCGTTGATAATCGTCTTATCCGGCCCCGCATTGGCGGTCAGCGGGCCCCACCAGTTGATGTTGTTGCCTTCATCCGTAACCCCCATCATTTGGGTGCCCAGCTCGGCGTCCGCATACCCACTGGTGTTGCTGATGTAGATGCAATTGCTCAAGGCCGTGTACTTGACGGTCAACTTGTTGGACGACCCGCGGTTGATGGTGAACTGGCCGACGTTGCCCACCGTGCTCACGGTTATGGGCGTAGCGGCGGTTTGGCCGTTAATCGTCAAGGTTCCACTGGCGGTGCCTTTAAGGATGACCGTGGCATTCGGGGAAAACAGCATGGTCGAGTTGGGTACATTGTTGATGAGGCTGCCCCGGTTCTCGATATTGACGTTGGCAAACTGGCTCTGGTAGGCACCGGCCATCTGGACGATGCAATTGTCCATGACATTGACCGTACCGAGCAGTTTGAAGTCGTCATCCGCCGTTGCGGTCAAGGTCAGCAGTCCGTCCTTGGTGAAGTTCACCGTGGAGCCGGGGACGGCGTCAAAATTGGTTCCGGCCCCCGACTGGCCGGTGATATCGCTGGCGGTCTCGAAAGTCGCCCCGTTCCCTACGTAAATTTTCTCCGCATCGTCTCCGAAAACGACATTTAAGCCGCTCGTATCGCTGAATGTACCCCCGTTGATGTTCAGTTTAATGCCCGTGGCCCCCGCGAAGCTGAACCCGTTACTCACGGTCAGGGAACCAACCCCTGTCTTGGCGAAAATCTCGCCGGCGGTGTCCAGCGGCGTCAAGTTCGCCACCGTGGCCGACCCGATTCCGCTGAAGGTGAAGGTGCCGCCCGCACCGGGACTCGGCTGTAAGGTGGTAATCTGTGGGGATCCGTTGGCCAGGACCGTTCCCGTCGTTCCCATGATTTTCGTCACCGTCCCGGACCCGAGGAGGGTAAGCGTGTAGGCTCCGATATTCAGGTCGGCGGTCAGAGTCCGTCCCTCGGCTACGTCCACGCTTACGTTATTGGAGATATTCACCGCGGTCGGCGTGCTATTTGCGTTCACGTCGAGAACGCCGTTGGCCGTATCCATCTGAATCGTCCCCGGAACGCCGGTTTCGTTCAGCGAAAGCGTGTTGGCGTTCACATCGATCAGGGCGGTCAGGGTTTTGCCCGCGACTACGTTAATCGATCCGTTTGCGGCCAGGTTGACGGCGGTTACCTCGCAGGTTTCGTTGACATCCAGGACGCCCCCCGCCGTAACAAAACTGGCGGCGGTGATTATACCCTTATCATTCAGGCTGAGCGTGCAAGCGTTGATGTTCACCGTGCCGGTCATTGTTTTGTTTTCGGCCACATTCAGCGACCCGCTGGCGGTTACGTTGACCGTGTTCAGCGCGCAGCTTTCGTTGACTTTCACGACGCCCCCGGCCCCGTCGATATCCACCTGGGTGATGGTGCCTGCGCCGGGCAGGGTCAGCGTCTTGGTGTTGGTATCCACGCCGCCGGTTGTGGTCAGCGTTTTATTGGCGGCGACCCTGATCGTCGCGTTGCCGGTCAGGTCGCAGGTGCCGATCGTCGTGTTTTGAAGCACGTCGATCATGCCGTCGTCCGTATCCAGATTGACCGTGGTAATTGTTCCTCCATCGGGCTCATCCAGCGTCAGCGTGTTGTTGTTAACGTCTACCGTGGTGGTCAAGGTTTTGTTCGTGGCCACGCGGATGGTTGTGGAAACGGTCATGTTGATCGCCGAGATCGCGCAGCTTTCGATGACATCAAGTAAACCGCCTATGGTATCGAATTGCACGGCGGTGATTGTTCCGCCGGTCGGCTCGTCCAGGGTCAGCGTGTTCCCGTTCACATCCACGGTGCCGGTGAGCATGATGCCGTTGGCGACGCGAACGGTGGCATCGTCGATCATCGTGGCGATTTTGCGAACCGTGGTCGCGTGATTGATGTCCAGTATGGCGTTGGCCCCGCCAAAGGTGATGTCGTAAATGCTGCTGGCTCCGCCCGTGGCGAGGGTATTATTTCCCAGGATGATCGTATTGGCGTCAACATCGCCCCCGAGGGTGCCCTTTATGGTCAAGATTTGTCCGGTATTGTCCGAAAAATCGAAACCCCCGGCCGTGCCGGTTACCGTAATGGTGCCGTTATTGGTGATCGCCGAGGGCCCCCCGTTACCCGGACCACTACCCAGCTTGATTACCGCCCCATTGGTGAAATTGATCGTGAGCAAGATGCCCGGATCGACCACGATACCGGTCGGCCCCAACAGCTTGCTCGTGTCCGCATCAATGTTAAAGGTTGTGTTTGCGTCGACACGGATATCGTCGCCATTATTCGCCACATTTGCGTCGTATTGCGCGGCACTGAAGGTACCCCCTCCCGTGGTCCAGGTTGCGGCGAAAAGCGAACCCGTGGCGAGAAGAGCGGCCAAAGTTGTGACGACAAGGATGATACGCTGAAACATGTTGGAACTCCCTCGTGTAAAGATCCCATCACGAACCGGCAGCGTGGCCGTCCACGGTTGCCGGGCGATATTATATCATCCTGTCGGCCAAGGAAAAGCCGTGAATATGTCCCAGCGGCCACGGCGGCGGGGGTAAAATAGCAAGGACCGACAGGAGGGGTATCCATCATCCGAGAATGCTCATTATCTCTAGTCGGTTCAAAATTTGCTCTTATTTGAACCCCCTGCGTCGGGCCAGTTCGTCGGGCCGCTTGTCGATGCGGTCCACCTGGGCCTGGGTCAGAAAACGCGGGCCGCCGGCGGCCAGAGTGCCGGCGATAATCCGGCAGGTCTTGACTAGCATGGCCGTGATGTTCAACACTTCCTGGGCGGTGTGCCCCAGGGCGATGACCCCGTGGTTCTCCATCAGAAGCACCTTGGGCTCCCGATGATGCAGTTTAAGAAAATGTTCCAGCGAACGCTGGACGGCCAGGGATAACGGTAGCCCCGGGTCCGCGTAAGGCACAAACGCAAACGCCGGCCCGAGCACCACGATCTGGTCCGGAAAGATCGAGCCGGCGAACATCTCCCGACAACTCTTGGCGCTCAGCAGGCCCACCGCCGCCGTCGGGTGCGTGTGCCCCACGAAATTCACTCCCTCGATCCGCAAACACAAGGCGTGCAGAAATGTTTCAATCGATGGTGCCCGCCCCCCCTCGATCGTTGCTGACTTGAGCAGGTCCTTGATCGCCGCGTCGTCCAGAGACTCCTGTTTCAACGCTTCGAGAATCGGCTCCGACCGCACACGCACGAAGCTCTCCCGACCGGCTTGGGCCAGTTGGGTACCCGAAGCTTTCACCCAGAAGCTCTCCGCATCCGCCCGTACCGAGGTGTTACCCTCTCCGAGGATCGCGTAATCGTTTTGCGGTGCCCCCAACTCCCGGGACATGCCGACAAGTTCATCCAGTACGTCCGTCATTGATGATCTCCATTACCTTTTTCACTAACTCCGGCTCGGTCGCCAGAAAACGCATCGCCACCGCCCGCATGGCCTTTTGATCCCGGCCCTCGAACCGCAGGGTAATCACCGGCTCGGTGATCGATGCCCGGGCCAGCGCCCAACCGTCCTCGTACCGCGCCCGTACTCCGTCCAGCCGAGTTACCTCGCCGCCGCAGCCGGCCGCGATGCGTTCCAGAACCTTCTGGATATCCTCTCCGAGCGGAATCCGCAAGTCCGGGCTGATCGCCGGCCAGCCGATGGACGCGATCAATTCCCCCAGCGGCTTATCCATCCGGCTCAAGAGAAAAACCATTAGCAGGGCGGTAAACAAACCGTCGTCCCCGCCGCCGAGTACCTTGAAAAAATGATGCCCGCTGACCTCCAGACCCATCTCCGCCTGCCGATCGATCATCATCGACTTGATGAAACCGTATCCGCTGGGCTGCATGATGGTCCGTCCGCCGGCCGCGAGCACCGCCGCCTCCAGCACGGAGGCGCATTTCAGATCATACACGACCGTGGGCCGCTCGAAACACTCCTTAACCAGTAAGGCCCCGATCTGCTCTGGCCGAACAATCACGCCCTGATGATCCACGAAAACAACCCGGTCGCCGTCACCGTCCAGGGCGATACCCAGGTCGGCTTCTTCGGCCGGTACCCGTGCGCATAGCTCCGTTATATTCTTGTCCACCGAAGGGTTGGGCGTCCGCCTCACATAATCAGGATCGATCCGGTCGCTCATCGAAACGACCCGCGCCCCGATATCTGTCAGCACCGCCGGAGCGATTTTCGTGTAAGCTCCCTCCATCGTATCGAGGACTATTTTCATCTTGACCGAGCGGCGATGGCCCGCCAGCTCGGCCGCCTGCCGCGTAATCGCCTGGATATAGGCGTCGAGCAGAGGTTCGTGCTCCACGCATTCGGCGCAGCCTCTTGTGGATGAGTACGCCGACTCCTGTAATCCCTTTTCCAGCTCGGCCATCAATTCCGGTATCGCCGGCCGTCCCGCGATCATGAACTTTATGCCGTTATACTTGGCGGCATTGTGCGAGGCCGTCACTACCGCCACGTTCGGACACTGCAAATACCGACCGGCGAAATAAATCATGGGTGTCGGTAGTTGTCCCAGGTCGCGAACCGTCGCGCCGGCTTCGAGCAGGCCTTCCATCATGGCCGCTTTCAAAACCGGAGTACTGCGTCGATAGTCGCCGCCGACGCAAATGACCTGCTGACCCCTTCGGCGCATCATCAGCCCCAGCGAACGGCCGATCCGCCGGCCCATTGCCTCGTCCAGTTCCTCTCCGTAAACGCCGCGAACATCACAGGCCTTGAAAATGCTCACCGATAACCTCGTTTCCCCAACTCATCCACGAAACGCGCATATTCCCTATCGTAAGCGTCGGCCAGGGCGGGTTCCGGCTCAACCCGTCGGCCGATGCGCACCATGGCTGCGATCGCCTTACCGCAATCGCCGAAATGCGGTGTCGCGGCCAGGACGGCCGCCCCGGCGGCGCATTCCGGCTGCTCGGGCACCGCATATACCCTGCGGTTGACGGCCGCACGAATCCGCAACCACGTCTGCCCGGATGTCCCGCCTCCGGTTGCATAAATCGTCTCCGCGATTGACAGGCCCAGCTTCGCGAATGCTTCGAGACTCATGCGCTCGACAAACGCCGTCCCCTCGCAACCCGCGGCAAAGCGCATGACCGGATCAGCAAGTTCCTCCAATCCAAACCCCGTCGCCGTCGGACAGGAAAACGGGAATCGCTCACCTTTCTTTACGAGCGGGTAGACCGGCCGCCCGGTCGGCAACAGGCCCGCCGCCTCCTCGCCGAGCGCGTCGAGATTCGCGTTCGCGAAATATTTCGTTACCCATTCGCCACCCGTACTCGAGGCCGCTCCCGGCAGATATCCACCGGCCGGATGCCGATGGTTGTAAACCGCCCCGGAAGGATCAAGCAACGGTCGATCCGCCACCGCCTTGAACACCAGCGTTGTCCCCAGAGTGACGTTAAGATCGCCGGCTGCCTTGGCACCCGAGGCCAGGCACCCGGCTGTGCCGTCCGTACACCCGCTGACTACCGGCGTCCCTTTCGGCAAGCCGGTCCGCGCCGCCGCGTCCGCCGTCACCTCGCCGATCACTACGCCCGGCAACACGATTTTTGGTAAAAGGTCGCACGCTATACCCAGACGTTCGCCGATCGCCGACGGCCACTCCAGTTTCCCCGGGTCCGCGCCCGTCTTGAGCGCCGTCGAAATATCCGTCACGTCATATCGTCCGCAGAGCATACCCACGATCCAGTCCGTCTGATGCACGATCCGCCGGCAGCACGCGAAGGTCTCTGCTTGTGTACGGGCCAGATGCATGATCTTCGGCAGTGCGAACGCGCCGGCGATGGTAATGCCGAACGGCCCGAGCACGTCGCGCAAAGCTTCGGCCGCCTCGGGGGCCTGCTCCGCCGCCCGCAGATCGTTATACATCAACCCGCGGGTCAGCGGCTCATGGTTCGCGTCAACCAGCAAAAAGGTACCGGAGGTCGCGTCAACCGAGATGGCGATAATGGCATATTTGTCTTTCAGTTTGGCGGTTAACTGTTTCAAGGCCGCTTCCGCCGCCGTCGTCCAGGCTCGCGGGTCCTGCTCCACGCAGGGCCCGTCCACGAAGACCGCTTCCGCCGGCAGATCGGCCCGAGCGCCGGCCACCACCGCGCCGCTCAAATCCATCGCCAACGCCCGCGCCCCGCCCGTGCCCACGTCCAAGCCGATAGCTATTTCTTTTCGCATGTATACGATTCCTTGACAACAATGTGCGGCTGGATCGGTACGTTTTTTAACGGTACCGCTTGACTGTCGGGTCGATTCCCTTGAGGAAGCCGCGCATTTTTTTGGCCGGTTTTAAAGGTATCAGTTCGATGCGGTTTTCATAACCGATAATCTGTACTATTTGCCCCGGACGAATGCTCATCGATTGTCGTATTGTAGTGGGAATAATAATCTGATATTCGGATGATATCACGGCAGTTTCCATAAATCCTCCCATTATCAATGGGCAACCTTCTTGCCCGTCACGTCTTTTTGTGCCGTCTAGCCTACTATTAGTGAATGGTGGCATCAAGCTACATGCCGCTGAGAAAACGTGGACTGAGTCGCTCTGGATTTGAAAATGTTGCTCCGCACAAAAAGCCGATTTTGTTCTGGGCTTGAGAGTGTAGCCGTATGCATAGAATCGATTTTGCCCCGAGGGGCTTGGGAATGAAGCCCCGAGTGGAGCGCAGCGGAACCCGGGGTATAGTTGTGCCCAACACCACATGAAACCCCGGCGTGATGGAATTTTAAGAATGACAACGTGGAACGGCTACGGATAAGGGCTTACAATAAGTGGGCAGTATTGTTTCAAAAATTCGCCCCCGAAGGCCGGCAGCGAAACCGAAAAAACCTGCCCGTAGGGAGACAATTCCCAATGAATCAGGAAATCCATGATTTCGTCCGACAACTGCCGATCTTCGACGTGCATGAGCACCACATGCCGCAAATCCTGCGGAACCCGAACGTCGGCCTGATCCAATTATTCGAGCAGAGCTATGCCGGCTGGACTCGGCAGCGCCCTTATCCGCTGCCGAGCGAGCGCGAAAACTGGCGGGAACCACCACAAACACCCCTCGGCCAGGGCGACTGGCACCAGCTAAAACGCTATATCGAGGACAGCGGCTCCAATACCTTCGTCCGCAATCTGATTGGGGCCTTAAGCGAACTCTATGATCTTGGTGAGAAAGGCATCACCGAAAAAAACTGGCGCGACCTGGA
The DNA here is from genome assembly GCA_964401335.1 of uncultured Planctomycetales bacterium. Taxonomy (GTDB): domain Bacteria; phylum Planctomycetota; class Phycisphaerae; order UBA1845; family PWPN01; genus JAAYCU01. The sequence goes on from CAYNYK010000025.1 coordinate 36,350, forward strand.
CCGCGAAATCCAACGTCGCCACGCCGACCCCACCTGGCCCGATCAGGTGCTTGACCGAGCGAAGATTCGGCACATTATCGCCGACCCTTACGAAGACCCTCTGCTCGACGTACACCAGACTCTCGGGTCGCGCTATCATTCCGTCCTGCGGATAAACTGCCTGGCCGTCGGCTGGCACCCGCAGTCGCGCGATCACAACGGCAACTGTGCCGCCGAGCTCGCCGAGCGTCTCGGCTGTAAAATCCATTCGTATAACGACTATATGGCCATGCTGGAAACCGCCCTTGATACGCTCGGCGAACGCCATCAGGTGGCCTTGAAAAACGCCCTGGCCTACGATCGGATCATCAATTACGACGACCCCGACGAAAAACTCGCCCGCCAGGCATGGGGTAAAACCAATCCACCGCCGGCCGAGCAAAAAGCTTTCGGCGACGTGGTGGTCAATCGATTGTGCCTGTTAGCCGGTCGGCGAAACATCCCTGTGCAGATGCACCTTGGTCTGGGCATCCTGCGCGGCACAAACCCGATGCAAGTTGCCGGCCTGATCGAACGCCACCCCCGTACGCGCTTCCTGCTGATGCACCTGGGTTATCCGTGGTGCAGCGAGCTGCTCGGCTTGGCCTTCATTTACCGCAACATCTGGATCGATCTGACCTGGTCGTGGCTCATCAGCCCGACACGTTTCAAGCGGGTTTTGCGCGAAGCCATCGAGGTGCTGCCTGACGAATCCCGGCTCATGCTCGGCGGCGACTGCTGGCATGTCGAGGAATCGTTCGGGGCCATGACCCTGGCCCGCAAGCTGATCAGCGACGTACTCGGTGAAAAACTCAACCTCGGTTACTTCAAAATGCCCGATGCCCAGCGCCTGGCCGCCAAAATATTCCACCAGAACGCCGCCGCGTTTTTCGGAGTAGAGGTATAATATCGGATCGACAGACATTACTATTTTGTTGGGAACGCGTTATTGCCTGCAACGAGGAAACAATCATGACCCGCATCAATCGCCGACAATTTTTGGCCGCCGCCGCGACGAGTTATTCCGCCGCTTGGACAGTTCAAGCCCAAGCCGCATCGTCGCCGCTTAAGCTTGGCCTCATCGGCTGCGGTGGATTCGGCGTGGGTAATCTGATCCCCGCGGTGATCGAGGCCGCTGGGGCCGAGTTTGTTGCCCTCTGCGACATCGATACCGCCCATTTGAATAACGCGCTCGACGCGCTCAAGGACAAGCAGGCCGCTGTGCCGAAAACTTTCAAGGACTATCGCGAAATGCTCGATTCGCCGGGCTTACAGGCGGTCATCATCGCCACTCCGCCGCACTGGCACGCCTTGCCCTTTATCGCCGCTTGCGAAAAAGGCTTGGACATCTATTGCGAAAAGCCGCTGGCCTACGATGTCCGCGAGGGCCGCGCCATGGTCGAGGCCGCCCGCAAACACAACTGCATTGTTCAGGTCGGCTTTCAGCGCCGCCAAAATGACGTGGCCCATGCGGTCCGCGACTATATCCGCCAGGGCCGCGCCGGCCGCATCGTTCAGGCCGAATGCCATATCAACTTCGCCTGCAAATGTCCGGTTCGCGAGCCGAAAGACCCGCCGGCCACCCTCGACTGGGATTTATGGTGCGGGCCCGCGCCGCTGCAGCCCTACAGCGAGGCCGTCGGCCATCGTTTCTGGCGCTACGAGAAAACCACCGGCAACGGCCACCTCGTAGACTGGGGTATCCACATGATCGACCTGGCCCGCTTCATGCTCGACGAGGGGGCACCCCTGACCGTGCAGGCCGCCGGCGGACTGTACGAATTGAAAAAGCAGATCAACACTCCCGATATTCTCACCGTCCATTATGAATTCGCCCGCTGCCCGCTCACTTGGCGGCATCGCATGTGGGGGGCGGCCGCCTATCAACCGGAAAACTATATAGCGATTATCCTTTATGGCGAAAAGGAAACCATCGTCGTGACCGATGAGCAATGGCATACCGTGCCCGAGGATAAGAACCAGACCCCCATAATGGTCAAGAGCACCACATTTAATGAACTCCGCAAACGCCACATGGCCGACTGGCTCGATGCGGTCCGTACCCGCAAGCCCCCTTGCATGCCGGTCGAGGAAGGGTATAAATCAACCCTATTGGTGCAGTTGGGGGCCATTGCCTGCGAGGTAGGCCGCAAAATCACCTGGGACGCTGAAAAAGAAACCATCCCCGATGATCCCGCCGCCGCGCTGCTAAAACGCGAATATCGCGCGCCGTGGAAACACCCATACACGAGCTAAAAGAAAGGCAGACATCCGCGCCGCTCCGGACAAAAGGGCGGCCGGTTGCATGAATGATTTATGTCAACATCGCCGACCGATTGGGGTACCGTTACGGATAGTGTCGTCCCCGCAAGGACGCATCGTCTGGATATTCCCGCGATTATTTGCCTGGCGGCCGCCGCCGTGTGCTGGGGAGTGATCCCTCCGATGGTTAAATACTTGACCCGTCCGGGCTTGGTTCCCGACGGTTTCACCGCCAACATGGTGCGCTACCCGATTGCCGCCACCGTTTATCTGCCCTGGCTTATCATTAGTATTCGTAAAGGTTTGGGACGCTTCTGGATAGTCGCATTGTTGCCCGCTTCATTCAATATCATAGCCCAGGCCCTTTTTGGTGCCGCTCCCTATTACATGGATGCCAGTCTCATGGCTTTTCTCTCCCGCCTGTGCGTGGTGTGGTCCATCGTGGGCGCGTTCTGGTTGTTTCCCGAGGAACGCCGATTGGCCGGCAATCCGCGTTTTTGGCTCGGGGCCGGGTTGGCTATCGTGGGTTTTGTCGTAATGTCCGCCCTCGGTTTACGCATGGGGGCGGGCATAACCATCGCCGGCGTGCTGATTATTTTTTTCTGTAGTTTAACCTACTCGATGTACGAATTGTCCGTGCGTTACGTCATTGGAAAGATACATGCATTACGTGCCTTCGCCATTATCAGCGCCTACACCTCTGTCGGCCTGATCGGACTGGCCCCGCTTGGCCGTCCCGATGCCGTGCTCCACCTGCCTCCCTTTGCCCTCATTCTGCTGATTGTCTCCGCGATCATTGGCATCGGCTGCGCCCATGGACTTTACTATATCGCCGTTAAAAGGCTCGGCGTGGCCGTTTGTTCGCTTTTTCTCATGGTGACTCCCTTTGTCAGCCTGTTCTGTGCATTCATTTTCCTCGGCGAACGCCTATCGTCGGGCCAGCTTGTCGGCGGGCTGCTGCTGACGTTCGGCTCCATGCTGGCGATCTGGACTCATCAACACTTGCCTCGCGGCACGGCGCCCGATTCCCCGGACACCTCGGATAAGGAAACGCTCATGCCTCCTGGTGACAGGGTAAACTCGAACGGTTGATGATTACGCAATACCACCGACTACCCTCGTATGGTGACACAACCCTTCCCGTTGGATGGCGATTTGAACCGGGCTGGCCTTGGTAGCCGAATGCGTGACGCCGGCCCGTCATTTTTTTTCGTTTCAGCATCCGAATATAGATGGGAATGTTCCTCTTTGTGTCACAATTCCATTTCAAACAACGATTTTCCTTTGCCCTTGATCAAATCGGGTGCCGATAACTGATTTGTTCGTAATTGGACAATCCTTGTGGAAGTATTCTGTACCCTGTCTCGACGTAGCCAGGAATGCATGGAAAAACCCTGGTGATTCAATAACGAGGGCAGCCATGATACAGCAGTACAAGCCGAGGGAGAAACGGAATGCCGTAATACCCCTCTTTTGTTTGTTGCTTTGTTTCGGGGTGGTCCATGTGGCACGTGCTTCCTCTTCAGCCCGCCCCGAAGCCGCGGGTTTTACCGTTCCCGAGGTAAGTTTGGAGCCGACGAGCGTTACCTTGGCGGCCGACTCCGCGCAAACGGCCCCGGCGCCGGTGGAGACCGCTCCGGCTCCGGCGGAGCCCAAGAGTATTCCGTACAATATTTTGACAACCTCCAAACTGACCGGTGATTGGTTTGGAATACGCACCTCTCTGAAAGACGTGGGTGTGGACTTCTTGCCCATGCTGGTCACGGTTTATGAGCAGAATTTCAGCGGCGGAGCGAATACCCATAATGCCCACGAAATCGCCGGCAAATGGTTTTACAATCTGGAACTTGATTTCCAGAAGATGTTGAAGCTGCCCGGCGCCTCCTTCTTTATTCGCGCGCAGCAAAGCTGGAATGACGGCATTCAGTCCGACGTGGGTTCCCTGGTTGCTCCGTTTTATTCCGCGGGCTCCGATGGCGATTATTTCTATGGAGACCATAACTGTATCCTCGTGGATAAATGGTGGTATCGCCAACGGTTGTTCGATGATCGTCTTGAATTCCGCCTGGGCAAGATCCTGAACGTGCTCGATTTATTCGATAGGAATGAATATGCCCAGAGTTACGTAACTCAGTTTTCGTATCGCGGCTTTTCTCACAATCTGACCATACCGGTGGCCAAGGGTGTCGGGGCCTTTGTGAAAGTCTGGCCGGTGGACTGGCTCTATTTTCAGGCGTCGGCCTTGGACGCGGATAACCGCGCCACCCGCACCGGCTTCGATACCGCCTTCCACGGACCGGCCCATTTTGTGGGAAACTGGGAATTCGGGTTGACCCCTAAATGGAAAATCGCGGATCGAACCCTACCGGGCAACTATCGTTTCGGATGGTGGTACAATCCGCGCGTACGTTCGGAATACATGAATACCTTGGGCGGGGCCTTGAGCCAGCGGTACAAATCCGGGGACGTCGGCTTTTATACGAGTTTGGACCAGTTGATCTTCAAGGAGAACGATAAACCCGCCGATAAGCAGGGCCTGGGGGCCTTTTTCCGCTATGGATATGCCCACGGCGACATCAACCGGATCAACCATTTCTGGTCCATCGGCGCACAATACCAAGGGTTGATTCCGACCCGTGATGACGACGTGCTCGGCTTCGGCGTGGCCCAGAGCATCGGCTCGCGGCAATTGCGCTCCGAGATCAACAGCCGTACCGATCGCGAGACCGATTACGAACTTTACTATGCGTTCAAGGTCACGCCCTGGTGCGTGATTACACCGGACGTTCAGTTTATTACGAATCCCGGGGCCAATAAGGATGCCCGGGACTCAGTGGTCGGCGGCGTTCGGATAAGAATCGATTTCTGATTTTCCCGTTAAACAAAGAGGAGATGAGACATGTGGATGGCCCGTTATGTTCGTAAGACCAAGATGGCTTTGTTCATGGCGTTCGCCCTGGCGGGCGGGACGGTATTTGCCTCTTGCACCATGACCGACATTAAGGACAACCTGATCGCCGGCAGTTTGGCCGCGGTCAAGGGTGCGGCCACCAATTGGGTCAGCAGTCTGTTTGTCGATTTCACGGAGTTCGTGGAGCCGTTGCCGGGGCAGTACATCATCACCCAGCAGAACGACCAGATCTAGGGGCGGTGTGTCCTCAAGCCCTTGGTTTTCGGTCATGGGCGGCCGGTAAACAAGGTTCCCGGCGAAGCAGTGGTATGACCTCGTTGGGGGACGTTATAAGCGGCGGCCGCCGTGCAGGCGTTTGGTTCGAGAATACAACGGCAGGCCACCTTCAGTGCGGTGCTGCGGGTGGTCTGCCGTAGTTATTATACGACCCTGCCATCCGCATGAAAAAACATGCTTTTCGGTTCCCCCGCTGTTTGACTTCCTCCTGGTTATATTTGACGTTTAATCCACACGCTTATCGCCGCGTGGGGAACGGTCATGCTTCTCAGGGGAATGGGGCTGCTTCTATTCATTGGGGTTGTCGGTTGCGGTGGACCGGGCTCTCCGATACGTCCGATAGCCGAATGGTCCTCTGATTCGGAAGCCTTGGCCGGTTTGCGGGCGGCCAGCCCTCTGGAAAAACAATTCGGCGGAGTAGTGGAAGATCCGGTGGCCGTGCAACGAATGGAAAACATCGGGGGGCGGCTTGCCGCTCATTTCGATGACCATGCATTGACTTGGAGTTTCCGTTTATTGGCCGGCAAGGAAGCAAACGCTTTTTCGTTGCCGGGCGGTCTGATTTATATGACCCGCGGATTGTATGAGCGTATTGGCTCGGAGGAAAGGCTCCTGGCCGCCGTCATCGCTCATGAGATGGGGCACGTCATCCACAAGGACGGCCTCAAGCCAAAGCCCGGTACTACCGCGGAAGCGTTGCAGCGCGAAATGGCCGCCGATCGCATGGGGACCAAACTGTTGGTCGCCGCCGGTTATCCGCCCGAAGGTCTGCCGGAGTTGTTACGGGTCATCGCCGATGTCCAACCCACCGGCTGGGCAAATGCCCGGTTGGATCATCTGGCCGATACAAGCCGCCCCCAAACCACTCCCGAGGTATTGTTGTTCGCCCGGTAAACCATCGAATCTCCATATCGTATGGACCCTGTCCCTCGCCCATCGGCCACCTGCGAATCGACGGCCTTTACCGCCGTTGATTGCCGTGCAGCGTTTTTCAAATCGATGATCGACCCGATAATAGAATGATTTTCCGCCCATCCCGCATATACGCCCGTCGGAATATTCTTGCATTTCCATTATTCTCTTGACTCCTTTGGCCACGCCTCCTAAAGTGAGGTGTAGCTCTTCGGGGTGTATTTTTCTCCGAGATAAAGCGGGCTTAGGCCGATAAATAATCGTATCGGTCGGCTTGTGGAGAAAATTGTAAAGGCGGGCCGGAGGGAAGCAGTCGCCCGCGAGTCTGTTCGGCCTTACAGGATGGGCGAACGGCCGAAACCGAATGATGGGAGATGGAACCATGTTCAACAAAACCATGTTACGCGGGCTCCTGGCACTTGCTTTTGTGTTTCTCGGCTTGGCTTTAGGCGCTTGCACGCAGGCGAATCCGTCTTATATGACCGGCCAGGAAGAGCATGAGCGGCATGCCACGGGTATGGAGAGCCAGGTCGGCGATATGTAAGCTGCTAACACTCCGCTATCAAATTTAATCAAGGGCTTGCCCGAAATAATCGCGGCCGAAAATCTCCGTTTCCGGTTTGCGGAGGCTTTCATCCAGGGGGCGGATCATGCCTTCGTCCGCGGGGTATCCGAGGGGAGTCAACGCGACCACTTTCAGGTTTTCGGGGACTCTCAAAAGCTTTTTGATCTTCTTTTCGTCGAATGCGCCGATCCAGCAGGTGCCCAGCCCCTCCGCGACCGCGGCCAGAGTCAAATGATCGACGGCGATGGCCAGATCCATATCCACGCTGTTTCCGTAACCGCCCATGCGCTTGTAGGCGTGCTCGGGATAGCCGCAGCCCACGACGATCACCGGCGCGTCGGCGATAAAAAGTTGCCCGTTGCAATACTCACCGAGTTTCCGGCGCAGATCCGGGTTGGTGACGAAAATGAAATACCAGGGTTGGTAATTGCACGCCGAAGGGGCGAAGCGTAACGCCTGACGTAACTTCCGCAAGGTTTGAGCGGGTATCGGTTGACTGGAATATGCCCGAATACTTCGCCGTTTCCGGATGGCTTCAAACACGTCCATGATCGGCCTCCTCTCGGATAATATATGATAACCTCCTGATAGTGTATCCGTTGAACGGCCGATGGGTCAAAAGGACCACGATGAATAAGTAAGCAAAAAGCAGCGACGGCATCTTGGGTAGGATCCGTATCAGGTACTCATGCGGGATCGTTGGAAAGGCAGGGTTTGGCGGAAGGGAAATCATCATCCTCTCCCGGGCGGGTGTAGAGGAACTTATGTTTGAACTGCTCGTTGCCCCGACGGTGCGCTTGGGCCTGCCGTTGGTCGAGGTCGGCCAGAAAACCCGGCGGCAACACGTTCAGACGGACTGGTCCCAGTCGGTCGCTGTCTCGTTTGGAGGCGTATTCCACGTTGATCGAACGGAGTTGCCTGTCCAGTTCCGCGGCCAGGCGTGCTCCGGTGGGGGACGAACTCGCCGGGCCCTCCGTCAGGTGTAATAGATAATAGGGCAACCGGTCCCAGCGGGGAGCGAGCACGAAGTTGTCAACACTCAGGTTCAACAACCGCACCGCCCGTTCCATGGCCAGGACCACCTGCCGTTCGGTGAGTTTTTCGCCGGTCATCGAACTGATGTGCGCGCCTTTGTTTAGAAACTCGATGATCGGTGCCTCCCCGAAGAAATCAACTACCCGAACCAGATCGCGTAGATCGTACCGATACAAGCCGGCCGACGTGGTCAGCAGTACGAAGTATTCCTCGCCGACCTTTACCTGATGAGAACGCAGCGTCGTCGGTGACGGCTGGTCGATCTCCTCGCGGGGCACGAACTCAAAAAAATGACTGGTTACGTCCAGAATGCCGGCGGCCGTGCCGTCCTCGATGGGAATGGACACCCGCCCCTCGCTGGCCAGCAGGCCGATGTCACGCACGGGCGTGTCCCCGAAATATTCGGGAAAATCCCGCAAATAGAGGCTCATGCTTCCACCCGTCCAATTGGCCAGGAAGCCGAGGTTCCAATAATGCCTGGGCAGCAACCGGCTATGCCGCTTCAATATCTCCTCCAGCCGACGCGCGGCCGCCGGGTCGGCTTTCATCCGTGGAGCGAGTTGTTGACGCAAGGCGTCGGATACCGGTAATTGCGGCCATAATCCGCCGTCATGCACATCGCGGATCAGTTGTTCCGCATGGGTGTCGGCCGCCTGGGCCAGTTTAAGCTGGGTGGCCGGGCTCGCGGTCACGCAAAAACCGACATCAGCCGGCACGGCCAGACGCATGATGGTGTAATACTTCGCCACCGGATCGTCGATCTCGGCCACGCAGCGCGGACCAATGTAGTATTTACGGACCAGACGCTTCTGGGTGGCGGCCAGAAGTCCGGTAATCGCACCACACGGAATACCCCCCGACGTGCTGCTTTCGTTCATCCGTGACGTGACCTGGACGATCGGCCTCAGGATGGTTCCATCATGATCGAGCAGGGCCTTGATGCCGAATACGTTCCAGCCTTGGCGATACTCATTCAGAAAGTGCCGGGTAACCGGGATATATTTCGGCTCTTCAGTTGTCCCGCTCGTCAATGCGAACATCAACACCCCTTGCCGTGGACCGAACAAGGCCCGGAAGTCGCCTTGTTTGACCCGTTCAATATAGGGGCGATGACTTTCGTAGTCGCCAATGGGGACGTGGCGACTGAAATCCGCTGCATTGCCGATAGCGGCAAAATGATGGTCGCGGCCGAAATCACTGTCGGCATTGCGACGGATTTTCGCCAGCAGGATTTTCTCCTGAATACGCGTCGCATACCGCGTACTCTGGATGAAACGCTGGTAAACCCGATGCGCATGCCAATGAGCGATACATGCGGAAAGATTATCGATCAGACTGGTCCGACGTTGCCTCATGGCCCATATATTATGAGAAACCGGTTGTACTGACGAGGGTATCAGTAGTGTTAACCAAGCATCAAAGACTCGGACGCAAACATGGAAACCACGCCCCGACAAACCCCTTGGGGGCATCCGAAATTCAGGGCCAACGTGGTATGGGCAGACCGTGGTTGCGCTATCGCCGCGGTGTGGCATGGGTAGACCCTGGTTATGCTGTGGCCGCGGCGTGGCATGGGCAGGTCCTTGTCGCGCCCCAGCGTGAAAAGGGTCTGCCCGTGTTTTTCACCTTGCGGAGGAGAACAAGCCTACTACCAAGTAAATCGGAATTTCTCGTGTTACCTTTCCTCAGATACATCCATTCCCGCCCCATCCCTGCAATCACGGTTGACGCAGGTGAAACTGTCCATATTATGCTTTAAGAGTCGCTGACGTGTGGTGATCTTAATCAATGAGCCACCGCCGGCCATGAAACCAAGAAGTGTTCCACCCGCTAAAACGTCCGGTAATATCATACTTATTCCGGTCATACGATGGGATCAGGTATGGCGAGGCGGGAAGGGGGGCGGTGGCGGCAAGGTGATGAAGTGCCCGGATCGTCCGAGGCTTTTATATGCAGTCGTATATAGCGTGATCCGATAATTCCAATAAAGGTATGGGGATAGGTTTAAGCAAGGGAGTGTGTTGCGTGCGTGGATATGCCCGTATCGTTGCGGGGGTGGGAGCAGGTCTGATCCTGCTCTGCGCCTGTGAACAGCCGTTGCACCAGCGTCAGGCTTCGATGCCGCCGGACCTCGCCGAGACATTGCCGGAATGGGCATTTGACGCCCCGTATTATTTTCGTCCTTCGCCGGATGCCGTCCCCCGGGAGGCCAGTCAGCCGAATGCCGATTTGCCTCAACATTACTATGTACGCGAGCGTGTGTTCATGATCGAGCGGCCGAATAATGATGTGCCGGCCAGTCGTGTGCCCCGCGTGGCCGTGTGGTGGACCAACACCAACGGCGGCCAGTGGACCCGGGCGGGTTATTTCGGGCTGGGCCAGACGCATTTTCCTTTCGTGGGCGGTGACGATGGCGATTATGCTATTCGCTTTGTCGGACCGGGAATAAAGGAATCGCTTACCGAGGAAACGATCCCCCATCGCATTTATCATCTGGATACGGTTCCGCCCTGTGTGAAGGTGGTCGTGGAGCCCGACCATCCGATTTATGAGTCGAACGAACTGGTCTGGGTGCATTGGGCGGTGGATGATCCCAATCTGGATAAGAAAAGTGTCCGGCTGGCGATTTGCTGGAGCTGGGAAAATCCCGACTTGATGGAATATCGCCTCTCGCCGAACTACCCGCCAAACACGCCGGAAGAAATGGAGAAGGCCGCCAGTCGCTTCTGGAAACCGTTCAAGCCCGCCTTCGATACCGACAGCGTGTTGGCCTATACCATCCCCGAATATGCCGCGGGCGAGGCCTTCCAATTTCAGGTCCGGGCCAAGGATCGGGCGGGTAACTATGGTGTCGGCTATTCCAAGGTCATCATGGTCAGCGGAACCAAAGGCAGTGGCGACGGATTGTTCGAGTCCCCCGCGTCAACCACGCAGCCGGCGACCCCGTTCGTTGAGTCAACGGCAAAAACGAACGAAACCCTCTTCAAATAGTATAAACATCCATGGCGCTTCTCGTTCCCCATGCTTCATGAACCGCAGGGTGGCATGAGCAGGCCTTGGTAACGCCGTGGCGGGACAAGCGTCTGCCCCTGCTTTCAAGGCCGCAAAGTATAACACAAGCATTTCCAAATAACTCGAATCCCCTATGCTACCTTTATTCGGATGCAACCGTTGCGGCCATTGCTCATCCCATCACCCCCATGATTCATGAGTGATTACCGGTTAGAATGCGCCGATCATGTGTGCCACTCGAAGGATTCATCCGCTGCGCGCGCATCGTCTCGGAGTGTGGTCCGGCGTTTTTGTGCTGGCCTACGGCGGCGTAAGCATCGTTATCCAATCCTTACTCCTTCGCGAAGCAATGGTGTTGATGTTCGGCAGCGAATTGGCCTGGGGCATTGTGCTCTTCGCCTGGCTGCTGGGGATTTCGCTTGGGGCTTTAGTGGGGGGCGCTCTCGTCGAACGGCTGCGGAACGTGGATATTGCTCTGGCGTTGACGCTGATTGTCTTGGGGGCCTGCGCGTCCGTGGAAATCTGGATTTTTGGTGGATTGCGGGCTTGGTTTGGGATCGAGCAGGGCGAACTACTGCCGCTGATTTATTCGGCGGTGGCGGCCTTGCTTTTCGTAACTCCTGTGAGCGTACTGGCCGGCGCGATTTTCCCTATGGTGTGCGGATTGATCGGTGATGAATCGCCGAGCATGAGCCGCGGCTCCGGGCCGCTCGGCCGGGTTTATAGCCTGGAATCGATGGGCAGCTTGCTGGGTGGCGCAGCGTTCAGTTTCTGGGCCGTCGAGCGTCTGGCCCCCATCGAAACGGCCCTCCTGCTCCTGGCCCTTAGCGCGGCGGCGGCAAGTTGCCTGCTGGTGGTGACGCGGCCGAGCCGCTGGCCGGGTTTCTTGACGGCGATTTTCGCCGGTGCGGCCCTGGCCTTCTTGGTGCAGGCCGGCGAGCATGTCCACCGTGCCCTCGTCCTGCGCCGCTGGGACAGGATGGCCTCCGGGTATACCCTTTGTGCTGAGGCCGATTCACGCTATCAGAACCTCGCCCTCGGCCAGCGCGCGGGGCAGTACACGCTTTACGGCGATGGCCAGGTTATCGCCGATTTTCCGGATCCATACACCTTTGCTCCGTTGGCTCATTTCTGGATGTGTGCCCATCCAGACCCCGAAAAGGTGCTGGTTCTCGGAGGCGGCGCGGAAGGATTGCTTGCCCAGATTCTGTTACATCCGGTCAAGCAGGTCGATTACCTCGAACCCGACACTCGACAGTTCGACCTCGTACGGCCATACCTGACCGAGGCCGACCGTTCCGCCCTGCGCGATCCACGCGTACGGGTGATTCACGAGGACGCGCGATTCTTCATCAAAACCCAACGGCGACGCTACGATTTGGTCATCGCCCGACTGGCCGAGCCCACCTCCGCGATGCGGGCGCGATTTTTCACGGACGAATTCTACCACGAGCTGCACCGGGCGATGACCGACCGGGCGATATTCTGCACGACGGCGGCCGCGGCCCCGACCGGTTTATCAGCGGCGTCCGCCGATTACCTGGCCTCGATCCGGGCCATGCTGGTTCGCCATTTCCCCCACCTACTCATAGGCTGGGGCGACCCGGCACAAATCCTGGCGGCTACGGACAAAGACATGCTGTCCACGAATCCGCAGGAGTGGGCCCGCCGCTATCGCGAACGCCGGATTGAATCGGATTATTTCGACCCCCTGTGGTTCGAAGGCGCGACCGACTGGCTGGAGCCGGAAAAACTGCGGATACGCTCCGCCCAACTCGATGCCGCCGCCGGCGTGCAAATCAGCACCGACCTGCACCCGGCGATCTATCTGCAACGGTTGGACCTTTGGGAGCGCATGACCTCGGGCACCCGCTGGCGGCTCATGGATCACCTGCGGCGGTTGCCGCTTCGGACCGCGGTGGGGGTATTGGCGTTGGCGGCCGCCTTAGTGACGGTGATTATTTACCTGCGTGAACGCCTGCGCGGCCGCAAGGGCGTCTCGGTTCGCGATCAATGGCGGACAAAAACCGCTATCGTACTCTCGATCGGTAGCACGGGATTCGTGACCATGGCCCTCAGCATCGTCTGGCTTCATGGTTTTCAAAATCTATACGGCTACGTTTACAGCCGCATCGGCTGGATTATCGCGGTCTTCATGGGCGGGCTGGTGATGGGGTGCCTGCTCGCGGATCGGCTGGCCTTACGCTGGGCAAGGACCGGAACAATAGCCGGCCGTCGCTGGACGATGCTTACCGCGGTTGATCTCCTGCTGGCGGTGTTGGCCGCGACGATTCCCTTGATATTACCTGCTCTTGGGGCCATGCAGGGTAATGTAGGGGCTTTCTTGCTGGTGGAGATTGCGATTACCTTGGGCGTCGCGGCGACCGGCCTGCTTGGCGGCGCGGCGTTCGCGTTGTCCGGCGGCTTGAAATTAGCCGACGGCGGGACCGCCGGGGCCGCCGCCGGGATCATCAATGCGGCCGATCACGCCGGGGCATGCCTGGGAGTGCTGATGACCGGTATCTGGCTGGTGCCGGTCTTCGGCACGGCCACGGCCGTCTTGCTCTTGGCCGGAATGAAACTGCTTTCCGCCGGGTTGCTCGCCGTTGTCCGACCCCGATAGATAAACGTCGTAAAAACGCCCGCGGCGGGCAGTCTTTTCAGACCGCCCGCCGCGATTCTATGTGCAACCCCGACGGCTTAGTTTTCGCCGCGGATGATCGTTTCGATATCCATATTCTCTTGGCGGGCACGCCGACGCCGGGCCGGAGCGGCGATACCTAACAGGCTGAACAAGCCGATCGCCAGGGCTTCGGTTGCCCCAGCCCCGCAACCGACGGGAACCACGGCCAGGCTGCCGCCGCCGAAATCGCCATACGGATCATCCGATGGATCCGAGTTGGCCGAGCTGCCGGATACCTCGCGAACATCGAGGCTGGCCAGCAGGTTATCGTTGTAGCTCTGGGCTTCCTGCTCACCCATCTGCGAAGCCCGGTTGGCCGCGTACTGATGAATCTCGGCAAAGGAGTAGAGACCGTCATTGTTGGTATCCACGCTTTGAGTTTTGCAGGCTTTGATCAGGCTGCCGCAGTAGAACCCGTTACCGTTGCCTTCCATGCTGGTCTGGTCGTACCGGCAGGCGGTCATGAAGGCTACGTTGTTGCCCAGGTCGCGGGGAGCTTCGATCCCACGGGCGGCCAGTTCGGCCTTGCGCTGGACCTTGAAGGCCTCCATGACTTTCTGGGCGAAGGCCCAGTCACTGCTGCGGAACAGTCCGCCGGAGAAGCAGGCGTCAACAATCACGACCACCTTCTGGCCGCGGTTGAACAAGGCCAGGTCGCGGCCGAGTTCATAATCGGGGTAGTCGGCGTCATGCGTGCAGAGGTAGGTATCGGTACCGGAGTACTGGCCGCCGTGGCTGCTCTGAACGTACACGATCATGTCGCCTTCGCCGGTTTGATTGGCGAGTTGCTGGAGATAACCGCGGATGTTGTTCCGAGTGGCCTGGCTGTTGGTCATCATCCGCACGTTATTGCTCGACCATTGGCTGCCGACCAGCACGGTATCACAGATCCCTTTGGCGTCATTCACGCAGCAGGATAAATTGCCGGCGCCGTAGGAGGGGCTGTATTCGTCAATGCCTACAACCAAAGCATAGCGGTTGCCCGTGCCGGTTTGCACGACCGGATCGTTGTTGACCGGTTCGGGATCATCAACCGGCTCGGGAGTCCACACCGGCTCCGGTTCGGCCGTCTGGTTATTAAGCAGAGTAACATTCAGCACATAAGCCCCACCCTGATACTGCCACGGCGTCACCACAAAGTAGTACACGCCGGGCGAAAGCACGCCGTACACCTGCTCGTTCGTACCTTCCTCTTCCGAGTAGCCGAGAGTGTTGCCCTGGGTGTCGAAGAAATAAAGATCCAGATCGCCTTGCGTCCCCTGCACGGAAATGGTTACCTGACCGGCGGACGCCACTTGCACGGCGTACCAGTCATCATCCCAGCACTGGAACTGATACTGGCCGGCCTGCAGGAAGGCCGCCTGCTCGGGCACATTGTTCGGCTCGGCCGAATCGTCGCGGGTCGTGCGCCCGTGAATCGCCACCTCGGCCTGGGCCACCCACGCCGAGATACCATACAACGTAATCCCCATAGCCACCGCCAGTAGGCTTCGGCCGCGACCATTCCAATTTGCCTGATGATTCTGGTTTCCGAACATGTCTGTTCTCCTTTTCTGTTGAAGGGTTCCTTGAACGTTCCCAATCACGATGGGGGAGAATTGGCTCAGGGCGGGTGTGAACCTTTCAGCAGGAGGCGGTTTTTCCAGAAAAATCAGGCCATAGATAGGGAATAAGGAAAGCAAATAATAGGAGTGAATATCCTAACTATTTTATTCGTAGACGTTTATGATTGTTTTACACCACGATGCCCGCGATGCGAATTAATCAGGTATATACCCGTACAAGTGCGTGGGGGGTCTGGCAAGAAATCCGGGCAAAATCTCCAACCACGTTGTACGATCCTCGATTCTGAGTCGGAAACGAGGGGGACCGAG
>CAYNYK010000026.1:0-51373 GCA_964401335.1 uncultured Planctomycetales bacterium
AGCCGAAGTCATGCCGCCTGACCACAAAACTGGCCAACCGAAAACGGCACTAGCTCTTCGTCCGAGTTGATCCGCGTATCGGTTCAAGTACGCCCATGTTTTCGGAGCGGTTTTTTCTATCAGAGAAGTATCTTCACCTGGCTCCCTTTGGGGGACGATCATGTATCGCTCGCGTCGGGAACTCCCACCACGCGCAATATCGGAACCTTTCAACAAAGGATAAAGGTATTGTTGCTCCACATCGACATATTCACCGTAGCCGTTAATCAGACGACCATTTTCGAGGACCAATTCCATGACTTTGGCACAGTCATGTTTGATTCCGGATCGCCAACGAATCTCCGCTTGTTCAGCGACAGACGTTAACAAGTAGGAGAGGCGATCATAAGTATCGGCATCCGAAACCAAGTACCCATCCCTCATGGCTATCGTATGGCATATGTGCTGGGGTCTGTCCAGATCGGCTACGAGACATTCCGGGCGCCCGGGGCTTGTTCCCAGTTCGCAGATTAAGAGGCAGGCGTCCGCACAGACATCGAAATATTTCTTCGCGTCGATATTCAATATCCGCGCATGGACAAGCGGGGCTTTTGATGACCATAAGTGTCGCAAGGCACGTCGAGCGACATGAGTTTTCACTAACATAGCCAATGTTGCCTGGCGGCCGGTAAGCCATTTAATCATGTGGACGAGGATCCACTCCGCGATATCAAAGTTGCTTTTCCCGGTTAGGGCATCCATGCCCGACCGTTTCTGAAAATTTGTTTTTTCGGGCAGATTGGTACCGCCGATGGTTCCCATGCCGGAGGCGGTTACCCAAGGGGGGTTTCCCAGCACAAGAATGGGTTCCGGCAAGGCGGCCAATTCCCTACGCCAATCCAAATCAAAAAAGTCAGCTAAACGAAGATTTGTAGCCGGCCGATTGGGTTCTCGGAACACGCTATGACGAGCTTCTTCAAGATATTGAGAATTAATTTCGACTCCCAAAGCTTGCTGGACGAAGGGTAGACCACGAAGCGCGGCGAGAAGAAACGATCCGGTTCCACAGGTGGGTTCCACAATCGACAACGGATGTATACCATTCTCATGAAGGAAGGCCACCACCTGTTGCGCAAGAGGCAAGGGTGTTTGGAAATCGCCATACTCGATTTGGCGCGTTGAACGCATGGTCATGGATATCCCCAACCTTTTTGTCTATTTGATTCGCATCACTCCGTCCACCTTACCCGCCCATTCAATGACACGACGATACTGCAATCGCCATTGCAGGGCATTGGATATCGTGAGATAGCCCTGTTCCGGGGGGTGTTCCATGATTTCCCGAGCTAAACGTTCGGCCTGAATGTCATCGACAGGTAGTAATTTATCGAGCATGAAGGCAATCATGTCATCGATATTTCCGTTGTTTTCAATGATTTGGCGAAGACCGCGGGTCATCTGGTAATCGGCTGTTCGGCGGGCATCAATAAATATGACATGATGAATATCGAGCCTTCCAGTCCTGGAGGAATCGTCGTCAAATTTCTCATAGACGAACACGATGAGGGAATACCCCAAGCCGAAAATCTTTTGGTGAGCCGATTGATATGGACAAGAAGATTGAGGTTGACGGATGCTCGTTGTTTTTATATCGATTCCCCAATCGGGGAAGTCGATTCCCGACACGGCATTGCCCGGATTGAATTCGTATTTTTCAGCAACCGATTCGCGAAAGCAACGTTCGAGATGGGTTCCTACAGCCTTGCCGTCGGCGACACCGTACAATGCGGCATGCCCTTGGCTGGACTGACGCTGAGCGAATTCGGCAGCGGCTCCGCAAAGCAATGGAATTGTTAGACGAGGTTTCATACTCATGTGATATTATTATGGAATAACGAATGTTACCAGAGCTTGGCATTACGAATAATTGTGGTCAAAATTTGTTAATGCTATCTTGTAACCACCGTGCCGATGTTTTGTCCGCGGACGGCGCGCTTCATGTTGCCGGCCTGATGGAGGTTGAAAACGACGATGGGCATGCCGTTGCGCTGACACAGATCCACCGCGCTGATATCCATCACCGCGAGGCGTTCATTGATGACGCGATCATAGCTGAGTTTAGGATAGAATTCGGCGTGCGGGTTTTTATGAGGATCGGCGCTGTAGACGCCGTCGACCTGAGTGGCCTTGAACAGGGCATCGGCGCCGATTTCAACGGCGGCCAGGGCGGCGGCGGTATCCGTGGTGACAAAGGGGCGGCCCGTGCCGCCGGCGAGAATGACCACCCGGCCGGTGTCCAGCAATTCCATGCAGCGGTGCCGGTCAAAAGGTTCGCAAACGGTGGCGACCGGCAGATTGGACAATACCCGGGTTTTCATGCCGGCCGCCTCGAACGTCTCGCGCAAGGCCAAGGCGTTAATGAGAGTGGCCAACATCCCCATTTGGTGAGCAGTGGCTTCCGGAATATGGGAATCGCGGGCGAAAGCGGTGCCACGAATGATATTTCCCCCACCGACGACGATGGCCACTTGAACATTCAGGGCCAGGACCTCAGCCACCTGGCTGGTGACGTATGCCAAAGCATCGCCGCCAAGTCCGAAGCCTTGCGGGGCGGATAATCCCTCGCCGCTGATTTTCAGCAATATACGGCGATAGGTGGGTTTATGCTTATGGCTGGGGCGTGATCGATTCTTTCGGCCTCTCGGTTGTTTAATGCTTTTCGCCAAGGGGCGCTCCTTCGTGACGCGAGCTTACGCTTCGCCTATCTGTAGCCGCGTATAACCGGTGAGTTTAATTCCCGCCTGCTCGAGTATTTTGCCCACGGTTTTCTTGTCGTCCTTGACGAACGGCTGCTCCAGCAAAACGTGCTCGCTATACCATCGACTCATTTTGCCGGTTAGAATCTTGTCGATCATATTTTCCGGCTTGCCGGAAGCCCGAATCTGTTCCCGGGCGATCTCTTCCTCTTTCTTGACCAGATCGGCGGGTAAATCCTCGCGGCGCAGGGCGTCGGGTTGCAGGGCGGCGATATGCATGCAGATATCGTTGAGTAAGGCGTCGTCTCCGCCTTCACCCTCGACGCCGATAATCACGCCTACCTTACCCGTATGGTGTATATAGGTGGCCGCTCGCCCCGTCATCCTGACCACCCGTGAAATCTTCATGTTTTCGCGGATACGGTTGATCAGGTCATTGAGCATATCGGTAATCGTCGTTTCCGGTTGGTCGAAGAGTTTTTCGCTTCCCAACGTTTCCAGATTACCCGAACCGGTCAAGGCGACATGTTTGGCCAGTCGATCAACCAGTTGACGGAACTCGGGATTGTTGGCGACCGGCGCGGTCTCGCAGAGCATTTCCACGATGGCCGCCTTACCCGCCTGCTTGTCGCAGTAGCTGCCGATACGACCTTCGGCGGTGGTGCGCCCGGCCTTTTTCTCCGCCGCCGCCGCCCCGCGCTTGCGCAATAATTCGAGGGCCGCGGTCTCGTCACCGTTGGTTTCCATCAGGGCCTGCTTGCAGTCCATCATGGGTAGACCGCTTCGTTCCCGAAGACTCTTGACCATTGCGGCATTGATTGCTGCCATCTGTTTTCATGACTCCTATGTTAAAGTTTGGTAAATAATTCGTTCATGGTGCTCGGGTATCACCCATTGTCCCACGTCCCGACCCGGACTCGACCCTCCAGACTCTATCGCGAAGTGTCTGTCTCCCCATAGGTCTCAGGCCACGGCCGAATCCGATGAAGACTCGCCGCTCGGTAGGGCCGATGGTTCGCCGGCGGTTACCGCCGCGGGTTCGCCTTCCTCCGGTCGAGCCGCGGAACGGGATGAACGCCGTGTGGAGGATCGCTCTGCCTCTTCTCCCGTGATGCGCCCGCGTTTGCCTTCCTCGATGGCGTCACCCATCAGCTTGAGCACCAATTCGATGGCCCGAATCGCGTCGTCGTTGCCGGGGATCGGGATGTCCACATTGTCCGGGTCCGAATCCGTATCGATGAGGGCGATCACCGGGATGCCCAGGGCCCGGGCCTCCTTGGAGGCGATATGTTCGCGGTTCAAGTCGATCAGCACCAAGGCTCCGGGCAGGCGATTCATGTTGCGGATGCCGTCCAGATTGCGTCGAATTTTTCGTAACTCGCGGGTCAAAGTGGCGACCATCTTTTTGCTGTAGCGCTCGCTCATGCCTTCCGCTTCGATGCGTTCCAATTCGTCCAGCCGAGTCAACCGCGAGCGAATGGTCCGGAAGTTGGTCAGCGTTCCGCCTAACCAGCGCTCAATCACGTAAGGCATGTTATGTTTTTTGGCCACCTCGAGCACGGCATTGCGGGCTTGCCTTTTGGTGCCGACAAAAAGAACGTCATCGCCTTTGGCCACCACGCGAGCGATGAATTTCTTGGCCCGTAAAATACCTTTAACCGTCTCGCGAATGTCAATGATGTGAATCAGATTGCGTTTGCCGAAAATATACGGCTTCATCTTGGGATTCCATCGGCTCGTACGATGACCGAAGTGAATCCCCGCGTCCAGCAGTTGTCGAACCAACTCCGATGCCAATGAGCACCTCCTGAGGCGACTGAAAAGAACCCGCGCAAGCGTCGCGAACCTGCCCGGGCCGCGGACCATTCCGCATGTTTCATCCCACACTCGCCGTGGTGGCGAGCTCACCTCGACGTGGTGGTTTCAAGGCCGCACCGGTCGAGACGATACAGGAATCCCGCATTTTAAGGTAAATTCATAAAATCTGCCAGCGGGACCAATAGATAGCCCAGACATCTTACCATGAGAAAAATAACCTGCAACCATGCAAAGGACAGTTACATGCAAGGATATGGGCAATCTCAGGTATCGGACCATGTTTCAGCGGCCGGTTTGGATTATGAAACCGTCTCAAGGTATGTGGAAAATAGGTAGAGAAAAAGTATGGCATAAGTGTAATAATTATCATAATGAGGAAAATTTGTGCCATGAAAATCCAGCCATTGGGCGGTTTGACCCCCGCCGGAGCAGAAGATAGATTCCTCCATCATGGCTGAACGAGTGACGAACGCCGGTTTGCTGGTCGGCCGATCACCGCGGATTTTCATATCGGCGGCCGAGCCGAGCGGAGATCGTCATGCGGCGGAACTGATCCGGGAAATCCGCGAGATTTGTCCGGATGCGTATGTTTTTGGGGTTGCGGGTCCATTGATGCGGGCGGCCGGTTGCGCGACGATCGATGATTTGACCGATCGATCAGCCATGCTGCTTGGTGCGGTTCGGTTGGCCGGCCACGCTTGGCGACTGATTCGCAGGGTTTATCGAGATTTAAGGCAAGAGTCAGTTGATCTGGCCATTCTGGTTGATTCGCCTGCTTTGCACTTGCCCATGGCCCGCAGGCTCAAGGCCGCCGGCTGCCCGGTACTGTATTACATTGCCCCGCAACTCTGGGCGTGGGCCCCGTGGCGCATCGGTCGTGTTCGGCGAAGAGTTGATCAACTGGCGGTCATTCTGCCATTCGAGGAAGACTATTTTCGACGGCGCGGGGTGGAGGCTCGATTTGTGGGTCATCCATTAATCAGCCAATTGAGCAGCTATCGCCCGTCAATGGCGCGGGTGGACGAATTCAGATCCATGGCTTGTCCGGTCATTGCCTGCCTTCCGGGATCGCGGCGTCATGTGGTTGAGGAAGTATTACCCGGCCAGATAGCGGTTTGTCGAGCCATTGCCGGCGAACATGAGAATGCCGGTTTCCTTTTCGCCGCGGCCGACGAGTCGGCGGAGCGAATGATCCGGGCGGCCCTTGCCCATGAACCGTTTTTCTGGCGGGTTGAGCGGCAAAGTAACGGAGAGATTTTATCGGCCGCCACCCTGGCTTTGGTGGCTTCGGGAACAGCCACTCTCGAAACGGCGTGGTATGGCGTACCGATGGTGGTGATGTACAACGGGTCGAAATGGGGATATCGGCTGATTGGACGCTGGCTGGTGCGCACCCCTCATCTTTCGCTGGTCAACATTCTGGCGGGCCGCCGTATTGTTCCCGAATTCATGCCCTATTACACGTCGACCGAGCCGATCGCCGCCGAGGCCCTAAGCCTTTTGGTGGATGAGCGGCGTCGCCAGATTATGCGGGCCGACCTTGCCTCGGTTATCGCCGCCTTGGGCACTGATCATGCGGCCAAGCAAACCGCTCACCTCGCTCTGAATATGATCCGTTGACAGGAAACCCTTCACGAGGGGGTTCAAAGATGAATAATCCGGGATCGGAGTGCGGGGATTGTTTGGATCATTTCGTGAAAGGGCGAGGCGTCTTGCGTCGAGTAAGAAAAAACGGGTTTGTGCGAAACAAGGGTAGAGAGCCGGCGGTCTGTGATCATGACTGGAATGATGCGATCAGGTAGGATTGTTTGGAGATGGCCATACATTACCATTGTCGGTGTGGGGCGGATATTAAGCTGCCGGACACCATGGCGGGACAGCCCTCCAAGTGTCAGGTGTGCAACTGGCTTTTTACCGTACCCGGCCACCCTTGCCGCGAGGATGAGGATACGCCTCTGGTCTTGAAGGAAGGGGAATGGGTGGAGCAGCCGAGACAGCGGCCGGAACAACCCGGCCAACGGGCCCCATACTATTCGGTGGAACTCGGCTGCTGGATCACGACCGGAGGAAATGAGGAATACCTGCCTCGTTCGTCCGAGCACCCGCCGGAGTTGCTCAAGGTCGAGGGTGAAGAAGAATTGCCGGAAAAACGGGCAACATATCCGCCGCCCATCGTGCTCGACGAACCCGATAAAGCCCCCGTTCCGCGCTATTTCCCGCCCCGGCCGCAACCCCCCGAGGCGGAGAAAAAATCATTCTGGCGTGACCTCGTGGATTCGTTCGTCTTTTTCATGGATTCGGGAAATCTGATCACTTTCATGATGATCGTGGTGATCAGCTTGGTTCTTGAGGCGGTCAATTTCATTCCCGGTATCAACCTCATGATGAGCTTCCTGATGCTGGTGATGCAACTGGCCTTTGCCGGATTTGTCTTTTCGTTCTTCTTGTCGGTGATTCGGGAAACGGCCTCCGGTGCGGATGATTTGCCGCAAATCGTATGGATCAACGATTGGCTGGATGATCTGATACGACCGATGTTGCATTTTCTGCTTACCTGGTTGATGGTTCTACTGCCGGCTTTCCTGGCCCTGGTCAAGATGAGGATGGACGATGCGGTCATTGATTGGCGGATCATCGGTTTACTGGCGGCCGTGGGGGTATTCTTCTGGCCGGCGTTGATTCTGGCGGTCTCGATCGGAGGCGGGGTGGTGGGCATCTGGCCTCATACCATCATTCGTACGGCCGTCTCGGCCCCCCTCGCCTATCTGGCGGTGTGGCTGGTTGTGCTCGTGGCTTTTGGTATCAGCGTGCTGGCTCAATCCTCATGGCTTTATGCCGGTCTTATCAAGATTGCTCCACAAAATCCCTTCAAGGCGGTAATGTTGCTGTCCATCGTTTCGGGAACCTTGAATGTTTATGCCATGATCGTCGCCATGCGGGCCATCGGACTTTTCTATCGCCATTTCAAGAATCGTTTTCCCTGGCGAGCGGAATAACCCTAGGTCAAGACTGGTCAACCCGTGAGATAGATGTTCTTAATACCTTGTAAATAATATAGATATGAAACTGTGAGATGAGTCCAAAAATATAGTACTTTATTTATACTAATAATATGGTTTTCGCGATTGGATAGGGCTATATCAATATCAGAGTGGAGAAGGAATGGATTGTCCGAAACGGAGATAAACAAGTTCGCAAGGTTTTTAATAGGAGACTTGACATGCCCCACGAATTACCGAGTTTGCCTTATGATTTCAATGCCTTGGAGCCCTACATTGACGAGCAGACCATGCGAATTCATCACGGCAAGCACCATCAGGCTTACGTGACTAACCTGAACAAGGCCCTGGAGGGCCATCCCGACCTGGCGGCCAAGAGTCTTGAGGACTTGCTGGCCGGCTTGGCGAACGTGCCCGACAGTATTCGCACCGCGGTCAACAATCATGGGGGCGGCCACCTTAATCATTCGATTTTCTGGACCACGATGGCCTCGCCGGATAACGGTGGCGGGGGTGAGCCGGGTGGGGAGTTGGGCAAGAAAATCGTCGAAACTTTTGGCGGGTTTAATCGATTCAAGGAAGTATTCACCACGACTGCCGGCGGTCTTTTCGGGTCCGGCTGGGCCTGGTTATGTCTGGATAAAAGTGATGGGTTAATCGTTCGTCCTTTCCCCAACCAGAACAGTCCGGTTTGCGAAGGGTTGAAACCCTTGGTCGGTCTGGACGTTTGGGAGCATGCGTATTATTTGAAATATCAGAATCGGCGTCCCGACTACATTGCCTAATGGTGGAACGTCGTAAACTGGGAAGCCGTTGCCGCTCGTTACGCCGGCTTGAGGAAGAAATGAATCCCGTGTCCAAGGGATTGTGGATGGGTTTTAATTGCAAATTTATACGAACAATTTTATTAAATTCTTTGATATAGGGCGGACGCTTCTCGTGATATGACCCGTATCCTCCTTTACTCCTTTCCTGTTGCGCGTAAACCTCAGACACACACAGGACGGCCCGTAAGGGTCGTCCTGTGTACATAGGTCGTAAACAGGACGCTAGGTTTAATCCGATGCTAGCGGCATGGAGATTTTGGGTTCCTTGTTCCATACGCCATTGACATCGGGTGAACGAATATTTAACCTGCCTAAACTTTACGGAGGCATCGGCCGACCTTGTACCTGCCCAGGTTTCAGGTTGGCCGGGACGTTCCGTTGCGGCGGGCGGTCGGCGACGGAAAACGATTGAATTCCAACCGGGTAGGAAATGAATCGCGGTCAACCTTTACACGATTTTAAGTCAGGGAGAAATCATGTCAGTCAAGTACGTTTATTCATTCGGTAACGGCAAGGCGGAAGGGCGGGGCGATCAGAAGGAATTGCTCGGCGGCAAGGGCGCGAACCTGGCGGAAATGGCCCGCCTGGGTCTGCCGGTACCGGCGGGATTCACCATCACCACCGAGGCCTGCACGGAATATTATCGACAGGGCAAGAAGCTGCTTAACATGCTGAACAAGGAGATGCGTCAGGCCTTGGCCAAGGTCGAGAAGATCATGGGCAAGAAGTTCGGAGACGTGAAGAATCCGTTATTGGTTTCCTGCCGCTCCGGGGCCCGCAGCTCGATGCCGGGCATGATGGAAACGGTGCTGAACATCGGGCTGAATGAGAAGACCCTGGCCGGGCTGGCCGCCAAGACCGGCAACGAATGGTTTGCCTGGGACTCCTATCGTCGGCTGATTCAGATGTATTCCGACGTGGTCATGGAAAAGGCCGAGGGTATCGAGCCGGCCGAGGACCAGGGCGTTCGCAAGCAGCTTGAGCGGGCCATGGACCGTATGAAAAAGGAAAAAGGCTACAGGCTGGACACCGATCTGACGGTGGACGATCTCAAACAGCTTGTGGTTGAATACAAGGAGATCGTGCGGCGGGTGCTCGGCAAGGAATTTCCGGATGATCCGATGGAGCAGTTGTGGGGCGGCGTCCGGGCGGTTTTCCAGAGCTGGAACGGCAAGCGGGCGATCGCCTATCGGCGGATCGAAGGCATCCCTGACGATTGGGGCACGGCTGTCAACGTGCAGTCGATGGTATTCGGAAACATGGGCGATACCAGCGCGACCGGTGTGGCCTTCACCCGTAACCCGGCCACGGGTGAGAACAAATTCTATGGCGAGTGGCTGGTCAATGCCCAGGGTGAGGACGTGGTGGCCGGTATCCGTACCCCCAATCCACTCAACGAGGACACCCGACCCGACGACGAAGAACACAAGAACCTGCCCAGCCTCGAAAAGGCGATGCCGAAGACCTACAAGGAATTAGTGGCCATTCGCAACCGGCTGGAGAAGCATTTCCGCGACATGCAGGACATCGAGTTCACCATCGAGGAAGGCAAACTGTGGATGCTCCAGACGCGGACGGGCAAGCGGACCGGCCCGGCGGCCGTTCGTATGGCCGTCGAAATGGCCCAATCGAAACTGATTAAACCGGAAGATGCGGTCATGCGGGTGGCCCCGGCCCAGCTCAATGAGCTGTTGCTGCCCGTGCTGGACCACGACGCCGAGAAGCAGGCCAAGCGTTTGTGCGGTGGTCTGCCGGCCGGGCCGGGCGGAGCAACCGGGCAGGTGGTCTTTACGGCCGACAGGGCGGTCGAGTGGGCCAAGGAGGGCAAGTCCGTAATCCTCGTCCGTGAGGAAACGAATCCGGAAGATGTCGAAGGCATGCGGGCGGCGAACGGCATTCTTACCGCGCGGGGCGGGATGACCAGTCACGCCGCTCTGGTGGCTCGCGGTTGGGGCAAATGCTGTATCGTCGGTGCGGGCGCCATCGAAGTGGATGTTCATAAACGGCAGTTCACGGTGGATGGTCGCTCCTTCAACGAGGGCGATTGGATCAGCCTGAACGGTACCCGCGGCGCGGTTTACGAAGGTCGCCTGCCGCTGGTTGCCGGCGCGGAGGAAAATCCGTATTTCACGAAGTTCATGGCCATCTGCGATAAGATTCGCAAGCTTGATGTGCGGGCGAACGCCGATACGCCGGAGGACGCCGAGAAGGCCTTCAAGTTCGGGGCGCGCGGCATCGGGCTGTTCCGTACCGAGCACATGTTCTACGGCAAGGGCGCCGAGGAGCCTTTGTTCATTCTGCGCAAGATGATCCACTCCTCGACTCGCGAGGAGCGCAAGGCCGCTCTCGATGAGTTGTTCCCCTTCGTCAAGCGGGACGTGAAGGCGACGATGGAAGCCATGAAGGGCTTCCCGGTGACCATTCGTCTGCTCGATCCGCCGCTGCATGAGTTCGTGCCGCAGAACGAGGAAGAACGCCGTCGTCTGGCCGACAGCCTCAAC
Source organism: uncultured Planctomycetales bacterium (assembly GCA_964401335.1). Classification (GTDB taxonomy): domain Bacteria; phylum Planctomycetota; class Phycisphaerae; order UBA1845; family PWPN01; genus JAAYCU01. The sequence continues at coordinate 10,881 of CAYNYK010000026.1, forward strand.
ATCGGCATGGACGAGTTGAAGAAACGCGCCGACGAGCTTCACGAGGTCAACCCGATGATGGGACACCGCGGGGTGCGGTTGGGTATCACCTATCCCGAGGTGAGCGAGATGCAGATTCGGGCGATCCTGGAGGCGGCGGCCGAGTTGCTTGCCGAGGGTAAGAAAACCCTGCCTGAGATCATGATTCCCGTGACCTGTGACGTGAAGGAGCTGAAGCACCAGAAAGCGCTGGTCGATCGGATCCACGCCGAGGTGGCCGGCAAGTTCGGACGCAAGAATATCCCGCACATGTTCGGCACGATGATCGAGATCCCCCGGGCGGCGTTGAAGGCCAACGAGATGGCCGAGGTGGCCGAGTTCTTCAGCTTCGGGACCAACGACCTGACCCAGATGACCTTCGGCTTCAGCCGCGACGATATCGGCGGTTTCGTGCCCGAATACGTGGCGAGCGGCATTCTGCCGGCCGACCCGTTCGAGACGCTTGACCAGAGCGGCGTGGGCCAGCTTGTCGAGTGCGGCATCCAGCGCGGGCGGAGCACGTCGCCCAAGTTGAAAGTCGGCATCTGCGGTGAACACGGCGGCGATGAGCAGTCCGTGATCTTCTGCCACAAGGTGGGCATGAACTACGTGAGTTGCTCGCCGTTCCGCGTGCCCATCGCCCGCATGGCCGCCGCCAAGGCCGTGGTCCTGGAAAACAAGGCAAAGAAAGCCAAACCCAAAGCGGGGAAAAAGGCGAAAACCGCGGCTGCCAAAGGCAAGAAGAAGAAGTAAATACGAAAGGACCGAGTGATTCGGTCCCGATTGATGCAATAAACAACGCCACACCTGTCGAAAGACGGGTGTGGCGTTGTTTATTGATATGTTAGCTCACTATTCCTGCCGTCATAACCAATCAGAGCGCAAGCGAGTGGGTCGTAGCTGGATGACGATCCCCACGTATGGGATTCAATATCGCGGTTGATTGAACCGGGTCATTACTCGTCCGGCTTGGTGATCCAGGGCGCATCGACGGTCGAGTAGTCCAGGATCTCCTCCGGCCGGAAGTACAGGGCGATTTCGGTGGCCGCCGATTCGGGCGAGTCGCTGCCGTGGATGAGGTTGTAGGTCTTGCTGAGGCCGAAATCTCCCCGGATCGTACCCGGCTCGGCGTCAAAGCCGAAGGTCTTGCCCATCAGCTTGCGTGAGATGGCGATAGCCCCGGGGCCGGCCACGACCATGACCAGAACCGGCCCGGAGGTGATGTAGTCCAGCAGGCCGGGATAGAACGGCTTGCCCTTATGCACCGCGTAATGGCGCTCGGCCAGTTCGCGGCTGATCCGCATGATCCGGGCGGCCGCCAGGGTCAGCCCCTTATCCTCGAAACGCTGAATGATCCGACCCATCAGTCTGCGTTGCACGCAATCCGGCTTAAGGATGATTAATGTCTGTTCCACGTTTTTGACTCCGTATATCGGTCGCGATTTCGAATAGTTCGCGGAAGTGTAACCGGAAAGATCGCAGGATACCAATCAAATGCAATGAGGTTGATCTACCTGCCCGACGCAGTTTACCTCGCTTTAGCGGGCAAGCGAGGGTATCGCCCTTTTCAAGGCGAGACCCCGAAACCCGAAACCCGAGACCCGAAATCCGAAACCCTCGCTCGCCCCCCAAGGCCTGGCTCCGCTGGTCTCCGCCGAGGCAAGCGAGGTAAACTGCCTCGGGCTGGTATCCCTCCCTTGTGCTGGACCGAGATTCCTATCTCGGTCCCATTGTTCGGGTTGTGCTGGACCGAGATTCCTATCTTGTGCTGGACCGAGATTCCTATCTCGGTCCCATTGTTCGGGATTCCTATCCCATGTGCTGGACCGAGATTCCTATCTCGGTCCCATTGTTCGGGATTCCTATCCCATCCGAAGGCAAGGGAACGGATTCCCACGCAGGAAAAGGAACGAGAACGGATTCTCGTTCCAGCAGACGTGATCCGTCGCTCTTCTCAGGGTGAAACCCCTAGACCCGAAACCCTAGACCCGAGATGCGAGACCCAAGAACCCTCGCTCGCCCGCTAAAGCGAGGTAAACTGCGTCGGGCTGGTAGGGGAACCCCTGGCTGACGCTTCGTCGGGTGACCGCGTGAATGGGGTTTTATCTCACCGCATCGACAATCGCCCACAGATTTTTCTGCGGCACGGCCTTCGGGTCGAAGGTACAGCCGGGGGTGATCATGATGGGGCGGTCTTTCGCCTGGCGCAGGGCGTCGCGGACTTCGGCCGCGCAGTTGGCCGGGGTGCCTTCGGGCATGGTTTTGAGATTGTCCACGCCGCCGGCGATGGCCGGTTTCACCCGATCGCGGGCATAGGCGATGCTCGGTCCGGCCGAGCGGTCGGCCCAGTTGACCACCTGCACCGGATAATCGGCGAAGGCCTTGAAATTCAACGCACGACCGCAGATGTGCAGCATGTTGAATGACGCTGCTTGGACGGCCGCCAGGATTTGCCGGTCGGCCGGGCGGACGATCTCGTCATAGGTTTGTTCGCCGTTTTCCTTGCGATCCACCCAATCATCGCGTACGGAAAGAAAAATGCCGTCGGCCCCGGCCTCGATACAGAGCCGGGCGAAATCCGCCAAAGTACCGGCAATGGCCTGCACCGCGGCCTGGACGGCCGGGCGATCCTCCTGCAATAACCTGCTCAGCGCTTCATCCCGCTCATCCGTGCCATCCAGACGCGGCGGCCCGTGTAACCGGTTAAGCGGGGCGACCAGCTTACGCAGTACCGCCCAAGGATTGAAGAGCGTCGTGCAGGTGAGAACTTCTCCAGCCAGTTGGGTGGAAATTTTACGTATCACCTCCAACTGAGCGGCCAATTCGCCGGTATCGCCCGCAAGGGTTTTGATTTTCCGCAGATCCGCCGCGGCATGCACCACCTCGACACCTTCTCGCGGGTATTCGTGATCGTTCATGATTTTGAGGAAGTCCAGATCGTATTCCTCGAGGTGGGCAAGGTGGGCGTCGACCGCCGCCTGGCCGGTAGCCTGGGCGGGGGGGAAGTGATACCAGAAGCTGACCGGCGGACGGTCGGACCGCCGACCGGCGAGGACCGCTTCGACCCGTTGACGTTTATTCATCATGTCAGCACTGTAGGTCGAGATTCTCCGGGGGGCAAGCGGCCCCGCAGTTCAGCAAATTTTCCTTTTCTGGAGGGGATTTGGCATATTGAGTTCGATCCGGCCGGGAGGTACAATAACGGCGACCAAAGAGGGCTCCATCTGTAATGGAATATGATTCCAAGTAAGATTCAACGTCATTGTCCGAAGGGGGTATATTAAGAGGGAAGGCAACGAATACGGGTTCCTGACATCGGGGTATGAGCGGATGAACCATCGACGGCAAGTGTTGTTGGGGGTGATAGCGATAGCGGGTCTGTGCGTACCGTCCGCGCTGGGTGTTCGCCTCGAAGGCCGGATCGTTCGCGTCGGATTTCCCGGCAGCGGCCGCGATACCCGCAGCCAGGGCAGCGATTTCTATCGCATCGGCCGCTGGACCCCGGTACTTGTGGAGTTGACCAACCGGGACGGCGATTTATTCACCGGCTCGATCGAAATCTGCCAGCCCGATCGCGACGGGGACATCGTGGTCGCCCGCCGGACGGGCATCTCCGTCCGTGAGAGCGGCCGGTTCCACCTTTACATTCCGGCGGGTCGGGAAAACTTTGGGAGCAGGTCGCCGTTTTTTGTGCAGGTGCATGACGAAGAGGGCGGACCGGCTCCTCTATTCGACGATCAGGGCAAACCGCTGAGTCGGCTCGAGCGCGAGCCCGTCTCGGTGGATGACTCCGCACTGTCCGGCAAGGGCAGCGAAACCCGAGTGATTCTGGACATTTCCGAACAACCGGTCAATTTACTCGAGCAACTGGTAAGGGATGTAACTTTGGTTCGGCCGGTGCTTGTCCTGCGCGGCTCGCCGGTGGAGTTGCCCGACCAGGCGGCCGGTCTGGATATGGTGGATATCGTGGTTTGGGACGCCGCGGACCCGAGCAAGACGCGCGATCCTGCTCAACTCCGGGCGTTGGTCGAATGGGTACGGCAGGGGGGTATTCTCGTTCTGGGGGTCGGCCGCAACTGGGAACTGGTCAGAAAAAGCATGTTAGGTGAATTGTTGCCGGCCGAATTGAACGGTACGGAAACTCTGTCGCAATGCCCCATCGGTTGGCTGGCCGACGTGTTGGGCAACCCTGAGGCCACGGAGGCGGTCCCGTTCAGTCCGTCGCTGACGTATTGTGCGGTGAAGACACCTGCGTTGCGGACGGACGCCGATTCGCTGATCCCGGTGAGGCCGCGCGCGGATGAGCCGTTGGCCGTGACCCGCCGACCCTCTGGGCGGGGCGAAATCCTGCTGGTCGGGTTTGAATTGAACGAATTATTCAAACAAACCGGCAAGATCAAACCATTTCTCCATGTATTATTTGATTTGCGCGCGCAAAGTGAACAGATCGATCCGCAGCAGCAGATGGGTTATTACGTTCAGCCGGTGGATTTGTTCCAGTACATCGAGCAGTTGATCGGTTTTCAGACGACGGCGGGCATGTATTTTCTGCTGGCCTTCCTGTTTGTCATTGCTTATATCCTGATGGCCACGCTGGGCAGTTGGGTGTGGCTCAAAAGGCGTGGGTTGTTGCGCCATGCCTGGGTGACTTTCGCGGGCATGGTGGTGTTGGCCAGCGGCACTTCGCTGTTGGCGGTCCGAGTCATCCGGGGTATCGGCCAGCAGGTGCAGGAAATGAGCATCGTTGACGGGCGGGCGGGTTCCTATGATGCGTCGGCGCTCTGTTATTTCGGTTTGAAGACCGCCTCGCATCAGCGGCTGGATTTGCGGGTGCCCTCCGATTGGGGCGAGAAGGACCAGACGGCCGTCGCGGGCGGTTTGCTGGGACCGCTGGCCATGGAACCGTCGATGACGGACTTAAGCACTTATACGGTGGGGGAGCGTTATCAGGCCCATGCGTCGCTGGGTGAATTGCGGGAAGTGCCCATGCGCGCCACCCTCAAGCAGTTTGAAGCCTACTGGGACGGCCAGATAACCGGCCGGGTAACCGCCTCGCTGATTCGTGATGGGGATCGGCCGTATCTGGCCAGGAACAGTTGGATCACCAACGAATTGAATACCGACCTGCATGACTGCCACCTGCTGGTCCCGATGCTTAATCTGAAAACCGGGCAATACTCGCGGGCGATGTTTATCCACGTCTATCCGCTGGGTCTGCTGAAAAACCGCCAACGTCTGGTGATCGGCGATTTTGAGGCGGAGGTGATGAAACAACGCCGGCCTCGACGTGCCTCCGATGTGCAAGATGTTGGTGAGCCGGAAATATATAGGCCCGATACCCTTAAAGAATATCAGTCCCGCTGGCTCAAGGACCATGTGATCCTTCAGGATTACATGTACCAACGATCGAGCGACCAGGAAGTGCGCTTGGATGTCACGAAATTCGCCTCGGCGCTTCTGTTGATGTCCACGTTCGATGAGATTGCCCAGATCGAGATGCTGCGGCAGAACCAGGAGATCGGTCGCTCCCGCGGGCAGCGGCTCGACCGCTCCAGTTTATTGCGGGGTGAATACGCCTTGCTGCTGGGCTTCAGCGATGATCCCGGCCCGGCCAGGCTGTGCTGGCGGCGGGGGGAGGGGAAATGGCGAGCCGTGACTCCGAACCAGGCTCACGTGATGTACCGCATCGAAATTCCGGTTTCGTCGCCGTGATTTTTACCACGGAGACACGGAGGCACGGAGAAAATGGATAGAATATGTTAATCGCCGAGCAGTTGACGAAAACCATCATTGGATCGGCCATAGAGATCCATAAGGTATTGGGCCCTGGTTTATTGGAATCCGCATACGAAGAATGTCTCTGTTACGAATTGCATCTGCGCGGACTCGAAGTGAAGCGACAGATTTCGTTACCGGTTGTTTATAAGGATGTCAAGCTTGATTGCGGCTATCGAATAGACATGTTGGTGGAGGATCAGGTGATTTTGGAATTGAAGTCCGTGGAAGGTTTGCTGCCTGTGCATGAGGCCCAGTTGCTTACCTATCTGCGCTTAAGCGGGAAAAAGATCGGTCTGCTGATGAATTTCAACGAACCGGTGTTGAAAGACGGCATTATTAGAAGGGTATTATAAGTATTTATCTCCGTGTCTCAGTGCCTCCGTGGTGAAAAACATGATTATCGAGACGATCAATCTGACCAAGAAATACGGCGACCTGACCGCCGTGAACAATATGCACCTGAACATCGAGGAGGGCGAGTGCTTCGGCTACATCGGCCCGAACGGGGCGGGCAAGACCACGACGATCAAGATCCTGGCCACGCTGCTGCAGCCGACCTGGGGCGAGGCCCGCGTCTGTGGGCAGGTGGTCGGGTACCAGTCGCGGAAGATTCGCCCGCTGATCGGCTACGTGCCGGACTTCTTCGGGGCCTACAGCGACATGGTAGTACAGGAATACCTGGAATTTTTCGCCTCGGCCTACGGGATCACGGGGAAGGAACGGACCCGGATCGTGGGCGATACCCTCGACCTGACCGACCTGACCTATAAACGTGAGGCCTTGGTGGATTCGCTTTCACGCGGGATGAAGCAGCGTTTGAGTATCGCCCGTGTGTTATTGCATGATCCGAAGGTGCTGCTGCTGGACGAGCCGGCCAGCGGGTTGGACCCCCGGGCTCGGATCGAGATTCGCGAGCTGCTGAAGGAGTTGCATCGCATGGGCAAGACCATCCTGATCAGCTCGCACATTCTGCATGAGCTGGCGGAGCTTTGCACGACCGTCGGGATAATCGAGCGGGGCGAATTGTTGTTCCACGGTCCGGTCAAGGAGATCACCCGTCGGGCGCGAATGGGTACGCGCGTGCTGATTCGGCTGGCCGACGGTCAGGATGCCGCCGCCAGATTGTTGCAGAATATGGAGCCGGTCAAGACTGTGCAAATGGACGACGGCTTCCTGTCCGTCGAGCTGAAAAAGGATACGCATGATTTTTCTTTTCTGGCCCGGGCGCTGTTGGAGAAGAACTTTGCCATCCAGGAACTGCGCGAGGAAGAGGTCAACCTCGAAACCGCATTTATGCGGCTGACCAAGGGCATCGTGCAGTAAGGGGTGTGTTCACCACGGAGAAACGGAGACGGGTTCTAGAGAAATATGCGTCGAGTAAAAACAACACGGCATATCCGTTTCCGATGGTCGGCCGGGTTAAGGGCGTCAAGAGTACCTCCTCAAACCAGTGTGGCACCGGCGTCTCGCCGGTGCTCGTGGCCCCGACGCTATAGGGTTTTAGGAAGCACTCTAATTCTGTTGGCTTGTGCATGGATGGCCCCGCCGGTTTTCGCCCAGTCGGCCGAGGATCGGTTTAATAAGCCGACGGAGCTGGGTATTCGTTTCACGCCCGCCATGGCCGAGGCCTTGGCCAAAGGCTATATCGCTAACGTCGTCGTGCCGCGCTATGAATTGGCCCAGGACAAGGTGGACGAGGCCACGGAAGCCATCGCCCGGCGTCTGATGGTCGCCGCCCATTCCCTCGATACGCCGGAACAGCAGGCCAACGTTGAACGGTTGTTCGCCGATACGATGAACGCGGTTGCCGATAGCGCAAATCAGTCCAGGCCGGGTATGCCGCGGGGGATAGGCATGGCTTTTGGCAAAGGGCTGAAACCCCTATTACCCGCTGTACGTGAGGTGATTCGCGGTGCGGGCGAAGACCTGCGCCCGATGTTGTCCCTCAAGCAACAGCTCAACTTGGGCAAGGACCTTCTCACCGTGGGTATGAGCCTTGATGCGTTTGAAAAGACCTTGGACCGCTGGGAAAAGGGCGACGTCAAACCCTTCGAAGATCCCTTCAAGTCCCCGAAGTCGGAAATACAGAAAGATGAGCAGGGCCGCTCGCCGGCCCTCAATCAGGCGATGCAGTTTGCCCAGGGGATCATGGACAAACCGCCTTGGAAAACAGAGTGGGAACGCTACGTTGAGCAGGCCAAGGAGTATTATCAATTCGATGAGTCGCAGGCGACGGCGGCCGACTCGCAATTGCGCGAGGCCCTTCAGCAGGCCGAGCGCATTTCGCAGAATGAACGTTGGCGGCAAGTGATGTATCGCAATCGGATTTGGGAGCAGATGGCCGGACGCGTTTTGTATTTTTATGGGCATCATCCGATGCCCCATCTGATATTTCGTTCCTACCGCGCGGCCGTGGACCCAATCTCCAGACTGGGCGACGCCTTGAAAATGAAAATCGACCGAATTGCAACCAGCACCCAGCGTCGCGAGGCCGAACGACGGATGACGCAGCTTCTGAAGGACAAGGGCTTTTTGCCGGAGGACTTCTGAGGAAGGGCCGTTAATGAATGCCATGCGAAAAATCCAGCGTATCCTGCAGATGTCGGCCGTTGTGTGCGCCCTGTTTTGGGCCGCGCTGGTGGCGGCCCAGACGGAGAACCCGGCCGAGAGCGGCAAGCGGTTGGATGACGAAACCCTTATGCAACCCACCCGTTTGGGATTACGCCTGACCCCGGAGATGGCCAGGGGCGGGGCCCGGATATGGGTGGAGAATGGCCTACGCGGATCATTGGACCTCGATGAGCAACAATGCACGCGGATGGCCGAACTGATTTCCCGGCGGGTGATGGAGATGGGACATCAGAACACCCCGCAGTTGCAGGGCTTCTCCGAGTGTATATTCGAGTCGATGATCGCCATGGGTCCGGGAGGAGGCCAATGGGACGCGGAGAAGGGACGGCGTTTTGCCGAGCGGGCCGAACCGCTGATTCCCGAGTTACGCCATTTTTTCGATGGTTTGGTCGAGGATTTTGGTCCCGTTCTTGATGATCGGCAGTTGGAGCGGTTTCTGGGCAAGGTGGATTGGGTTAAAAGCGATCTGGACGGTTTTGAGGCCCGCATGGAACGCTGGCGCAAGGGTGAGATAAAAGAGGGCGAACATCCTTTTAGCGGTTCGCGCGAGAATCGAAATGAATTGGATGCACAAGATCCGGAAACGGTTCGTCGGGAGCAGCGCGAGCGAACTTTGCGCCGGGCGGAACGTCAGTTGGAGCGGACCTTGATGGATTACGGCCCACAGGCATGGGAGCAGTTCTTTGACGGGGCTAGAGATTTTTTCAAGTTCGATGAAAAACAGACAACTGAGGGACGGCGCGTGCTGGCTGACTACGCCGCGCGCTACCGGGAGATGATGACCGACGAATTAAAGGAGCGTATTCGTCGAAACCGGGTGATGTACTTTGCCAATAATAGATTCCGGGATCAACCGTATGCGCCATGGTTCCATCATTTGGAGCGTGATTTTGATGAGATGATTCAACCCGTTTCCGACATGGGCAAGGAGTGTATTGACGCTATCTTGGCGTTGGTGACGCCCGAGCAACGGCGGGCGGCTATGAAAACCGTTCAGAACGCCGCGGCCGAGCACGGTTTGTCGCCCGACGAGATCGACGCGGAGGCGCTGGGGATGGAGGAGCGATAGCCTGAGTTTCGGAAAGGGTTACAGGATGACGCGAAGAGAGGGAGAGAGGTAGACTGGGTGAGGGGGCGAGCAGGTAACATGATGCGGCCCCTGTAGGAAACGGATTGAACGGGTGTTATCGACTTGTTGCACCGGGTTAATGGTGAAAAACAATGCGGATGTTGATTGACCATCTGGGGCTTTCGTTGTGGCGGCTGCTGCCGGGCAACCCGATCGTGGTACGCGTCGTACAGGGGGGCAGTAAGCGTGCCCAGCACCTATGGGTCCGGTCGGGCTATTTGCTGATTTTGCTATTCGTTCTGATCATGGTGCAATATTCGTTCATGGGGGGCACCGGCGGGTCGTTATCCAACATCGCCAAGGCCGGCACGCATATCTTCGCCTGGATCTCGCTGCTGCAACTGGCCATGATGTGCTTTCTCGCTCCGGTATTCACCGCCGGGGCTATCTCCCAGGAAAAGGATGCCGAGACGTTTAACGTCCTGTTGACCACGCCGCTGACCAACGCTCAGATTGTGCTCGGCTCGCTGATGGGGCGGTTGTTTTTCGTGCTTATCCTGCTGCTTGCGGGTTTGCCCATTTTCTGCATCACGATGCTCTTCGGCGGCGTGACCAGTGAGCAAATCTTCCTGAGCTTCGGCATCGCCGCCTGCACCGCGCTGTTGACCGGTTCGTTGGCCATCACCATCAGCGTCATGCGCGTCGGCACGCGGGGTACGATCTTTTCGTTCTACCTGGGTATCGCCTTTTTCCTGTTGGTGGGGGGGCTGGCGGGGATATGGTCGAAAACTTTTGTGCCCGGCACGAACATGAGCTGCGTGGCCCCTTTCCATCCTTTCCTGGCCCAGCTCGTGGCGATGAACACGATCAAGCCCCCGGCCCCGGCTGTCGTCGCCGGTTATTCCTGGCCGCTGAATGTTATGCTGGCCACTCCGCAGAAAGCCTTCATGGTGATTTCTTTCGTGGTTTCCACCCTGCTGATTGCCTTTGCCACCATTTTTGTGCGGCGCGGGGCCAAGCAGGGCGAGCCGACGTTTTGGCGACGATTGCTGCCGTGGCGCGTTCGCGCCGGCAGCGAGGGTGAACGTATGCGCCGCGCCCGGCACGTCTGGTCCAATCCGGTCGCTTGGCGTGAGGCGGTCACGCGGGCCAGTGCCGCCAGCAGCAATCTGGTCCGCTACTCGTATCTGATCGGCGGCGCGATGGCCGGCATACTTTTCGTGCTCGCTTACGGTGCCGGATGGTTTGCCACCGTGTCCGCCGCGCGTGGTTGGTTGACCGCCATCGTGATTGTTGAATTTGTGACCGTCCTGCTGATGCTGGCCAACACCGCGGCCACCGCCATCAGCCGGGAGCGCGAGGCCGGCACCATGGAACTGCTGCTGACCACGCCCCTGACCTCGCAGTACATCATCTGGGGTAAGCTTCGTGGCTTGGTGAGCTTTGCCGTGCCTCTGATGGCCATTCCGGCGGCTACGGTGCTGCTGGCCGCGATGTTCGATCTGATCCGCGGGGCACCTATCCCGATCGTTCCTCTTAGTTCCGCTTTGTATCTGCCCTTTTTATTAGTGGTGTACTCTGCGGTTATTTCCGTACTCGGTTTGCACCTTTCGCTCAAGAGCAAAGGCTCGGTTCAGGCGGTTTTAGGTACCGTGGGCATCATGGTCCTGGTTGCGTTCGGCCTGGGGATGTGTGCGGTGGCCGCCGTGGGGGGGAGAGTGACCGAATTAGCCGCCCTGACCACGCCAGTGACCTTTGTTACCGCGGTGATCATGCTGGTCAATCCCGACCTTATGTTGAAAGCCACCAACAGCATCGTGCGGGTGGATATCCAGATATTCATGTTCGTGGGCACGGCCATAGCCGTGGGTCTCTACGGCGCGGTTGTGGCCGGTGCCTACCGCTCCATGATCACCAACTTCGACATGATTATCCGAAAACAATCGAAGTAATGTGTTTTCTTCGTTTGCACCGGTCCGTTGATTACTGACCGCTGAAAACTGATCACTGATGGCTGAAAGCTGATCGCTTTACACTCTCTTAAATTGCCTTTCCAGATCGTCGATGGACAGACGCAACGAAGTAGGGCGGCCGTGAGGGCAATTGCTGCCGCGGTCAACGAGGTGGCGTTTGGCCATCAGGGCGGTGATTTCCTCGGCCGTCAGCCGATCACCGGCTTTGACCGCCGCCTTGCAGGCCATCATGCTCAACAGGTCGTTGATGATCTGTTCCGTGCTGGTCGGATTGCTCTGGTCCGCCATCCGGTCCAGCATGTCCCGGGCGAAATCAGCCATCCGTTCTTCCGTCAGAAGCGTGGGGGCGGCGTGGATGGCCAGAGTCCCGGGTCCGTAGGGGGATATCTCGAAACCCAGCCGTTTGAGGGTCTCTTCATGTTCTTCGATGACCGCGATCTGGTCGGGCGAAACCTCGACGGTTTCCGGGATAAGCAGCCGCTGGGCCTCCAGCGGACCGCGCGAAAACTGCTCGGATAACTGCTCGAACAGAATCCGCTCGTGTAAGGCGTGCTGGTCGATGATAACCACGCCCTCGCCCGTCTCGGCGACGAGGTAGGTGTTGTGAATCTGAATGGCCTGACCGGCGGCGGTTTCTTGAGGAGGCGCAACGTCAGCAGGTAAGGTCGTCTCGGCCGTGAATGTATCCGTTGCCCGAATAGATGCGAATGACGGGGCGAAAGACCTGTGAGTAAAGTTCTCGGACGGAGAAAACCGTGGCGAACCGCCCAGCGACGGCGCGGCGTTGTCGGAAGGTCCGGGACCGACAATCGGTGTGGCCCGTTTGAAAAAATCGGCGATGGATTGGCGGATTTCTTGACGGCGGGCCTCGGCCGCCTCTTCGCTTTCACCTTCGCCGGTCGAGTCGGCGGCGGAGGGTCCCATTTTCAAGGGTACCGTCAAATCGGCGTTCAGGAACCGGTCGCGCAGACACGAAAGCACCTGCGAATAAATGATGTTCGAATCCCGCCAACGGACTTCGATCTTGGTCGGATGCACGTTCACATCCACCGTGTCGGGATTGACCGTCAAGGCCAGGAAGATGACCGGATAGCGACTCGGATCCATCAGGCCGCGATAGGCCTCGCGGACGGCATGGCTGATGAAGCGGTCGCGGATATATCGACCGTTGAGGAAAATATACTGCCACTTCTGCGAGGAACGGCTGTCGGCCGGCAGGCCGGCAAGGCCGCTGATCGTCAAACCGCGTTCCGACCGTGACAGACTCAGCAAGTTCTCGGCCAGCTCCCGGCCGAAAAAGTCGGCGATGCGGCCGCGCATCTGCTCGGTGGCCCGCAGGTGGTGGACGACTCGGCCGTTGTGCGTCACGCGAAACTCAACCTCCGGGTGGACCAGAGCAATGCGGGCGATCTGTTCGCTGATATGCCCCATCTCGGTCTGGGCGGTACGCAGGAATTTCTTCCGGGCGGGCACATTGAAAAACAATTCGCGTACCTCGATCGAGGTACCGGGCGGACCGGCGGCCGCCATAAGCGGCTCGATGCGATCGCCGGCCGCGCGTATTTCATGCGCCTCGTCCGTGTCCCTGCGTCGGGAAACAATCCGCATCTGGGCGATAGAGGCGATACTGGCCAGGGCCTCGCCGCGAAAGCCCATTGTTCGAATCCGAGTCAGGTCGTCCTCAGATTGGATTTTGCTCGTAGTGTGGGGATAAATGCACAGGGCGATATCCTCGCGGTCCATCCCCTCCCCATCGTCGGTAACGCGAATCAGCTTTTGCCCGCCCTGCTCGACTGCAATTTCGATGTGGCGGGCCCCGGCGTCGAGGCTGTTTTCCACCAGCTCCTTGACCACGCTGGCCGGACGTTCGATTACCTCGCCGGCGGCGATCTTGTTGACCAATAAATCGGAGAGGACTTGGATGCGGGGCATGCTTTCCCTCGTTACACTATCGACCTTCGGCTCCAGGCCATAAGTATACCCAATCACCCGGATGATGCACCATGTCTTTTTGTCGACTCGGCGTACAAAACCATGCTCCCCTGTCACCCAACCGGCATCAATGGTGATTGACAGTTTCCATCCAGGCAAGTAAATCCCTGAAATATGGTTCCGGATCGGCCTCAAATTCCAGGGTATGCTCGGCGTCAGGGTATTCGGTGATTTCCTTACGGGGCCAGCGAAGGCTCGTTATGAACTGCCTGGTCCGGTCGTTGTCGATGATGCGATCGTGACCGGCCAGAAAGAGGCGCAGGGGCGGGCCGGGGGGAAGGCGGGTGATGCTTTGCGCGAGTCTGTCCAACTTTCGTGAGGTTAATAGAAACGCAGCCGTCACCTTATGCAAGGCCAGCGGGTCGCTACGTAAGAAGGCTTGTCGCTCCACGTTGGCCGTGAATAGTCGCGGATCGTTGAGCGGAATATCAAACAGGGTCTTGCGCCACGCCAGGGCGGACCAACCGATATGCAACTTGGTCCTGAAAGGCAGGTCCACCTTGGGGAACAGGCCCGGGGCGACCAAGGTCAGTCCAGCGAGCCGCGTGGGCGCGTGGCGGTATAGGGCGACGGCCAGCTTGCCGCCCCAGCTTACTCCGAGCACATGAAAGCGATCGAATCCCGTGCGGGTGTGCAATTCATCCATGGCGTCAGTCGCGTCGCGCAGGAGCAGATAGGCCGACGCCGCATGGCCGCGAGCGTTCTCGTTTCGTCCGCTACCGCGACGATCGGGGAGCAAGACCGCGAAACCGGCCTCGGCCAGTCGTTGAGCGGAGGTCTCGAACCAGTGACCATGCGATTGGATTCCATGCAGGTACAGGATCGCCCCGCGCGGATTCGTCGGTTGCCAGAGGCGGGCGTAGGCCTCATAGCCGTCCGAGAGTCGCAGGCGGATAGATTCAAAATGGCTCATGGACGGGCGGTTTCCGAATGATGTTTCATGGATCGTCGGCCGCGGAAGAGCAAGCGAACGGGCACTTCGCTGAAGGGCAGCATTTCGCGAAGCCGCCCGAGCAGAAAGCGTTGAAAAGCGGGGGTAGCTCGCTCCGGCTCGTTTACGAAAAACACGATGGACGGCGGGCATGTGCCCACCTGGGTCGCGTAGAGGATTTTCAGGGCGCCCCGGCCGCGCTTGGGACTCGGCTGGCTGGTTTCCATCACCGTGGAGATCACCGCGTTCAACTCGCCAGTGGACACGCGCATTCGGGCCTGTTTGAACAGGGTGGCGGCCAGGTCGATGACCGATTGGATATTTTTACTCTCGGTCGCGGTGGTGAAAGCGACGGGGGCATAATGCAGACCGGGAAGGACTTTTAAGAGATATTCGCCGTAGTCGTCGGTGGTGGCCCGGTTTTTGGCCAGGTCCCACTTATTAACCACCAGGATGCAGGGTTTGTATTGCTCAGCGATGTAGCGGGCCAGGTGCTTATCCACCTGGGTGACTTCTTCGGTGGAGTCGATCAGCAAAAGGACCACGTCGGCCCGGCGAATGGACAATTCGGCCCGATGCAGGCTGTAGAATTCGATATCGTCGGCGATTTTTCCGCGCTTCCGCACTCCGGCCGTGTCAATCGCCACGTAGACGTTCCCCTCGCGTTCAAAACGAACGTCGACCGAATCGCGGGTCGTGCCCGGCGTTTCCGAAACGATGACGCGTTCCTGGCCGGCCAGGGCGTTAATAAAGCTGCTTTTGCCAACGTTACGGCGGCCGACCAGGGCGATTTTCATGACCGGCTCGATGGGCAGGTCGCCTTCTCTCGGGGGCGGCAGATGTTCGACGATCCAGTCCTTGATCGCGGTTTCACCCCGGCGATGCTGGGCGGAAACCGGTAACGGCGGGCCGAAACCCAGGCGATGCAAATCTCCCAGTTCGGTTTGGACGTTGTCCGCGTCGACTTTGTTGGCCAGTAGCAGCGTCGGCCTTTCGAAGCCGCGCAGCCATTGGGCCACCTTCTGGTCCAGCGGCGTCAGGCCGTCGCGGGCGTCCACCACGAACAGAATCAACGACGCCTCCTGGACCGCATAGCGTATCTGTTGCTCCACCTGCGCGTTCAGGTCGTCACGATCCACGATGCCATACCCGCCAGTGTCCACCAGATCGAAATAGTAATCCCCATGCGCACAGAGCCCGGTGACCCGATCGCGCGTGACGCCCGCGGTCGGATCCACGATGCTGATGCGTCGGCCGACCAGCATGTTCAGCAGCGAGCTTTTCCCCACGTTGGGGCGCCCGACTATGGCCACCATCGGCAGGGGCATGATCTGGTCCTTATCCTCAGGGTCAACCCTATCAGCGGGTCATTGTTGATCCCGTTTGATCGACGCCTTCGCCGGTTGCGCGGGCCACGCGCTCCTGAGCCAGTCCGGACGAAAGATTGAACGGCGCCAGATTTAAGTAACCCTTTTTACTCGTGTCCCCAATCCAACCGGCCAGTTCGTCGCGCACCTTGTTTTTGCGTTCCGCACCGGGGGTTCGGCTCATTGTTCTGGCGATGTCCGGTGTTGAAGGGGGAGCATTTGGCGCGGCCTTGGCGATTTTTTTCATTTCTTCGTCGGCCTGGTAGATAATGACCTCCAATTCCTGCTCACGCGGCGGACTGTGGACTTCGTTGACATAGCTTTCCGTTACGTCGGCCAGCAGGCGGGCAGCGGTTAAGACGATACTGTTATAAAACGGATCGTTTTTGAATTGATCGAGATTGTTGCCAAGCCACACGATCGCTTCCGTATCGGCAAGTAGTGGAGGCCGTCCGTTACGCTCGCCATCGGCCAGACGGGTGTCGAGGATTTTGAGAATCGATTCGGCGGTTTGTCTGATCCGGGTTTGATCAGGTTGTTGGGTCAGCATGGCATACATGCGGCTCAGAGTGGCTCCGTCGGTTTCCTTGGCCGCCAGGGTCTGCAACTGGCCCAGGATCACCTGCTTTTGGGGACTGGCCAGAGGTTCCCAGATGGCCCTTAGACCGTCCAGCGTGACCAACCGCACGCCGGGGAATGGATCGGACAAAGCCATCGTGAAGCAGTCCAGCGAGACCCGCGGATCGTTGAAGGCTTTTAAGGCCACCAGCGTATATGTGGCCGCAAGGGGATTGCGCTTGGCGATATCACTTGGCCCCGCCTGATAAGCCGCCTTAAACGCCGTCGCCACGATCTCCGCGACGCCCTGCTGGAACGCCCGGTTGGCGTCCGCCGCCAGATAATTGGGCACCAGCCCGTCGGCCGCGAAGAATAATTGCGCGCCCTGCTGGATCGTTTTCGAGGCATCCGGGGCCTCGAAAAGGTTCTTGATTTCCTGCTCCACCCAGGCCCGCGTTGCGTCGCGGTCCCGGCCGGTAAAAGTTCCCTTGCGGACGGTGTCCAGTTTCGGTTTTTCCGGGCTCTGGCCGAGCACCGTCGAAATCAGTATACCCAGTAAAACCACGCTTCGAAAAATGAAAGGCCTGAACATGTAACCGATCCTCATGATTCTCGACACTCCGCTATGGCAATTTCACTCCTGCCGTAAAACCGTATCCGCGACCGGCTGGAAAGTCAATGATTTCACAGGCCAGCGACGAGAACAACGCGGGGCGGAGAGATGGGAGGACGAAGCGGCGGAAAAGCGGGTTTTCGGCTGACTGATGATAGGACATATTAACATGTCATGCGATATTTTATATCAGTAAAGTTCATGTTTCATGGCATACCCCCGTTGTTTGGGGCTGGACCGAGATTTTCATCTCGGTCTCCATTTCTTCGTGGGATTCCTATCCCCATAAAGTAGATCGGTTGGCCCATCTCATTTCGAGGGTGGAGGAACATTGACAAGGGAGATGGAAGTTTCTGCCTCCGTGGAAATGGAAATATTCTGTGGGGCCAGAATTGTGTATGATCCGCCCATCTCCTTGTCTCCCCCTCTCCTTCCTGTCCGCGCGAAATCCTTCACCCCATTCGGGGTGACACCCTTGCTTGCCTCGCCACGGCCCGCCCAGGCCCGGCTCCGCTGGGCTCCGACGTGGCGAGCGAGGCAAGCTTGGTAAACTGCTGCGGGCTGGCATCTTGCCTAATCGGTAAGGCGGGTTGCTACCAGACGGATGACGGTTAGTTTGGTTTCCGCGTTCGGCGGGGCCGAAAGGTGCAGGTCGTTGCAGGATAGCCAGGTCGGCTCGCCGCTCTTGAGCATGCGGGTCTGCTCGATCAGCAGTCGTTCAGTGAACATGGGTACGTCGGCCTTATCCGCGATGCGCAGGTTCTTGTCGCTCAGATCGCTGCACTTGAAACGCATATTTATCTGGGCCTGGAAAGGATCGACCGTGTCCACCCACAGGCCATTGATTGCGCCGGTGAACCCGACGGACTCATAGGCCACGCTGGGGGCGAAATTACCGTTGGAGCTGAGCACGATATCCTTGACGGCCGGGACGCGCATCCCCGTTCCCACCGAGGTATTGACGGCCAGATCCACGATATTGTCGTAACGCAGTAATACGCGAGCCGTACCAAGCTGACCCAGTCGTTTGACCACTTCGGCCGCGCCTGGATTACCTTGGCCGATTTGGTCGAGTTCGAACGCGGCCAGTTGGGCGGGTGTGCAGCTTAACTCGAACACGTCGATCTGCAGGCGGGTCAAATGAGCCAGCGGGTCGGAGGGTATGACCGGTTGATCGCCCACGCTGATTACGTCGGCGGCATCCACCCGGTCCCATAGGCCGATCAGAGTTGCCGTCAGAAACAACCCGGCGGTTAAAAGTAAAATCCATGTTCGTTTCGGCATGACAGGTCTCCTCTTTGTTTTGACGGAAGTTGATAACATACGATTCACGCGCAGTTTATTGTACAACAAATATGGGCGTTTGGTTGCATTGTCGTGAATGATAGTTCGCCGTAACGCAACAGGTTTGATATGATCATGGAGTTTTCTTTTGCTGTTGGGGGAGCACACGGGCGCCCCGGAGTACCGGAGCTTGACCTTGCCACACGGCGCCCAGGTGGGTTTCGGGTTGGTATTCTGTTGTTCGGGCGTTTGCCACACTTCATCTCTAAGTCTCGCCGTCGCTCAGTCTCTCTGTCCGTCCTCCCCCTCTCCATCTCTCTATCCCATCTTCCCCCACGGCGTTTGTAAAAAGCAGGCACGGACAGGACCCGGGGTTCCGAGGCCTGCCCATGCCGCGCACGAGTGGGATACAAACCGGCAGGTTGAACGTTCATGCCGGCCGCCACGGTTCGGGCAAGATTTACCGTGGCGGATGGATATCGGCCAGTGTCAGGCCGTGATCGGTCGACGACGATGCAGGGCAAAAACACTGCCTAGGATCAGCAAGCCCAGCGAGGCCGGCTCGGGTGTCGGATACTGGGCAATGTCGATACTGGGGATCGCTATACCCGCTGAGGTCCCGGTGTAGATCAACTCCTTGCGGATGTCGATCTGCGTGCCGGGCGGCAGAGCATCAAAGTAGAGCGAAAGAATGCCGCCCTGGTTGACGTTTCCCGGCGTGTTCACCACGACCAGGTTTACGGGCGGGCCACCGCCGTTAACCATGATCTGTAATTGCGGCGACCAGTCCCAGTCCGGCGTCAGGATTTCCTCGTGCCAGTCGGTCCAGGGCAAGGTCGGAGCGACCAGCAGCGATTCATGCACGGCGAAAGACTGCCCAGGGAACACCGGGATCAACCCGTTTGCATCTGTAAAATGTTTGATCCACTTGGGACCGTTCGGATCCCGGACCACGGGGATCGGGTTCAGCGGCGTGCCCACGACCCAGCCGCCGCCCGGTGTGGAAAAATTCGTGGGTAGCGACGGCAGGTTGCCCACGCCCTGGGCGAGAGCGATTTGTGAGATTGCCAGACTCACTGAGGCCATCATCAACCATCTCATCGTATTGCGAGGTTTCATATTACGACTCCTTAACTGATTTTCCATCATGTTTTCGATAACGTTTTTTCAAAACCGCCTTCACACGACGGCGGAGCGTTTACGAACGAACAACAGCAGCCCGCTCAGACCGACCAGTCCGAGAGTGGCCGGTTCGGGTGTCGGGTATTCCGCGATCACGACCTTGCCCTCGAAAGGCGTGCCGGTGGGATCGTTGTACTGCAATACCTTGCGTATGGTGACGGTGGTCCCCGGAGGCAGTTCGTCGAAATAAAAATCGATCGTACCTCCGGTGGCCGAGTTCCCCGGGGTGTGGACCGTGACCAGCCCGGGCGCGGGGGAGCCATTGCCGTAAAGCATGGGCGGAAGGGGGTTCGGCAAAACCCAGTCCCATCCGGGGCTGAGGATTTGTTCGTGCCAGTCGGTCCATCCCAGATCGGGACCGATGATCAGCGTTTCGATGAGGTGGAAACTTTGACCGGGCTGCGCAACCGTCGGCAGGCCGTTGGGGCCGGTGAGCGTCTTGATCCACGCCGGTCCGTTGGGATCGCGTATCACGGGGTATACGCCGATAGTCCAGCCGCCGCCTCCCACATCAATCGGAAACACCGACGGCAGGGCGCCGACATTACCGACACCCTGCGCATAACCATGACCTGCGCTCAACAGCAGGACCACCAGTGCCCAGCCGATCAATTGTTTTGCCTTGTACGTTTGCATTGACTCGCTCCTTTGAAAAGTCGACTCTAATCCATAAATACATATACAAATCTAAATCTCGATATGACACGCGGCGTGCCAGGAAGGTTACCGGACGCAAGAATACGCGTAAGTGACGCGGTGAAGCGGAGTTAACGACCAAGATGGTCCGATCGCATCGGGCCGTGCATACGGCGCGGATAGTTCCATAATGGTACAACCGATTCTCGAATGTACCCTAAAGATCGTCGGTCGCTCGATTTATGTTGCGATAAGCCGTTTTGTGTCCAAGTACCATTTGGGTACAGGTATCGGCCGTAAGTAATCGCCTGTGTGTGCCTGTCGGCTTTGGTTTTATGATCTCAAATTTGAAATGGGAAATGACGAGGCAGCCATTGTTCCATGCGCGGTGTAGATTGTTACTATGACCACAAGTGACTTGCGACGTGGGCTTAAAACAAGGTCATTGTACCAACGCCGCCAGGCCGTAACGGCGGACCTTGCGATACAGGCGACGGCGATCGATTTGGAGCATGTTCGCGGCCCGGCTTTGATTGCCGTCGGCAGCGCGGAGGGCTCGAGTAATGAGATCGCACTCCACCGTCGCCAGCGATGGGATCGTAAACGGTGACTCGGGCACGCAATCCCTGCTTACCAATCGGATTTCCTCGGGCAGATCGGCGCAGGCGACCACGCCGTCTTTCGAGAGGATATGTGCCTGCTCCATGACATTCGCCAGTTCGCGAACGTTGCCCGGCCAGGCATAAGCCTGCAGCGCTTGGACGACTTCGGGCGAAAGTTGCTTGGCGGCCTCGCCGTCCAACAGGGCGAACTGAGCCAGAAAATGCTCGGCGAGCATTACGATATCGGGACCCCGTTCGCGCAAGGGAGGAACGACGATGGACATGACGTTGAGGCGGAAGAAGAGGTCTTGTCGAAACTTACCCTGTCGCACCATATCCTTGAGGTCCCGGTGGGTGGCCGTAATGATCCGGACATCCACCGGAATCGGTTCAACCCCGCCGACGGGCACGACGGCGCGCTCTTGAATACAACGCAAGAGCTTGGCTTGTACATGGAGGCTCAACTCGCCGATCTCATCGAGAAATAAAGTTCCGCCGTCGGCGGCCCGGAAATATCCCGGCGTGGATTTGTCCGCGCCGGTAAAGGCTCCTTTGACATGCCCGAAGAGCTGAGACTCAAACAGGGTGTCACACAATGCAGTGCAGTCCACGGGGACGAACGGCTTGAATCGCCGAGGACTAAGGGCATGGATATGTCGGGCCAGCAGTTCCTTGCCGGTGCCCGATTCGCCTTGAAGGAGAATCGTACAGTTACGCCTGCTCACCGCCTCAACCAGCGGGCGGAGCCGGTTCATGCACGGACTTTCCCCGATCGGTCGAGAAGGTTGGCGGGCCAGGCAACGCTCGCAGGCCGCGCCGAATCCCATGGTATTCATGATTTTATCCTGCCCGGTTGCGCGCCCATTAAGGTTGGGAAAGATGTCTTGCCCCAACCCGACCCGAACGGTTCCACTCGTGCAAGGACCAAACTCAATCCATTAAGACTGGTTAATGGTCAATGGGTCTTTTCATCGAGTCCACCAATCCATGTTTACTATAGGTATGCCGAAAACCATCGACCAGTGGCCGTCTGTATTTTCCGGTACCGTATAGTCGGGGGCTGGAGCGGAGCAGATTATTTTACCGATCTGCCTTAATGCCCCCGGTCCCTCCCTCTCTCCCCCTCGCCCCCTCTCCCCTTTCCCTGTTCGCTCAGGGCCGTGGCGAGGTTTTTACGGGCATCGTAGTTGGCGGGATTGATCCTGACGGCCGCTTCAAAATGCTCGACGGCTTTATCGAACTCTTTCCGGCCGGCATAAATAACTCCCAGATTGTTGTGCGCCTCGCTGTGATTGGGCTTGATCCGCAGGGCTTTTTCATAACAGGCGATGGCCTCGTCGGTTCGCCCCTGGCCGTCGAGCAGAGCGCCGAGATTATTGATCGCCGCCACGTTATCACTTTGCAACTCCAGAGACTTTCTATAAGCGACGATGGCTTCATCCATCCTGGCCAGTCGCGCCAAGGCGACGCCCAGATTGTTATACACGTCGGCGTTATTGTTTTTGAGCCGGATCGACTCCTGATAGTGATAAACCGCGTCGGACAGTTTTCCCTGGTCAACCAGAGCATTGGCCAGATGGAAATGCGTCTGGTCGGCAAAGCGATGGTTCAGATCGAGACGCAAGGCCGTTTCGTATGCCTGGATGGCCTGCTCATGCTGTCCCCTTTGGTTCAGCCAATACCCGATCGTTGGATACAGGTTGGCGACCCGAGGGGTCAGCTTAGCCATGTGCGTATAGAGGGTTTCCGTATCCTTCCAGCATTCCAGATAGCGGCGGGTTGCCACCGACTCCAACAGACCCAGGATAAGCACGACGCACAGCATGGCCGCGAAGCGTTGTTTGGCTTGTGGGTGCGTGACCGGGTCATTAATCATGTGTTTTAACAACCACGCTATTATCATTAGAAAACCGATACAGGGCAGATAAGCAAACTTGTCCGAGGCAATCACATCCGAGAAGCCGATGATATTCATCGTCGGCAGGATGGCCGTGAAAAAGATCAACCAGCCGGTCAGTATTGCGCGGGTCCAGCGCAGCGAAATCAGCAAGAGGGGAATAACCACGCACGTTCCGATCACGCCGATCAGTACTCTTGCGTTTGACAGGTCAAAAGGATCCGGAAAGGCGTAGTGCGAGGTCAGGTTCACCGGCCAGAGCATCCTCAACGGGTAGAAGAAGATGTTGTAGCACAGGATGTAAGGAACGTGTGTACGCGGATATTCGGTGGGCATCACCACGGCCCCGGTACGCTGCTGCGAGATGACCGTAATGAAGGCCGATAGCCCCCCGATCATGAAAAACGGGATTTTCTCCAGAAGCGTACGCCGGCTTAGTCGTCGCAAGGGCCAGTAATCCAATAGCAACATGACCACGGGTAACGGGGTGCTGGTCGGCTTGGACATCAGGGCCAGTATGTACAGCAGGAAGCAGGCAAGATAGCACTTCCAGCCGGCCATGCGGGCATAGCGGACATAAAAAAACAGGCACCACAACGAGAAGAACGTGGCCAGGAGCGTCTTGCGTTCGCCGATCCATGGGATGGTCTCCACGGTCATCGGGTGAACGCCGAACAACAGTCCGACCATGGCTGCCACCCAGGGCTGGCCGAAGAGAATGTACAACAAAGCAATGACCAGCAGGGTATTCGCCACATGCAGGGCCAGACTGGTGTAGTGAAACGGACGCAGGTTGTCGGGACTGCCGGCCATGGCATAGTCCAGCATCAGCGAGATCATGGTCAGGGGTTGGTAATAGCCGCCGACCGTGGAGGGTTCGAGTACTTCGCTCAAAAAGCGCCCCGCGGACGACCAGCTCGGTTGTTGTACCAGGACGTTCCGAGTCAAGTACTGATCGTCATCAAACGAGAGGGCCTTCGCCGAAAGGGCCGGCCAATGTGCGATGATTACCATCAACGCGACGGCGAACATCAAAACGGCCGGCAATGCAAGCCGCCGTGTCGCTGAATCCTTCTGCTTGTCGTGCGGCGCGCTTCGAGGTCCTCGTGTTTCAGGACGGCGAGAAGCGTTTTGTTTTTGTAATCGCGAACGACTCATCCTGCTGTTCCTTAATCTTCCTTCCGCCAATCATAATGCATTTACCTGGCACAGGGGCAAACCCTCCCCCTCTGACGAAACAACCTGTTCCGCCCAAGTATTTCTTTCCAGAACACCTCACGTGTTTTATGAAATGGCCATGCGGTATGGCCGGGGGAAATTGGCCGATCCATCACGCAGTGAGGGATGCCCGCGCGCTATGGTAAAAAGTAAAAGCGCCAAACGAACCCAAACCGTATCAAAATACGCGATAAAGCCTTTATGTATAGGAAGATATGATTGTTAATAATCACTAACTTAGTGGGCACATCCCGCCTTCGGCCGCCAAGTCAGATGGCTTGACAAGCGGGCAACCAGACCGCGCGGGTGTGGCTTGCGGTGAACAACCCTTTTGAGGTCAACCTGGGGGGCCGGGGAGAATCTTTTTCAATATCTCAATACCTCTGGGTCTTCCACGGCCTTTGTGAAAAATGATCCATGTTCATTGACGGAATCCCGCGAGGATTGTCTTTTGCTTGGTGATGGTATTAGAATCCTGGCTTTTTGTTGCCGGACGCGCCCACGGGTTGGGCAAATGCCGATAAATGATCTGATCTATACAATAGAGAGGACCATGCGTTTTCTGGAAAAATTCTGGACCGGTTGCGGACATTGCCGCGGTGGGGATTCCTGCCCGATCATACAGGCGGCCGAGCAGGAGGGTTCACCCTATGCGTCCGGTCATCGGCTGGTACTGTCGGTCCTTACCGTTTTCATCCTCCCGTTGCTGTCGGCTATCTTGGTTGCTTTTGCCGCCGGTAGATGGTTCGCCGGCGAGACGGCCTCCTCGCTCGCCCGCTGGCAGGTCGGCGGGTTGCTTGTGGGGATGGCGGCCGGTGTCGGGTTGGCCAAGTTGCTGATACATCTCGCGACTTATAAGCGGGCGCCGCGGGTGTCAAGGAGTTAGTTCATGATCGCCGCTATTCGGGATCGATTGAGCGGATTGAAAAGTTTTCATCGCGGCGTTTACCCGCCGCATCGTAAAAAATTGTCCGAGCACGAGCCGGTTCGGCTGTTCGTGCCTCAGAAGCCGTTGATGATCCCCATGACCCAGCACATCGGGGCAGCCTGCGAACCGCTGGTCAAGCCGAAGCAGGAAGTACAATTTTGCGAAAAAATCGCCGACGCCACCCAGCCGGTGGCCGCGCCGATTCATGCCAGCGTCAGCGGATCAATCGGAGTGGGAACCATCGCTCTCTTACCGAACGGCAAGCGGGTGCCGGCCATTCCTTTGACGCCTGCGGGTGACGGCCAGGCTTTGCCGGCCGACTTCCTCGAACAGTTTATGGATCGTAAGTGGGATGGCGTCGAGCCGAGCAGTTTCGAGCCGGATGCCATCGTCCAGGCCATCCGCGACGGAGGCGTGGTCGGGCTTGGCGGGGCGACGTTTCCGACCCATTTCAAGCTGAAACGCGATCCGAAGCGGCCGGTGGACACGGTGATTCTCAATGGCTGCGAATGCGAGCCGTATCTGACTTCCGATCATCGGTTGATGGTTGAATGTCCGGAAGGGATTATCGTCGGATTGCAATTGGCCATGCGGGCCTGCGGTGCCGAGCGGGCGATTATCGCTATCGAAAGTAACAAACCCGACGCCGTGGAGATCATGGGCCGGGCGGCGAAGGGTCGCCCCGGCTTGGAGATGGCCGTCTGCGCGAGCAAGTATCCGATGGGCGGCGAGCGGCAGTTGATCCCCGCGGTGCTCGGTCGTTGTGTACCCAGCGCGCCGCGCGGGTTGCCTCTCGATGTCGGCGTGGTGGTGATCAACGTCTCGACGGCCCACAGCATTGCCCGGGCGGTGGTACGCGGCCGGCCGCTGACCCATCGTGTGGTGACGATCACCGGCGGGGGTGTCCAGCGACCCGCCAATCTGCTCGTACCCGTTGGGACCAGTTTTGCCGAGCTGATGGAAGCTTGCGGCGGGCTGACGGACGACGCGGTCAAGGTATTGGCCGGCGGTCCGATGATGGGCCCGACCGTGCCAGGCCTGGACGTGCCGGTTATCAAGGGCGTCGGCGGAATCACGGTTATGAGTGCCCGTGAAAGCGCCTTGTGGCGCGAATCACCCTGTATCCGCTGCGCGAAATGCGTCGATAACTGTCCGCTGCATTTGTCGCCGACCAAAATCGCCCACGCGGTCAAGTTCCGCGATTACGATCTGGCCAATCAGTACGATATGAACGCCTGCTGCGAATGCGGGTGCTGCGCGTATGTCTGTCCGGCGAATATCCCCCTGGCCCAGTACATTCGGGCGGGGAAAAACCAGTGGCGGCTGGAGCAGGCGGCCAGGAAAAAATAGAGCGAATTGTCCCCATCGAGCGCAAGACCACGCCCCGGGCGCGGTGAGTTTCGTTAAAGGAGCATGTGATTTCCATGAGCGATCAGGTCAACCCCGAACAGGTTTCTCCGCCGGCCGACGAGGTCAAACGGCCGCCCCATCTGCTGGTCAGTTCCGCGCCCCATCTGGCCGCCGGACGCACCACCCGGGGCGTGATGTTCGATGTCGTGCTGGCGATGATTCCGCTCTTTGCTATGGGGATCTACCTTTATCGCGAACGGGCCATCCTGCTGACCGCGGCCACGGTGGCTGCCTGCCTGCTGACTGAAGCGGTCTTCAACAGCGTTCGCCGTCGCCCGATGTCCTCGCTGCTCGACGGGTCGGCCATCGTGACCGGTATGATCCTCGCGTTTTCACTACCGCCTAGTTTGCGGATTTACCAGGCGTTTATCGGTGGTGTCGTGGCGATTGGACTGGCCAAGATGATTTTCGGCGGGCTGGGTCAGAACCTGTTCAACCCGGCGATGGTCGGCCGCGCGTTTTTAATGGTCTGTTTTCCGGTTGCCTTGACCACCTGGACGGAGCCGGCCCCGATCCGGCCGGACATGCCACAGGTCGGGACCGTTGACGCGGTGACGCAGGCCACCCCGCTGGCGGCCTATAAGTTTCAGTCTGTTCCCGAGGATAAACGCCCCGGCGCGAAAGACCTTTTCGTCGGCAAAGTCACCGGATGCGTGGGTGAAAGCAGCGCGTTGCTGGCGATCCTCGGCGGGCTGTACCTGTTGCTTCGTCGCACCGCCGACTGGCGGCAACCGTTGGGCATGCTTGCGGCGGCGGCCATATTCGCGGCCATTGCCCACGCGGCCAATCCGGAGAAATATGCCCCGGTACTCTACCATCTGAACAGCGGGGCCTTGATGTTCGGCGCGTTCTTCATTGCCACCGATTATGTCGGCGCGCCCCTGACGCCGATCGGGCGGCTGATTTTCGGGATCGGCACGGGCGTATTGGTCATGCTGATCCGCCTGTTCGGCGGTTATCCCGAAGGGGTCATGTACGCTATTTTGATCATGAATGCCTTGACCCCGTTGATCGAGCGCTGGACCGTGCCCACCCCGTTCGGCGGGCATGTGCCGGCGTAGGTATAGGTGTTTTAACACGGAGAGATCAATGTGGGCGGGCTATGGCCCGCCAATGGATAAGAGGGTATTTCCAGTGAGCAAATTTATCCATGAATCCTGGTTGATTCTGTTGATGGGAGCGACCTTCGCCGTTCTGTTGGCCGGCGCACAGACCTCGCTATCGAGCCGTATCAGGGAGAATCAGGAAAAGGCCCTGAACGAGGCCATCGGCGCGGTTGTCTCCGGAACGGCTACCACCGAACGGATGAAGATCAACGGCTATGATCGCGATGTCTTCAAATGTCTGGATACAAACGGCAAGTTGGTCGGTTGGGCGATCGAGGCCGTCGGTAACGGCTTCGCCGACAAAATTCGTCTGGTCGTCGGGCTGAGCATGGATACCGCCAGGATCACCGGAATGAAGGTCATCGATAACATCGAGACCCCCGGCCTGGGTAACAAGATCGCCGACGAAGGTCCCGATACCTTCGCCGATCAATTCCAAGGGTTACAGGCGACCGCGACGATCGCCGTGGTTAAGGGCAAACCCGATGAGGCCGGCAACGAGATTCAGGCGATCACCGGGGCGACGATTTCCAGTAATGCCGTGACCAAGATTATCAACGAGGCGTTGGGCAAGACGCGAGCCGAACTGGTCCGAGTCGGTTCCGCGAATACGCGATAAGGAGTTTGACGCATGGCGGATGCAACCACGGATCTAGAACAATTCAAGGCGGGTATTTTCGAGAATAACCCCGTGCTTGTGCAACTACTGGGCATGTGCCCGACGTTGGCGGTCAGCAATTCCATCGAGAACGGGTTGGTCATGGGGGCGGCGGTGATCTTCGTGCTGGTCATGTCCAACCTGATCACCAGTCTGCTGCGCAACCGGATTCAGCCCCACGTGCGCATATTGATCTTCACTTTGACCATCGCCACGTTCGTGACCATCGCCGATCTGGCCCTGAAAGCTTACGTCTTCGAGGTGAGCAAGAAACTCGGGCCGTTCGTGCCGCTGATCATCGTCAACTGCATTATCATCTGCCGGGCCGAGGTCGTGGCGATCAAGAGTTCGTTGCGGCGTTCATTGGCCGACGCCTTGGGTTGCGGCATCGGTTTCACGATGGCCTTGTGCATCCTTGGGGCGATTCGCGAACTTCTGGGTGCCGGCGGTATCACCGTGTTCAAGGATTGGGGACTAGCCTGGCACCTTAACCCCAAGGCGTTCGAACCGCACGCCTGGGTCATCATGATTATGCCGCCGGGCGCGTTTCTTACCCTGGGTATCGTGATTGGCGTGGTTAATCAGTATCGGGCCCGCAAGGCCAAGGGAGGTGCGTGATGGACTTTGCTTCGCTGATCGCGGTTTTTCTGGGCGTGGTCCTGGTCAACAATTTCGTGTTCGCCCAGTTTTTGGGTATCTGCCCGTTTCTCGGCGTTTCCAAGAATGTGAGTATGGCCTTCGGCATGGGTTGCGCGGTGACCTTTGTGATGACCATTTCCGGCGTCGTGACCTGGGTGATTGTCCATCTGATCCTGACGCCGTTGGGAAGCCGGTTCTTGGGCAATCCTGAATCCCTCTATTTCCTGAAGTATGTGCTTTTCATCATGGTCATTGCCTCAATGGTCCAGTTGGTGGAAATGTATCTTAAGAAGTTCTTCCCGTCGTTATATACCGCTTTCGGGGTGTTTCTGCCACTGATTACCACGAATTGCGCGATTCTCGGAGCTTGCTTGCTGATCGATATGAACGAGGTCTATCGGAACAGTCTGGTCAAGTCGGCCGTTTTCGCCTTCGGTGGCGGCATCGGTTTCGCCATGGCCATCACCATCATGGCCGGTATTCGCGAACACGTGCGTTTCAGCGATGTACCGAAAGCCCTGCGGGGGGCCGGTATCACCCTGCTAACGGCCTGCATCCTGGCTTTGGCCTTCCAGGGATTCGCTGGCATTGGCAAGTAATCGGCGGGCCGAGCAGGCCGCCGTTTGTACGGAGATTCGATTATGAGCGTCGTTGTGACCGCCGCATTGGTGCTTTTCGCCATCACTCTTGTGTTCGCCACGCTGTTGGGGGTGGCCAAGGAAAAGCTGCGGGTCGAGGAAGATCCGCGGATCGGCCAGGTCAATGAGGTCCTGCCGGCCGCCAATTGCGGCGGGTGCGGGTTCGCCGGTTGTGCCGATTTCGCCAAGGCGGTGGTCGAGGAGCGCGCCCCTTGCGACGGATGTACCGTCGGCGGACCAGCCGTGGCCGCCGCCGTTGCTCGTGTGCTCGGCCGGGAAGTTGTGCAGGCTTTCCCATACCGCCCCGTGATCCACTGTCGCGCCCACACCGGCGACAAGCTTGGCGTAGTCGCCTACGACGGTGTACAAAGCTGCGTGGAGGCCAATGTGGTGGGCGTAACCCAGGGCTGTACCTACGGCTGCCTCGGTTTCGGCGATTGTGTACGGGCCTGTAACTATGATGCCATCCACATGGCCGACGGACTGCCCGAGATCGACTACATGAAATGTACCGGCTGCGGGGCCTGCGTGCGGGCTTGCCCGCGCAAGATCATCGAATCGATCCCCTTCAAGCAGGAACAGATGCTCGTCGTGGCCTGTTGCAACAAGGAGCCGGGCAAGAACGTTCGCCAGGTCTGCAAGGTCGGCTGCATCGGCTGCAAGGCCTGTCAACGCGTGCTCGTGCAACTGTTCGAGGTCCGCGACAACCTCGCCTATATCAACTATGACAACTACACCGGCGAGGAAGACCTTTCCGCCGCCGCGGACAAATGTCCGGCCAAGAGCATCGTCTACTTCGGCAAACCCCGGCCTGAGTACGCGGAGATGCTCAGGGAAGAAGAGGCCGTTGCCCAGACGTAAATGCCCGACGTTCGAACGGCCCCCGGAACGGTATCCCTTCAACGGTCATACGGGAGATTGAGCCATGCTTTGGCGATTCGCGATTATGGTCTTCATGACGGCCGCCACGGTTGAGGCCGCACCTCAACCGCCGAATTTTCTCGTGATCCTGGTCGATGATCTGGGCTACGGCGATTTGTCGTGTTATGGAGCCAAAGACCTTCGCACGCCGCATATCGACGGGCTGGCCGAGCGCGGAATGCGCTTCACGAATTTTTACGCGAATTCGCCGGTCTGCTCGCCGACCCGGGCGTCTTTGCTGACCGGTCGATATCCCGAGCGGGTGGGCGTGCCGGGAGTGATTCGCACGCATCCCGAGGATAACTGGGGTTATCTGTCCCCGCAGGCGGTATTGTTACCCGCTTTGCTCAAGCCGGCCGGCTACCACAGCGCTATCATCGGCAAGTGGCACCTCGGCCTGGAAGGGCCCAATCGTCCGAACGATCGGGGCTTCGATCATTTTCACGGCTGGTTGGGCGATATGATGGATGATTACTGGACGCATCGGCGTCACGGGATCAACTATATGCGGCTGAACGAATGGGAAATCGATGTGTCGGGGCACGCTACCGACTTGTTCACCCAATGGGCCGTCGATTATTTGCGTTCGCGAAAAGATAAAAAAGAGCCTTTCTTTCTGTACCTGGCCTACAATGCGCCGCATTTCCCGGTGCAGCCTCCCGATGAATGGTTGGCCAAAGTCAAGCAGCGCGAGCCCGGGCTTTCCGAGAAGCGAGCCAAACTGGTCGCGTTTATCGAGCACATGGACGATGGCGTCGGCCGGGTGCTGGCGGCCCTTAAAGAAACCGACCTGGAGCAGAATACGGTTGTATTGTTTATAAGTGATAACGGCGGATGGTTGCCGGATGAGGCCAACAATGGCCCGCTGCGCAGCGGCAAAACACACGTCTATGAGGGAGGGATCAAGGTGCCGATGTGTGCGGTCTGGCCGGGCCATATTTCCCCGAAAAGCCGATGCGATGGGGTGGCCTTAACGATGGATGTGCTACCCACTTTGCTTGCCGTCACCGGGATCAAGCTGCCGCCCGGTCTGGACGGGGTTAGTTTTCTGCCCAGCCTCCTGGGCAAGGATCAGCCGATCGTCGAACGCGACCTGTTTTTTATTCGCCGCGAAGGTTGGGACCAGTATTGCGGCCATACGATCTTCGCCATGCGCCGCGGGGATTGGAAACTGTTGCAGGACGATCCTTTCGGCCCCTTGGAACTTTATAATCTGAAGAGCGACCCGCTCGAACAGAACAATTTGCTCCCACATCGCCGCGACGTTTTTAAGGATATGGTTCGGGCCTTGAGTGCCCATGTCCAACGCGGCGGGCAAGTGCCGTGGCAGAAGGCCGCGGAATGATTCTTTATCTTTTCATTTGAATTCCGCCCGCGGCTGGCCGAACATGAAACCCACATGCCCGTCACGATACCCCACGTTCAAACCACTTCTGTGCCGGTGGGTATGGGGGAAGGGCGCTCCCTGGCGAAAAAAATCGCTGAAGACCCAATATTCACCCTTGCGGTTTTTCTGGACCTCGACTGGAGTCAGCGGATCGGTGCTGACGGGAAAAGGTTTGGGATGGGCAAAGTTGCTTATATGCCGCGGGCGAAAGGAATCCATATCGATCGTGTATTTTTTATGGTTCGTGCTACGCCAATCGCTGCGATCCTTATGGCTCCAATATAAATAGCTGATATTCCCCAGTTTGCGGTTTTCAGGTGTATCGATAATGGTCGTTTTTTGACCGACCGGCGGATAATCCTTTATATTCTGGGCTACTTCCTCCATGACGTTTGCTTTTGGGCAGTAGAAGGCGTCGATGAGGCCGCCCTTTTCCGCTTTTAAGTCGTCGAGTAGTTGGCGATGGGGATTGATTTCCATAGGAGATAGTGGATACCAGCCATGGTGATGGTGAGCGTAGATCTCGACGGCCAAGTGGAGTTGATGCAGATTGTGCCGGCAGGTGACTTCATAAGCTTGTTCCCGCGCCTTGCTGAGCGAAGGCAGCAAAATAGCCAAAATCAGGGCGACGATGGAAACGACGACCATAACCTCAATCAAAGTAAACCCGATACGGCACATAATCCATCCCTTCTGGTCTGTTAGTTGGTTGTTCAAGCCCATCTGTTTTTCCGAATATTTTATGCCGTCGGTTCCGTGGTTGAGCCGATTTCCTCCCAGTATACCACGCTCGGTTCAAAACTTCTATTGGCCTGATGGACCATGGCCATCCGGCCCATGATGGACATGAGGGTGGCTTGGCACCCGGTTTCCACGTTGGCCCGGGGCAGACGCTTGCCTCCCTCCTTGATGTTGGCCACGAAATCGGCCAACTGTTCCGACGAACCGCTGTCGTAGCTGTCAAAGATGGTTCCGCCCAGCCGGCGGGATACCTCGTCATCACCGCGCATGTGCAGCATGCCCTTGGGGACGTCGACCGTCGCTTTTTCGCAAATCACCAGGAACTTTTCATTTTCGAGGCAGCGGGGCAGGTAGAACATGTGGGTAAAAGAGAACACTTCGCCGCCGGGAAACTGGTAGTTCGCCGAGGAATGGGTCTCCGTCCAGTAATTGGGCCCCTCCGGGCGTGGTTCGATCTGGGTGGCCATGGCCACGCAGCGAATCGGATGCTGTTCCTTCATCACCCCAAGCATGACATCCATATGAGGGACGGCCTGCTCAATGATCTCGCCGCCGCCGTAAGCCAAGGTCATCTTCCCGAAGGCCCAGGTCCAATGCCAGTGGCCCTGCAAGAAAACCACCCGGCCGATCTCGCCTTTGTGCACGAAGTCGAGGGAGGCGATAGACCCGGGGTTGTACCGACGCTGCGTGCCGATCTGGTAAAAACCTTTGGCTTTCCGGGTGGCCCGGACGATGCGGTCGACTTTTTCGACCGTGGTGTCCATGGGTTTCTTGGCGAAGCAATGAAGACCCGCCTCCAGGACGGGAACGACCAGATCGGCATGCGCGCAGGGTTGGGTCGCCACCACGACACCGTCCAGCTTTTCCTTCTCCAGCATTTCCCGGTAGTCGGTGTATCCCCGCGGTTGATCCCGGAAAGCCAGTTTTGGTTCTCGGCGATACGATCGGGTTTGAGATCGCAGACGGCCGCGATTTGCGCGTCCGGGCATTTTTCCAGGGTGGTCTGTATCAAGCGGATGCCTCGGCCGCCGATCCCGATCCAGGCCAGTCGCACTCTGTCATTAGCCGGAAAACCTTTGGCCACGCTGGTCGAGCCCAAAACCGCCGCCGATGCGCCGATGACGGAATCGCCGATAAATCTCCGACGAGAAAGAATATCACTCATGATGATCCTCCTGTCTTGGATGAGTTGTTTTTGGGCCCATTTGCGTCACTGAATCAGCGACCAAACAGCCAGCGTACCGAGGGTGAGGCTTTTCTGCAATTCCGGGATGTCGATGCATTCCTCGTCCCACCGGATATTTTCAAGGCGGCCGGCACCGAAAACGGCGACAGGATACTTGTGGATATGATAACTCAGGGCCTCGCCGCCGAAATCGCCGGCGACCGGTTTAGGCCACGGTTCGCCAATCGCGGAAAATGCCTGACGCAAAGCCGCGATGACCGGGCTGTCTTGCGGTTCGGTGAAAGCCTCGCGTTGCGGATGGTCCCAGTCCATCGTGACCATCGCCGGGTCCGGCCGCTGCCGGCGCGTCCGACAATAATTCTCCACACCCCGTTGAGCGGCGGCGGACAGCCGTTGGCTTACCTCGGTCAGACTGTGCCTTGCGGTGAAGCTTTGCCCACCCCGCAAGATGAGCGCGCGATCATCCGCGTTTCCGTTCAACAGGCGACCGAAAGCCTGGACCGCAGGAAAATGAACGGCAACGCGCAGCAGGGCGCCGAGTAGATACGCCATTTTGCCGATCGCGCTTTCTCCATCATCTAATAATGGCCCGCTGGCCCGGCACCCATAGATGTCGATCTGGAATATCTGGGCGTCGGGGTCCGGCACGATTTTCAGATCGAAATGGCGATCCAGCCGGGGTCGGCCGGTGACCGGATCGTTTTCCCGCGTCCGATCGCCGTATTCCTCCACGTAGCCGCTCATGGCTTCCTCGAGAAACTCGATGATTTTCATGGCCATCCGTTGGGGATTGGCCTTGGAGCGGGCTACGATTTCGAACGCCACATGCGGGCAGAATCTTTCCGTGGTCGATCCGAAATGGCCTAGGGTCAGCGGATAGCCGCGCACCCGGGCAGAGTCGAAGAGGACATGCTCGGATTCGGCACGAAGAGCCTTGGACTCCGTTTGGAGGGCCTCCAGGACAAACGGAAAAAGTTCAAGAGCGGTGTTTTCTTTACTGTTTTTAACCATCAACCGACAACGATAGGGCAGCCACCCGTATTGTCCAGCTTGGGGAACCAGGCCGGTGGGCTGGTGTAGTAAGACGGGAGTGGGGATGTTTTTTCCCTCCGCCGCCAGGGCCATCGCGCCAACTCCATTTCGATGCCCGTCGATGGCGAAGTGGTAGACCCGATTACGGGTCGCCTTGCGCCCGAGCTTGTGTTCGAGTTCGGCCAGTAATTTGATCTGGGCCAGCAGAAGGGCGAGTTGGGCCTTGCCTTCGCAAGCCCCGCGTCCGCAGACACGTTCGCCCGCCGAGCGGGGAGGCAGATATGGAACGGGCTCATCGATATGGGCGTGCAGAATGACTCCCGGACCGCTTTCGGGATCGGCGCCGGGCACCATGACCCGCAGATTGGCCCGATCAGTGTAGCGTGCTTCGGCCGCGCCGGCCCCGGCGGATTCGTGGGTTGCCTCCGCGAAGACTTCCTCCACGATTGACCGAGGGATAGGTACGCGCTGGGTCACCGCGTTCTGGCCGAGCAAATCGTTGATTTCCCGGCCGAGCCAGTCAAAACATTCGGTTTCCGCTCGGCTGCTGTCGCTCATTGACGCCGTGGCCGTGGTATCGATGGTCATGAGTTCCAAAAGCGTGTTGCGCAGGTACGCGCCATAACAGTCGCCAGTGGCCGTTTGGCGAATGAAATCGACAATTTCGGGAGCCAGCGCGTTTGTTTTTTCCATAAACCTTTCCTGTATGTCATGTTCGTGACCGGCCACCTTGACTTTTTACGGTGGCTGGCGGCCTTTGGGCCTTTGCTTGAGGCTTACCCATAACACAATTTGTTTCAGGGGACAACCGACGAATCCTTGGGGACGGCCGTATCATTCAGCCGGCGATCGAAGGGGATTTCCCGTAAGGCATAGCCGACCGCGCCCTGGAGCAGCCGGCGCTGGGTAGGGGAGGCCAGTTCGACTAGAACATTGTAGAGGTACAAGGTGCTTCCCCGCCGGCGGGAGCGGAGAAAGTTCACAAAATCGGCCTGACGACCCAGAATGACCTGCCCGAGCAGGATGGTCCGCCGGGCATGATTGACTTGCAGCAGGTTGGGATTGTCCAGGGCTTCGGCGGCGGCGGCGGCCAATTGCCGTTCCAGTGTGCTGGCCCGGAAAGGCTCGGGCATCAGGCCCGGCGTGCCCAGGGCGGCCCGGCTGGTGGCCAGATAGATCCGGGGGTCGTTGCC
The DNA here is from genome assembly GCA_964401335.1 of uncultured Planctomycetales bacterium. GTDB lineage: Bacteria > Planctomycetota > Phycisphaerae > UBA1845 > PWPN01 > JAAYCU01. The sequence goes on from CAYNYK010000026.1 coordinate 46,469, forward strand.
GGATTCCTTGAGGATTTCTTCCTCGATGGATAAAAGATTAAGCACCCGCCCGTCAACCCGGAAACGATAGTCACTTTCCAGGCGGGGCATGTTCATGTCGTACATCGTACCGATTGGATACCAGTGGAGCACTGCTCGGATCACCAGGGCATTGTAGGCGTTGAGCCAGTAGGCCGTACGCTGTTCGCGCGTGGTGAATTGCTCGGCCGTGGCGGTGGGTCCGGTGACGCTCAACAGGGCGAAATAGCGGTCGAAGGGTTCGCGATTACCCGCCAAGGCGGCGTAATCTATCCGCCCGCCGCGAACGTGTTGGCGTAATACCTGGGCCCAGTCCATATCGTTGTACTGGTAGGGTTGCTCCAGCGGCAGGAAGCGGGATTCCGGCTCGAAGACGAGGCTCGAACATCCGTTCGCCAGCAGGATCAGAACACCCCCGCAAAGCGAAACCACCCGTCGTCCGTGTATATGTCGTCTCAATCTCATTCGGTCCATCCCAGCAGATAAGCATACAGGGGCAACATTGTAACTTCCCGTGGCCACCCGTCGAGTACCAGGCATCTTTTGGCTTGCCTGAAAGGGAGGAAGCGATGCCGACCCTTACGCATAATCCGGATAAACGCCTGCGGTTACAACGCTTACGGCCGAGCGAGCAAGGTGACCGGTCCCGGTTTGGATTCGACCGAAGGCACGTAATGTTCTTTTTTGACGGCCATTCTCTCGGCGATTAACTATTCACAAGCGGTACTGATATCAGAAATCGCCGGCGGATCGGCCACGGAACTGGGTTGAGAGGGTCAATAAGTCGGTGTCGGTTCGCCAATTCGATGCGGTGCATACGAACCTCGAACGCAAACGGTCCCTGGGCAGCGCGGCTTGGCAGAGGAAAGCCGCCGCCCATCTCGGTCCGCCGCACACGCTACGCCCCAAGGGCCGACCAAGACGCGACGCGAAGCCTGGGAAACGAGGTGCGTCCGGTGCGTCCCCGTTTCGCAATTCATTTACATCTTATTTACATCTCCCGAATCCGAGGACACGTAGGGTATTACGAATGCAGTACCGCATTCCGGACAACGTGGCTTGGTCAACCCACGAAGCAAATAGCCGCATTTCTGACATACCCAAGGGCTGACCACCCGTGCCATGGATAGTTGCCGTAATACGTGAATACTAAGAAGGGCGATGCAGGCCAGATATCCCGCTCCGATCATTATGAAGGGCATTTGCGCTTGACCAGGATTCCAATTATACGAATAGACCAAGCCTGCACAGAGGACGAAAAGACCGCAATGAGCCAATCCGATCCCTATGCCCCCGAGATTATGATCCATGATACCCATGATCAAAAGAACAACCCCCAGGATAGCATTAATGAATCCGATCATTGCGCTAAATTCGGCGTCTAAGATAATACCCAACCAGCTCAGAAAACATAAAAATAGAGATACGAGAATCAACCAACGTAAATATTTCCTTATCGAGGACTCCCAGGGTCGGGGAGCTACTCCGGCCAAGGGGACTCCACACATGTGGCAGAAACGACTGCCATCGTTTAATGTCACTTTGCAGAATGGACATGGTTCAGTCATGTGTGTAATTGTACCCCTAATGCTGCCCCGTTCCCAAACGGGCTATCCTCGTGGGTGCGGAACGGGGACGCAAGTTTTTCCTGACTTCCAGATCGACGAATCGACGACGGGGAGCTTGGGCGTCATGCGGGGAGTTGCGCGCATCGCACCGGGCGGGTGGTTCTATCACGTCCTGAATCGGGCCGTGGCGCGGTTGCGGTTGTTTCGCAATCTTCATCTTCGTTCGGGGTTTGGGAAAGTTCGGTGTTGGAAGGACTCGCGGCATCGGTACGTTTGGCCCCGGCGGGGGCCTGGGAGGATAGCCCCGGGTGGAGCGGAGCGCAACCCGGGGTCATGGTGCCCCTCAACCGATAAACTCTGAAAGGGTGACGGATATTTCCGCCGCTGCCGTTGGGGGCTTACTACCCGCATGGGATCACCTGACCCCGAATTACGCTGCGCTCCATCCGGGGCTTCATTCCGTTATCCCTTCCGGGATTTACTGTTCCACTTGTTCTTGGGATTCCTCTCTTATGAAAAGGCAGGGAAGAAGGGATTACCGAACAGGACGATCATATGGAAAAGCCGCTTCACCTTGGGAATACCTGGTCTATACTCCACGGCCTCAAAACCACGGGCATACCCTTGTCCCGCCGTGGCGAGACAAGGGCCTGCCCATGCCACTCTGCCATGCATTCTACCGACAGGGTTAGAACACCAGATTGAGCGCGTATTCGCGGTAGGCGTCCGCGAAGGCTTCGAGGTCTTCGGTGATGTAGTGGCGAAATATGACCTCACCGGGGCTGTATTTGTCCGCGCCGGGGGTGGCGGCGCGATAAGCCCGAATCGCGGCCTGCATGCGGGCCGTCCCCGAGTCGGCAAGCATTTTACGGAAACCCTGGGTGTATTCCTTGACCTGACCTTCGCGAAGGAACAGAATCAGCGACCAGACCTGGGTATAGTAATTCCGCACGGTCGCCCCCGTCTTGACTACGGCGTAACCGGCGTCCATGGCCAGCAATTCCGGCAGCGGGATCAGTCCATCATTTCCGCCCGCCGAGAGGGCGTCGCGCAGGTTGCCGCGGCGCATATAGTTCCCCGCCGAATTAAAAATAGGCCGTTCACCATCGAGTTCAAATCCTTCCCACTGGGTGGCCAACCCCTCGTTCAGCCACGCCGGTATGGCCTCGGGGAAGCACTTGGCCAGATATTGATGCCATCCCTCGTGCGCAATCAAGGCCAAGGTGGCTTCACGCCCGATATTCCAGAGGACCGCCGTGGCCCGGGCCTGGTCCATGTAGCCGCCGGTATGAATGTGCATATAGACCGGGGCCTGGTTCGGGGCAAACCCGCGAGTGAATTGGACCCATTCGGGCCGGTCATTGAACACGTAAACCACCATGCGTTCGCTCAGGTCGCGAGCCGGGGGCATGACCTTCTGGTATTCGGTCAAGGCCGCCTCCATGAACTCCGGCAGATATTGGCGCAGCGTCTCATCCTGGGCGGTTACGCGGAGGTCGTAATGCGGGGTGAGCATTTGCACGCCAGACACGCCGGTCTGACAGGTCCATTCGGTCTGGTCATACTCTATCCGGGCCGGCCGTATGGCCGATGCGCAACCCCCGGTATTAAGCAGTACCATGAGCCCGACAAGGGGGTAAATTCCGCGACTCAAAATAAAGCGTGGCATCATCACACTCTTTCTCCCGCCCGCATTTTTGCATCGTTTCGACGGGGGTTACAAGTTATCGGCCCAGGCGGAGCGGGTTCCGTCGTTGATCGATGGGCCAGGCCTTTATACCGGATCATTCACCACGGCTCCTTGAATAAAACCCGCTCTTTTGATAACGTCTTGGCCTTGGTTTTTCCAGAGGAGCGGAGCGGACTCCGCTTATTTTATGGACGCAAAGCAGCAAGGAGTAGCCTGACGTGTTGAAAATCGCGGTTATCGGCGGAGACGGAACGGGTCCGGAAGTGGTGGCGGAAGGCCTGAAAGTCCTGAAAGCGGTCGCCCAGAAAGAAGGGTTCAAATACGAGACCACGGATTTTGATTTCAGCGGCAAGGCCTACCTGGCCCGGGGCGGCGACCCGAACAAACAAAACATCCCCATCATCACCGACGAGGAGATCAATGACCTGCGCCGGTTCGACGCCATTTATCTGGGGGCGGTAGGCGATCCGGATATCGTACCCGGTATCCTCGAACTCGGTCTGCTGCTCAAGCTGCGTTTTGAGCTGGATCAGTACATCAACCTGCGGCCGGTCAAGCTTTACCCCGGCGTGGAAACGCCGCTCAAGGATAAAGGCCCGGAGCATATTAATTTCGACGTGATCCGCGAGAACACCGAGGACCTGTATTTCGGCGGCGGCGGCTTCCTGCGCAAGAACACTCCCAACGAAGTGGCCACCCAGGAAATGATCGCCACCCGGTTTGGCGTGGAACGCTGTCTGCGCTACGCCTTCGAATTCTGCCGCAAGAAAAACAAAAAGAAAATGCTCACCCTGGTGGCCAAGCGAAATGTGCTCACCTACGCCCACGATCTGTGGTGGCGGGCGTTCAACGAAATCGGCGACGCCGAGTACCCGGATATCAAACGCGATTACAACCACGTGGACGCCTGCTGCATGTGGTTCGTCAAGAACCCCGAATACTACGATACCATCGTGGTGCCGAACATGTTCGGCGACATCATCACCGATCTGGGGGCCATGATTCAGGGCGGCATGGGTGTCGCGGCCGGCGGGAACATCAATCCCCAGGGCGTCAGCATGTTCGAGCCGATCGGCGGCAGCGCCCCGAAATACACCGGTCAGAACGTAATCAATCCGATCGCCGCCATCGCTTCGCTGGCCATGCTCCTGCGCGTGGTCGGCGCTCAGAAGGGCGACAAGGCCGTCGAGCAGGCCGGCCACCGCGTGGAAAAGGCCATCACCGATACCTGCCCGAAGATGAAATCCCAGTCGGCCGGCAGGATGGGCTACTCGACCACCCAGGTCGGCGATCTGGTCTGCGCGGCGCTGTAAAAGCACGCCAAAACAAGATAGTTCTTCGCGAACCGGAAACGATTTCTCGCTCCGGCCATCCTTGGTATGCACGGTACACGTCAAAGCATTGCATGCAGGGAATGCGGTTGATTCTCTTCAAGGCTCGTTTCTGGTTTATGCCTGCCGAGTGGAAACGGTCCGTGGAGTTTTTTGGAGGGTCGCGGCCGCTTCCGGGGGGTAACAATATAGGCAATTTATTTTGCTGTATACCAATGCTTTAACTGACTAAACCAATATTTTTAACCCAACTTTCGCAGATCAGGGAGGTGGCCAGCCCTGGCGATAGCGCCCGGGC
>CAYNYK010000027.1:0-1278 GCA_964401335.1 uncultured Planctomycetales bacterium
ATTCCCATTGCCACCGATACATCCGTTCGTCGCACGCCGTGGATGAATTACATCCTAATCGGTCTGAACATACTGATTCTGCTGGTGGAATTCGCCGCCCAGCAGCTCCGCGCGGCCTCGCCCGGCCTATATGAAATGGTGGTGCGGTTGCGCGATCTAGGCACCCTTGATGCCTCCTATCCCGAATTGTATCAGTTCTTCACTTATCAATTTTTGCACGGTGGCACCGGCCACCTGCTCGGAAATATGCTCTTCCTTTGGGTATTCGGCAATCCGGTGAACGCCAAGATGGGACACGGTCCGTATCTGTTCTTCTACCTGGCTTGCGGAGTCTTCGCGGCCGCGGGGTTCGCGGTTAATCATGACAACCCGATGGTCGGCGCTTCCGGGGCCATCGCCGGTATAACAGCCGCCTATCTGGCCTTGTTCCCCCGGAGCCATATCACCGTCCTGTACTTCTGGTTTTTTATCGGCACGTTCGAGATTCCCAGCTTGTGGCTGATCGTGTTCAAGATGGTGCTTTACGACAACATCCTGGCCCCCAGTTGGTTCGGTGAATCGAATGTCGCTTATGGGGCCCATCTGGCCGGCTATGCTTTTGGCTTTCTGGCGGTCGCGGTTTTGCTGGCCTTGCGGTTTTTACCGCGCGACCAGTTCGACATCGTGGCCTTGTGGCGGCGCTGGTTTCAACGGCAGGCAATGCAGGCGGCGATGGCCGACCCGAATGCCAGGGCCCAAGCCCAGTATGGGCGGGTGGCGAGGCCGATCTCCGTGCGCGAGGTAACGGACACATCCACCGCCGATCCACGGCAGGAGCAGATTACCGAGCTTCGTCGCCAGATCGGAGATTTACTAGCCCGGAATGCCCGGGACGAGGCCGCCGACCTCTATACCCAACTATTGGAAATTGATCCACGGCAGGTGTTGCCCCGTTTTCAGCAGATGGATGTGGCCAATCAGCTTTACACGCTTAACCGCACGCCGCAGGCCGCCGCCGCTTACGAAAAATACCTCACCCAGTACGCCAATTCCCCGGACGCCCAGGAAGTCCGCCTGCTGCTGGGCATCATCTACGCCCGCGATCTCCAGCAATATGAGGTGGCCGCCGGCCATCTGCGGCCGCTGCTCGATCAACTGACCGACGACAAGCGGCGCGAGCAGTGCCGACGCTGGCTGAAGATTGCCTACGAAGCCCTCGGGCGATCCGAACCGGAAGTGTGAGATTATCGGTGATCCCGCCAGAGGCGAGCGAGCCTTCGGCAGCAATTAGTGGTCAGT
>CAYNYK010000027.1:1378-46697 GCA_964401335.1 uncultured Planctomycetales bacterium
TCAGGGGTCAGGTTGGCGGTCCAGGCGCAGCCTCGGCGGAACAGTTCAGCGGCACCGGGGTTCTGGATCGCAACGACATCGTGGCCCAGGACGCAGTGAAAGACTCGCCCACGACCGTATTCGAGGACGAAGGCGATCGGATAGTCCAGGTTGTCCACCTTCGAGCGAGCGGTCGCAAGAATGTGGATGGGGGTCTCGCCGGTCAAGCAGGTATACAACTCGTCGGTGGTCTCGAACGCGGACAGACCTTTTGTAACGGGGTGATGGGGGTCGGCAATGTTGACGGTAAATGCGCCGTGCGGGTCGTGGCCGCGCAGCTTCGGGTCCCAAATACGGCCGGCGATCCGGACAAACTCGTCCCACTCCTGAAATGCACCGCAGCCGAAATGGATGATGGTCAGACCCTTACCGGATTGTACAAACCGCTGGAGGCCTTGGCGGGCTTGCGGTCCTGGGTCGGCAACTTCCCAATCCATAAAGTGTAGGACGGCCGCATCGTATTGGCCAAGTTGCGGCGAGGCCAGAAAGCCGGGATCCTCGACGACGGTCACGTCCAGTCGCCGGTCGGTGCGCAGCACCTTGGCCAAGGCGGGCGCGGTCTCCCGCCAGTGGTGGCCGGGATAGTCTATCCCCGTGACGATGACGATATGTTTGACGCTTTCGCTGCCGGTCCGCAAGCCGTCCGGGGCGCTCTTGCAGCCGGTTAGCAGCAGGCCTAAAAATGTAAGTCGAATAAAGGTTTTCATGGTTTGGCCCTGTTATTCAATAACATCATCTTGCCAACACGATCGCACCCCGTCAATGTTGTATCGAGATGCTCATCACGATAATTGGACTTTGGCGGTTTTTGGACGAAGTGCCGAAGCCGGTTAGAAACGGGCTCGAATCAAAGGGGCCGGAAGGGAGGGGGGTGCGCCGTCATGATAACCAGCCCTTAAAGGGGCTGGCCTATCCGCCCGCTCGAGGCGGGAAAAGCCGCTGGAAGCGGCTTGTATACGAGCGTTTGCGGCGGGTGATCGCCAACCCTACATGACTGGAAGCGGCTTGTGTGTCGGGAGTGGATGAACTGGGCGTAGGTTTCTGATTCGGACCCGGCCGGTCGATGTATACGGCGACGACACACAGGCGAGACGCCTGTGCCACACCGGACATTTCACCAAAACAAGCAGGTGAGACCCGCCGTGGCAGATGTCATATTCACAAATAAGTCGGGTCAGCCGACGATGATAATGTGTTCTTCCTTGGGTCCGTGGACGCCGAGGACCATGACCAGTTCGATATCGCCGGTTTTGCTGGGGCTGGAGACGAGGGTTTCGGCCGCGGGCATGTCGCCCTTATGAGCAGCGCCCCAATCGAGCAGGTCGGGGACGATCTGATCGGCGCGGAGGACGGCGATATGCACCGGCGGGGCCAAAGAGGCCAGGCGGCGATGCTTGCCGCCGCTGCACAGACAGAGCGAAGGCGTTTCGGCGATGGCCATCTCCACGCCGGTGATCCCGACATCGGCGGCGAAATGCGCGTCGGAGCTATCGGGGTCGCCCATAACGATGCCCTTCTCTTTCAACGCGGCCAGAATCGCCTCGCGGCCGGGAATGTCCTCGGCCGGCAGCATCACGTTTTTCGCTCCGGCGGCCGCGAGCAATTCGAGGACCTTGGCCACCAAAGCCTGCTCATCGGCCACGCGATAGACCTTGAGCAGCATCTGCTCAGCATTGGCCGCCAGCAAGGCCGGCAGGTCCGCCTTGGGATCCACCACGCGGGCAACTTCCAGATCGTCGGGCAGGTCCACCGCCGGGCCGCGTCGGCTCAAGGCTCCGCGTACCGTCGCAAAAAATTCCTGTTCGCTCACGCCGGCCATCAGCGAGCCTCCTCCTTTTCCTGTTGCAGCCGTTTCCATCGTTTGTGGAACGGCTCGGAATCCATGGCGGGAAAATCACGGTGCGCGGTCCAGCCGGCCGCGTCCATCGGCAGCTTTTTGATCCAGCCGTCCTTGGCCCGCAGACGCATGAACCAGCGTCCCATCATCGTGCCCATGCGGTACAGAAACGGGCAGCGCATCTCCAGTTTCCACATCTTGAAACCGATGCGCCAGCGCCAGGGGATGTGGCCTTGCTTCAGCAGCTCGTTGCGCAGGCGTAGAAACATGGTGGGCAGATCGATGCGCACCGGGCAGGCCTCCAGACAGGCCCCGCACAAGCTGGAGGCCGTCGGCAAATCCGCGTAGGCATCCAGCGAGCTTAACAGCGGCGTGATCACGCTACCAATCGGGCCGGGATAGACGGCGCCGTAGGCGTGGCCGCCGATTTTGCGATAGACGGGGCAGGCGTTCAGGCAGGCCCCGCAGCGCAGACAGCGCAACGCCTCGCGATAGTCGCTGCCCAGAATGCGCGAGCGGCCGTTATCCAGAATGACCAGGTGAAATTCCTCCGGGCCGTCCTGATCGCCGGGGCGACGCGGGCCGGTAATGAGGCTGGTGTAGCAGGTGATGCGAACGCCGGTGCCGCATTTGCCGAGCAGCTTGATGAATACGGGCAGGTCTTTCATGCGCGGGATCACCCGCTCCATGCCCATGAGCGAGACGAGGACTTTCGGGTGCGAGCTGCAGAAGCGGCCGTTGCCCTCGTTGGTGACGATGCAGATCGTGCCGGTCTCGGCCACCGCGAAGTTGGCCCCGATGATGCCCATGTCGGCGTTTTTGAATTTCTCGCGGAGCACGGCGCGGGCGGCGGCGGTCAGGGTGGGTGGGTCGGTGGTGTAGGGGATGCCTAATTTTTCGTTGAACAGCCGGCCGATATCCTCTTTCGATTTATGGATGGCCGGGGTCACGATATGCGAGGGCTTCTCGCCGGCAATCTGGAGGATGTATTCGCCCAAGTCGGTTTCCATCACCTCGGCGCCGGCCTGTTCGAGGGCGTGGTTGAGTTCGATCTCCTCGCTGACCATCGACTTGGCCTTGACGATCTTGCGGGCGTTGGCCTGCCGGGCGATGCCGGTGATGATTTCGCGGGCTTGGGCGGCGTCCGCGGCGAAGTGGACATGACCACCCAGCCGTTTAATGTTGGCGACCAATTGCTCAAGATAGCGGTCAAGATTTTGCAGGGTGTGGTCCTTGATGCGGGCGGCCAGTTTGCGGGTGGCCAGCGGGTCGGGCAGCTCGGTGAGGATTTTCCGCCGGGCGCCGTCCTGGCGTCGCGTGGCCCGTTCGCCGGCCTCGCAGACCTTGATATCCGCCAAGGCGGCGGCCACCCGGTGTTTGAAGTCGGGTTGGGTATCCGGCATGGTGGAAGGGGCACTCATGATTTCACCTCCGCGCGGCGGCCGTTGAGCATCGCTTCGTCGAGAATCTCCGCGATATGCAGGGCTCGAATGTTCATTCCCGCCCGCCGACAACCGCCGATGATGTTCATCGAACAACCGGCGTCGTTGCAGACCAGTACGTCGGCGCCGGTGGCCTTGATGCAAGCCACCTTGTCGCGGACCATCGCCCCGGAAATGTCCGGTTGCTTGACCGCGAAAGTGCCGCCGAAACCGCAGCATTGGTCTTTTTTCTCCAGCTCGCGATATTCCAGGCCCTTGATCCGCCGCAGCAGCCGCTCGGTATCCTCGGGGGTGACGCCGATCTCGCGGTTGTGGCAACTGTAGTGGTAAGTGGCGACGGCCGGGAAGGTCAGGTTCCACGGCGTCCAATCGACGGGCTGGCGTTTTTCCACGAATTCGAGGAAATCGAAGGTACGGTTGGCGAGGGCGACGGCCTGCGCATGCATGGCCGGGCTGTGCTCGAAGAGCCGGGGGAAATATTCGCGCACGATCGAGCAGCAGGAGCCGGAGGGGGTGACAATCGTTCCGGCGTCGGCGAAGACCCGGATCATACGGGCGGCGACGGAGCGGGCCTCGTCGGTAAAGCCACTATTCAGAGCCGGCTGGCCGCAACAGGTCTGCCCCGCGGGATAGTCAACCTCGATCCCCAGCCGCCGCAGGATGCGTACGACGCACTCGGCCACCCGGGGGTAAAACAAATCCGTCAGACACGGCACGAATAGGGAAACACGCATAGGTATCGATCCAACCCTTCCATGATTCGGGCGATTCGTCACATGGAAACGACGCCCGCTGAACAAATCAGACAACCTTTTCCGACCGGGTCCAGAACAGGATGAACAGCACCAGAGTCAGGCAAATAACCAAGGCGCCAACAAAAAAACCGATCCAGGACAATTGCTGCCGGTCGTTGCGCCGTTGCCCGACGCTGTTAAGGCCCAGGCCGAGGCCGACCGCACCCATCAAAAGGGTGAAGGCCGTATCGCCCAGGACGGCCAGACGATAGGTCATCGATGCGTAATAAATAATCTTTTCATCCCAATGCATATTGCGAAAGACAAGCCACACCAATGCCAGCAAGGGCAGGAATGACAGAGCGGAGATCGTGACGCTCAGGATCGCCTGATGATCATATCGCCTCAAGGATAATCGGGGCATAACGCTATTCTCCGGATCGGGCCGCCCTCCGCCACCGGATCCCCTCAACCGGATCGACCACCGAGGCCTCCCGGCTGGCCGGGGAACGGCCGACAGACCCTTAATTTTATCGAAATCGCACGAATGGGCCAACACCGAGCTTTTCGTCCACCGAAAGGGATCTTGAATTCCGCACCATGATCGGCGTGGTCCCACGGGCTGTCAAGAAGGCCGGCAAATACGAAAACAAGCTAGGGAGGTACTGGACGGCAACCATCCGCTCGCGGCCGGCGATCATTAGGTTCGCTTAGCCCGGATTATTCATAGCCTGCCTCTTTTTTACGACCTCCTCATATAGTGCAATCGATGACTACACTATATGAGGATCAGTCGATGACTGCACTATATGAGGGTTGTGAGCCTATTTTTTCGAAACCATAAGTTCCAGTAAGTACCCCAGTTGGTGATTCACTACGGCTTCACTTTTTAACCTGTGCAAAACTGGCAATGCATCCGCAAAATGTAGATAATGTTTGGTTCTACATTGACCGGCCCGCCAGTGGCTTCGAAGGAAAGGATCATTGTTTTGTTGACGGAAAGTCCGACGATTTCGCAGACCCCGCCCGGCCGGGCGGCTATGGGATGGTGGATACCAGATGGCGCACCGCCGGTCATGGGCGAGGCGGCCATAGCGGAAGCCCTACAGCACGTTGGTCGTCCTCTGGCGGTGGTGGAACTGGACGGACAGGTGGCGATCGGATACGGCGGTGCGCTTCGGATCGGAGCTGACCCGGTACCCGAGCGATTGGGCCATCCTTTGATGGCTTACGTACCGGCCGTCCTGCCCGAGCATTTGGGCGATCCGGCGTTTCGGCAAACGCATGGATTACGTTATGCCTATGTGGCCGGCGCCATGGCCAATGGGATCACCTCCGAACGCATGGTCGAGGCCATGGGCCGCGCAGGTATGCTTGGATTTTTCGGCAGCGCGGGTCTGGATCCCCAGCGAGTGACGGCCGCCATCGCGCATATTCAGGAAAACCTCGGTGATCGGCCTTACGGCTTCAACCTGATCCACAGCCCGAGCGATCCGCAACTCGAATCGGCCATCGCTGATCTGTATCTTCAACATGGTGTGCGGCTCATCGAGGCGTCGGCCTATCTGGACCTGACTTTGCCACTGGTTCGCTATCGTCTGGCAGGCATCCATGCCACACCCTCCGGCGAAATCGTGGCGCCCAACAAAGTCGTCGCCAAGGTGTCGCGAGTGGAAGTCGCCCGAAAATTCCTCAGCCCACCGCCGGCGGCCATGCTTAGTGCCTTGGTGCAGAGTGGTTTTATCACAGCCCAGCAGGCCCGCTGGGCTGAGCGGATTCCGATAGCGGAAGATCTTACCGCCGAGGCGGATAGCGGCGGACATACGGACAATCGCCCGGCGCTGGCCTTGCTGCCGACGATGCTGGCGTTACGCGACGAAATCCAGCGGACCTGCGGATACGCCGTGCCGCCGCGAATCGGGGCGGCCGGCGGTATAGCAACCCCGGCCTCGGTGGCCGCCGCGTTCGCGATGGGGGCGGCCTACGTATTGACCGGAACCGTCAACCAGGCTTGCCTCGAATCCGGCACCTCGCCGGCGGTTCGCGAAATGCTCGCTCAGGCCGGCCAGGCCGACGTGATCATGGCCCCGGCGGCGGATATGTTCGAGATGGGGGTCAAGGTGCAGGTGCTCAAGTGGGGCACGATGTTCGCCATTCGAGCCCGCAAGCTGTACGACCTGTATCGCGCTTACGCCGGCCTGGAACAGCTCCCCGCCGATCAGCGAACGATCCTGGAGCGCGACTTTTATCGCTGCACGCTCGAACAGGCCTGGGAGCAGACCGCCCGATATTTCGCGGAGCGCGATCCCGGCCAGATCGCCCGCGCGCAGCGCGATCCGAAGCACAAGATGGCCTTGGTGTTCCGCGCTTATCTGGGTCAGTCGTCACGGTGGGCGATCAACGGCGAACCCAGTCGCAAAGCGGATTATCAGGTCTGGTGCGGTCCGGCCATGGGCGCGTTCAATGAATGGACGGCTGGATCGTTTCTGGCGGAGGTCAATCGGCGTGACGTAGTGACGGTAGCCATGAATCTGCTGGTCGGGGCGGCGGCCTTGAGTCGTGGGCATTGGCTGCGGGCACAGGGTATTCGGTTGCCGGCGGAGACTCAGACCTTCCGGCCCCGGGAACTGTCCGAACTTGAGGCCTTGTTGAACTCGTGTAGTTCGTCATAAATGTCGCATCATGGATTGAAGGCCGGGCAAACCGCTCTGGCCGCACCGGCGAGACGCCGGTGCCACACCATAAGATGCGAACGGCAAGATGCGAACGGCATGACTCAACGCACCAGAATACGGAGTGACTTTTGAGCCGATCGGAAAAGGATTCCGTTACCTTATCGACTCCTATCGCCATCGTGGGCATGGGTTGCCTATTCCCCAATGCGCAGGGTCTGCACGATTACTGGCGGCTGATCCGCTGGTCAGAGGACGGGGTACGCGAGGTTCCCTCGACGCACTGGCTGCTGGACGACTATTACGACCCCGATCGCGCGGCCGCCGACCGCGTCTACTGCCGACGTGGCGGATTTTTATCGCCGACGATGTTCGATCCTCTGGAATACGGTATTCCACCGGCGATTCTGGAGGCGACGGACACTGCCCAACTGCTCGGCTTGGTCGTGGCTAAAATGGCCTTGGAGGATGCCGGCTACGGAGCGGGACGCGAATTCAACCGCCATCGTACCGGCGTAGTTCTCGGCGTGACCGGCACGCAGGAGTTGGTCATCCCACTAGGCGCACGGCTGGGGCATCCGATCTGGCGTCGAGCGTTGGAAAGGGCCGGGGTGGATACCCGCATGGCGGACGAAGTCGTCCGCGAGATCGGGGATTCCTACGTTCAATGGAAGGAAAGCTCGTTCCCCGGCCTGCTGGGCAACGTGGTGGCCGGCCGCATCGCGAACCGGCTTGATCTGCGGGGCACCAACTGTGTGGTCGATGCGGCCTGCGCCAGCTCCTTGAGCGCGTTGCATCTGGCGATGTTGGAGTTGAGCGCCGGTCGCGCGGATATGCTTCTGGCCGGCGGCGTGGATACCCTCAACGACATATTTATGTTCATGTGTTTCGCCAAGACGCAGGCCCTTTCGCCGACGGGTGATGCACGGCCCTTCTCGGACGAGGCCGACGGCACGGTGATCGGCGAGGGCGTGGGAATGCTGGTCCTCAAGCGTCTGGCGGATGCCGAACGTGACGGCGATCGGATCTATGCCGTGATCCGCGGGCTGGGCACCTCCAGTGACGGCCGCTCGGAAAGCATTTACGCTCCTCGCGCCGAGGGTCAGGCCGAAGCCCTGCGTAACGCCTATCGTTACGGCGGGATCGAGCCGCGAACCATCGAGCTGCTCGAAGCTCACGGTACGGGTACTATCGTCGGCGACGTGGTGGAGTTTGAAGCGCTGCGCAACGTGTTCCGCGAGAATCAACCGGAGGGCACCTGGTGTGCGCTCGGGTCGGTCAAATCGCAGATCGGGCATACCAAAGCCGCCGCCGGAGTGGCCAGTCTGATCAAGGCGGTCCTGGCGTTGCACCATAAGGTGCTGCCCGCCACCATCAAGGTCAAGAAACCCAATGCGAAACTCCAGATCGACCACAGCCCATTCTATTTGAGCACGCAGACTCGGCCGTGGATGAGCGACGGCCGCCACCCGCGCCGCGCCGGCGTGAGCGCGTTCGGGTTCGGCGGCAGCAACTTTCACGTGGTTCTTGAAGAATACACGCCGGGCAAACGCGAACCGGCCTGGGACGGCGCGGTGCAGATCGTGCCTTTCGCGGCCGCCACCCGCGAGGAACTGATCGCGAAGCTGGAACAATGGATCGCTGCTCTGGACAGGGACTGGAGCGAGCAGGAGTGGGCCTATCATGCCGCGCTCAGTCGTAACGAATTTCCAATCGAACAGACTTACCGACTGGTGCTGGTTTTCGAGCGGGATACGGATCGTAAACAGTTGTTCACCACCGCCTTGGACCTGCTGAAAAGCAAGAGCGGTGAGGATCACTGGTCGCAGCCGAATATCTTCTTTGGTTCCGGCCCGGCAAGCGGCGAAATCGCTTTTGTCTTTCCCGGTCAAGGCAGTCAGTATCTGTACATGGGCCGCGATCTGGTTTGTCTGTTCCCGGAAGCGCACGCGGCCATTGCCGAGGCTGATACGCTCGCGGCTGATGGCGAGCGGCTCAGCGATCTGCTCTATCCACAACCTACCTTTGATGCGCAATTATCCGAGCTGCAGAAAAAGCGGCTGACGGGTACGGACGTAGCCCAGCCGGCCATCGGAGCGGTCAGTCTGGCCATGTTGCGTGTATTGGAATCCTTCGGCGTTCATCCGGCGATGGTCGGCGGACATAGCTTTGGCGAGCTGGTCGCATTGCGCGCCGCCGGCCGTTATGACGATACCACCCTGCACCGGTTAGCCCAGTTGCGCGGCCGCCTGATGGCCAAGGGCGACGGCGGGCGCGGGGCCATGCTGGCCGTCCATGCGCCGCTGAACGAATTGGATAAACTTCTGGCCGATGCGAAGCTGGAAGTCGTGCTTGCCAATCGGAACACGCCGAACCAGGGTGTACTCTCCGGCGACACCCAGGCCATCGAACAGGCTACCGAGCTTTGTACGCGACAAGGTTGGAAATGCACCCGGCTGCGTGTCTCGGGCGCTTTTCATAGCGTGTTCATGGCCGACGCCGGTCGGCGTTTCCGCGAAGTTTTAGAAGAAACCTCCATCGCCGCCGGCGAGCGGCCGGTCTACGCCAATCGTTCGGCCGAACCGTATCCTGAGGACGCGGGGCAGGTGCGTGACCTTTTGGCCGGCCAGTTGACCGGCCCGGTACGATTCGTCGAGCAGATCGAGAACATGTACGCGGCCGGCGCTCGTGTCTTCGTGGAAGTCGGGCCGGGGAAAGTCTTAACCGGTCTGATCAAGGCGATCCTTGGCGACCGGCCGCACAGGCGGATCACCCTCGACGCGTCGGTGGGCCGGAGTTCCGGTATCGCCGATCTGGCAAAGGTGTTGGCGCAACTTGCGGCCGACGGCCGTGCGGTACAATTGAATCGTTGGGAACGGCCGGCCAAACCGCCGGTCAAGGCCAAAATGGCGATCCCTCTACTGGGGACGAACTACCGGGTGGAGAAACCGAAGGTTACAACCGTCAAACCCGCCGGAGATCAATCAAAACGCGAACAAACCATCCCGCCAAGTAGTGCGCGGGTAGCCAATGGGAATACACTAATGAACGAACAACCAAAGAACGATCGGCCCGCCCAGGGCGGCCATTATCCATCGACGAACAGCGACCCGCTGGTCGGCATCTATCAGGTCGTGCAGGAGGGGCTGCGGGCCATGCAGGCCCTGCAACAACAGACGGCCGCCGCCCATCAACGTTTCCTGGAAACACAGGAGACCGCTCATAAGACCTTCCAGATGGTCATGGAGCAGCAGAATCGGTTGATGGAACGTGTCCTTGGTTTACCGACGACCCCGCTGTCGACTCAGCCGTCGATACCATCGCCCCAACCCAGCAAACGGGCCGAAACATCGGTGAACCTGTTCAACGATGTGAACATGTCTACTCCGGCACCGGTCATGCCGACACCATCGCAAACCGTCAGCCCGCCGATCGTATTCGCAGCTATGCCGTCGCCGAGTCCAAGCGAGCCGGCACCCCAACCCGAGACCAAGGCGGCGGACAGCGGCATGTTCGAGCAGATTCTGCTCTCGGTCGTGGCCGAGTTGACCGGCTACCCCGCGGAAATGCTGAACGCGGATATGGATCTCGAAGCCGATCTAGGTATCGACTCGATCAAGCGGGTGGAAATCCTGGCGGCCGTGCAGTCGCGATTGCCGACGGCCAAGGCGGTGGATTCCGCCTACATGGGCAGCTTGCGCACTCTGCGCAACATTATGGAATACATGGATGGAACACCGGCGGTCGAGCCGGTTCCCGCACCGACACAGGCTAAGGAACCCGTGGCCGCTCAACCAATAGCGCGGCCGGAACCGAAAGCGTCACAAAAAATCGAGCGTCGCGTCTTGCGGGCCGTCGAGTTACCCGCCACGACGGAGGGTAAATGGTTCATCCCCGCCGACCATGAAATCCTGATTACCAACGATGGCACCGAGCTGGCGGCCGCGTTGGTCAGCGCGTTGAAGGATCGTGGCGTGAAAGGCCGCGTGATTAAACCGGATGAGCATATCAACGGAAAAGTCAAACCACCGGTGGGTGGATTGATCCATCTGGGCCGCCCCCTGGAGGATACAGACGCCGTCTGGTCTCCGGAAGCGGAAGCTCGACTCAAACAGGCTTTTATTCTGACAAAGAAACTCGGACCGCGTTTGCGTACGGCCGGCGGCAAGGGTGGCGCGCTTCTGGCCACCGTTTCGCGGATGGACGGCCGCTTCGGTTTGGACGGCACGGCGTTTGACGCCGTTCAGGGCGGCTTGGCCGGTCTGTTGAAAACCGCCGCCCACGAATGGCCCGAAGTGCGTTGCAAGGCATTGGATGTCGACGCCAACTGGCAGGATACGCGAACGGTGGCCGAAGCCATCGTCCGCGAATTGACCGCCGACGGGCCTGTCGAAATCGGGCTCCGTGAAACCGGCCGATACGGTCTGGAACTATTCGACGAACCCGCTCCGACAGGCGAGTTGCAGATGCAAGCCGGTGACGTGGTGATCGTGACCGGCGGAGCGCGGGGCGTAACCGCTGAGGCGGCGGCGCTGCTGGCGGAAACCACCAAGGCCACGTTAATTCTGCTCGGCCGATCACCATGCCCGACCGATGAGCCGATCTGGCTGGCCGGCGTAACCGACGAGGCGGCCATCAAACGCGCTCTGCTCGAAAATGTGTTCGCCGGCAGCAAGCCCGCGCCGGCCGCCTTGGAGGCCGAATATCGCAAGCATCAGGCCAATCGCCAGGTCCGGGAAACCTTGGCCCGCATTACCGCCGCTGGCGGCCAGGCCGTCTATCGCAGCGTGGACGTGCGCGATGCCGAAGCTGTCGCCGCGACCCTCGACGAAGTGCGCCGAAGTATCGGCCCGATCCGCGGGCTGATTCACGGAGCGGGCGTACTGGAAGATCACCTCATCGAGGACAAGACTATCGAGCAGTTCGAAAAAGTGTTCGACACCAAGGTTCAGGGTCTGCGTGGACTACTCAACGCTCTGAACAACGACGAATTGGAGTTCATGGTTCTCTTTTCCTCCGTGAGCGGACGGTTCGGCCGGGTCGGGCAGATCGATTACGCGATGGCCAACGAAGCCCTCAATAAAATCGCCCAGCGGCAACGGACCTTGCGCCCCGGTTGCCGCGTAGTGGCCATCAACTGGGGACCGTGGGACGGCGGCATGGTCACGCCCGCCCTGAAACGCGAGTTTGAGCGGCTGGGTATCGGCCTGATCCCGCTTGATATCGGCGCAAAAAGTCTGCTGGATGAACTTCGCGTCGGCCAACACACATCGGCCGAAGTCATTATCGGCGGATCTTTTCCGCAAGCCATGCCTGCACGGCATTCCACCCCGCAATCCAAGGCAACCACCCAAGGGTCCCCCGGCAACGGGCAACTGACCACCGTACTGGAACGAACCCTCGATCTCGACAGTCATCCGTTTCTCGCCTCGCATGTAATCGGAGGCCATCCGGTGCTGCCGGTAGCCATGATGATCGAATGGTTCGCTCATGCCGCGATGCACGGCAACCCCGGCCTTATGTTCAACGGCCTGGATGATCTGCGGGTATTCCGCGGCGTGATCCTCAACAACGGGCCACGTCAAGTGCGTATCGCCACTTCTTCCGCCCGGAGGGAGAGCGACCTTTACGCCGTGGATATTGAATTGCACAGCCGCGGTAACGACGGGCCGGAAGTACTCAACGCCCGCGCTCGTGTCTGGCTGGCCGACCGACTGCCCGAACCACCGACGTATACTTTTGATGCAAAATCGTATACCCAAACGTATCCGCGATCGGTCGAAGCCATCTATGATGACGTTTTGTTCCACGGCCCGCATTTTCATGCCGTCGAAAAAATCCTCGGCCACTCGCCGGCAGGCATGGCCGCCGAAATGAAACCGGCCGCCTCGCCCGGCGAATGGATGAGCCACCCGCTACGTACGTCCTGGATCGCCGACCCGCGCATCCTGGACGGCGCTTTGCAGCTTGGCGTCTTATGGGGGTTTGAGCGTCTCGGCTGCGTCTCCCTGCCCAGTTTCGGCGGGCAATATCGCCAATACTGCCGGTCCTTCCCGAACCGGAATGTGCGTCTGGTCATGGAGGTGCGCGAATCCGGCGAGCACCGTATCCGCGCGGACATCGCCGTTCTGGACGACAACGGCCGGCTGCTCGCCCGCCTGGAGAATTATCAATGGACCGCGGATTCCTCCCTGGGCGTTGCGTTCGGACATGACGCCGTGGTTAATACCTGATTTCTGGTACCTCGATGCGCGATTCTTGCCCCATTGCGATTGTCGGCCTGGGCGGGCTTTTCCCCGGCGCACCTGATCTGGCAGCCTTTGCCCGCAACAACCGCGAGAAAATCGACGCCACGCGCAACGTACCGCCCGGCCGTTGGATCCTCGATCCGGGGGAGGTTTATGAGAGTACATACAAGCCCGATAAGTTGTATTCGCTGCGCGGCTGCTTTGTTGAGGATTTCGTTTTCGACCCGGCCGGCCTGCATCTCAATCCGTCTGTTCTGCAGGGGCTTGATCCGCTGTATCACATCGCCTTGCACGTCGGCCGACAGGCTTTTAACGACGCGGTGACCGGCCATCTTGACCGCCGGCGGGTCGGGGTGATTCTGGCGGCCATTGCCCTGCCCACGGATGCATCCTCCGCCATCACGCGGCGCATCCTGGGCCGGGCATTCGAGGAAAAGATAGTCGGCCGCGTGGATGATTCGCCGCTATTCGACGCAAGCTGTTCACCGCTGAACAGTCAGGTCACTTCGCTACCGGCGGCATTGCTGGCCGACGCTCTGGGTTTCGGCGGCGGCAGTTACACGCTGGACGCGGCCTGCGCGTCGAGCCTCTACGCTATCAAACTGGCTTGCGAGGAATTACGCGCCGGCCGCGCCGATGCGATATTGACCGGTGGCGTGTCCCGGCCGGAATGTCTGTACACACAGATGGGCTTCAGCCAGCTACGGGCTTTATCACCATCGGGTTGCTGTCGACCTTACGAGGCGCGAGGCGACGGCCTGGTGGTCGGCGAAGGGGCCGGCATGATGCTGCTCAAGCGGCTGGACGATGCCCTGCGCGACGGCGATCACATCTATGCAGTTATCCGGGGGATCGGATGGTCCAACGATACGGCCGGCAGCTTGCTGGCCGCCGATTCCGAAGGCCAGTTACGGGCCATGCAGCAGGCTTATGCAGAAGCCGGTTGGCAACCGCACCAAGTCGATTACATCGAGGGACACGGCACCGGCACGCCGGTTGGTGACGCGGCGGAGCTGGCGAGCCTGCATTCATTGTGGAAAGATACCCCCTGGCGGCCGGGACAATGCGCCCTCGGGTCGGTCAAGTCGATGGTCGGCCATCTGTTGACAGCAGCGGGGGCGGCCGGGCTGATCCGTACCATACTGGCGATGAACGAGGGATATCTACCGCCGACGGCCAATTTCGAGAAGCCGTCCGATGCTCTAACCCGCCGTGAAAATCCCTTCCGTGTCCTGACCGCAGCCGAACCGTGGAACCGCCGCGACGACACAACACCTCGCCGAGCGGCGATCAGCGCTTTCGGGTTTGGCGGGATCAATGCCCATGTGCTGGTGGAAGAATGGGACCCGGCACTCAATCGATCATCTTTACATACACATAGACCCGTGACCATCGAAAGAGGGGAGGCGTGTGTTCCTATCGCCATCGTCGGCATGGAGACGCGCTTCGGGCAGATCTCGTCTTTGCGCGAATTTCAGGAAACAATCCTCGCCGGCGATTCGATCATGGAAAACCGGCCTGGGCAACGCTGGCGAGGCAGTGATGAATCGGTCCGGCGCTGGCTGGGTGGCGATCCGCCCGGAGCGTTTATCGACAATGTGTCCATTCCCATCGGCCGCTACCGATTGCCGCCCAACGAAATCCCCGAAGCTCTGCCTCAACAATTACTGATGCTCCAGGTGGTGGATCAAGCCTTGGCCGATGCGGGTTTGACCGAACGGCAGCGCCGCGAACGGGCCGGCGTGATCGTGGGCATGGCTTTGGATCTTAATACCTCAAATTTTCATTTCCGGTGGGTGCTCGAACGGCAGGCCCGGACATGGGCCGCACGACTGGGTTTGCGATTGAGCGAAACAGAATTTGAGACGTGGGTCGATCATCTCCGCGCCCAGGCCGCCGAGCCACTCAACGCCGGGCGCGTGCAGGGTTCGCTCGGCGGGTTGATCGCCAGTCGTATCGCCCGTGAGTTCGGTTTCGGCGGACCGAGTTTCACTGTCTCGGCCGCCGAGGCTTCCGGCTTGCGGGCCCTGGAAATCGGCACCCGCGCCTTGCAGCGGGGCGAGTTGGACCTCGTCGTGGTCGGAGCGGTGGATTTGTGCGGGGATGTCCGCGCCATGTGTTGCACACATGCTTTACGTGCTTATTCACGAGTCGGTCAAACCCGGCCTTTTGATATGCGCGCCGACGGCAGCACTATCGGCGAGGGGGCGGTGGCTCTGGTCTTGAAACGTCTGCCCGACGCTCAGCGCGACGGGAATCGCATCTACGCCGTCATTCGCGGTCTTGGGTTCGCCGGTGGATCGAGACAAGGATATCCGAGCGAACAGATTTATCGTACGGCCCTTGAACGTGCCTACGCCGACGCAAAGGTCGATCCGCGAACCATCCGCTACCTCGAAGCCCACGGCAGCGGTGAGCCGACGGAGGACCACGTGGAAGGTCGTGCCTTGCTCGGTTATTTCACATCGGCCGGAACCCAGCTTTGTGCGTTGGGTTCGGTGAAAGCCAATATCGGGCATACCGGCTCGGCCGCCGGCTTGGCCTCGGTCGCCAAGGCTGCGCTGTGCCTCTATCAGGGAATGATTCCGCCGTTACCCGATTTCACAACCGCGTCGAGTGATCTGGATTGGGGCGAAACGTTTCATTTGCCGCGTTTCCCGCAAAGCTGGCTGCGTGATCGGGCCGAGGGCCCGCGTCGCGCGGGAGTCAGCGCGATGACCATCGACGGACTTTGCGGACACGTGGTTCTCGAAGCCGTGGAGCAGACGGCCGAGACGTTCGCTGTTGAACGCCGCCAGCCGCTGGGCGCGCGTCGTCCGGCCATTTTCGCGGTCGAAGGCGACGACGTAGCCGCCCTGTCGGCCGGGTTGGATGCGTTGCAGGCGTTTTTGAATCACCACGAAGGTCCGATCGAGTTTCTCGCCCGTGCGTGGTATCGCCAATATCACGCCAAACGTAAACACCGCCGCGCGATAGCAGTATTGGCCGGTGACGCCGAGCAGCTTCGTTCCGCAACAGCCGCCGCCCGCTACGCCCTGCGTAACGATCCCGACACGGCCATTGAAGGCCGCGACGGTATTTACTATTCGCCCGATCCACTGGCCGACCACGGTGAACTCGCTTTTGTGTTTCCCGGCTCGGGCAACCATTATCTCGGCATGGGCCGGGGCGTCAGTGCGCACTGGCCGGAAGTGTTGCGTCATCTCGACCATGAATCGCAACGCCTCGCCAGCCAGATGATGCCGCGCTGGTATATGCCCTGGCGGTCGGCATGGGCACCGGGTTGGGAAACCGAAGCCGCCGCCGCGATCAACGCCGAATATCTGCGGATGATTATGGGTCAGGTTGCTCACGGCGTGGTGATGAGCGATCTGTTGCGAATGTTGGGCGTACAGCCGACGGCGGTGATCGGTTACAGCCTTGGGGAGACGACCAGCCTGTTCGCTCTGCGGGCCTGGCGCGACCGGGATGAAATGCTAAGGCGGATGAGCGAATCGCCGTTATTTCAAACCGATCTGGCCGGGGCCTGCCTGGCCGCCCGCAAGGCCTGGGGACTGTCCACGGACCAATCGGTGGATTGGCGGGTGGCGGTAGTCAATCGGCCGGCCCGCGAGGTCCGCCGCGCTGTCGCCCGCGTTCAACACGCTTATTTGCTGATCACCAACGCACCGGATGAATGCGTCGTCGGTGGACACTGGCAGGCCGTCGAAAAAGTCGTACGCAAGCTCAAGTGCGACGCCTTCAATCTCAACGGGGCGGCCACTGTACATTGCGACGTGTTCCGTGAGGCCGAAGGCGCCTACCGTCACCTGCACCTGTTGGAAACCACCCCGCCGCCGGGCGTGCGTTTCTACAGTTGCGCGTGGGCCCGGGCCTATGATCTGGACAGCGACAGCGCGGCCGCCTCGATCGTTGCACAAGCCCTGCGCGGCTTCGATTTCCCCGCCACCATCGAGCAGGCCTACACCGACGGTGTACGTCTTTTCGTCGAGCCGGGCCCGCAGGCCTCGTGCAGCCGCATGATCGATAAAATACTCGGCCAGCGGCCGCACCTGGCCCGCTCCGCAAGCTTGTCCGGACAGGATGAAGTGACCACGGTCCTTAAACTGCTCGCCGCCCTCGTCGCCGAACGAGCCATAACCGATCTTGCTCCCCTTTACGGGCAGGAAACCCGCGTGGTGGCCCATCGTTTGCCGGAGACCGAGGATGCACGGCGACCCAGTATCGTTGTTTTCACCGGCCGCGCTGCGCTTGATCCTGGGATTGCAATCGATTCACGGGTGACAAGGCGAGATATTGGGATGGCATCTTTATCCGTCGGGGTGGCACCCGGCCATGTACCTCAACCGCCATCCGATCATGTACCTCAACCGGTATCGCTTTCCACACCAGCACTCAACGCCGATATCGAAGCCGTATGTACCGCCGATACGCTGGCCGCCGATGTCGTCCGCACCGGCCGGGCGGATGCGCAAGCCCACGAATCTTTTCTACGATTCAGCCAGACCGCCATGGAAGGCACCGGCTATGCCCTGGCCCTCCAAGCCCGATTGCTGGAAGTCATGGGCGGCCGCCTGGATCAACTTCCGCAAGGCGAAAACCATGTCACGGCCTTATCGGCCAAGCCCACGGTACCACCGCCGGCATATCCTCGCGAACTGTGCATGGAATTCGCGGTCGGCTCGCTGGCGAAAGTACTCGGGCCCGAATTTGCTATTGTCGACAGCTATCCTGTTCGCGTTCGGCTACCCGACGAGCCGCTGATGCTCGTGGACCGCATCGTCAGCGTTACCGGCGAGAAAGGCTCGCTCACCTCCGGCCAAGTCGTCACCGAGCACGACGTGCTGCCCGGCGCGTGGTATCTCGACAACGACTGCTGCCCCACCTCGATCACCATCGAGGCCGGCCAAGCCGATCTGTTCCTCTGCTCGTATCTCGGCATCGATCTGGCCGTCAAGGGTAAGCGGGCCTATCGCCTGCTCGACGCCACGGTTACTTTTCATCAGGGCTTGCCCCGCCCCGGCCAGACTATCCGCTACGATATCGCCATCGACCGGTTCATCCGACAAGGCGACGTGTACCTGTTCTTTTTCCGTTTTCAGGGTTCGATTGACGGCCGTCCGGTGCTGACCATGCGCGATGGATGCGCGGGATTTTTCACGCCAGAGGAAATTCGCGATTCGGGCGGGATCGTGCTGACCGCCGAAGAACGCAAACCCGCCGCCGGCCGTCGCCCCGACGACTGGGCCGAACTGGTGCCCATGGCCGTCGAGTCCTACGACGAAAAACAGATCGACGCCCTCCGGGTCGGCGATCTGGTCGGCTGCTTCGGTCCGGCTTTCACCGGCCTGAAGCTGCAAAACCCGCCGCGCCTGCCCGGCGGGCGGATGCGGCTGGTACATCGCGTGGCCCGGATCGATCCGCAAGGCGGGCGTTATGGCATGGGCCTTATCCGTGCCGAGGCCGATATCCATCCTGACGATTGGTTCCTCACTTGTCATTTCGTTGACGACATGGTCATGCCCGGCACGCTCATGTACGAATGTTGCCTGCATACCCTGCGAATTTACCTGCTGCGCATGGGCTGGGTCGGTGAACACGATCAGATCGCTTACGAGCCGTTGCCCGGCGTCTGGTCGGAATTGCGTTGCCGCGGGCCGGTCACGCCGCAAACCCGCAAGGTCACTTACGAGGTGCAGATCAAGGAGTTCGGCTACAATCCCGAGCCGTATGTCATCGCCGACGCCTTCATGTACTCCGACGACAAGATGACCGTGTATTTCAAGGATATGGCCTTGCGGATCACCGGCCTGAGCCGGGAACAGATTGAAAACCTCTGGCGCGAACGGTCGTCGCCGGTCACGCCCATCGGCGAGACCGTCCCCAGTCATGCTCGAAAGCCGGCCATCTTCGACACCGATCGCATTCTGGCCTTCGCTAGAGGCAACCCTTCCGAGGCCTTCGGTGAACCGTACAAGATTTTTGATCGTGGTCGCCGCATGGCCCGGCTGCCCGGTCCGCCGTACAGCTTTATCACCCGCATTACGGAAACGAACACCCAACCCTGGCGGCTTGAAAGCGGCGGCTGGGTCGAGGCCCAATATGACGTGCCACCGGACGCTTGGTATTTCCGAGCCAATCGTCAGCGCTCAATGCCTTTCAGCGTGCTACTGGAAGTCGGGTTGCAAACCTGCGGATTCCAGGCCGCGTTCATGGGCTCCGCCCTGCATAGCGATAGCGATCTGTTCTTCCGCAATCTCGGCGGAACCGGTACGCAGTACGCTGAGGTCTTTCCCGACGCGGGCACGCTGACCACGCGGGCGCGGGCGACCGGCGTATCGAAGGCCGGCGGCATGATTATCGAGGAGTTCGACCTGCAAATCTGGCGCGGGGCGCAAATCATCTACGCCGGACATACCAACTTCGGATTTTTCACCGAATCCGCATTGGCCCAGCAAGTCGGCATCCGCAACGCCGCCGAACGGGCTTATGTACCGCCCGTATCAGAACGCCAACGCGGCCGCCGGATCGTTCTTGAACAACTTCCGCCGCTGACTCCCGAGGACGGCCCCGTAATGCATGTTTCATCTGGTGCGGCACAGGCGTTTCGCCTGTGTTCGCGCCGGCAAGATACCGGTGCCACAAGTTCCTATGGGGACATATCCTTAGCTGCTACGCCGGCCGCCGCCCTGCCCGGTCGTGCTCTGCTGATGATCGACGAGGTCGATCTGTCTATCCCCGACGGCGGTCCGCACGGGCTAGGGTATATCCACGGGATCAAAAAAGTCGATCCCGACGAATGGTTCTTCAAGGCCCATTTCTATCAGGATCCCGTCTGCCCCGGCTCGCTCGGCCTGGAATCGTTTCTGCAGCTGCTCAAGATCGTCGCCTTGGAAAAATGGGGCTCTACGCTGAACGCTACCCATCGCTTCACGCCGATCCTGCTCGGCGCCGCCCACCGCTGGCAGTATCGAGGCCAGATCCTTCCCACCGGCAAGCTCGTGGAAGTCGAGGCCGTCATCACCGAAACGCGCGAACAACCCTCGCCACTGATCAAAGCCGACGGCTTCCTCAAGATCGATGGCACCGTGATCTACGAAATGCTCGAGTTCGGCATGATGATGGTTCCGAGGGCTTAGCCCGGATAATTCACCACGGAGAAACTGAGACACGGAGGTCGGCTTTTAAGTGATAGATAAAATGCCTGTTCCGGCCGGATGGCTTATAAGCACTCTGCGGCTATATCCATCCTCGATTTTTTAACCTAAGTTCTTTCTTCTCCGCAACTCCCGTGCTCGCCGCGGCGAAACCTCGCTTTAGCGGGCCTCGCTCGCCACGGCGGAGCCAAGCAAAACCTGGCCTGGGCGGGTCTCCGGGGTAAAACTCGATGAATAATCCGGGTTAGAAACCGAAGCAGGACCAGCGGTTTTCATATAGACAAACAGCGAGAAGGCAATTGGAATCTTATATTTATCAGGTTGTCGGCAACGGCTTTCAATGCCACGAGGTTGATCATTCAAGCGGCTTCCGCCTTAATCCACCAGCTACCGGCCACCGGCCACCGGCAGGGCCGGTGGGTAATTTGACAGTGGTCGTAACCGTGTGAATGGGGACGCTTTTGGCATCCTCATAAAGGGATTTGACATAGGCCCTGACGGTTTTGGGAATAGGTTATTCCACCTCGTATATCGTCCGACCACAAGACATGCAGCCGGGCAAAGCCAGCACAAAGGCCGAGGAACCGCCGTCGCTCGCTTGTTCTATGTATATAACTGGAGTTTTGCAAAGTCGTCCTAAAACCGCCTCCTTGGGGGTGTTGACCCCCGCTGACGGGGGTAAAAACGAGGGTCAGGATATCCACCGAGGGCATTTTGCAAAACTCCAGTATATAACATCATTCGTGCTCATCCCTTGACCTTCTTCCAATCGGCCAGAAAACGTTCGAGGCCGATATCGGTCAGCGGATGGTTGAGGAGTTTGTCGAGCACGTTCGGCGGGATGGTAGCCACGTCCGCGCCGATCATGGCGGCCTGCACGACGTGCAACGGATGGCGCAGGCTGGCGGCCAGGATCTGCGTTTCAAAGTCGTAGTTATCATAGATCTGCCGGATGGTCGAGAGCAAGTCCATCGAATCGTGGCCGATATCGTCCAGCCGGCCAAGGAACGGGCTGACATAGGTCGCCCCGATACGGCCGACAATCAGGGCCTGAACGGGCTGAAAAACCAGGGTCATATTCGTCTTGATCCCCGCGTCCACGCAACGGACCAGGGCCTTGATGCCCTCGGGGATGGTGGGCAGTTTCACCACCACGTGTTCGGAGATGGTCGAGAGGTCCTCGGCCTCGGCGAACATCTTGTCGGCCTCGGTGGAGATGACCTCGGCAGATACCGGCCCCTGCACCACTTCGCAGATGTCGGCGATCAGCTTGCGGAAATCGACCTTGCCTTCCTTAGCGGCCAGCGACGGGTTGGTGGTCACGCCGTCGAGCAGCCCCATGGCCTTGAACTTGCGAATCTCCTCCAAATTAGCGGTATCGATAAAGAATTTCACGGTCCGGCACCTCCGAAATAAAATGGCCTCTGGACGAAAAGCCCCCCTCGATCAACATCCTCACTTGCCACATTGTAAGGACAAATCGATCACACGGCCACCCGTCGGCAGGCGTTCCGCCGCGGTCCGGCGCGGCATGGAATTAAGCAAAACGTGGCGTTTTATGGAGACACGGTATCGAGGATTCGGGCAAAACAACTCCAGATTGCGCTGTGCCTTATCCGGCTCTAAATTCCGTCGCCCCCGCTGGGGGCTTATGATACGCAGGGGATCACATATCCCCGGATTGCGCTGCGCTCCATCCGGGGCTACATTGCGTTACCCCTACGGGGTTTATGGAGACACACCCAGCAGCGCGATATATAACTCCGATCCGGTAAGCTAAATCGCATTACCTCTTCGGGGTTTATGGAGACACACCCAGCAGCGCGATATATAACTCCGATCCGGAAGGCTAAATTGCGTTACCGCTTCGGGGTTTATGGAGACACGGTATCGATAATTTCAGGGAGGAATCTTGCGATCCCGATGCATTCGGCCCCGATAGGGGCATGGGAATAAAGCCCCAGGTGAAGCGCAACGCAACCCGGGGTTATCATGCTCTGAAAACGCTCAACTGCGAAGGGATGAAGGATATTTCCGTTCGGCCCCGGTAGGGCCCTGAGAGTAGAACCACGGGGGGGGACGCAAAACGAGGTTGTCTGTTTATCCCACAGTCTCCGCCACACTCAACCGCACCGGGATTTCCCGCATCAATAGCCCAACTCGCGAAGTTGACGTTCACTGAGCCCGAAATGATGACCGACTTCGTGCAACACGGTCTTGCGGATCTGCTCGACGATCCGGGTTTTGGACCGGCACATACGTTCGATGTTGGCCTTGTATAGGACGATTCGTTCGGGATAACGAAAGGGCTCATCGACGTGCCGCCGGGTGAGCGGCGTACCGTGATAAAGACCGAGCAGCGTGCGCGGATCGCGGATTTTCAAATCGCGACAGACGGCCGCATCCGGCACGTCTTCGACATCCACGGCCACTTCCTGAAGGTAGTGATGAAATCCCTCCGGGATGGAATCGAGGGCCTCCTCGACCAACAACTCAAATTCTTCATCGGTCACGCGCATGCGCGAATAGATATAATGTTTTGCTTTGTCACAATCAACATGCCTGCAATCAGGCAACCGTTGGCAACAGAGGAGATACGCCGCGGTATGAAGATATCGTCCGGTTCACTTAACGCGCACATCCCTTATTGTATACCCGTGGCCCAGCCTATTTGTTTGCCCGGAATATATTCCACATGATGATCGGCGAAAGATGCATAAGTTCCACCGCCTGTACTACCCGGATGGCTCCCGGGATTGACCGTTTCGCCAGTGTTTCTACCGGTGCCGTTTACCCATTCACCCTGAGCACAATATGCGACCATAATCTCGGCAAGGTCGGCATACACAAAATCAGTAATTCCGCCTTCCTTGGCATACAGGTTCTCTTCCTTGATTTTTGCCCAACGAGAATGTTTTTCACATACGTAGGGTTTTGACCATAATCGCGCTTCCCAACCTGCCTCGCCTGCCCGGGGAGCGGCCGCGTGCCAGGGCAGGGCGGAATATTTTGCTTTCATTTGCCTTCCCCCGGTCTCGGTCATAAGAATAAAACTGCGGTAAATTTCCTTCCAAAGCCAGGTACGATAGGTTTCATGCTTGCCTTGAAGCACCCAGTATTTGCCAACTTTCTGCGCATCGCCCGGTCCCGTTCCTCGCGCCCATGGGCAAATCCAGAATTCCTGAAGATAGTTATTTTCATATTCCTGGCGGGTATCGTTGGACCAGTAAATCAGTGGATCAAATTTATCCGAAGTGATTTTTCCGCTGGTCACCATATCGCGTCGGTTCTTGAAAAAGCCCCGACTGCCCGGATGATAATGGCGCAAGGCCACGGACAGCCAGCAGGCCCGAGCCGGCATCTTGTTAGACCCGCTGCTGTCTACATAGCCACTTACTGTTTGACCGTTGACCCCGTAGGAATACACAATCGGTACATAGTCCTTATAGTCGGCCATATAGAGGGCGGTCAGCGTGGCGATCTGTTTCATGTTGGCCATGCAAAGGGTATTACGCGCCTGGGCCCGGGCTCGGGATAGCGAGGGCAGCAGAATGGCAATCAGCAAAGCGATAATGGCGACCACCACCAATACCTCGATCAAAGTGAAGGCCTTGATCGGACGAACGGAATGTTTTATATGATAGCGACACATTTAAGCCAACCTCCCGAAATAAAATATCTCAAGCACACCAGCGATACATGCATACGGTAAAATTGAAGTGCAGCACGGGCATGATCGTCCATCCGCGAATCGACCATGGTTACGATGAGACACCATGATAATTTCTCCACTCGCGACCTCTCAACCGACGATATCATTATATTTCGGCAGCTTGTCCGCTGAAAGAGGCAAAACGCACGAAAACGGTGATCCCTATTATTTATTATTTACCATAAATGACTCGAAGGCCTGTATATGACATATATTGCTTATCGTCGTCGAGCAAACAGGCAAGGCATGACTTCGTCACTGTTCGTAGAATATATTCGCCATGGAAAGAAATGTTTATCGTATATAGGATTATATTTTTCCGAATCGCACAATGACGCGGATAAACCAGGTAGCTTTGGCTTTGATTTATGACGACGGGCGCTGGCTGGTCGGCAAACGTGCGCCGGGGCGGATTTTTGCCGGTATGTGGGAATTCCCCGGCGGGAAAATGCTTGACGGAGAAACCCCGGAGCAGGCGGCGGTCCGCGAGACCCGCGAGGAAACCGGCCTGATGGTTCAGCCCCTACGCCGTCTGGATGGTTTGACGGACAATCAAGGGGCATGCCCCGTTCATCTCTATCCCGTTTATTGTCGACGAATCGGCGGACAGGCGGCACCCTGTGGGCCGGCGATTCTCGAACTGCGCTGGGTCGGCCTCGATGAGCTGCGCCGACTCGACATGCCGCCGATCAACGCGCGGATCATCGAACAACTGGCAAGCCTCGAAGTCGATCTTCCCTGACCCTCATCGTGTTACATCAATAAAAAAGGGCCTTCACGTTCGGAAGACTCAGGATCATCTTATCGATCATGGATCGAGTGGATAGCAAATATCGTTAAGGGGGATAATCAGGGACAGTTACCTCCTTAATGACACTTCTGGCGAATTCGGGGGACACCACGAAGAAAGTTGCTGGCAGTAAGGGGAGAGTGGGCGAATGGGCAGGTACGCCAGTCAGCAAGGGAGCAAGTTAGCGAGGAAGAAAGAAAGTAGTCAGCAGTCAATAATCCCGCCAGCGGCCCGCCCAGGCGAGGCAAGCCCGGCTCCGCTGGGCCCGCTAAAGCTAGGTTCCGCCTTGGCGAGATTCGCCGAGGCGAGCGGGCCTTCGGCAGCGGTTCCGCCGCGGCCCGGTGATCTGCGGGAAAGCCTCGTGGGCTGAGGGGTGAAAGACCGTGACCGTAGTTTGGTGTTGTGAGCAGCCTAGTCTGCTCCATCGGAACAATAGTATCACTCGAAGCGGGGGGATTAGGCAAGGCCGTCACCTTCTCCACCACCTCAAGTCGATCGGCCGCCGAGTGACGCACAACCGGGCTCCACTGGCGCCGGAAGGGCCGCTCCGTCCAGTTGTGGATAACATCGAAAACCATATCAGGGGTAAAGGAATATAGCCCCGGGTGAAGCGCAGCGCAACCCGGGGTTATCATGCCACCCAATTGTTGAACCCCGTAGCGGTGACGGAATTGGGGTTACATTATGGCTTATTCGCATACGAACCTGTTGTATCATCCCGTATTCGCCACCAAGGATCGCCGTCCGTTGATCGAACCGGCCTACGCCGAGAAGTTGCACGCCTATCTCGGAGGGGGTATCCGGGCGGAGGGCGGTACGGCCCTCATCGTCAACGGTACAACCAACCACGTGCATGTTCTGGCACGTTTGCGACAAAACAAAGTCCTGTCGGACGTGCTTCGCGGGATCAAGGCCCATTCCTCCAAATGGATACACGAAACATTCCCGGCGTCCAAGCAGTTCGCCTGGCAAACCGGCTATGGAGCGTTCACCGTCAGCGCGTCGCAAGTGACGCGGCTGCGCGCCTATATCCAAGGCCAGGAAGCCCATTATCACCGACATACCTTCGAAGAGTAATTCGTGGCCTTATTGAAAGCACATGGCATCAAATTCGATCCGAAATATCTTTGGACATAGGAATTTCCATCGCCCCCGTTCGGGGGCTTGCGATGCACCGCCTCCGTTTGCAGACATACCATCCGTGTGGAGGATCGCCTGGCCCCCTAGGGGCCCGAGGAATGTAGCTCCGGGTTAAACTTTCCAAAAAATGCTATAATGCATTGTCATAAAACGAGATGCAAATGATAGTAACCACTAACAATTAGGTATATTTATTAGAGTGTAAGGGGGGCACTCCTGAATTATGGGTGATGAGCGATTTAGCAAGACAGCAAGTTATCTAGGAAGGTAACCGGTCTGGCCTCACTGCCTTGCTTACTGGCTGACTTGCTAACTCCTTTCATTTGAGCTATGCGGCCCTGGGCCATAAACTGCTCAAGAGCGAGAGTGGGGCAAACCAGGCGACAAAGGCGGACGTATGATGTAGAATCCGGGGTTTCAGGAAGACCGGGGTCCGCGTTTCGGGACCGCATGAGAGCTATTTCCTTACAGGCACAAGAGATGGAGAGCTAACCGAATCATGGTCCA
This sequence comes from uncultured Planctomycetales bacterium, assembly GCA_964401335.1. GTDB lineage: Bacteria > Planctomycetota > Phycisphaerae > UBA1845 > PWPN01 > JAAYCU01. The sequence continues at coordinate 27,657 of CAYNYK010000027.1, forward strand.
CGAGCATTTGAAGGGATCGATTGAGGCCCAGACGGGTCGTTCCACCATGTTGTTGATCGGCACGTTCATGGGTGGCGTGCTGGTGTTGAATTCCTTTATCGCGGCCTACTTTTTCCCCCAGTCCCAATACGCGGACGGGTTTGCCCTGATCGGCGCGCTGCTGCTGGGGTTCCCGCTGGTGATTCACTCGCTTAAACACCTCTGGGCGGGTGAGATGCACATGGACGAACTGGTGGCGGTGGCAATCGTGGCCGCCCTGGCGATCGGCAAGTATCAGGAGGCGGGGGTCATCGCGTTTTTCATGATCATCGCGACGTTGATCGAGACGCGGACGGCCCTAGGCGCGCGGGCCTCGATCGAATCGCTGATCCGGTTGACGCCCAAGCAGGCCCACTTGATCAAGAGCGACGGAAGCGAGGAGGAAGTGGAAGCCCACCTGTTGAAGGCGGGGGACATGATCCGGGTCCGGCCGGGTGACAATATCGCCGCCGACGGCGTGGTGGTGGAAGGCCAATCGACGGTGAACCAGGCGAACATCACCGGCGAATCGCTGCCGGTGGACAAGAACGTGGGTGACGAGGTTTTTAATGGAACGACGAACCTTACCGGTGCGTTGGATATCCGGGTGACCAAGGCCGGTGCGGAAACGACGCTCGGGCGCGTTCAGCAGCTCATTCTGCAAGCGGAAAAAACGCGGATCCCGCTGATGCGGCTGATCGATCGGTATGCGGGATGGTATACGCCGACCATCGTGATGCTGGCGGCGATTGTCTTGTTTTTCACGCGAGGCGAGGACGGCATGTCCCGGGCAATCACCATGCTGGTGGTGGCGTGTCCGTGTGCGCTGGTGCTGGCCACGCCGACGGCGATGGTGGCAGCCCTTTCGTGCGCGGCCCGGCTGGGTATTCTGGTGAAAAACGTGGTCACATTGGAGGGGGCGCGCAACCTGACGGCGATCATGTTCGACAAGACGGGCACCCTGACGACCGGCGAGTTGAGCGTGACGCAGATGAAGCCGGCCCCCGGCGTGGACGGCACGGAGCTGCTACGGATGGCGGCGTCGGCGGATTCGTTGTCGAAGCATCCAAACGCCCGGGCCCTGGCGGTGGTGGCCGCCAAGGCGCGGCTGAAGCTTAATCGGCCGGAAGAGTTCGAGGAGGTCATGGGTAAGGGCGTGTCCGCCAAGGTGGACGGCGCTCGCGTGCTGGTCGGCCGGGCGAGCTGGTTGACGGAACAAAAAGTGGACATGAGCTTGCTGGACGACCCGGCCTTCAAGGAGCCGGAAGGTTTGAGCGTTTTGTACGTGGCCCGCGACGGCCGCCTGATCGGCTGGATCGGTCTGGAGGACCGCACACGGGACGAAGCCCGCGAGGCCTTCCGGGAGTTGCGGGAGCTCGGCGTTCGGGTCCTGACGATGATGACGGGCGACAAGTGGTCGGTGGCTCGCCGCGTGGCCTCCGAGATGGGGGCGACCGACGTACATGCGGAAATCCTGCCCGCGCGGAAGTTGGAACTGGTAGATGAGTTGAAATCTCGCGGGCATCGCGTGGCGGTAGTGGGCGACGGGGTGAACGATGCGCCGGCGCTGGCGGCCGGCGATTTGAGCGTGGCCATGGGGGCGGCGGGCAGCGACGTAGCCATCAACTCAGCGAGTATCGCCTTGATGAACAACGATCTGCGCAGGTTGCCCTTCCTGATCCGGCTATCGCGGGCAACAACGCGGGTGATCTGGCAAAACCTGGCTTTTGGAGTATCTTACATTGTGGTGTTGGAGGTACTGGGCGCGACCGGGAAAATTTCTCCGATGTTGGCGGCCTTGCTGCACACGGTGGCCAGTGCGGTGGTGATATTCAATTCGGCCCGCCTGGTGCGTTTCGGCGAGCACCTGGGCAGTGCCCCGCTGGTTCCGACGACCTCCTCCCACGATTCGACACACGGCCACGTGGTGGCCGCACCGGCCACGGTTACGGCATAAGCACGGCCAAGGAAAACATGCCTTTCTTGGCGCGATTGGTTTCACGCCCTGACGAACGTCATTCACCCGCGAAAAGGGGGCATCCCCGTTTCCCTTTGAAGGGCTGTTCTTTTCGGACCTTGTTATTCCGATAACGTGGTAAAGAAATTCCAGTCTTTCATTTATGCAGGACATCCCATTGATGAGTGAAGCCGTCGGCCGGGCAGGTCGATAACCCCTACAGGTGCGTTTACGCGCCGGGGAAGAGCGCTATGCCCACCCGGACCATGCGGAAGAAGCGCATCGTCGAGGGTTATTCTTCATGGATCTGGCCACGATTATTGGAATGGTAGCGGCCATCGGCATGGCTTTCTGGTCGATCTGGGTGGGTACCGACGGCAAGCCGGACATCTACTGGGATACCGGCTCGGTCGTGCTGGTCTTTGGCGGCAGCATTTTCGTGGTGCTCATGACCCAGTCCCTGGACCGTTACCTGGGGATGTTCCGGATTATCCAGCGGGGGTTCTTTACCAAGAAGATGACCATTCCGCAGGTGATCGAGCAGATCATCCGGTTGGGAGAGATGGCCCGACGGGAAGGCGTACTTTCGCTGGAAAACGCCTTGGGGGACATCGATGATGATTTTCTCAAAAATGGGATTCGGCTGGTCATTGACGGAACGGCCGCGAACGAAATCGAGCAAATCCTGACGAATGAACTGGAGGCCATGGACCAGCGGCATTCACAAGGCAAGGGTATTATCGACCTGTTCGGCAAGTACGCGCCGGCTTTCGGCATGATCGGAACATTGATCGGACTGGTGGCGATGTTGAACAACATGGACGATCCGACGGCCATCGGACCGGGCATGGCCGTGGCGATTTTAACCACCTTTTATGGTGCGTGCATTGCCAACATTATCTGCCTGCCGCTATCCGATAAGCTCAGCTATCGCCATGACGAGGAAATGCTGCTGCGAACGGTGATGCTCAAGGGCATTCTTTCGCTGCAGGCCGGCGACAACCCACGGGTGACCCAGGCCAAGCTGGCCGTCTTCCTGCCGATCAACAAGCGGGATGCGATCGAGGGGCCGGCCAGCCGGGGGAAGGACGACGAAGGCAGGAAGTAAACCCATGACCCTCGACGAGGAAACCCATGCTTAAAAAGAAGCAGGCTCCATCCGGCGCGCCTGAATGGGTATTGACCTATGGGGACATGATGTCCCTATTGTTGTGTTTTTTCATTTTGCTCACGGCGTTCGCGGATTTCGAGGAGGGCGGGAACCAGGCGAAGATCGCGGCCGTCCTGGAATCGATCCGGGAAGCGTTCGGGGGGATGACCGGCCAGGGCGGGTCGATGATCGATCCTAATATCGACTTTCACTCGATGATCAAGCGGTTGGAATCGATCATCAAGCCGGAGGATCCCAAGAATCGGGGCAACAGCGAGGAGAAGGGGATCCAGGGTAAGAGCGTGCGCTTGCGCCGCATCCGTCAGGGCGCGGAAATTACCATCGGCGGCCCGATCATCTTCAAACCTTTCGAGGCCCAAATCACCGACGAAGGCAAGCAGGTATTGGGGCAGATCGCGGAGATCTTGCGCGGGTACCGGAACAAGATCGAGATTCGCGGACACGCGGCGGAAGAGCCGAGGCCGGTGGACTGGACGGACGGCGACTCGATGGACCTGTCCTATCGGCGGGCCCGGTTCGTGGCCGACGAACTGGCCTTACGCGGCGTGGAATCACGGCGGATCGTCCTGGTGGCGGCCGGGCGGAACGAACCGGTTACCCAGGGCGTTTACGATCCGGCCAAGCTGGCGGACAATCGCCGGGTAGAAATCATCGTGCGTGAGGCATTGATCGACGATTACATGGAAACGTCACCGACCGGCGAGGCCGAACCCGAGGCGCCGAGCACCGCACCGGCATCGCAGGCGGACGGTGCGTGACGCCGTGAGAGGGACGGAGTGAGGACCGCATTCAAAACGGCCCCTCATGGCCAAACATTCTTCCTTTTTGCTGGCGCGAAAGTGGTACCCCTGACACATTTTCAATTCATCAATTATTCATTGACCATCAATGTTTCATCCGGTAGGCTGATCCATCTAAGGTCATCGAGACCCCTGTGTACGAGTACGCATGAAGCATACCTGATGGGCAACTTGAACACTGCACCCGGGCCGCTCCACTCGACCGGTTAGTATCGGATGGGGCTAGGAATGGAGACGATGGGCGATCCACGCTACGAGAGTTACATGGGGTTGGGGCCGAAGCGCATCGCCCACTGGGAACACTGGTCGAATCCGGACGCGGAAACCTACCTGACGGGAATCGACTATTACGCGCATCCGCGACTTTGCCGCCTCAAATTGCGGGAACTTTATCCCCAATTGGATCTGGAAATCCCGGAAAGCGACGATCCCAAGCCCCGGCCGGAAGAGCAGACCGACCGGAGCAAAGGGCGATGGGGTGACTCGTATCGCGACTATTGGCAGCAGGAGGAAGCGAGTCACCGCTTCGCGAGCCGGGAAGACATGTTACGTTTCAGCCCTCTGGAGCAAGGCGATTTTACCGGCTGGCATATCTTCGAGGACGGCGACTATCGAAGCGAGGAAGCGATCTACGCGCGCTATCGAAAGAAATATCCCGCGGAATGGGGCAACCAGGCGCCGGCCGGCTCGCCTGTCCATGTCTTCTTCTACAATACCATGTTCATGTGGCCGATGCTGGTTTTCGGCTACGAGCATTTTCTGAACATCTGCCTGGAACCAGCGTTCGACCGGATCATGGAAGAATTCGCGGAGATCAACCGCCGCGTCTTCCGCGCTTTCGCGAGGCTTCCGGTGAATTTTGTCGTGTGCCATGACGATATCGTGCTTTCAACCGGACCGGTGTGCAGCCCGAAATGGATGCACAAGTACATTTTCCCGCGTTATGAGGAATTCTGGTCCATCGTGAAACAATCCGGCAAGGAGGTGCTTTTCATGGCCGACGGCTGCATGGATGCCTTTGTCGATGACATCATGGCCTGCGGAGCGCGGGGCATCATCAGCGAGCCGTTCACCAACTATAAGGCCATTGCCCGACGTTACGAAAACTGCTTTATTGCCGGCGAGGGGGATACCCGCGTGCTCATGCGCAACGATCCGGCCGAAATCAGGGCCATGGTCGAAACGATGGTCGAAACCGGCCGCATGTCCGGCGGATACATGATGTGCATCGGCAACCACATTCCCTTCAACGTCCCGCCGGAGGCCGTGAAGCGATATCTCGACCTTTCGGCGGAACTGGCTTATCGGTGAGGGAGGGAGAGACGGAGAGAAGGAGGGAAGGAGCGATGGAGGGAAATGTTCGTTATTCGACACACCTCCTAACAGTCTAACAGCCTAACAGTCTAAAAGCCTAACAGTCTCATTCCGACATCATTTTCCGGCATCCGTATCGAGCAGTTTTTCCTCGTTGATTTCATAGTCGCGCAGTTCGTCCGTCGGCAGGTTGAGCTTGCTGGCGGGCAGGCCGGTGTTGATGCGGATGCTTTTGACAGGGAAGATTACCTCGATCTCCGAATGCTCTTCCTTGTCCACGGTCTGTACGCGGACGGGCAGGTTCAGATCGCGGTCCACGTAAAAATGGACGGCCGCGTACTTGCGGTCCATCTCCGTCCTGGGGCGGGGCGTGCATTTAAGATGATCGAGGTTTTTATTCTTGTCGTCTTCAGCGGGGACGACGATTTCGACGGTGAACACACGGAGAATGTCGGCCTTTTTCTGGCCGAAAGGCAGAGGAAACGGCCCCTCGCCGACCTTGAAGGCGTCGCAGCGCTCGCCGGGCCGGGCGATTTCCCGCTTGGTGATCGTTTTCAGGCGTTCGTTGGCCTCAATATACCAGCGGCCGTCAAACACATGCCAACGGCGTTGCCGGGATTCGCGCCCGTCCTGAACGAAACGGTCGAAACAGATGAAGAAGCGGGGGTTGGGTTCGTCTTTCAGGTAGCGCAGGATCCCGGCGTATTTTTCCGTGCTCTCCAGAATGGAATCCGTTTTGCGGAAAAGGATATCCGTCTCGATGTTTTTGATCTGTTCGCCGCGCCGCTCGAGGCGGTCGAGAATTTCCTCGACGGCCGGATCGACCGCCGGCTGCGTATCGGCGGGAGCCGAGGCGACGGCCGGTTGCGAGCCTGGAGCGGTCGCTTCCTCCTGACCGAAGAGCCAGCCGGGATACAGGATACAAGCGAGGACCAGCATGAATCGACATACACGAACCATTGTCATGGTAAAAACCCTTTCATGGCGGGCGGCTAATAAAAACGCATTTTATAGACGAATGACGGTGGAGACAAGTTCATGATGGGGGTACAATTCAGAGGGTCGAGACCTACTTGGAGTACTACCCTCAACCGGGATTGCACACAGGCGAGCCCCCGGCTGAGCTACGGCGGAATCTGTCCTGATGAGCATACCGGGAGGCCATGCCAGGCGAGGCGGATACCTGTTTAGCGAATGGTTGTCATGATGCGAGACCTGGATCCAGTCAACAAATTGCGGCCTCTGGTCGGCGGTTTTGAGCCGGGCACGGTTTGCCTGGTCGGCGCGGGACCGGGCGACGGTGGTCTCATTTCGGTGCGGGGAGCGGCCCGGCTGATGCAGGCCGACGTGGTGCTTTACGAATCAAAGATTGAACCGGAATTGCTGGCCCTACCCCGCCCGGAGGTCAAGCGCATCTGCGTGGGCGGCGACGCCGCGCAACCCCCTTGGCCTATGGACCAGCTCAATAACGAGCTGGTGCGTTATGCCTTGGAGAAGAGGCGCGTAGTCTGGCTGGGGCACGGGGATCCGTTTTTGTTCAGTCACGGCAGCCAGACGTGTCAGCATCTCGCGGGGGCGGGTATTTTTTACGAGGTTGTGCCGGGGATATCGGCGGCGCTGGCCGGAACGGTGACGGCGGGGATTCCGCCGACACATCCGAGCCTCAGCCGTGCGGTGGCTTTGGTCGCGGGTCATGGCGATTCCGAGGATGCGGGCGACCTGAACTTCGCCGCATTGGCCGGCATGGAAACCATCGCGATTAATCTGGAGCTCAGCGAGTTGGCGACCCATTGTCAGAGCTTGATTACCGCGGGAATGGACCCGAAAACGCCGGCGGCGGTGACGCAGGCGGCCGGCTTGCCGCGACAACGCACCGTGGTGGGTTCTTTGGAAACGATCGCCTCCCAAGCGGCAAGCGAACGGATCGAATCGCCGGCATTGGTCCTGATCGGCCGTACGGTTACTTTGCGTAAAAGTATCGAATGGTTCGAGAATCGGCCGTTGCACGGTAAGACTGTCGTGGTAACGCGCATGGAGCACGAAGCCGGCGATTTGGCGGGGCCGCTGCAATTGCTAGGTGCTCATGTCCTTTGTGCCCCGACCATCGAGTTGCGTGAGGTCGAGGATTATACCGCCGTCGATAAGGCGCTACGAAAAGTGAGCAACTACGACTGGCTGATCCTCACCAGTACCAACGGCGTCGAGGCGCTGTTTAAGCGCCTGGAGCATTTGGGCATGGACGGGCGCACGCTGGCCGGGGTAAACATTGCCGTGGTCGGATCGGGGACGGCCGCTCGCCTGCGGGAATTCGGGATTCGTGCGGACCTTTTACCCCCCTTGCATTTTGGCTATGCGATGCCCGATAAAAGGAGCCCCCAGCACTTCCCAAAAAAAAATTTGTTGATGCTTCGCGCGGATATCGCCCGCAGTCGGCTGTTGGAGGTATTGACCAAGGCCGGGGCACGTTGCGACGATCTTCCGGTCTATCGCACGGTCTGCCCCGAACGGCTGCCCGACACCTTCGTCGAGTATCTGGATAAAGGGCGGATCGATTGGATCACGCTGACCAGCCCCTCGTGCATGGTCAATCTGCTGGCCTTGCTGGGGCGTGAACGAGCGAAGGCGTTATGGTCGATAAAGTTGGCCAGCATCGGCCCGGTGACCACGCGGGCGATCCGCAAGCTGGGCTTCATCGAGGCAGCCGAGGCCAATCCGCACAATATTCCGGGATTAGTTGAGGCCATTCGTTATGCTCAATGATCCCGTCCACCAACTCCCACAGTGTCGACGGGGCCGGTGAAGCCGGGTCCGCCGGCGGCCAGGTAGCCGCGGCTGGCGCCGGATGAGTCGGGACTTACCCAGAAGGCATACATACTTCCCCGTTCCACGAAAAAGCGGAAACGCACCGCCCGGCCGACGAGGGCGGACAAGTCAGAAGCGCCGCGCCATTGGATCGATTGGCAGGTAGCGTCGCGGGTGGCGGGCAAACAATATTGCCAGGTGAAAGGAGCGATGGGTAGCCCGTTTTCGTCGAGTATCTCGGCACGGAGTTGCCCGCCGTCAACGTCGGCATTGACAAAGAGGTGTTTGCCGCTGAAACGCACGGGACGGGTGGTGAGGGTACCCCGGGAGTTTCCGGCATCCAGCGAGGCGAAACCGTCGCGGCGCAGCGTGGCCAAACCGGTGCTCCCGCAGGCATCGTGGTTACTTGGACAACGAGCCCGAGCGCTGAAATAGAAATAGAGTTGTTCGCCGACGACCAGGCAGCCGCCGCCGGCCGACTGGATATTGCCGTTTCGCCACGAGTCCAGGGTATCATCGACGCCGATGAACGGCCGTCGGTCGGGGCGATGCCAGTGAAAGCCGTCGCGGCTGAAACCGAGAAGAATCTCGTTGCGTTTCTGAATACCCTCGGCCCGGCAGATGTCGTTCTCCGGCCCCTGCCAGATGGAAAACAGCCCGAGCAAGAGCGATTCGTACGGGGTCGCATCGAGGTTGTAGAGTTGCCGCTGGATATCGAGGTCCGGCCGACGGGGATCGAGCCGGTCAGCCCCCGTCCAGATGAGCGGTCCCTCGGGAGTCCATTCCGCGGCGGAGAGAAAATCGCCAGCTTCATGGTAATAGCGCATACGGATGCGTTCCGTATCGCCGACGTGGATGCGCTGCCGGATGCTGAAAACCCAGACGTTGCGGAACGGGTTATGGAAAAACGTGGATCGGTCACCGGTATCACCGGTGATTTTGACGACCGGGCTCCAGTGGATGCCATCCGGCGAAAAACGCAGCCGTAGCCGTCGCTCTTTCTTGTCCTCGAAAATGGCCATCTTGAAGCGGCGTTGCGGATCTTTTTCTGTTTGATCCAGCCAGACCGTCGAGGAGTCGCAATAGGGCAATTCGAGAACGATATTGGTGCCGGGCACGACATCGAGTTCGGGTTTTTCCCAATGACGGCCGTCACGCGAGACGGCATAGGCAACGGATTTCAGATAGCCGGCCATGTACCACATTTTGAAAAGCCGATCGCGCGGATCATACCAGACGCCGTTACTGAAGGGCATGGCGTGGGGGATGCCGTCGATCTGCTCCCACGGGCGATCGGGGCGAAGGACGGGATTATCGGGATCATATTCGGCGGTGTGAAAGACCCGCTGGAGGTCGGTCTGTTCGATGAGGAAATCGTCAATGAACAACTGGCGACCGACATCGATGGGGATCACCGCCGGCGGGGATGACAGGAACGGACAGACCTGCGGTTCGGTGGTGAGCTTTTCGGCGCGCGGCGGCCAGGGGGTGGGCAGTTCAATGCCGTTGTAGAGGACCTCGCCGGCCATTACCGGAAAACCGGCCGTCATCAGCATCACGGCTGGAATAAACAGAGCGATTCGTGTCCGCGTCCATTCAGGATAACGATGCATCGTTGCGATTCTCCGCATGATTGAGTTTGGCCATGGTATAGTCCCGCACTTTCTCGTAAGGCAGGGGCCGGCCGAGGAAGCTTCCGAAATACCCGATCAACATGGTTATCAGGCAACTGAACATGCCATAAGTCGTGCTGTGCAACATTTTGTGACCCGTGCGCGTTTGATACAGGACGAACAAGAGAACGGCCAGCATGCTGAGCAAGGCCCCTAGCACCGTGGGCAGGGGCTTGGCTCGACGGGTCAGGACACCGAGCAGATAGATGCCGAGCAGGACCCCGCCGAAAAAACCGAGAAACTCGTTGGATTTATCGATAAGGTTTTCCAATCCGATCCAGTAGATCACCATGGCCAGAAAGGTGATGGCTCCTCCCAGGACGAAGGTAAGAATTTTGGCCAGGATAAGATAGTGACGGTCGGATCGTTTATTGTGGCCGAGCCTTTCGCACCAATCGACGGTGAATACGGTAACGAGGCAGTTAAGTCCGGCGTCGAAACTGGAAATGGCGGCGGCAAAGATGGCCGCGATGATCAGCCCGGAGATACCCGTCGGCAACTGGGTAATCACAAAGTAAGGAACAATCTGGTTATAGGTTTCTTTCTTCGACAGATCGAGTTTAAGCAGTTCGGGAAAGCGGGTGTAGAAGGCGAAGAGGGCCAGGCCGATGAAGACCACGAAACCGAAGCTGACGAATTTCATGGCAGCGTTGAGGATGAGGGATTTGCGGGCGGTCCGCTCGTCCGGAGTTGTCATGAGGCGCTGGACGACGAGTTGATCGGCGCCCATGTCGGACAGGACGATAAAGCTTCCGGCAATAAGGGTGGACCAGAAGGTCAGCCGGGAAAAATCGAAGGTGAAGGAGGGTAAGGCCTTGTGATTTTCATAACCCACCTGCCAGATCTCGGCTATTCCGCCATCGAGCCGGCCGATGATAAAAATGATCATCAGAAACTGCCCGGTCAGGAGGATAACGAGTTGGAAGGCGTCGGCCCAGATGACCCCGGTGATGCCGCCCAGTCCGGTATAGAGGGTGGCGACCAGGCCGATGATAAGTATGCAATACTCCACCGGAATATCGAGGCAAGTTTTTAAGACGAGGGACGGGGCGATGGCCACCAGCGATATCCACAAGAGGCGTTTACTCACGAACAAGGCGCTGGCCAGCAGGCGGACATTGACGTTGAAACGTTTTTCGAGGTATTCGTAGGCGGAGACGACATTGAGCCGCCGGTAAAAGGGAAGCAGAACGAAAATGACAATCGGCGTCATCAGCGCGGTGGCGAAAGGCCAGGCAATCATGGCCGAATCATATTGATAGACGCGAGCAGGATGCCCGATGAAGGAGATGCCGCTGATCATGCCGGCCATGATGGACAGAGCCACGGGAACCCAGTGCATGCGCTGTCCACCCACGAAAAATTCCTTGGTGCTGGTTTGTCGTTTGGTAAACCAAGAACCAATCGCGATGGTCCCCAGTAGATAGGCGGCGAAGACAATCCAATCGAGGGGGGTGAGTCTACCCATACGTTTCCTCGCAAAGAAAATGTTTTACGGGACAGTACCGCGTGGTGGACTTCCGCGCGGGCTGCATTCGATCCGGGCCACCTGCTCAACACTCCGCTTCAAGCAGGGATACGATTGGAGGGTAGTATAAGGGTTATGGATTAGCGGGGGAATCCGTATCGAGGGTTCGCAAAGGGCGTAAAAAGGCGTGAGGGCGGACGCCGGGCTTCGGGGGTTCGGTGAATGGCCCGGCGTCCGCCCAAGGGCATTGGGCACTGGGTATCAGAAATTACTTAGCTTATCGTCGTCGAGCGACGGGAAATCACCGTGTGCAACCGCGTTCGGAGCCGCGGCCGTAACTGCTTTGGCCGAATCGGTCTTTTTTCGTGCCAGGGATTTTTTCCCGGGCAGATGTTTCCATTCCTTCGGGGCCTGGTGCGTGGCGTGACCGGAAACGTTCTGATGGCCCTGCACGAGAACGATCAATTCATCGACCAGGGCCTTGGTGGAGGCGGCTTGGGCGCTGAGTTCCTCGGCGGCCGAGGCCGACTCCTCCGCGCCGGAGGCATTCTGCTGGGTCACCTTGTCCATCTGAGCGACGGCCGTATTGACCTGCTCGACGCCCAGGGCCTGCTCGTCCGAGGCCTTGGCGATGCCGTTGATTAACTCGGTCACCTTGGCCACCCCGCCGACGATGGCCTTGATGGCCTCGGCCCCCTCGCGCGACTTGTTGACCGAATTCTCGATAAGACCGGTGGTCTCCTTGGCCGCCTGGGCCGCGCGCTGGGCAAGGTTGCGGACCTCGTCGGCTACCACCGCGAAGCCCTTGCCGTGTTCGCCGGCGCGGGCCGCCTCGACCGCGGCATTAAGGGCCAGCAGGTTGGTCTGGAAGGCAATTTCCTCGATGACCTTGATGATCTTGCTGATCTGATCGGAGGATTCGTTGATCGCGGTCATGGTCTTATCACCCTGTTCGGCCGCGCCATGGGCGGTGGCGGCCAGGGCATTGGCCTCCTTGGCGTTGGCCGCGTTGGTTCGGGTCATGGCGGCCATCTGTTCCAAAGCGCTGGAGGTTTCCTCCAGGGACGAGGCTTGTTCGCTGGCTCCCTCGGCCAACTGTTGCGAGGCGGCAGACACTTGTCCAGCCGCATCGTTGACCTGGTTGACCCCCTCGGTCAGTCCGTCGGTGATACGTCGGAAGGTCTCACCCGTCGCGTTCAACTCGGCCGTGCTGAACTTCTTAAGTCCCTTGAAGATATTCTGGAAAGGTCGGATGATGCTACGGGTAATGGCAAAGGCCACGATGACGGCAAGGATGACCGCCACGACGACCGCCGTGAGCGTGGCGGTTTTAAGAAAAGTCGCGCTTGTATTCGCGGCTTGAGCGGTGTCCTTCGCCACATCGCGGTTTAACTGGACAATTTTATCCAAGTACTCGAGAGCCGTCCGCTGCGCCTCCGTGGCCGGTCCCAGTAGTTGTTCCCGGGCCGAAGTCATCATGGCCAAGGAATCGTTGGCTATCCCTAACAGGCCATGAAAACTCTTGAACACCTCTTCCATGTTCGCAACCATCTCGGTTTGATAAAGCTTTTGGGCTTCGTCGCGTTTTCCCTCGGCCATGAGGGTCTTGATCTTGCCGACGGCCTCATGGAATCGACGGTGGGGCGTGTCAAATTCGCGCAACAGATTGGCCAATTGCGTATTATCCGTTTTGAACGTGGCCAGCCATTTCCCGGCATTGCAGGCCGTATGGTTGTCGCCACCCTCGAAAGCGGCATTCTCCATGTACAACAAGTGCAGGACACGTTGCGCCAATAGGTAATGGTCCTTGGTGAATTGTTCGATCTGGCGGGTCAATTCGGCGGGATCGGCGATACCGTTTGCGTCGATTTTTTTGCACATCTCAATGTATTTGTTGTTTTCCGCGCGCAGTACGTCCCAGGCGGAAACAAACTGCTTCCATAGGGCTTCTTCCTCCGCGGAGTGCGGCAGCGTCTCGTAGGTTTTCCAGGCGGCACCATAAGTTTCGCGGGCGGTATCGAGGTTGGCATATTGGCGCTGACGCATCTCGGCGGACAAGCCGGGAATCCCCAGCGTGCGTGTGGTCCCGCGAATGTTATCCGCGCCGTTCTTGATTGCCAGCAAGCTGTCCACGGCGGATAACCGCACGGAGCCAATCTCGTTAATCGCTTTCCCGTTTTTGACGGCACCGTAGTAGCCGAACAGACCGATGACCAAGGCCAGAACTGCCAGGAGTGCAAATCCGCCGCCAATTTTCATGGCCAGACTCATGTTTTTCACGGTAAAACCTCCCCAAGTGACCCCACCCGTGTTTCCTATTCCCATGATGTACCCAGACCGAGACCGTCTCGGTCGAAAGCTCATGTCACGATGAACCCGGAGCCAACGGAGTTTGTTGTTCCCCGGGCTACAAATACGCGAACATAATCAGCTGCGTATTGCGTATCGCGTCATCCCGACATATCCACATTTGTGTCTGCATGTACCAATCCGCGACAGAACCAATCAAATGGCTTTACCCAACTTCAGCCTACCAATCGGAAGCAAGCTGGTATGGCATGACATAAAAATGCCATATCCACCCGAAATGGTTTGATTGATAAGTGATTCTCGAGGATTCACTAACATGCCAGTGAATCCCTCATGTGCGTAATAAGACCTATATTCATAATGACTTATGTCAATTACTGGCTGGTTAAGCTACCTGTAGAATCAGGAGTTGTGAGCGCCAACGCGGCCACGAATGACGCTCATGTAATCTGCAATAGCTTTGATATTACGTTTATAAGTTTTTGGGTGATACAGCGTCACTAGACCATGCCCGGCAAGGCGGCATTAGTTATCAGACGGTGGCGCGGCAGGGGGTGTAGGCGGCGAAGGCCGGCGCTGAGGCGTTCGGGCGCTGAGTGGGGCAACTTGGACGGCATCGCCTGAGGCGGCGCATTTGCCGGCGGCGGTGCGTTCGGTGGAGACGTTGAGCAGCGCATTCGCTCCGCGTTCGGCGGCGGCGGCTTTAAGGGCGGTAATGGCTTCCTCCGGAGTGCGGTGGCCGTCCTCGTAGACAGCCTCGATCTGGCGAACGATACGGTAGCCGGCCAGTCGATTGCCCGTGGAGGTGGCCACGATTTTTTTAGCCTGCTCGCGCTGCTGGGCCAGTAGTTCGGCATGATCGACGTTATAGCGCTGCAACCGCGGATGGATCACCGGATCGTGTCGTCGGCGCAACCATCGACCGAGGTGATACCGAACACGCTGCACGACAAACCATACAATCAGGACGGCCAGGCCGACGAGTACCCAACGGCGATAAGCCTCGGGGATGAAGGAGAACCATTCGTTGAGGTCGAAGGCGATTAGGGGAAGGAATGAGGGACAGAGAGACGGAGGGATGGAGAGGGGGGGCGAGGGGGGGATAGGGTGAGGGGGGGAGGATAATCCTGCCTGGTTCGCCGCGATGATCCGATCCGGTTTCACTCTTTTGGCTCCCACTCTCTGCGTCTTCCACTCCCCCCCTCTATGACTCGCGGATATCGGTGCTCGTTACAGCCACGCGATGGTTGGTTGCTCCCACTTGTGTTTTCACGGCCGGTCTGGCCACTTCCTGTCCTCGGTAGACCGTACCGCGCCAGGTGGTCGTCGTTCGGCCGTTGAGTTTGAGCATGGCGTTAATCAGTATGCCGATAACGACGGCCGCCCCGACGATAAAGGTGGGGGCCAGCCAGGGGCTGATTCGACTGATGCGATAAAAGCGGGCGATCGCGGTCATTTGCAGCAGCACGCAGATCCAGGACAGGACGGCCACCCATTGCCATGAGGCTCCGGCGGCCGACCAGCCTTTGACCAGCAGGACGACCAAGGCGATCAAGGCACTGAGGTAGGGGAAAAAATTCGCGCAAATCAGCGTGAACAGGGAGACGATGAGCCGGCGGAAGGTGCCGAAGCAACCAAAGAAAATCCGGCTCCAGCCGCGCCAGATTTCGCTGAACTTGCTGTACATGCGCACCGTGTACAAGCCTTCGCTGGGGATGACCTGCAGTTTTTGGCCGCGCGCCTTGGCCAGCCGGGCCAGGTGCATGTCCTCGTTGACCTCGGTGCGGACTTCCTCGTGCCCGCCGACGGTTTCGTAACAGGCCCGGTTCATGAGCATGAAGGCCCCGTTCGCGTAGGCGGCTGAGTGCGCGGGGTTGTTCACCTTTTTCGGATTGAACCAGAGGATCATGATCGCGCCGCAGACGGGCTGGATGATCCGCTCCCAAAGACTGTGGGTTTCGAGGAAGGGCAGCACGGAAAGGAAATCAATCTTCTTTTCGAGCGCGTGACGGACGGCGATCGAAAGTGTGTTTTTTGAGACCTGGCGGCAATCGGCGTCGCCGAAGCAGAGCCATTGTCCGCGGGCCTGGGCGGCGCCTTCGCGCATCGCGTTGTTTTTGCCGAACCAGCCCTCGCGAAGCTGCCGGACATGGATGACCTTCATTTTACCCGCGGGCTGTTGAGCGTAAATGGCGTCAAGGATCTCGCCGGTCCGATCGGTGCTGCGATCGTTGATCACGATCAACTCGAAGTCGGGATAATCCTGCTCGAGCATGGTGCGGACGGCGGTTTCAATGTTTTTTTCCTCGTCCTTGGCGGCGATCAATACGCTGAGCGGGGGGGCATTTTTCGGCGGGCCGTCATAGCTGGCCGGCGTGAGAAAAATCTGCTCGCGCCGCCCGCGGCTGATGGCCAGATGGCGGGAAATCCAGACCAGACCAATCAAGGCTAACAGAATCGACCAAATAACCATGAGACACGCGGTCTTTCAATTGATGCTCCGCGGTAGATGTCACACCGACATCCTTTCCCAAACTGCGGTATTCAGCGAATTATCCGCGACCAGCCGGCGACGGGCAAGGGTGTTTTGAAACCCCCGTTTCCACCCCCGCAAAAGGGCGTATAATAGCCGCCTGCTGACGGCGTTTGGAAACTACCATTCAGGAAAGGAGGCCACCCTTGGCGTCACAGAACGTACTTTTGCAAACGAACATTCCCGGCCGCCCGGTCAAGCGCGGCAAGGTACGCGACATTTTCGATCTGGGCGAGCAGCTGTTGATCGTGGCCAGCGACCGCATCAGCGCGTTCGACGTGGTCATGCCTAACGGCATCCCCGGCAAGGGCGAGCTCCTGACCCGCATCAGCGCCTTCTGGTTCGGCCGGTTCAAGAACATCCATCACCACCTGATCGAGTTGATCGAGGAGCGAGCCCCCAAGGGGTTCGAGCCGTATCTCGATCAGCTTCGGGGCCGGGCCATGCTGGTCAAGAAAACCAAGGTTCTGCCCATCGAGTGCGTGGTTCGCGGCTACCTCGCTGGCAGCGGCTGGAAGGAATATCAGGCGAACGGAACGGTCTGCGGGATCAAGCTGCCCGCCGGCCTGAAACAGTGCGCCCAACTGCCCGAGCCGATCTTCACGCCGGCCACCAAGGCCGAGACGGGCCACGACGAAAATGTCTCTTTCGAGGAGGCCTGCCGGCTCACCGATGAGAAGATGATGCGGACGGTGCGCGATCGGAGCCTGTCCATCTATACCGAGGCGGCCGACTACGCCCGGCAGCGCGGCGTCATCATCGCGGACACCAAATTCGAGTGGGGCCTGCTGGGCGACGATCTGATCCTGATCGACGAGGTACTCACGCCGGATTCGTCGCGGTTCTGGCCGGCCGACGAGTATGAGAGCGGCCGCGACCAGAGCAGCTTCGACAAACAGTTTTTGCGTAACTACCTCGAAACGCTTTCGTGGAACAAGACGCCGCCGGGTCCGAACCTGCCCGACGACGTGGTCGCCAACACCGCGAAAAAATACATCGAGGCCTACGAGCGTTTGACGGGGAAGAAATTCCACGGCGCGTGAAAAACCGAGAGCAGTCGGCCAGGTAGCCTAAACCGGTCGCGGGCGATAGAATAAGGTTGATCCGTGATTCTAACAAAGCAGGTGTCTTATGATCTATAAAATTCCTCTCGTTTTGACCCCGCAGCCGGAGGGAGGGTATACCGTCACCTCGCCTGTATTGTCGGAACTGGTAACGGAAGGGGATACGGCCGATGAGGCCCTGAGCAACGCCCGTGACGCTCTGGCCGCGGTTCTGGAAATGTACCAGGATCTTGGTCGTGCGCTTCCAGAGAGCGTGCAGCGCCTTGTCGGCAACAGTCCCGTGTGTCTGGAGACATTGGTAACCGCCCCGTGAATTATCGCCAAATTGCGAATAAATTGAAATCGTTAGGTTGCCATGAGTTACCCAGGCACGGCAAAGGTTCGCATCGGAAATGGCACAACCCGGACACGGATCGGGCCACGGTACTTCCTGATTGGGGCAATCGAGGCCTCAAACTTGGAACGATTCGGGCTGCTATCCGCCAGCTTGGCATTGATTGGGAGCATTTCCGAAATGTCTGAGAAGGATGTAGGATAGCCGTACACTTGCGGAAAACTGCTTCTGGCATAGGAATCATTCCATGCTGGCCATGCACATGGGTAACGAGTTGCTTTCGCCGACGGTGGCGGCGGTCTGCCTCGTTCTGGCCGGCGCGGTGTTGACCTTCGCCTCCTGGCGGGTCAAACGCCACATCGACCCGATGAAAGTGCCGCTGATGGGTGTGCTCGGGGCCTTTGTGTTCGCCGCGCAGATGATTAATTTCCCGATCCTGCCGGGGACCAGCGGCCACCTCGGCGGCGGCGTCCTGCTGGCCGTCCTGCTTGGGCCACACGCCGCCACGCTGGTGATGGCCTCCATCCTCATCGTTCAATGTCTGATCTTTCAGGACGGCGGTCTGCTGGCCTTGGGTGCCAATATCATCAACCTCGGGATTATACCCTGCTATCTGGGCTACGCCCTGTTCCGAGTCCTCGCCGGTCCCATTCCGACTTTGCGGCGGCTCTATATCGCCATATTCTTCGCCTCACTAATCAGTATGGTCGCCGGCGCGGCCCTGGTCCCCTTCCAGGTCTGGTTCAGCGACATCCTGACGGTTCCGCTGACGAAGTTCCTGGCCTTGATGGTGGGTCTGCATATACTCGTCGGCCTCGGCGAGGCCCTGATCACCTTTGCGGTCATCGTTTTCGTCAGCCGCGTGCGGCCGCAAGCGTTTGATCTGCCCATCGCGGATGCCGTTTATCGTCAGGGAGTGCTCAGCTACCGGGCCATCGCCGGTTCGCTGCTGGTCGTCGCTCTGTTACTGGGCGGCGTGGTATCGCTGTGGGCCAGTTCCGCGCCGGATGCTCTCGAATCGCGAACGACGGCCGTCGAGGTCGCGGATCAGTCGACCGTGCGCGAAAACACCAGCCCCACGATGGAAAAAGCAACCCGCCTGCAAGAGCAGACCGCCCCCCTGCCGGACTATTCATGGGAATCTTTGGGGCAGTGGTTGGGTACCAGCATGAGCGGGATCATCGGGACGTTGTTGACGCTCCTGGTAGTCTGGCTGGTCGGCCGTTTTCTACGCCTGAAACGGAAATCGATATAACCGCGAACTTGTTCGGTCGTCGTTCCTATGCATCATCATTATATTGATCGATTCTCTTACCTGGATTCGCCTATCCATCGCCTTGATCCGCGCGCGAAAATCCTTGCCGTCCTTGCTTACACCATCCTGCTTCTTTCCTACCCACGCTACACCCTGCCCGCGCCGTGGTTCATAATCTTTCCCGCCGCTATACTGCTGTGGGGGTATATTCCCTTGCGTTTTGTATTCAAGCATATTCTGCTGGTCAGCCCGTTTATCTTCTGCATGGTGATCTTTTCGATCCTTTTCGATAAAACGTCGGTGAGCGTCGGTCAGCGCGTCGTGCCCGGTGGATGGTTGACC
>CAYNYK010000027.1:46707-50940 GCA_964401335.1 uncultured Planctomycetales bacterium
GCTTCCGTCCTAGCCCGTTTCGCGCTTGGGATGGCCGCCCTTATCGGGCTGGTCAGCACCACCCGCTTTGCCGACCTGCTCAAAGGCTTGGAAAAACTGCGCGTTCCGCATCTGCTGGTGAGCCAGTTACGTTTTCTCTACCGTTACCTGTTCCTGCTCATCGATCAGACCATGCATCTGCGTCAGGCCCGACGGGCCCGCGATGCCGGGTTTGGTCCGCGAGGGCAGCGCTGGCGGTCGTCCGCGGGCATGATCGGTACGCTGTTCGTGCGGACCCTCGACCAGGCCGAACGCACCCATCTGGCCATGCTCGCCCGCGGTTATGACGGTACGATCCACCTGGCTCAACCGCTACGTTGGCGGAGGGCGGATTCGTTGTTTATTGTTGTGATATTGGTCTATTTGGTTTTCGCCCGCTGGGGATGGTGAAGTGTCGCCCGTGCCCGAACCTTTGCTGCAAGTGACCGATCTGAGTTACGTCTACGCCGACGGCACGGAGGCCCTTCGTAGCGTTCACCTGACCATTGCGCACGGGGAAAAGGTGGGGCTGGTCGGACCCAACGGTTCGGGCAAGAGCACCCTGCTCATGTGTCTCAGCGGCCTGTTCAAAGGCCAGGGGATGATCCGGGTCAAGGGGGTGGAAATGAACCCCGCCCGTATACGCGAGCAGCGCGGGAGCGTCGGGCTGGTCTTCCAAAGCCCTGACGATCAGCTCTTCATGCCGACGTTGGCCGACGATCTGGCGTTCGGGCCGATCAATCTCGGATGGTCCGACGCGCAGGTTCATGATCGGGTTGCCCTGGTTTCCGCGCAGATGGGCCTGGCGCCCCTGCTGGACCGGCCACCGCATCATTTATCGCTCGGCCAGCAGCGCAGCGCGGCCATCGCCGCCGTTCTGGCCATGCAACCCACCCTGCTTTTGCTCGACGAGCCTTCCAGCAGCCTCGACCCCCGCGCCCGCCGCCAGCTTATCGATGTCCTTGAGCCGATGGATACGGCCATGCTTATCGCCGCCCACGATCTGGCCCTGATCGGCCGACTCTGCGGACGGGTCATGCTGATCGACGAAGGACGCATCGTGGCCGACGGACCGACCGGCGAAATCCTCGGCAACAAAGACCTTATGGAACAACACGGCCTCGAACCCTGGCGGGAGCAGCCCTGACACCCCGCGGCATCTTGTGGAAAGTCCGCGTTTTCGAGTAACCTTGTGATAACTGAATACTGATTGCTGAGTACTGACTATCGAAAGCTTGCTCATGACCATTCAACAACGTATCCGAGACGTGCTGACCAGGGAGGCGTCGGCCATTAGCTCCGTTAAGGTTACGCCGGAGTACGAGAAGGCCGTGCTCGCCCTCCGCGACTGCACCGGCAAGGTGCTGACCACCGGCATGGGCAAGGCCGGGCACATCGCCCGTAAATTCGCCGCCACCCTCTGTTCGACCGGTACCCCAGCGGCCTACATCCATCCGGGCGAGGCCGCCCACGGCGATCTCGGACTCGTCGGCCGCGACGATTGTATTATCGCTTTCTCCACCAGCGGCAAGACCAACGAGATCATCGAGATGCTCACGCTCGGCCGCCACCTCGGCTTGAAAACCATCATCGGCATTACTTCCCACCCCGATTCCCAGCTTCGCGAATTGAGCGACATCATCCTGGACATGGGCGTTATCGAGGAGCCCTGCCCGCTCGGCCTGACCCCTACCGCCAGCATCGCGGTCATGCTTGCCATCAGCGACGCCATTGCCCTGGCCTTGATGGAACTCAAGGGCATCACTACCCACGATTACGGCCTGCGCCATCACGGCGGCTATCTCGGCCGCAAGGCCAGAACGAATAATGTGTGAAGAGCCAAGCCCTGCCATCATTAGGCGATTGTCAAGCGCTATCTCATCGGTTGTCGTTGATTTACATTTTGTAGAATGTGTTATCGACACGCATCACCACTGGCTGGCCCGCATCTTCAGACATGAGGGAGTGAGGATCGATGGCAGGAAACGGATACATCGCTTCTCGCTACCCCACCTCAAAATAAAGTAGGCTACCCCACCAAGCTCTGCGCCCCCGCGTCGGAGTTTACCCGCTTGCCTCGCTCGCCACGGCGGAGCCCAACGGAGCCGGGCCTAGGCGGGCCGTGGCGGGCGCAAGGTATATTCATAATGAACCCGCTTACAAAGCCCGGACGAGCCATTGGCGGTCGATTTGCAGACGGGTGATGGCCGGGGCGATGTCGGTCAGGAAGCGTTGCCCGTCCTGATAATAGCCGGCCGTCGGGCGCAGGTCGGCCACATGGGCGGACCAATACTGGTTGAAACGCGTCATGAACAGCTCGCGCAGGTATTTGCTGAGGATACTGGCCAGGGCGATAGGCAGATGGTGTTCCTCGCCTTTGGTCACGAAACGCACCGCCCACGGGGCGGGTCGGCGGGTCAGGCGATAGCTGCTGCGCTCGGGCGATTCTTCGAGTACATCGAGTTGAGCGTCCTCGAAGGCGGTCATCAACGAACGACGATAACCGATGCGCCCGCCCTGCCGGTCGATCCAGACGCGCAAGGGACGCGGCCCCACGGAATCGGCCACCCGCTGGATGAGCCGGGCGGTCAAACCAAACAAAACGACGGCCTTGTTCCGCGTGTTACCGACCAGTTGATTGTAATGCCCTTCGGGTAACACCTCGCTCCAGAAACCGCGAAAACGGATACCTTTGTCCGCCATGTCCGCCCGCAGGGCGTTACGTTGCGTGGCCAGATCATCCGGCCGGCAACAAATCGGCAAGGCCAGATCGCCGTCGCGATACCAGGGATAATGACGCAATTTCTCATCGGCAAAAGGTGCAACCATGTTCAACAACGCCCGCCAGCCGGACGGTGTTTGGTCGGTCTGGGCCAGGAAGGTTAAAACGGCGCGTTCGAGGGCGGAAAGGTCTTCGCCGCTCTTGCTGCGTTGAAACAGTTTTTTGCTGTCGGCGACGGCCAGCCGGGCATCCCGCCTGCTGACCTTGCGGGTCACGCTACCGCTGAGCAACTGCCATAAATCCGGCCCCTCGGCGTCGGACCGGGCCCGCTTCATGATCTCCACGGGTACGTCGAACGCCGCCGCCGTGACCACCAGCGGCCCCAGCAACGGCCCGTAACCCGCCTCGTCGATCCCGACCATCGTCGAGGTCGCCGGCCCGGAAGTGTTCGCCTCGTCGCTCATGGATATGTTCATACCAGAGGCAAGTAGGACAAGCAAGCGGACATGTAGACCCGTCTCCCCGGGTGGTTTATGATTTGAAACGGCCGAATCGATCCCCGTGTTAAGTATCCGGGGGGAGCCGTTTATACAACGCGTGAAGCTTTGTTATTATCTCCGGCGATTCCTTGATATCACACAAGGGCTCAAGGCTCTCCAGAATATAGCGACGGTCAAGCTTGGTTCCCTGGCGGATCAAAACGCCTTCAAGGTCAATCCAATCACGATCCCGATCCGCAAAAGCCTTCAGGACAACCAGATCCTCCGCCGAACAGGTAAACAGATCAATATCCGGAGCATAGCGATAGAAACTTGCCCGTTCTACAACACGTTCCTCGTAAGGCATGCCGGCCAAGCTGATATCAATTGGAATTTCCTCAGCCGTTTTAACCAAGAGTACACGATGAGCAAGGGCGAATTCCTCGGCGCCCGTAATGCGCGGACGAAACCTGTTCAGGAGTGGTCTGAGATAATCTTGTTCCATGCCGAAGCCGGCAAGGAGCGCCACATCCAAATCGCGTGTAAGTCGAGGCTCACCCCATCGAAGAAGGGCTACCCCTCCAATAAAACAGAACCGCCATCCGCGAGTGGAAAAGAACGCTTGGAGGTCGGCCGCGGCTTTGATAAGAGTGGTCATCGGCGTGCCTTCGCGAACCAGGCCTGCTGTTCAACCAGGCCACTTGTTGTACGTTGGGGGGCGGTAGCCAGAACCTGCTCGAACAAGCCGTCAAAAGCGGCGACAGCCTCGACCGTATCCACCCGACGGATTTGCTCCCGACGCAGATCTTCCAGCACGGCCGCCGCGCACTTCCAGTTGATCGATACGGGCTTCGTTGTTGGGTTCATGCCTTTCATTATATCATTGATCCACGCCCGGAGAAAACCTCACCGGGGTAGCGGAAAGCCGACGCCAACAGCGAGGGGAGCACCAAAAAAATGGGCTCTTCAGCAGAATCTGTGGGTGGAATTGGGGCTCCGCCCCAAGCCCTGGGA
>CAYNYK010000028.1:0-47399 GCA_964401335.1 uncultured Planctomycetales bacterium
TAACATGATTTGAATTCTCACGGTTTATCATTAGACAGAGGTTTCGTATTCCTAGGAATTCACGGATTTAATTTTTCCTCGGCGATTCTAATTGCTGTTTCAGATCTTCGGGCAAGGCGTCCCAGAGTCGGGGGTGGGCTTCGATCAGGCGGGCAATATCGCCAAGATCCTTGATCCTCTTGCTCTGTCTTCGAGTCGGATCGCTCCAGGCCCTTATTTTGCCCTTCAATGTATCTTCCAATGAGGCGACCCGCAGGAGAATGCCATGCACGTCCGCCGGGACCGCTCGGGAGGGGAACTCCCGGTAAAATTCCTCGGTGGTGAGCTGGAAACTGACCTTCGAACGTCCTTTGAAATTGATGGACCATTCAAATCTGTCGGCTTGGAACCCCGCATCCTGAAGCAAAGACACGGTGCGCTCGATATCGTCGCTTACCACCACGAAATCGACGTCCTGGGTGACCATCGGTTCCGTGGCCCAGTGATTGACGGCCACACCGCCAATCGCGCACCAGGATACGTCGGCCCGTTCCAGACAATCCACGAGACGCATCACATCGTTCGTGCCCCCCGAGGTTTGCCAGTCGTAGAACTGTTTCGCCATCATGGCCGCGTTCCGTCGCATCAAAGGCTGTCATTCGCACCCAAAACCGCTTTGTAATCCTCAAGTTAATCTACCGAACTGGTCCACTGTTATCAAGTACATTCAGCGGATGCGCAGTCGGGTGGCACAAACCGCAAGGAGACCGGTTCACCCGTCTTCCCCGAAGGGCTGATAGGCCGTTCTACGGCTGGTCCAAGGCCAGGCGTCCCCTTGCCTCTCCACTCCCCCTCTCCCCCTCTCTCCATCCCCATATTCTCTCCCGTCTTGTGATACCTGATTTCTGATTCCTGACTGTTGATGGTTCTTCCCCCGGGCGCTTGCTTTTCATGATCGCGTTGGCTAACATCTTACTGGTAAGAGAGGTGCCGCCATGAAAAACCTTGCCACAACTTGTATGTCCTCCAAGGGCCAGGTGGTCATCCCCGAGAGCATTCGCCGCAGTCTCGGCCTGCATCCGGGAGATCATTTCGTGGTCGTCGGCCAGGGCGACGTCGTTATCCTGAAAACCCTGACCGCGCCGGACCCCCGCCGATTCGATGAGCTTGTCAAACAGGCCCGCCGAAACGCCCGGGCGTCCGGACTGACCAGGGATGATGTTAAAAAAGCCGTCCGTCGGGTCTGTCGTCGCCCATGAGAATCTCGCCTTCGTGATCACCGGCGATCGCGCCCTGCTCAGAGTCCGGGAGTATCACGGTATCCAAGTCGTTTCTCCGAGGTTATTCGTCAGTACCCATCTGGTTGATAAGGGTGCATGATGAACGGTACGGACGAACATGCAGCGTAACGCGATATATCGCGTCCCTTCGCTCTTGTGTCGTTTTCGGTTGTCGGCTGGCACAAACCCCGGTTCGCCGGTCTTCCCCGAGGGGTTCATAGGCCGGCCGCTCTACGGCTGGTCCGCCTTGGAATACCCCGAATCGCCGCATGGTTTCCTTCAATCTCTATCTCCGTAGTCGAATGTCACGTCTGTGCGCCGCGCGGTAGCGCGTACGCGCCGGCCGATGGTTCGGGCATCCTTATTCGTGTTTTTGAATCTCTGTCCGGCAGAATCTGCAAGAACAGACCGATCGGTGAGAACATGCACCATGTGATCACCCAAGGGATCCGAATCAACTTGTCGCAGAGAGGGTCACGAATCCTTCTCTCGACAATAGCCTTCGGGTAACGGTGCCTCACGAATCCACTGACGCTTCGGCGGACACTAAGGAGACTGGCGATCGACGGGAACGGCGTTAGTGCGATTTTAGTGGCACTAACTTCCTTCTTACGGCGACGGGAATTGAGCCACGCCAGCAACATGGACGGGGGGCCGAAAGGCACGGCATAGACGAAGAGGTGTTTTCCCCAGCCAACCCCCACGGCGATCAGTACGTAGGCCAGAAGAAGCAGAGCGGCCACCACCTGAGACGGATGCCACTTGCGCGATGACTTGACTGTTTCGATCTCCGCATCGGATTCGAGCAGAAGCAGGAGGCGATTGAAATAGTCCCATTGCTCCTTGGATGCGAAGATCTTGTGGTCTTTGCAGTCATCGTAATGGAACCATAGTGTACGTGCGATCGTCTGGACCGTCTTGTCATCTGTCCTGATGCTCACCTCCGTGAGCGTGTCGTCAAACTGAAAGGCGGTGATCTCATCATTCATGTAGGATCGGATCGCCTTGGCCATCTGATCTCTGGTCTTTCTATCAGCCATATCGTTGCCCGAGCATTCTAACTCACTTGCGTGGTCGGCCCCAGTCGGCTATGCGATCAGTGACTTCCGCTGCGGCCGGCCTATCATATGTATCAACAGTAGTTGCAGAAAAGCATCGTTAAGCATCCGGATATTGTGCCCATTCTGTGAGTTCAAGGCTACGCGCTTTCCAGCGATAGTATGTCGCCATCCCAAAACCGGAAAGCACACTAACCATTAGAACATGACTCAAAAAGAGAGCATTGAGATGTATTGATCCCCATGCGATGAGCCATGTAAATAGACCGTAGAAGATTCCAAAAAATGTCCCAGTTAACAAGAATAACACAATGAAGCTCTGGAAAAGAGGAGGCCGTACTTGCCATCCAAGGCGCCACAGCAAACGATAAAGAGGAGGCGCGATTGTGTATTTACCGACTCCTCGACTACGTAAGTCTTTAATATAATGTTTTATCTTTTCACGGTGTGTCATAGGATCACTTCCTCACTGCGATTTCGTATATGCGGTCGCCTCATAAGGTTTAGTCTGCCCCGCCTAATCCCCTAAACACGGATCGGAGTGCCCGCCTGAGACGCCCCGGGAATCCGGGGTTAAAATCAGCCCGTCTTCTCGCATGGTCGTGGCTTGCGGCTAAGAAGGATTTATCGCGGTATTCTCTGCCGATCCACATAAGAACCTTTTTGAGCAAAAATGTCAACGAACTTGTTCATGGAAGTCCTCCGTCGTGGATGCCCGCAGTATGTTCAATATCCTCGACATAAAACGCCCTGCGTATAGCGTGTATGTTTCCTGGCAAAGTGTCAAGAGATAGTGTCGGGCGCGGTCACGGAACGCGGGAACATCCGCCCTCCCTGAATCGTTACCGTAAGGTCGGGGTTCGCCTCCTGCGATCAATCCCGTTAACGTATGCGTACGGTCACGATCTGCTTGGGGCCGAGGGGGATTTCGACGCAGCCGTCGGCGAAGTTGAGGGCGCTTTTGCTTTGCCCTTCAAAATCGATTTGCTCGGCGGCATTGCCGGGTTCGCACAATTCGATGGTTTCGACGATAGCCTCGTCTTCGGGATTGAACATGCGGAGAATCAGGGCGTTGTCGTCGCGTTGACGTTGCAGGGCGGTGATGACGGCCGTCTCCGGCGGGGTGGGCATGAAGGAATACACCGGGGGCAGAAGGTCAGCCGGTGGGGGTATGTCATTATCGTCCGCATCCAATTGTACGCTTCGGGGCGGGGCGGCCAGTTGCTGGCCGATCCGGCAAAGCGCGGTGCGTGGCAGCGAATCTTGCAGGGGCATGATGGAATAACGGAAGCTAAGCGTCCCCTGAATTTGTCCGCCCTCTTCACCGGCCGTAAAAACCGTGTTACGGAAGGCGCGGAAGAGGGTCAACGCAAGGGGGCGGTCGGGCCGATCGCCGACGGCCGACTCGGGCAGCCCCGTGCTGATGACCGCCAGACCGCGGCCGTTCGGCTGAGCGTCAAAGACGGCCGTCCAGGTGTATTGTGGTTTGGTCTCCTCTTCCAGCTCGATATAGTTGCCGTCGCTGGCGGTCAGGGCGATGGAGCGTTCCACCACGTCGAAGGCCCCGTCGGCGAAATAGGTTTGGGCCTGAGTACCGGTGGGCATGAGCACGCGCAGCCGATGATCGCGGATCGTGTTCTCCACGACCGTTTCAATCTCGACGCGATCCGCGCCACGGCGGAGAGTGACGTAGCTGGTGATCCGCAGTGGGCTGGTTTCCTCCGCCCGCGTATGACGCGAGAAATCGTACGCTCGCGGCAAGTTCATGTTGACGGTGATTTTTAAGGTGCATTTGGCGATACCGTCGGCCACGAAAGCGGTTTCCGCGGCGGCGGCGATGGAACTGTATACCTGATCGTTGGCCGGACGGCCGAAGAACCAGCCATCGCCGATATCCGCGCCATCCTCGAAGGTGAGGAGGTTTTCGTAAGTCTGGTTATTGCGTTTGTCGGTGAGAGCCAGCGTTCCGTTGCTCTGCACACGGACGCGGAGGAATTCGTTTTCCATCGTGTGGTCGTCCACCCTCATGCTGCCGACGTAGCGGGTGGGAACACCCTTGGCGACCGGCCGCACGATCAGCGTGGTGTAGCCGTAGGGTGGGATTCGTAAGGGGAGGCATACATCGATTTCGTGCCGATTGACCGGCTGCGGCATCTTGCGAGGCCGACGTTTGAAAAAGGGGCGATTCATGCGTTGGGCGAGAAGCTGGTAAGGAATTTCCCGGCCGTCGGCGTCGGCCAGACGAAAACTGATCTTGTGTTCGTAGCCGAAGCCTTCGAAGAAGGTTTCCTCGATATCGGCGGGGAAGCGCAGGGTCAGATCCACCGGGCCATCGACCGGAAGGGCGGAGGGGTTGAACACGACGACGGTAAAGTCTTTTTCATTCATGGAGGGTCGGCTTACCTGCCGAGCGATATGACGTATGGCATCGTCGGCCACCAGACGGGCGATCTGGAGCGATTGATCGAAACGGAAAACCATGTCCTTGTGGACCTGATCGATGGAGCACCCGCAGATCGAGTCGTGCGGATGGTTGGTCAACAGGTGTTTCCAGGCCACATGCAGGTACTGGTGCGGATAGGGCTTGCCGAGCAGGTCGGCGAAGGCCGCGAACGGCTCGGCCCAGAGTAGCAACTCGTTTTCACAGCGGGCATTGGCCTGTTTAAGCGGCATTCGGCTGGAGAGCACGCCCGCAAGAAGATAACACTCATCAGCGGGTGGGCAGGGATAGCGCATTTCGCCTTGGTGTATGTGGGTGATTTTCTCGCGTTGCTCACGGAGGTCCTCGATGAAGCCTTCCATGTGCGAGTGGATGAATTCCACATCCTCAAAGCGTTGAGCAGCCAGGCGCAGCAATTCGGTGGTACGTGGTTCGATTTCCAGATGATCACTGCCGTCGAAGAGGAGGATGGACGATGTCGGGCAGCGTTTGCGTTCCTGTTCGACCAGTCGGGCCAAACCCTCAAGGGCATGATCGATGTCAAAAGGTTGGTCCACCTTATGAATGTTTCGTACCCAACAGCCGTACTGGCCATAGGACCGGTGGAACCGATAGGCGAGGACCTCACTCCCGTCGGCCGCCTGCCAGCGGAACAGGCCGCCATGCTCATCCTCGTGGATACCCCGGAAGAGTTGGGCGTTGTCGATGCCGAACCCGCGGAGAATCTGGGGGAGCTGCGAGTTATGCCCGAACATGTCGCAGATAAAGCCGATGCGGGCGGGTGGCCCAAATCGAGCGGCGGTTTGGAGGCCGAGTTGCAGGTTGCGGATCAGGGACTCGCCGCTGGGGAGGAACTCATCGGGCATGGTGTACCAGGGCCCAATACGCAGCCGACCGGCCTGGGCCAGTTCCCGGATGAGCGGTTCGCGCTCCGGCCGGATTTCCAGATAATCCTCGATGAGGATACACTGGCCATCAGTCTGGAAGTAGCGGAAGTCCGGATTCTTCCGCATATGATCGAGCAACTCGTCCATCATCGCAACGAGCCGGAAACGAAAGCCCTGAAAAGACTGGTACCATTCGCGGTCCCAGTGGGTACTGCAAACATAATGGGCGGTAATCGACTTTGGGGACACGGAACAACTCCTCCTTCAATAAACCACGAACCACGTTGCCGTAGTTTTATCCCGTTGATAGGCGAGAAAGTCAAGGCGGGCAACTTTTACGGACGGGTGGGCATGCTAAAGGAAATACCATCAAAGGCAGCAGTGGTTATACCGCCTTTCGTGGATAGCACATACCCCGGCTCGAGTCTTTACCCCCGAGAAATCGTCTTGGGTGTCAACGGTCGATTTCGAGGCCCACGATTAAAGGGCCGGTTTTGTTCTTTCCTGTAGCGATTTCTCGATGGCGGACAGCCACGCAGGGATATCCGGGGGGGTGCGCGAAGTAATCAATTGCCCATCATGTACGACGGCCTCATCCTGGTATTTGGCGCCCGCGTTGCGAAGTTCGTCGGCCATACCGGAATAACAGGTCATCTTCCGGTCTTTCACCAGCCCGGCGGTAACCAATACCTGCGGACCGTGGCAGATGGCGGCGATGGGTTTGCCCAACTCGAAGAACTCGCGCGTGAGCTTGAGCACCCTATCGTCCTGGCGGATCGCGGCGGGTGCCTTGCCGCCCGGTAATATCAGGATATCAAAGTCCTTCGCGGCCACATCCGCCACGGACTTGTGGATATACAATTGAATATCGCTGTTGTAGGCCTTGACCTTTTCAGGTTTCAGGCCGATGACCGTCACCTTGGCGCCCCGGTTAGCCAGGTACGCCATGGGCATCAACGTTTCGGCATCCTGGAAACCCTCACCGGTCAGCACGGCCACCCGTAGCTTTCTGAAGGGAAGGTCATGAGTCTTGGTCGCTTGTTGATCCACGGCCTGTGCTTCGTCAGCGGAGGCCCTGATCGCCAAGAAGCCCACCGATACCGCCAAAGTGGTCACCAACAATAGAGCAAGTCCCGCCTTTCGCATGGTTCGTCTCCTGATGTTCAATACGAACCGATCCCCTTTTCTTGACCGGCTACGCAACCGATCCTACGGATTACATTATAGTCATAAAAAACGGACAAAGGCCTGAAAAAACCGTCTTGATCTATAATCGACGTGAAAATACATGCCAAGTAAACCGACGAGATCAGGAGCTTCCCGGCTCATGTCTCCAAAGACTGATGTTTACGCGCAGAGCTGAAGGTCGACGGTCACTCTGCCGTTGTTTTTATGCTGTTATCACTTGACCCGAAACAAGGGCCGATCAGCCTTCCTCTACCACTTTTAATTTCATCACATCGGCGAGGTGCCGGGCGGTCCGCAGGTGGTCGCCGTAGAAAACGACGCGATGCAGTAGCGTCATCATGTCGCCTTCGAGCACGCCGCCGCCCCAGTTCCGTACCATCTTGGCCGCGTCGCCGACCTCGGTGACGATTTGCGTCCGGCAGGCCCGCACCGACTTGTCGGGTACTTCCTTGATCGTGCCTGTCGAAATCAAGAGCGTGTCAAGATTGACCAGCTTGGTCCGGGTGATCTTCTGACCGAGTTTGTAAAAGATTTCTGGTACGACCCCACCGCCGATCTCGGAGTGGCTGCGCAGGATGTAGGGCGACTCGGGACCGTTGGGGCCTTCCATTTTCAGCGGTCCGACGCAATGCGCGGTCCAGAGGACGTTTTTGGAGAGATCGAAGGTGGCATTCCCCTGGAACCCCGCGATACCGGCCAGATGTTGAAACAGAAGCATCGTAAACAGCGAGTCCATGTCCCCCTCGCAAGAGGCGGGGATACCCCGATCACGGAGTCGGGTGAATCCGAGACATGGGAACCCGCGTTGGAGCCAGCCCATGCAAGTCCCGACCGCCAGAGCCTGGGCTTGCTCCTCATCCATCAGTCGTTCGAGGGCGAGACTGACCCGAGCGGCTTTTAGCATGTCTTCGTCATTCGGTTCGATGACCTTCTTTGCGCCACGGGTCCAGGCGTCGGCCTCGGCCTTGGCCTTGGCCGGATCCACCGCTTCCAGCAATTCGTCGAATCGCGATTGGGGAACGACGACCACATCGGTACCGAATTTTGCCTTTATTTGCTCCGGGTTGCAGGCTGGTGACGTACCACGGAAAGGAGTGAAAACCAACACGCGGCTATGGCGCATGAGCGGAACCACGCGAAGCACGCGGGCGGCATGCTCCAACTCGCCATAATCGCTGCTGTTAAACATCGTTACCGGTTTGCCTTCTTTTTGCCACCGGAAGGGATACATCCAGTCATGGCCGCTGGCCGGGGCGGAATAGACAGCCAAGGGGCATCCGGCCTCAAGGATCGGTTTTGAGACATTTAACAGGCCGCCGATTGATATGTTTATGGCTAGAACAGGGGCATCCGTGCCGGCCTGTTTCAAGACTGCCGCGGCCTGCTCGGCGTTGGCGGCACGGCCGACCACGAACTCGACATTGCCGAGCTTCTTTTCAATCTCACCGAGGCGTTTTTGCATGGCCTCGATTTCACTCTCGCAGACGCCCCAGGCACGATCGCAAGGTACAGGCGTGCCGGTGAAAATAGCGGCGATACGTATTTTTTTAGGCAGGGGATGGGCGGGGGCGGCAGCCTGTGCCCGAACATGGCCGGCAGCCATTAGAACGCCTCCGATCGCGGCCGCACCCAGGAATTCACGTCGATTGCAGTTCTCGCACATAACACGCCTCCAAAGACTGACTGAGTTGATTGGGTAGTCGATCTATTGCGGTAAGCCCGGCTTGCCAGCTTACCAAGAAAAACAGGCTTGATTATGGCCGATTATTATGTTTCTTGTCAACGGGGCGGAATCATTTTTCCCGTTGGCGTCTTATGGCAAGCGGGTTTATAATGTGTTTTTGGCAAGGATGAGCACTTGGACTACATGAAGGAGCAACAAGATGAACTTTGAAGACCCCGCCGGTACCCTTCAGGATTTGACTGACCGGATCGTCTCGATTCGGGACTCTCTTTGACCTGCCGAACAAGATCTCCCGCCGCGGTGAACTGGAACGGACCATGTCCGAGCCGGGCTTCTGGGACAACCAGGAGCGGGCTCGTCAGATTGTCGGTGAACTCAAGGCCCTCAAGGGCGTGATCGAGCCGGTCCAAAGCGTGCTAAAGCGCGCTGAAGACGCTGCCGTTCTGCTTGAACTTGCCCGCGAGGCCAACGATGCCGAGAGTTTCAAGGAGTTAGACAAAGAACTGCGCGAGATTCAGGAGCGTCTGGCTAGCGTCGAGCTGATGACCCTTCTATCCAGAAAAAACGATGACAAGGACTGTTTCTTCAGCATTCAGGCGGGGGCGGGGGGTACCGAGGCCTGCGATTGGGCGGAAATGCTCCTGCGTATGTATTTACGATATTTCGAGCGCAATGATTACCAGGTGGAGGAACTGGCCCGCACCGATGGCGAGGAGGCGGGGCTGCGCAGTATAACCCTGCGCGTGTGTGGATTTTACGCAACCGGTTATCTGTCCTGCGAACGCGGTGTTCATCGCCTTGTGCGTATCAGTCCTTTCGACGCCAATGCCCGCCGACACACCAGCTTTGCTGCTGTCGATGTGTTGCCGATTCTCGACGACCTCGACGTGGAACTGAAGGAGGCCGAGTTGGACATCGTCTTTTTCCGCCGGGCCGCCGGGGCGGGCGGACAGAATGTCAACAAAGTCGCCACCGCCGTTCGGGTCAAGCATATTCCCACCGGTATCGTGGTCGAATGTGTCAACGAACGCAGCCAGCAGCAAAATAAGCGGGTTGCCCTTTCCATTCTCCAGGCCAAGATCGAGCGTCTCAAACAGGAGCAACGCGACCAGGAATTGCAGAAACTCTACGGCGACAAGGGCGAAATCGCGTGGGGCAGTCAGATTCGCAGCTACGTACTTGACGACCACCGGGTCAAGGACCATCGGACGGGCGTGGAAACAGGCAATCCGGAACGGGTCCTGGACGGTGATTTGCAAATGTTCATCGAGGCCGAGCTTCGCCGTCGTGCCAGCAAGAAGAAGTAAACGGCCGTGCGCGCGGGACAGGGGGCATGAATTCGTATGGATCAAACCCACCATTCCGTCATGCCTGATGTTGTGCTTATATCCAAGAAAAGCCGGAGGCGCGACTGGCTTACGGTTGTGCTGCTCGCCGGCCTCTACGCGGTGACCGCTTGGTTTTCCGTGCAGCATATCAATCCACAATGGGATGAAACCAGCGATTTGCACGTAACCCGCGGGTTGTTGGAGCATCCATTAATCGGCAGCGGGATCGATGCCTCGCAAGCTCGCCTGCCGATGTATGTTACCGCCGCGGTTTTCGTTTTCACCGACGCGTCGCTTTCCGTTGCCCGGGCGGTCGCCATTATTTTCAGCGCGGCGGCCATCGTGTTGACTTACATGGCCGGCCGGTCCTGGTTCAACCGGTCGGCCGCCTTGCTGGCTGCAGTGTTGTTGGCCATGTCGCCGTATTATCTTGGGTTTGGCCGATACGCCTTCACCGAGGGAGATGCGTTTTGCCCTTTGACCGTTCTCCTGATGTTGCTGGCCTACATCAGTTATCTTCGGCGGCGCGATATGCTTCGCTTGCTGTTACTGGCCGCGGCCTTGGCTTTGGCCGCGGCGAGCAAGTTTTACCATCTGTTTTTTATTCCACCGCTGATACTCTGTGACTATATCGAATTGCGAGCCCAAACGGGAGAGGCCGAGAGGCTGCCCGATGCTCGCGGAAGGCTATATTTCTGGGCCCTAAGTGCTTTTTTTCTCGAAATGCTGGCGATGGTCGTAACCCAGCTTGATCTTCGTCGTTTGGCCCTGGCCTGCTGGGGGTTGGGGTTACTGGTCGTGCTGTGTGGTTTTTACGCGAGCCTGCGTAAGGCCTTGCGGGGTAGATACAACGGAGCATACTGGGCCACGCTGGCCGCCTGGATGGTCATATTGCCCCTGGCCGGCGCCATGTGCCTGGCCCTGTTTCCCGAACATGTGCTCCATCCCGAAACCCCCCGGGCCATGTATCGTCATTTATTCCACCGGCTTAATGCGCTGCCGATGACTCCTTTTATTGATCCGGCTCGGTTGTATCTCGGAATCATCCTTATTAAAGCAGGACCGCCATTGGGATTGACCACTCTGGTGGCCCTGGTTTGGGCCTGGTGGCGAGCTCCTCGCGATCCAATCTGTCGCGTGTTGGTGGGCACGGTGATACTCTACATACTCTTTTTGACCACTCAATATCTACGGCAGAGCTTCTATCTGATGAGCATCTATCCCTTGTTGATGCTTTTATTGGCGGCTTTTATCGTCTGGGCCTACCAGGTTTTGCGCTCCAAAAAACTCCTCCAATCCGCGTGGGTAGCCTGGTCGGCCACCGGGATAATGTTTCTTTTCTGGGGAACGGTCGGCGTCTATCCCGAATTTGGTTATTACGGGTATACCATCGTGGGCGATCGCTGGATGGGGGCCGAGTCCCGCGGCTATCGCAATCTGATCCAGGTGACCAATGACGGGACGGTGGATGCTTTGAACTGGTGCGCCGCTCATGTGCCTCCCGGTCGTCGTGTCATCAGTTATCTTTGGGATGACCGGGTGATCGACGATTACGTGGACGCCCATCCGCCGGCTTATGAGTTGATACGTCGCCTTGCCTGGGAACATCGAACTGAAGGCCCGCCGATCGATGATGCCGATTACCTCTTGTTAAGCATAAACAATGAGGTGAGTTATAATGATCTTCCGCGTGCCGATGAATTTCTACGATGGTTTGATCCTCGTCCGACCTATATCGTCTGGCGGGGGCAGGGGCCTTATCGGATGGCGGTGGTCAATATCTATCAGCGTCGGTCGGCGGAAGATATTGTTGGCCGGACAGCTACAACGGCTCAATAATAAAGCCGGGGGGTTGCTCAGCCCTGGGTCGCGCAATGCCGCCACGAAGAGCGAAAAGTTTCTTGGCTTTGATGGTGGATTTAAGAGTGGCAACCGTGGACTGGGATAATCAAAACATGAACGAAAATCAATCAACCGAGCAATCGTATGAGCAACTCCGCTCCTCGACTTCTGCAAGCCGATATGCATTATTGCTGCTGATACTGGCTATTTTCCTGTTTGCATTCTGGTATGCGTCTCGTCCCGGCTCGGTTAAGGGCGCGCCGGTAGATGTGCCAGCCGCCCTTGCCGAGGCCGCCAGCCAGAACAAGCCGGTACTCCTGAAATTCCACGCGGAGTGGTGCAGCCCATGTCGGTGGATGGCCAAGGAGGTATTCGCGAAAGACTCCGTTCGGCAGGCCCTGGCCGATTGGATTGTGGTGGAGGTCGACTCTGATGCCAACCGGAAATTGATAACGGAATACGGGGTGCTCGGGGTGCCGGCATTCGTGGTCTTGTCCCCGCAAGGCCAGGAGATCGGTCGTTGGCAGGGGCCTCTTCCCGCGGAGCAAATGCTGGCGTTTCTACGGTCCGTCCGGGCGAAGATGAAATCCGCTTCATGAATAACGATCCTGAATGAGCACCGCGCGGGTACATCCTCTTATCGACAAGACCTATCGTTGCTTGATCCGTATGTCGGATGAATCACTGAGTGCGTCGTTTTTGCGTTCAACTGCTCACTTGTTTTCGCATTCCATCCGGTTGTATGCCATGTCCGAGGAACCCTTCTCGAATTCTGCATGGCGATTTGGATTTTGCGGGCAAATCCGTATATAGTGCGGGTCCGACCGGTCGGCAAAGCTGCCGAATTCGTGAATACTTTCTGTTCCCGAATGCTGGAGGATCGCGATGAGCCAGTTAAGAGGATGGTCAACGGTTGGTTTGCTTATGGTTTGGGGAGCCGCCATGGGGTCCGGGGGATGCGGGCCGATGGATATCGCTCGCGAACGATCAGTGGCTCCCGCGATAACCCCCGCGGACTGGATTTGGGCTCCCGAGGCAGGGGCAAATCCCAAAAACCGATTCACCTATTTCCGCAAGGTGGTCGACCTGCCGGTTATCCCGCCAAACGCCACGTTACACATGGCCGCCGACAGCAACGCCCGTCTTTGGATCAACGGCCAAATCGTGAAACGCAAGGTCTCCCGTTACCACGAAAAGCTGATCACTACCGACCGGATCAACGCCGCCCCCTATTTGAAAACCGGCAAGAACGTGGTCCTCGTTCTGCACCACAACTGGGGCGAGATCACTACATTCCAGCGAACGGGTAATATTCATGCCGGTCTGTATTTGAATAGTTCATGGGTCAAGACTGACGGATCCTGGAAATGCCTGCGAGCACCGGAATTCATGGAGCATGAGACACAAATCTGCGGAGTGATCGGTGATTACCGGATTCGTTACCCGGTGGTCCTGGACGGCCGTAAAGTGCTCGAAGGTGACCTGAACGATTGTGGTTTCGACGACAGCGGCTGGCAAAACGCAAAGGTGGTTAAGCAGGGGCCCTGGCCGGCGAACCCGCGGGATTCGGAAACGCCGGGGCAGCGGGAATACCGCGTATCGCCCATGTCCGTGGTGGCCGCCGGCACGGCCGAACGGCGCCTGCCGGTCACGGATGTGCCTGGAGATATCGCCGCGGGGTTGCGTATGAGCGTTTGCCAGCCGGATACGGCCCTCACCTCCCATGCCCGGGGGTTAGTGACCGGAAATTGCCTTACCATTACCGGTCGAGCGGGCCAGACGAAATATGTAACCGTTGATTTCCAGCGACCGGTGCATGGCTATCCGTGGTTGGAAATATCCGATTCCACGGAAGGCCTGATGATCGATTTTGGATATGGCGAGTTGTCCTACGCCTTGTACAGCGGTGAAAAACACGTCGATCGCATGGGCTGGATCAATACCGAGGGAGTAGTCGGACCGCACTATGCGGATCGGTACATCACCCGGTCGGGCAAGCAATATATGGAGATTCCCGACGAGCGTACCGCCCGCTGGATGACGCTGCACATACATTTTCCCGTTGCCGGCAGTGTGACTATCAACAATGCCGGTATCGTCAAGTCGCAGTACCCAATCGAGCCCGTGGGTAGTTTTCAGTGCGGCGACGAACGGATTGACCAGATCGTCAAACTATGCCTCATTCATGCCGAAGTGACCATGAGCGATGCCTACATCGATACCCCCGGCCGGGAGGATGGCCAATGGATCGAGGACGCGCGGCCGCGGGCCATCGTGAGCTCGCGGTGGTTCGATGATACGCGGTTACGCGACTTCATGGCCCGCACCCTGGCCGAGGGACAGGGGCCGGATGGACACCTGCACCCGTTTGCTCCCGCCAATTTCCCAGCTTATCCGGCCACCTTCGACTGGTCCGTCCAATGGGTGGCCATCATTTACGACGCTTACATGTGGAGCGGGGATCGACGGATCATTCGTACCTATTGGGACAATCTCTGTCATTATTGGGACGCGGTCTTGGCTCCGAAGGACAAGACTCTTTGGTCTGACCCAGGTCGTTACAACGAGAAAGGGCCTTTCTATCTTGATGAACAGGGCCTTTGGCGAACGGGTTATATCTTCGCCGACATTCGCGTTGGCCAGCGGGTCCAGGGGCCGAACCAGGCCAGCGGAATTGTCACCCCGATGATGATCGAGCGCCTGCTCTGGTCGGTGGAGATGGCCGAGGCCATCGGCCAGAAAGAGCAAGCCCGAAAGTGGCGGGTAATCGCGGAGATGATGATTGACGCTTTCAAGAAATATCATATCGTTCGCGACCGGCCGGGCCTGCCTCCTCATGTGGCCGACCGCTATGATATGCAGAATCCGGATATCGAACGGGGTTATAGTCAGGCCGGGCAGACTTTTGCCTTAATGCTGGGCTTGATGCCGACCGCCGACGCTATCGCGGATTTGAATTACGCGTTTCCCGCGCCGAACGGTTCACCGCCTTTCGGTGTGACCCGCTGGAACAATCCGAGTTGGTCCTATCGCGTGTTGCGGGTGTTGTCGGATTATGGGTTTTCCGAGCGAGCGGTAGCCCATTTGATCGAGCGATTTGCTCCCTATTTACCGGGCAATCCGCGTAACCCGGTTGAGCCGGGCTTGCAAGGGCCGTACGGAGGTCCTTTACCGGAATACTGGATCAGTCGCGAGGACTTGAATCTCGGTGTAGGACAGCACAATCCGGCCCAGCCGGATGACCCGACCGGCTCGCATGGTTGGCAGGCCGTCCCCTTGTTGTGGTTGCACGACAGCTTGCTCGGCGTCCGGATCGTTGAGCCGGGTGGCGGTAAGTTGCACATCGCTCCCGACAATGGTGGTTTGCCTTACGTCGCCGGGCATACGAATACACCCAAGGGTTTGGTCTGGGTGTATTGGGATCCCCAGCAGTGGCGGTTGGAGGTTATCATTCCCGAAGGTCTGACGGCGGAACTGGTTTTGCCGCATCAGATGGCGGGCAAGCGAATTGAGGTCATTCAAGCGGCGGGGACTCCGCGTCGATTGAATGTAAACCGCTTCAATTTGAACAAGGCCGGTTCTTACGTGTTCCAGGCCCAATAAAGTCAATGGAAGGCCTTACGGCGGCCGGCCGGTGCCATTTTTGTGCGGTCTACTGAGCATCAATAATAATAAGATAGCCCTTACCTGGTTTGACGCTAATAGGATCATGAGGACGGTACTGCGCTTCCTCCTGGAAGTTTTCCACGAACGGAATATGTAACACGGACTTTTGCGGGTCCAAGCCAAGGGCCGGCCAATCGATATGCAGTCGAACATTAACCGGTTCCATTGCCCAACTGGCCAGGGAAACGAGGGTCTGGCCTTTTTTTCGGTAGACGGTAACCGGTATATCCTTGTGGTCGGTTTTAACCGGACAATCGGGCGCCCAGAAGCCGATCATTTCCGCCTCGGCGATGCCGAATGCATCCCACAATTTCCAGATCGGGGTGGACAACCCCGACCGTGAAACCATGCCGAAGACCATGCCGCGCCAGGGATTCCCACCGCCTTGCAGCATTTCGCTGGTCAGACCGAACGGGATACCGGAAATCTCGACCAACCAGTAATCCGGAGGTTCGTCATAGTCGTATTCCTCGCCGAGCCAGAGGCTGTCGATGTAGGGCAGTCGGTCCATGTAATCGTTGAGGCCATTGTCATTACCCTTGGCTAACGTATACGGATTACAGATGTGCAGGTCGATCAGGCAGCCTGCATGGTGCCGATCGAGAATCTTGCGCGCCCGTCGCATCACTTGCCGATCAAAATAAGTTTCGTCGATGTACAGGCCGTCCATTCCGGTGCGATCCAGTAACCACTTCAGCCCTTCAAGGTAGTAGTTGTTCCAGCGACAATCACCGTTGACGAGAATCGAGGCATCCGTCTGCCCTTTCATTGGGCCTTGTCGAAAACGCACAACCCAGGAGGGAATATAATTCGTACGAAAATGGGTTTGCAACCATGGATCGATCGTGCTGAATCTTTTGAAAACAGGAATTTCTTCGTTACCCCGACCATCGGCGATGATCTCATCGCCCAGGCTGCGCAAGGCCCAGATTTCGGCGGTGCGATTGCTCAGCTCGCGCGAGGTGTAGTACAGCTTGACCCGCAATTGTGCCTCATGGGCCTGGCGGATGAAGTCAGTCAAGGCTGCGATAGGTTCGGACATGAACGGGTAATTGATGAATGGATTGAACGGGTGGCCGTGATGCACAACCAGCACGTTGGCACCGCGTTTCCGGCCTTCTTCGATGGAAGCGCCATGATAATAACGATTGTTCCAATGACCGGCCAGATTGAGCGGTTTGACCGGAGTTATCAGCAGCTCGAAATCGAAGGTGAGGGTTTCATTGGCTTCAAGCCGGCGAGGGCCGCTGTACG
Organism: uncultured Planctomycetales bacterium; assembly: GCA_964401335.1. Classification (GTDB taxonomy): domain Bacteria; phylum Planctomycetota; class Phycisphaerae; order UBA1845; family PWPN01; genus JAAYCU01. Next base: position 16,607 of record CAYNYK010000028.1, read on the forward strand.
CCTGGAGTGTGACTTGCGCATCGCCGTTTTCGACCAGCCGGCAACCGCCTGCGCCGCCGTTGTGCCAGGCGACCGGCAGAACGATCGGCCGATGGTAGTAATAATCATTGCTGAAGGGTGTGCGATAGTCTGGGCCTTTCAGTTGGCAGCGCAGTCCGGCGTTTACGTCGCCTATCCAAACGCTATCCTGACGCCTCATCCGATTCCATTTCCAGTCCAGTTGTGCCGGTCGCAAGCCTCCCTTGTGGCCCATGCCCATGAGATATTTGGCTACGTCGGAACGAAAGGGGATTTCCAAACGAGTGTCCTTGATATCCAATTTTTCGCGTGCATTGAGAATGATGCGATAGGTCAGGTGCCCTTCGTATTCCATTGCCCCTCGGCAGGTCATGGTTAATGGACCTGCCTGCTGCGAGGCCTCCCACTCCACCCGGCTGTCAGTCCGGGAAACGATTCGGAACGGTTCATCGTGCCATTGAGTCGGTGCCGTTGAAGTTTCGACCACAAAACGCATCGGGTTTGCGAGGATATCCCGTCGGGTAGTCGTGATTTTATCGACATTGGGCGAAAAACTGTTTCGTATTTGTTGCGGTAGACCCATGGGATCGAGGGTGACCGTGCGGCCGAGGCAATGAAGGGTATGTCCCTCGACCCGTAGGGGGGTATAGGGGGCGGTAACGTCGTTATCGATGGCGATTGTGGAATTCAGCCAGCGCAAGCGTGATTGCCGCCACAATTCGCTGTCGCCGCAATCCTCGATAGCATCGCCGATGACCGTGAGAATAACCCGGACCTCTTTGGCCTTCTCGTCGGCAGGCTGGAAGGTGATGGTACCTTGGTAGCGACCACGGGCCTGCCGGGGAATAGACACGCCAAACCAGAAAGCCTGCACTTCACCCCGCGGGACGGAGACGTTTTTCGTGAACGGGCGGCCGCGCTCGTCGATACCACCGGTATTAAAGCAATCAACTTGCCCGGCGGAAATGGTCGATCCCGCTTCGCCGATCAGCTCGGAACAGGTGACGACCACATTGTTCAAAGGCAGCCAGGTCGCCCACAAACCGATCTGAAACGTATAGTATTCACCGGGTTGGGCTTGGCCGGTGAATTCCGTAGAAGGCCCTTTCTCGAGCCAACGAATCGGAATCGTTTCCTTCATACGGATCGGGAACGCACGGTCTTCCGGATACAGAAGATAAACCTCACTCCGATGCTGTTTCATGATCTCTAATAGAACATCGTTCGGAGGTCGTAATTGCATTTCTCCCAGGGCGTCGAAAGCATTGTTCACATCGCGATTGAAAGGGGGCGGCTCGGCCGCCGAGGTGCGTTGCGAACAGGTTAAGCCCAAACCGAGAAGAATCGCTGTGGTTAAAAATCGCTGCATGATAGTCCTCGCTTTCCGGTCGGCGGTTTTTATATAGGCCGCCGGCGTCCATGGCAAGGAATGTCGCCTAACTACGTATATGTTCCTACCGCCCTCGACGGAGGTGATCCGGCTTTCGATTCTTGACGAGGCGGCCTGTTCCTTCTTATGTTACTGCCTTGGTTTGACTACATAAGGAGCCACTATGAATCTGGTAACGGGAGCATCGGGTCTGCTGGGCAGCCATATCGTGGAACAACTTCGTCTGCGGAATCGTCCGGTTCGGGTGTTGGTTCGGGGAAACAGTGACACGAAATGGTTAAAACAACAAAACGTCGAATTCGTTGAAGGTGATATCACCGACCGGGCATCGCTGGACCGGGCCTGCGCTGGCGTGCAGACGGTGTACCACAGTGCCGCACGAGTGGGTGACTGGGGCCCGTGGGCGGATTTCGTCCGGATTACAATCGACGGTACGCGAAATCTGGCCGAGGCCGCGGCCGCCGCCGGTTGTGCGCGTTTCCTGCACATCAGCTCCATCAGCGCGTACGGCCATCCCGACGGCGAAGGGCTGGTACTCGATGAGACCGCGCCGCTGGGCGTGAACCTGCATCGGTGGAGCTACTACAGTCGGGCCAAGGTCCAGGCGGAAAATGACTTATGGGCCATGCACAAAGCGGGGCGACTGCCTTTGACCGTGATTCGACCGAGTTGGTTGTACGGTCCCCGGGACCGGGCGACAATTTTTCGGCTGGCCCGGCTTTTGCGCGAAGGAAAGTGCAAGATTCTTGGCGACGGCATGAACCGGCTTAATGTGGTCTATGCAGGTAATGTAGCCGAAGGGGCGATTCTGGCGGCCGACTCACCCAAAGCCCTTGGACAGGCATACAACTGCTGTAACGACGGTGAAATGCGCCAGAAGGAATGGATGAACCTGCTGGCGGCCGAACTGGGTGCGCCGCCGGTAACGAAACATGTGCCGTACAAAGTGGCCTACAATGTGGCATTTCTTATGGAGTGTTTCGGACACTTGTTCAGGACGAAAAAACCGCCGATGATCACCCGATACGCCGTCTGGCTGATGGGTCGACGGTGTTATTTCAGCGCGGAAAAGGCCCGTCGGGAGCTCGGTTGGAAGTCCACCGTCTCCTATCAAGAGGGCGTCAAGAAAACCATCGCCTGGCTGAAGGAGCAGGAAGCCAACCATGGACAACCATGATCGTTGGTGAAGGGATATTCCGACGGGAATGTTCGGACACTTGCGGGATACACATCTATGGTTTGAGGGAGTTGGGTTAATGGAAAATTCTCCACAAAAAGCCTTGCTGGTCCGTCATGAAAAGGATGCTCCAAAGGAACGCAGTACATGTGGGTGGCGTTACCGCCTGATCAGCCGCGAGGACGCGGACAAGGGTGTGGCCGCCTGGGCTCATGTGGTGGATATCGCGGACGCCAAGCCTCATTACCATAAGCGTGGCACGGAAATTTATTACCTTCTCGAGGGCGAAGGCGCCATCGTCCTGGACGGTGTGGAACACGCCATCCGCCCGGGCAGCCTCGTGCATATCCCGCCCGGCATCGTGCATGGCGCGAAGGGTCGGATGCGCGTCCTGGTTATTGGAGTTCCCACGCTGGGCGAGGACGATCTGTTTTTCCCGGAGAACGCGCAGGTACAATAATCTCAAGGACCAGCCTCGTGGCCTACGGAACCACGGCCAATACGCCGTGAATGCCGACTTGCGGGATGGTGGCCATCAGTTTGCCGTCGGACCAGGACCAGGGGATGGAGCCACCGTCGGGCACCCATTCAAGTCGTTGCGGTTTTTCCGAAACCTTCAGAGTCAGCTTGATCGGCCCGACCGGCGGTACATGATCGATCACCGCATAATCATCGCATACGGATGTATTCGCGCGGTTAAGCAAATGCACGCATAACTTGCCATCCGCGGTCTTGCGCAAGGCCACATCGAGGCATGGCGGGCCATCTACCACAACCGCCGGGTCGGCGAACATTTTCCGCATCAACTGGCCCAGAAACAAGCGAACATACGGATGATGTTGCTGGTAGAACCGCTGGCCTAGCGGACCATAAACGGCCCCGACACGGCCAGATCCACAGGCTACCATGGTCGCGGCGATCTGCTTGTCCTTGGTCGTATCCCGGCTTTGATAGCGAAAGCCGACGGCCTCCGCGCCGTCGAGGGTTACGTCCTGCCAGATACCGTTCACGTTGACAACTCCGGAGGCAGTAGCCAGCTCCACCGACTGGTTTCGCGGTTCGCCCTGCAAATGGACACCCAATACAGGAGCAAACTGCCGCGCGCATTTCTCGCCCACCAACAGCAATTGTCCGCCCTGCCGGGCATAATCTGTCAGCTTTTCCACCCAACCGTTGGCCAAGACCTCGAAATCAGGTACGACAATGATCGGAAACTCCCGCAGCCGTCCCTCAAGCTGATGCTCCGCCAGCACGTCGACGGAGTACCCGAGCTCCAGCAAGGCGTGTAAAGTACCTTCCAATTCACGATACGCTCCCACGGTATGATAGAAGGCGTCGCTGCGCTGCAGGATCGCGGTGGAGGACATCAAGACCGCAACCTGTGGTACGGATGTGCTCTTATGGCTGACCGCCTGGCGCGGCCGGCAGAAGTCCGCCACCCGGCCGGCGGTCTCGATAGTGGTCTCGTCGATATGCCCGCTCCGCGTGGGATGGAAATAGATCTGAAACCCGCCCCCCTGCATCAGCACGACACTGGCCTCCTGTTGCAGTTGGACGGCGGTCTTGAGGTTATGATTAAGTCCCTCCTTGCCCATCACGAAACCCCAGGCCATCAGGTCCCAGGGCATTTTCGTTTGGGCCAAATAGCGGGCGTCGATCCGCGCCTGATCCACGGATTTGGCCGGCGAATAATCGCCCGAAAGATAGTCCACTTTCACCTGCACCGGTACGGGCATCAGGGCCGAGTACAACCAGTTGCTGGTGATCTGCAGCTTGGGATTGAAAGCGTGCAATTCGTCGACCCAATGACTTACGTAACGTTCAAAATGCTTGCGGTTCCAGGTTTTCCATTCCTGCCAGTTCGGTTCCTTGGCGTTTTTCGGCGCTTGCTCGTGGCCGGTTTCCTTCTTCCAGGCTTCCAAGGCAGCGGGGCTGTAATCCCACGCCGCCGCCCAACATTCACCGTCCACCCACACGCCATCCAGATCGTACTTGCGCGTCGCCTCTTTCAATTGAGGAAGCATGCGCTCATCGACATAAGGGCCGAAAACACTGGTTGCCTTAGGCGATGGCTTACCGTCCGCCATGATCGCGGCCCATTCGGGGTGCTGCTCGATGGCCACCGAGTCCCACAATCCGGAAAAATGAATATACAACCCCACTCCGTATTCGCGGGTGACTTTTCGCCAGACGGCCAGGGAATCCTTCACGATACCCGGCGCGGAAGGCCCGATTTCCGAGGGATATCCAAGATAACCATAATGCCCTTTGCAGTCGTATTGCACGTAATCCGGGCGCACACGGGTGAGCAATTTCGCGACGTTCTCCTCGCTTACATCGGCGCCGAGAACGGTATCGCTCTTGTTTGGATGCAGATCAAAATGCAGTCCGAAAAAGGAATCGGCTCGACGATGGGCCGTATTGCTTGACGTTTCATTTTCCGCCGCGACAACCAACAAGGCCGGCCAGCAGACCAAAAGTATGAAAGAGCGGATCAGATTCACGATCGTTTCCTTTCTGTAATACAATTGTAATCTTTGTCACTCCGTGACACCGTGGTAACATCTTCCTATCGACTGACCGGCCAGGGGTAATCGCATTTGCCGGCGGTCGGATCCAGCGGTCCTTCCGGCAGGGTCTTCTGCCAGGTCAGGACTTTGGCGGCCAGGGTCTCAACCAGCTCCGGTCGACGATCCGCAAGGTTGTTCAACTGCGTCGGATCGTGTGGGATATCGTAGAGTTCGATCCGGCTACGGTCGGGATTCATCAGCAATTTCCAATCGCCCTCACGAATAGCGAGGATCGGGCTGCGGTGGAAGGGCTCGCCGAAAATGTGAAACCGCCATTCCCACATCAGGGGGGTTTGTCGCGGTCGCGATTGTCCCAGTAAAACATCGCTCATATCCTCTCCGTCGAGGGCGTGCTCCGAGGACACCTGAATGCCGGCCAGTTTACACAAAGTAGGCAGTAAATCCACGCCGGCCACTACGGAATCGTTGTCCACCCGGCCGGCGGCCACGTGTTTCGGCCAACGGACAATAAATGGTGTACGTATACCACCTTCGTAGAGGCTGCGCTTACGGCCACGGAACGGGCCGGCGCTACCCACTCCGCTGTACCCGGCGTTATTGATATGGATATCTTCGGGGCCGTTGTCGCTGGAGAAAATCACCAGGGTATTCTCCGCCAAGCCCAACTTGTCCAGCTCATCCAGCAAACGCCCAATCTGGGTATCCAAGTCTCCTACCGAGGCATAGTAGATGACTTCGGCATTTTTGTGCGGCACTCCTTGCCCCCAGTTACGGCGTTCGTAGGGCTTCATCTGCTCTTCGGTCGGGTTCAACGGCGCGTGCGGCAGAAGGGTCCAGAGTTGAACGTAGAAGGGGCGGTCGCGGTTTTCCCGAATGAAACGGATCGTTTCGTCCACGAACAACTCCGTGGACTTAGGCCAGAACGAGGCCAGCGGTTCCCAATTCCAAGCCGGCTCACGGCAGCCTACCGCCCGCGCAGCGTCGAAGCCGTATTCCGTCGGTAGCGGTGCTCCGGGCCCGCTGCCCAGATGCCACTTGCCAATATGGCCGGTGGTGTAACCGGCGGCCTTAAGCAGGGCTGGCACATTGGGGACGGTCGGCTCAAGCCAGTTCGACATCCCTCGCTTGGCGTTTAACTCATGGTCCGCGTAATGTCCGTGAATGCGATGCCGGGCCGGATATTGACCGGTCATGAAAGCGCATCGGCTTGGCGAGCAGACCGACCCATTCACGTAGAATTGCGTATAGAGGGTACCCTGTGCGGCAAGCCGGTCCAATCGGGGCGTTTTGAGCCGATCGTGGCCGTAACAACTTAAATCTCCCCAGCCGAGATCGTCGGCCAGGATAAAGACGATATTGGGCTTCGTGTTGGTTGTTTCGGCAGCAACTACCGTTAAACAAAAAAGACATTCTATGGCGATGGCTAGAGTCAATAAGTATTTCATCTTGCCTGCTCCCTCTATTAGACAGTCTCGGGAATCGTATAAGGCTCTCGCCCCGCGCGTTTCATTAATTTCTGGGCTTCCGCATCGTCGATAATGGTTTCCGTCTTGCCGTCAAAGGCCAGCTTTCGCCCGCCCAGCCGGTAGGAGATATTGGCGAGCTGACAGAGCAGTGTAGAGCGATGGCCTTCCTCCACGTCGGCGTTCGGTCGCTTGCGTGATTTGACGCACTCGATGAAGTTGTCGTAGTGCTCCTGCATGGGTTGTTTGCCGTTTTCCTCGGCGAGGATTTTTCCGTCCTGGACCATAATCTGCCAGCCGTTGCCGTGGCGGCCGAGTAGCATCATGGCCTTGGTCCCGTAGATTTCGACCCGCGAGGCGTTGGTCAGCCAGTGGGGGTACTCGTTCGACTCGCGAAACGCCGAGGCCGTCTTGTGCATGTACGGCGTCCACAGGGTCATCTCAAAGATCATGGTCAGCTTGTCGAAATCCCAGGTCACGATTTGTGTATCCGGCGTTTCCTGATCGTCACCGACGTAGCAATGCTTGCCGCCGGTCGAATACACGCTCTTTGGATAGTCGCGATCGACCGCCCAGCGGGCCAAGTCAATCTGGTGGACCGAATCGTTGATAATATCGCCGCCGGAGAAATCCCAGCGCCAATGCCAGTTGTAGTGAAAACGATTGGGGTTGAACGGCTGGAACGGCGCCGGCCCGACCCACAGATCGTAATCGACGCCTTCGGGAACCTGGGTGTCAGGTACGCGCTTGACCGATGATCGTTTACGCATATTAAACACTTTAACCAGATGCACGTCACCGAGCTGTCCCGAGCGAACGGCCTTGATGGCATTGATAATATACGTGCCGCTGCGGTTCTGGCTGCCCATCTGAACCACGCGATTGTATTTGCGGGCGGCGGCGATCATTTGTTGCCCCTCCCACGGATTGTGGGTTAAGGGCTTTTCCGTGTACACGTCCTTCCCTGCCTGGCAGGCCAGGATGGCAACCAGGGCGTGCCAATGATCAGGCGTGGGACTGAAGACGACATCCAGACTCTTGTCATCGAGGATTTTGCGAAAATCCTGGACGGCGGTCACCTTGGCGGTTTGCTTCTCGGCCACCAACTTGGCGACCTCGTTCATGCGGTTGGAATCGGGATCGCAGACGTAAGCTATTTCAACATCCTTGCGATCGACGAGAAATTCATTGACCATGCTCTTGCCGCGAATTCCGCAACCCACGATGGCCACCGTGAATTTTTCATTGGCCCCCGCGGCCGGCGCGGACCGCGCGCTCGCGCCCAAGGCTGCCGTGGAGACGGCGAATTTCATGCCGTTCGACAGAAACTGTCGCCGATCCATTGAAGAACCTTGCATGATAAGCCTCCTTCATAGGGATGGTCTGACTGGGCATGCCATCAATGATTACCTGGATATTGTGCGGGTTTGTTCGCTGCTTCGCAAGTAGCGACAAGCCAAGAGCTACTCTTGGGGCTCGACCATCGTTGGCAGCGGCTCATCCTGATCTTCATCGGGTGGTGGCGTAGGTACCAGCAGGTCATGCTCGCGCTTGCGCAAGGCCATCTGGCAGGCGAGGCGAATCGCGGTTTTCATGCTTTCGGGATTGGCCTGGTTTTTACCCACGATATCGAAGGCCGTGCCGTGATCCACGCTGGTACGAATGATCGGCAGGCCGAGGGTGGTCTGGCAAGCGTTCTCGAAAGCCAGCAGCTTGATCGGAATAAGCCCCTGGTCATGATACATGGCCACCACGCCGTCGAAGTGGCCGTGCATCGCCTTCCAGAAGATCGTGTCGGCGGGGAAAGGGCCTTCGACATTCAGCCCAGTCTCGCGGGCCATGACAATCGCCGGCTCGATGATTCGCTTCTCCTCGTCGCCGAACATGCCGTTTTCCCCGGCGTGCGGATTGAGGCCGCAAACGGCGATCCGCGGGGACTCGATCCCGAACCAGTGGATCAGGGCCTGGCCCATCAGGTCGATCGGCGTGAACACGCGGCCGATGGTAAACGAATTGCGCAAATCGAAGAGGGCCTGATGGATGCTGGCCAGAGCCACCCGCAGACGGCCGCCGACAAACATCATCGTGTAGCGATCCGTCTTGCACGCGTGAGCGAGCTTTTCGGTGTGCCCCGGAAAACGGTAGCCGGCCATCGCCCAACTTTCCTTACAGATCGGGGCCGTTACGATCCCCTCAAGTGTCCCGTTCAGCGCGCCGGTAATGGCGGTATCCAGAAACCGCATCGATGCCTGTCCACCCTCGGCCGTCGCATAGCGAACCGTTGGGCCGAACATGTTGAATTCGTCGAAATCGGCAACAACTACTCCGCTCTCGATATGGCTGACGATTTCATGAGGCAGCCGAAACCAATACGGATTGATCTCCGCCAGGTCGGCGGCGTATTCGAGGACCTCCGCCAGTCCATAAACAATAAACCGCCCCATGCGGCGGATATCCGGATCGGCCAGGGCCTTGGCGATCACCTCCGCCCCGACACCCGCGGGATCGCCCATGGTGATCCCGATCATCGGCCTCGGGTTGGTCCGCGAGCCTTTGGGTTCATGTCCGGGATGTGCGGTTGAACCACTCATGGCCAGCCATTCTCCCGGAGCATGTCCAGGGTAACGCCACCTTCGCTCTCCACGGGAGGCCGACGTTGGAGATAAGCGACAATAGTGCGGGCAACGATGTCGGTTTCCACGTTGACTTTATCGCCCGGCCGGCGTCGCCCAAGCGTGGTCCGCTCCAATGTCGTGGGAATCAAGGCTACCGCGAAGCCATCGTCGTCCACCCGGGCAACGGTCAGGGAAACTCCGTCGATGGCCACGGACCCTTTGGGTGCAATGAGGGGAAGCAAGTCGGGATTGATGACAAATTCCATCAGATACCCGCCGCCGTCCTCGCGGATATCGCGAACCGTGGCCACGCCGTCCACATGCCCCTGCACGATATGCCCATCCATCGGATCGCCGGCCCGCAAAGCCGGTTCCAGGTTCACCACGTCGCCCGGACGACTATCGCCGAGTGTGCTCCGCGAGATCGTTTCCGGTACAACGTCAAACTCAATCAAATGGGCATCGCTTCGGGTAACGGTTAGACAAACGCCGCTTACGCAGATGCTACAACCGTTGGTAAGAGGACGCGGCAATCCGGGCGCTTCCAGGACGAGGCGATACCCGGCCGATCCGGACCGGATCGAACGCACGGTACCCAACGTCTGGACAATCCCCGTAAACATCGTTTCTTCACCAACATACCGCCGTTCCCAATCATGCTCACACTTTCATGTTAGCGGTTTGGTAACGGCAATTCAATATGACGATTTCAACAAATGGTCTATAAACATTCGTCGTCCCAATCCCAACGGGATTTCGTCCTGTAGCTCAGGGTTGCGGTAACGCCGCTACCCTGGGGACCGAATGCCTATCCCATGGCCAACCCCAACGGGGTTGCGTTATTCCTTCTTCAAAACCCCGCCCAGATAGGCGGGAATTTCTTTCCGGGTTTTCCGCGTTTCACATAAATGATTCACGGATAATGTTCCGAAATCCAAATGAATATGAACGGATAATAACGAATCGAGCATCCAACTCAACACCCTATCGACACAACCCCGTTGGGGTTGATGTTGTGGTCTATAACCATCCCCAGGGTAGCGGCGTTGCCGCAACCCTGGGCTGATAGACAAAGCCCCGTTGGGGCAAAATGCAAGAAGACAGCGACTCCCGTTATTTTCTCGATTGCCGTTTGCTCCGATTTAGGGATAGAATACGGACACAGTCAGCTTGGACGATGTTTTTGAGGCCCAATTCGATGCATGAATCGCCAAGTGATACCAACAGTAAATCTTATTGCCTCATGTGCGGATATGATCTGCAGGGGCTACCCGAAATTCACACGTGTCCCGAATGTGGGCTTGATTATGATTTGAACCGTATCGTCATTCCGATCGGCGGTTATCGTAGGATCATAAAATTGTATCTACCATTAATCACCATAACGCTACCATTGCTGGCTCTGTTTCATCAATTCATTCGAATAGGGCTATCTACAAAGCAGATTGTGATTATGGCGATAATTACACTCATTATCGGAATACACATCTTTAGAATGGTGCCGCGCCGCCATCTTTATCTTACCTATCTTGCTCTTGACCTCAAAGGCGTGCATTTCTTCTATGCCAATGGGGATGTTACGCATTACGTTTGGCCGGATATCGAGCAAGCCAGAGGCGAATGGTTTGGAGGCGATTTCCATCTTGCTGGGAAGGATGGAACAGATTTGTTTTCCTGCAATGGTGACGATCTGGGCGGATGGTCCAAGACCCGCCAATGCATATCAGCCATCAACCAGGCGCGCGAGCGATTTCAAAACCAAAATACTTGAGCGCATTTCACTCACTGCTCGTCGCGGAAGGCTTCCCATGCGCAGCCCGCGGCGCCGATGAATCCGGCGTCGTTGCCGAGGGTGGCGAAACTTATTTCAGGGTGGTCCTTCAGTAGTTGCCAGGTCAGTTCCTGGAAATGCCGGTGGATCGGCTCGAGCAGGAAGTCACCGGCCGCGATCAGGCCGCCGGCCATGACGATCCGCTGCGGGTTGGTCACGTGCTGCATGATCACACAGGCGACGGCCAGGTAGTAGCAGGCCCGATCCCACACATACGCGGCCAGCTCATCGCCGGCCTTGGCCGCCTCCACGATATGCTCGGCCATCAGCATTTCGCCGTCATCGACACGTTGCTTCAACACGCTGGGGCGTCCCTCGGCGATCAGGTCTTCCGCCCAGCGGGCTAGAAAATACGCTGATGAATAGGCCTCCACGCAGCCACGCTGCCCGCAGGAACACAGCCGCCCGCCGGGTTGAACCAGCATGTGCCCCAACTCCGCCCCGTTCTCGAAATAACCGCGTAGCAGCCGCCCATCCGTAATTACCCCTCCCCCGACACCGGTGCCCAGCGTGAACATCACCAGGTCCGTCACGCCTTTCCCCGCCCCGGCCCAGTATTCGCCCCAGGCGGCGGCGTTCGCGTCGTTTTCGAGGGTCGTTCGGATTCCGGTTTTCTCACTGATGTATCGGGTCAACGGCACGTTACGTAGGCAGGGCAGATTACCCGGCTGGATCACCACGCCTTCCTTGTGGCTCAGCGGGCCGGGCGAACCGATTCCGATGCCCCGCACCTCGCCGCGCGATACGCCGGATTCCGCAATGGCCCGCTCCACCGCGGTGGCGATATTGCGCACCACCTGTTCCTCACCGCGCTCCGTCTCGGTCGGAATACTGAACTTGCAGCGTACCCGGGCCTGCTCGTCCAGCAGACCGGCCTTGATGTTCGTGCCACCCAGATCGATACCCACGCAGTAAGCCATATTCCACTCGCCTCACGCAAAGATGGTCACTTTACCTGTTCCGAAAAACGCCCCTATCCTACAAACCGGTTTACAAACGCTCAATAACCCGTGCCTGTTCGTTGCCGGGCGTCAGATGGCGCTGAGTACCAGCCCGAAGCGCGAGCGAGGGAATAAAATTACCAGCCCGAAGCGCGAGCGAGGGAATAAAATTACCAGCCCGACGCGCAAGCGAGGGAATAAGTAAGCAAGGCAGCGAGTAAGCGAGTAAGCGAGAAGCCATAAACCAGTCGAAAAACGACCGGTCTATCAGCCCTTTGGGAATGGCCGCTGAAGCGGCCAGCTTCGAGGTTGTGTCCGCGGCCGACCGAATACCGAACAAGTGGAGTCGTCCGGAGTGTAATTGATCCCAGTCTGCCAGCAAGCCGCAACGATGCCTCGCGCGGAGACGCTGAGGCGCAGAGTGTCATTGAGCTCAGGAAGTCGTGACGGAAGGCAGAGGGAGAAAGGGAGTGAAATCCATCCCAGCAAATCGTAACGATTTCACCGGCGAGACGCCGGTGCCACACAAGTGTAATCGATCCCAGTCTGCCAGCAAACCGCAACGGTGCCTTGCGCGGAGACGCTGAGGCGCAGTACAAGCGGGAGTGAAAGCACGGGCAAACCCTTGTCCCGTGGTGGCGTGACCAGGGCCTACCCATGCCACCCGCCGCCAAACCGTAACAAGCTCTGCGTCCCCGCGTCTCTGCGCGAGGTATTGGACTATACCGGTACGGCCGGGGCGGGCGTGGTGAATCCTTCGGAAAAGGCTATAATCACGGCACGATGTAACCTTTGGGAGTTGCCTGATGCCGTTTGACGATCTGCCATCCTTTGTGGCCGCGTTGGAGCAATGCGATCAGTTGCGTCGCGTTCGCGCGTCGGTCGATCCGCTGTTGGAGATTACCGAAATCGCCGATCGGGTGATGAAATCGCCCGCGCCGGAAGGGGCGGCCGGCGCCCCGGCCACCGATCCGATTCACGGGAGGCAGGGTGGCCGCGCCCTGCTGTTTGAAAACGTCCGTGGCTCGGCCATGCCCGTGCTCATCAACGCTTTCGGCAGTTATGCTCGCATCAAGATGGCCCTCGGTTGCGACGATCTGGAAGAGCTTGCCGGTCGCATTCAGCAACTCATAAGACCGGTTATGCCCGCTACATTGCTGGAAAAGATCAAGAAGGTACCTGACCTGATGAAACTGGCCGGGGCTGCCCCGAAGACGGTGAAGAGCGGAGTTTGTCAGCAGATCGTGCATACCGATGACGCCGATCTTTTTTCGCTGCCCGTCCTGCAATGCTGGCCGTCCGACGGCGACTTGGCCGCCGAACCGCCGGCCGATCCGCCCGTCGCGGTAATCTCCGAAGCCGCCGGCGCTGAAGGCCGCACCGGCCGATATATCACCCTCGGTGCTACTTTGCTTCGTGATTCAGAAAGCGGCCAATATAACCTCGGCATGTATCGCGTGCAGTTGTTCGGGCCGAAGCTGGCCGCCGTTCATTGGCACGTTCATCATGACGGCGCCAGGATATTTCGTCGCTATGCCGAACGCGGTGAGCCAATGGCCGTGGCTATCGTTCTCGGCGGACCGCCCGTGCTGACCTATGCTGCTACCTGCCCCTTACCGCCCTCGGTCAGCGAGTTGCTGTTTGCCGGGTTCCTCAATCAGGGCGGTATCGAGATGGTGCCAGCCAAGACCGTGCCGCTCGAAGTGCCCGCCACGGCCGAGATCGTGATCGAAGGTTGGGTCGATCCTCGCGAAAAGTTTGTCGAAGGGCCATTCGGCGATCATACCGGCTTTTATTCACTTTCCAGCCCTTATCCGGTATTCCGGGTCAGCGCCATTACCCATCGCCGCGAACCCATTTATCCCGCCACCATCGTGGGTAAGCCACCGATGGAGGATTACTATCTCGGAAAGGCCACCGAACGAATCTTTTTGCCGCTCCTGCAGATGCTCGTCCCCGACGTTCTCGATTACCACCTCCCGCGATTCGGGGCCGTCCATAACTGTGCCTTTCTCAAGATACGTAAGGAGTATCCCTATCAGGCCCGCAAGGTGATGCACGCCATCTGGGGTGCGGGGCAAATGATGTTCAGCAAGTTCCTGGTGGTCCTCGACGAAAACGTCAATATCCATGACGAACAGGAAGTCCTGTTTCATATCGGAGCTAATGTCGATCCCCGCCGCGATACGACCATCGTCGATGGTCCGTTGGACATTCTGGATCACGCTGCTCCATACGAGGGGGTGGGCAGCAAGATGGGTATCGACGCCACGCGTAAAATCCCTGGCGAAGGCCCCATCCGCCGCTGGCCTATGGAACTGGCCATGACCCCGGAAATCCAGGAACAAGTTACCCGCCGATGGGCCGAACTTGGCCTCTAATGAGATATCGATGATCATAAGCTATTATTTGGCAATATCTTAAGATTTTCCAAAGGGATATAATTAACATATGCAAACTATTTCAAATGTGCAATGTCTAATCTTACGACCGCGATAGTGCGGTTCCCAGAATTGGAGGCCTAAGCCATGTTGCCCCGAATGATGAATGTAACGGCGGTTGTGGGGGGAATGTTGGTGGCGGCCATGCCTGCCATGGCCGGTGATTTCAGCTTCGGATTCGGTTTCACCGAAGGACGCGGCGGCACCTCTTTCGGTCTGAACATCGAGATCGGCCGGCCACGGCCGGTGGTAGCGGTTCAGCCGGTAGTCGTTCAACCGGTTGTTACCCAGCCGGTAGTCGTGCAACCGGTGGTGGTCCAGCCGATGATCACCGAGCGGGTCTGGGTACCGACCATGGAGACCGCCTATCGCGATGTGCCGGTGCTTGATGCCTGGGGTCGGGTCATCAGCTATCGTCGGGAGGCTTATACCATCGAGAGCGGTTATTGGACGGAAGTGCAGCGGCCGGCACCGGTGGTGACCGGTGGTTATGCGGGTGGCTATCCGGGTGTGTGTAATGGCGGCAATACGATCGTGCAGCCCGGATACGGCGGATATCATCAGGAGGTGCGGCCGATGCCACGGCCTCAGGAAGAGCCCCGGCGGCACGGGTTCAACCCGCCGTTCAACGGCCGCAGCACTTACAAGACCGAGGCCAACCATCGCCAGACCGTGAAGGCCGCTCCGCAAGGGGAGCGTCGCCCGATATCTGACACTCGAACCGTGGCCATGCTGAAGCGATAGGGATCGTTGACAAGTGCAGAAACAGTGCATCCTGAACCCGTAAGGCACAAGCCGCCCGCTGACAAGCTTGCAGGGTTCAGGATGCACTCTAAGGAATAATGAGAAACCCCGGACGGCCCGGCCCGCCCGGGGTTCTCTATTTCGCCGGAACTTACATCGTGGTGTCGTACAATGAAGTTAAGCGCTTCAGCCCCTCACTTCAGGTACTGAACGAAGTAGGTCACCCGGCGGTAACACGCTATTCGTGGTCAGGCCACCTTGATCAAGTTGCTTGGATCGGCGGTAATGGCCAGCATTGTGCCGGCCGAATCGCGAACCCGAATCTTGATCTGGCCTTTGCGGCGGAGCATTTCCCGCTCCGATTCCCGTCCGATATACAACACTTCGCCGACGATCTTTCGATCGCCGCGGAAGAACATCGCTTGCATGCGCTTCTTGACCTGCGAGGACGTTCGCCCGCCATCGTCATCCCATTTGGACCACTCGGGCACGTCGCAAGGCTCCTTGATTCTTACTTTGGTCCCTGCGGCCAGGTACTTGTTCATATCAAAGGGCATCCTGTCGTCCTCCTCATTGGCACCATCCACAAGGTCACCTTCATCACGCGAGAGCCTGATGCTCTTGCACGCATGAGGCACAAACCAAACCAGCGATATCCGATATGGTGCTGGAAAAGGAACGATTCGGACCGGTCTGATGAAGTACCGGCCTAAGAGAGGAACGCAGGGCGCGCCCATCAATCGTTCGATGCTATTAATATAAGGTCCCGATGGTGCCAAGGCAAGCCCCAAATAGTCAAAAACCGATAATTTCGATTAGTTTGGGGCGTCTACCTGATGATAGAATTATCGGCCAGCCCATCACGGCATAAGGGAAGGGCCGGGTGGGATTGACGCAATGGGGCGGGGACCATAAAAACGGGGACCATGACACGAAACCCACAATCAGAGCTTCGAGGAGCGGTAGCCCGATATCTGGAAACCGATTTGGCGCTGGGTATTCGCGAAACGCCGATACAACCCCCGCGCTTGGTGGTCCGAAAGCTCCAGATTCTAAAGCCCGAACAATTGGCCGATCGGCAGGCGGCTTTGGCCGCGATCAATGAGCGGGTCAGCCAGTGTACCCGATGCGGCCTGGCCTCCACCCGCAAGAAAACGGTCCCGGGACAGGGTAACCCGGCCGCTCGGCTGGTTTTTGTAGGCGAAGCCCCGGGACACGATGAAGACCAGCAGGGGCTGGCCTTTGTCGGCCGGGCGGGTCAACTGTTGACCAAAATGATCGAGGCCATGGGCCTGACCCGCGACGAGGTGTATATTTGCAACATCCTCAAGTGTCGCCCTCCCGAAAACCGTGATCCGGCCCCGGATGAGATTTCCAACTGTTGGCCTTACCTTGACGAGCAATTAAGGATCATCCAGCCGGACGTTATCATCGCTCTTGGCAAACCTGCGTCGCAGACGCTGTTGCGTACCAAGGAGGCGATCGGCCGGCTCCGCGGGGTGTGGCAGGAATACTACACCTCCGGATCGTCCTCGGTAGGGGAGCCAACCGCGTTGATGCCAACTTTTCATCCCGCTTACCTTTTGCGTAATCCCGCGGAAAAAGGTAAGGCTTGGAGTGACCTGAAACAAGTCATGGCGCGGCTTGGCCTACCGATCACGAAGTAGCTTATTTCGGTAATTGTGTCCGGTTTCCGGGTCGGTCACCATTGCCCGCCGATCAAAAGTAAACGATCGTAGATCGGTCGGATATTCGCGGAATGGTTCGGGTTGCTCCGTAATCTGGCGGGCAAAACGACCAAAGACCTCGCCCCAGGGCTTCAATTGCAGATTCTCCGTCCAGCAACCGCTCCAGCGGCTCAGGTCACGGCTGGTAGGAGTGTCGGCGAAGGCCCAGTTAAGCCAACCGGCAAGGCGGCCTCGGCTGACGGCCAGCAGTTCCTCGCACCAAGCGAGTTGATGCTCGACCGGCTGGGTGGTAAGGATCACTTTGTCACCGACTCGCAGATCGCCACCGCCGTACCAACCGAACTCACCGAGCATCAGGGGTTTGCCGCGTGGGCAGAGATAAAACAAAGTTTCGAGATAAAGGGCATTTGCCGCTATTCCTTCGGGGGCTTGATTCGGTTGGGGGGGTGCGATGGGATAAAAATGGATCGTCGTAAAATCCACGTGGCGAAGATTGGCGTGGAGATCAAAACCGGCGTAAATCTGTACGGCGGGAATGTAAATCGGGACGGCCCACTGGATATGGCCGACGGTGATGAGATGGTGGGGATCAACGGAGCGAATGGCGGCGGCAAGGCGGCGGGTCCATTCGTCGCCGATGGATTCACGGAAAAGCTGAAAATCGTATAACCGCTGGTCGTTGAGGGCGGGCTTTTCGGGGGGGACGATGATTTCGCCGGCGGTACCGACTTGCCCCGCGGGCATTTCCCAGGCAATGGCAATCTTGTCAACCGAACCGTACTGGGCAGCGAGCCATTCATTCCACTTGGTCTTCATGGCCGGGGTGTCCCAACGGATCACCGGCTCGTTATACAGGTCATAGGCCAGGATGGCCGGTTCATCCCTGAAGCGTTCAGCGAACAGTCGCCACCAGATTTCATCGGCCTGCAGGATGGTCTCGTCGGCGAACGGGTCACAGCCTTTGCGCCAATCAGGCAGGCCTTCCCAGTGGTCGGGACCGGAGGGGATGACGTAAAGTTTAAGTTCATGGCAAAGGGCCAAAAGACGGCGAAACTTGGTTTCACCTTCGGGATCGAGTTGGCCAGGTTTCGAGTGAAAAGAGTTAACCGTAAGAAACATTCGAATGGTGTTAAAACCACGGTTGCGAATCAGGGTCAGATGTCGACGCACTCGATCTTCGTCAAATTGTTTCCAGAGTTGAGGGGCCCAGCCGGTTTCATGATCGAAATAATTGACGCCGACGGCGACGAAAGGGCGTTGCGTGTCGCGCAGGCGAAAGGCCGTCGGGCTTTCGGGATTCACCTCGACAAAGGGCATATCAGCGGAAAGAAGGCCCGGAAATGAAAGAAGTGTCACCACAAGTGTATACAAAGTTTTATGGAGCCAGGAACATTTTTGAGTACAAGGATTCTGGATGGTAGTGGGCATAAACATTTATCCTTTGTCGAGGGGAGCAAATCGGAGAATCACAATGTCCGCAAAGTTCGTTGTGGTTCAGAACTTCAGGGTTCGCCTAAAATACGTTTGCGGATGGCATGATAGATGGTAAAGACGGGGTTGTTGCGCGTCAAGATATTCCAAATGAATCTTTGCGGAACGTAGGTGACGACTTCGTCGGCGAGACTGCCATCGTCGCGGAGATATCCGGTCTTGCGGAAAAGCGGGATGCGGCCCTGACCGGATTCGGTCCAATATTGGCTGTCGAAATCGGCCATAAAGTCGATACCCACCTCGTAGTCCATACGTCGATCCGGGTAATTATTTCCCACGGAATAGATATTGTAGTAGCGTCCCTGGTAGATGATCTGGTGTCGAACGGTCCCGTCACGGAATTTCTCAAACCAGGAGTGCATGTATGAAAAATCGAACTGGGCGAGATTGAGGCGCGGGAAGACGTTGGTCATCCAGAGGGGGGCGGCGCGGCCCTCGACAATTCCTCCTTCGATAATCAGCTCGCCCCGTCCGACCTCATGATTCAGTTCGCCGGGGGCGGGGAAAAACTTCTGGTAGGTTTCATCGATCAGGGTCAACGGTCCGGAGGCAGTCATGCCGATGAACATCTTGTCCAGATAACTTTCGGTTACCGGACCGGGGGGTATCTGGCGGGCCTCATAGGTGAGGTGGTACAAAGGGTCGGCGGCCAGGACGTTGGTTTTGAGTTCGCCGCTGACAAAACCACCGTCGAGCAGGCTGCGAAACTGCAAATTGGCCTGCCCATTGTGCAAGGTGAGGTACTGGACGACGGCGTCGGTGGAAACACTGACATCCGGAGGTAGAATCAGCCGCAGCGTATCGATGCAAGCGTAGGCGTTCAGATTCATTTGACCGAGAATGGCAAATAATTCCCGCAATTGGTTGGATTTTCCGGTCGGTTGAGTGTTGGTGATCGGCAACCGCAATTGAGGCAGAGACTCCAAACGATGGCGAAGGTCGGTGATATCGAGATTCGGACCCCTGATACCGAGATAACTTTCGGAGGCATGGCCCGGCGGGTACACTTGGCCGGACAGCGTGAGACACGAAGGCCCCCAGGTTCCTTGCAGGTCGATCAAGTCGACTCGCCCGGCAGGTCCTCTGACCAGGCGACCGTTGAGGCGGACCGGCTCATCGCTCAAAGCAATGGCAAAGTTGTCGAAACGAAGTCGGCTGTCGCCAATTTGCAGGCCGTCGGGATCAAAGGATAGATTCGTCTGGGCCCGCAAGGCGCCGTCGAGAACATGAATTTCATTTCGCGGAAGCATGGCGAGCAATCCGTGTGGATTGGTCAAGTCTGCGCGCAGAGCTATCCGTCCTGCGTGCGGCCAAGAAGGGGTTGTCGATAAATCGTCAAGCAGAATCAAGCCATCGGTCGAAATGGTATTGCCCGTCAGGTTCAAAGCCAACTCGTGGATGTGGATTTGTGCGCCGGTTGGATCGCCGTGATCCATGGTTACGTTATAGGAAAGCACGGCAGGGATGGAAGGGAGTTTATGCAATTCCGAGAGAGCCGGTGTTGGGAGGGGGATACAAAATTCGGTCTTGTGGGCATCGAGAAGGCCGACGAGATTTACGGTTTGCGGGGTAATTTCGATAAGAGTTTCCCATCCTGCGCTTCCAGCCAAAGAAATTTGGCGGCAGAAATCCGCGATGCGTGGATGCATTTGAACAAGAGGGTCGTTAAAAAGAATTTGGCCGGCAGTGCGTAGATGAGCGGACTGGATAACGGGGCGGCCACTCCATTCCCGTTGTCCGGTAAGAGAGGCATGGGAGGGGGTGGAAAGCACGATCATTCCGCCCAGATCGTCCAGGAGCAGGCCTCCCATTCGAGCATCGCCGCGTACAAGTTTCCATACCCGTCGATTTGACTCGCTTGGATCGCAATTCGCGACCAAGTTCAGATGGGCCTCCGCGGGCATGCCCGTTGGTTTATGGATGGGTGTCTGGCCGGGGATATTCCACTCCGCGGAAGTGGCGTCGATGGCCAAGGCCACTTTTTGCCGGTCGTTAAGCAGCAGACTTTCGGCCTGGAACCGGCATGCCCCGCGCGGGTCCCAAGTTCGGCAAAGCTCGTCCAGTACGGGAGACAGGTCGAACCAGTCGGCGATATCGGACAATTCCGCTTCGAGGCGAAGATGTTCGACATCATCCGTTTTTGAATCGGATTCCGAATGGGCGAACAAGGCGGATGCGGTCAACAGGCCGGTGGGTCGGGCGATGGTGGCGCGCGCGAGATGTTCCCATTGGTTATCCAGATCGCGCAATTGATAGGCCCCCGTTACCGTCAAAGGCGCGCCGGCAGGTTTATTCAGCCAGTGGCCCCATTGAATATCCAATTGGTCCGCAATGAAAGCAATTTCGTTGCAAAGCAGCCAATCGGCGGGACGATAAGAAAAATGACTGCTACAGATTATCTCAGCACTCCCGACCAGCCGGTTGGCGGTATTGAGTCGCAGAGCTTTCCGAGCAACGGGAAAGATATCGAGCAATTCTTGTACGTTTTCCAACCGCAGGGGTAGGATACTTCGAGCCTCGATGTTGACCGCTTGAGGGTCCGAAGGCGATGTCGCGTTATTAAAGGTATATTCGATGCGGGTCTGATCGCGATTCAAAGCCAAGCGGGCGGAACCCACGCGAAGGTCAAAGCCGAAATTGTTCAAGCGCGTCGAATCCCAGGAGGGTGGTTGCAGGCCACCATTGAAGGACAGGGCTTTACCGGGTGGTTTGTTGAAAAGGTGGCCGAGGGCAAAGGTACTTTCCTCATCCATCGTAAGGGTCACTTCCAATCGGGGGGCATTCATCCGCGGCTGCAGCAGAACGGCCAGTTTCAGAGGCCCTTGCCATCGTTCGGTCCCCTCAAAGCGAGCTAAAAATGGGCTGAAAAGAGGCAAATCCCGCATATCGTGGGTTTGAAACGTTAGACGAGAATGCATACTGGATAGCCAACGCAAAGGATTCAAGGATGATTCACCAGGGAGGGGGTCAGGTGGTGCCACGGTCCATTGGTTATCGGCGGATAGGCGACATTGTCCGATGTCGAGCACCAGAGTGGACATCAGTATTTCCGGCCCGCTCCGATCATGAGTCATCTCGAGAAAGAGGTTCTTGGAGACACCGGCGGATACATTCAGATAATCGCCGTGTGGATGGGGGATATGCCAGCGCGATTTTCCGGCTTCGACAGTGACCTGTAAAAGATCACGGGCACGCTGCTGTTGATATACGAAGGAGAAATCAGCCTGTCCGCTGAGGTCGGTATTCAAATAGCGCGTGAAAGCATCGATTTCGGGGAATTCGTGACGGAGGGCGAGCCAATCACGGACCCGCCCGCCCAGATGAAGGAGGAAAGGCGTCTGGCCACCGCGGTCGATAGCCATAACCGGGCCCGACTTGTTGGTGAGTCGATGGATATGTATGGCGGGGGTGAGATACTCAAAATCGTTCATGTAGAGTTCCTCAGTGATCGGATCCCAATGACCGTTGCAGCTCAGGGTAGCATCGGGAACATTGACCGGGTGAGGCATGTCCGGACGGACTATTTTGACTCCTTTGAGGTTGAGGGATAAATCAAAGTCAATGTCCAGGTCGGGGCGGGTATTGAGCTTAAGCCGGCCGCTACTGAGACCATCTACTTGTTCGACCGGTAGCCGGGTGGCCAGGGGTACGGGTAGATCGGCGAGGCTTAGATCAGTCCATTCGAGGCTGACTTCGCCGTCGAGCTTGACGTCTCGCCGCAGGCGGGGGACCAGGATTTGGGCGGCAAAGACAAAACGGCCGATGCTGCCGGGAGCCCGCGGACGATCAACTTGAGCTTCGCTGAACAGGCGCAGGTTACCCGTCTGAGGATCGAGTCGACAGGTTAGACGGTCGATTTTGAAGGACTGGGTGACATTCGAGATTTGCACATGGCAGACAATGTCGCTCAACCGGTAATTCAGGGAGGGTAGACGCCGGCCGGGTCGCGACTCATCAAGATCATCGATATTGAGACGGCCTTGTTCATCGATGACCAGCCAGAGGTGCGGGGCGATGATATCCATTTGCGGCAATCGTTTTTTGAACAGCATGGTCAGAGGGGCGAAGGCACAATGGACTTGCTCGATCCGTACCAGGGCAGGGTTAGGCCAGCCCGGTCGCTCGATTACCGTTAGATCATGAATGATGACGCCTTTGATCCAACCGACTTCAATATGATCGACGGTTACGGGTCGCTTAAAATCCAAGGCGAGCTGATTGGCCAGTTGGCGGGCAATCCAACCAAGAGGGAGCCATAAAGGCAAAGCCAGGTAGGCGAGGGAAAGGACAAGCATAACTCCGCCCAACAAGCGCAAGCCCCATCGTCGCCATCTGGGAGGCTGGAGTGGATAAG
Organism: uncultured Planctomycetales bacterium; assembly: GCA_964401335.1. GTDB lineage: Bacteria > Planctomycetota > Phycisphaerae > UBA1845 > PWPN01 > JAAYCU01. The sequence goes on from CAYNYK010000028.1 coordinate 39,291, forward strand.
ACGGTGACTGTTGCTCGGTATCCATGCTTGAACTTACCTTGGCTGTCCCTGGAGAAGCCAAGATGGATTTTAAGGGAGGTTCAAGACGTTCACAAATGAACGTAGTACCCGGCAACATGCTGGGAAACCATGGCATTTTATCTATGCAACGCTAACCCTAGGGTTATTTGAAATTTGTATGGCGGCTTGTAGGAAATCAGGCGGAGGGGTATAAGAGAAGGCCGGACAGGATATGGACTTGCGTTCGGCAAAGGGTGTCGAGGTGCAAAGATGATGAATCGAAAGGCGTATCGCGGGGGGCTGGCCGTAGTATTTTTCGCCGCCGGGGCGATCGGCGGCGGGTGCGTGCGGCGGACGGTAACCATTAACACCGATCCCCAGGGGGCACGAGTCTGGCTGAATGACCGTGAGGTGGGTACTTCGCCGGTCAGCGTGGACTTCACCTGGTACGGTGATTACGACGTGGTGATCCGCCATCCCGGAGAGGAAAAAAAATACGCCACCTTGAAGACCAACCATCGGCTCAACCCGCCTTGGTACCAACAGCCGGGGATCGATTTTGTGGTCGAGGTATTATGGCCTTTTACGGTTCATGATCGGCAGGAGATGTTCTTCACCCTCGAACCGATGGCGGAAGTCAAGCAGGATCAACTTATTGAACAGGCCACGCAATTCCGTGAACGAACGCTGTTTGGCCAGGAATAAGGCGGATGGTTACCCAATCCCGGCTCGTCATATCGAGGGCAGCACAAAACCATTTCGACAGAGTTTTCGGGACCGTTTGGGTTATTCGATGAAGGCCTGCAAGCCGCACAGGATGGCCTCGCCGGATCGAGGCTTAAAGGAAACGGTCAACTGATCGGTAACGTGGACGCCTCGGAATTCACGGACCACTTCCCTCAAAGGTCCACCGGCCTCCTTGGCGATATCAAAGTTTTTAAGGACCTCCCGGTTCTGCAGGGCCACATCGAAAACGCGTTGTCCTACCTGATGATCTTCCGGTTCCAGAAAATATAAACGAACCGTGTAGGGGTGGGACTCTTGATTAGGGGGTGCCAAGGTGACACGTATTTCGGTGACGCCGATGAGGCCGGAGGCGGCTACCCATTTTAGTGTCCCCTCGCGCACCCGCGAGGAATGCATGCGGAATTGCCGACCGTTGTAGATATTCTCTTGTTTCTTACCCTCCTTGGCGGGAAACATGGCCACCTGTGGATCGGGAGAGCCACCACCGACGCTGGGTATATCGAGCCAGAGAGTACCGTCATCGGCCATGCGATCGCCCGGTGCGCCGAAATTCAGTCCCAGACGGACAATCCGCTTTTTGGGTGCCGGCAGAGAGTCGTTAGAAGCCCATTGTTCCATATCGGGCATGTGGATGAGGGCCAACGAGGTCTGGTTCGGATAACTGCAGACGCACGTGCGGGTATACTCGGGAATATTAAGTAAACCGTCGGCGGCTACCATGTTCGAGGTACATCCGGATTTAAAACCACCGATACTGCCGGTGCCGCTGTCATTGGTCAGATCGTAAAAGGATGCCGTACCGGAGCGGAAAGTGAGCAGGTACTCACATGCGGTGACGTAATTGCACCCTTTGAGGCGATGGTAGCGCCAGGGCAGCATTTCATCGGTCAGCGGATGGGGGCGGATGATCGGCTCGCCGTTGAGCAGATTCAATGCAATCCCCTCGTGGTACCAAGGGGCGTTCCAGGCACTGGTATAGATCTTATCGCCATGTATCATCACCGGGCCACTGTGTTCGGTCGGGTGGTCCCAGAGTACTTGTCCGTCACGGCCGCGCAGGCCCATCATGCGTTCCTTGGCTTCGTCGCTGACCATGTCATCCGAATGGCGGCCGCATTGCAGTAGAACATCGTGGGCGGTCGAGTAACTCAGCCACGTGCCGAAGACGTTTTCCTCGTCGATCCAACGGGGTTCACCGCTGCGTACGTCGAGACACAAAAGAGCGGGGTGGCTGTCAGGGGTTCGGCCTCGACGGCGCAGGAGGTCTATGACCGGCTTGGGCAGATTATCGATACAGAACAACTTGTCACCACCGACGGCAATCGTGTTATGTCGGAAAGCGTGGCGGGCCGACCGCGTCCAGAGAACCTTTCCGGTATGGCGATCAAGGGCCGTAATCCTTTTGCTGGAACTGATATCCAGATCGCGAGCGTCGGGATAATCGGGTTTGTCCCCAACCTGTTCGGTGAATTTCACGAACGATGAGCCGGCAATAAGGAAATCCTGATAGACCCCGATATAGGTCCACTCCGGCGGGGGGGCATTCGGTTCGTTGCGTGGAAGCGTGAAGGTCTTGAGCGTTTCGCCAGTCGCGGGGTCCAGGAGCAGACATTCGTTTTTATTAATGAGGTAGACGGCCTCGGGGGTAGCCACGTAGTTCGTGCCGCGGATGTTGGCACCGGGAATATGCCGCTGGTCATAGGTTGGATCCTGCCCTTCGCCGCGGGGTGTGTAGGATTCATCATAGTACTGGCCGAACGTCCCCAGATCGGGAAACTCGCGTTTCCAAAGCACGGCCCCGGTGTACACATCGCGAGCACTGAGCATATTGACGCCTTGTATGAAGAGACGGCCGCCGACGATCTGCGGGGGCGGGCCATGAGCATGTCGCGGCAATACGTCCTCGTTGCTGCTGCCACCGAACCAGACCAACCCGAGGGGGGCGCGGACTCGTCGTTCGTCCGACTTATTGGTGTTGGCGATATCGCCGTATTGATGAGTCCAGGCACTCGAATCCGGAAGGGGACCGGGACGGTGTAATACGACATGGCCTGGTACATCTTCGACGATAGCGGCTTCCAGATTCAGATCGGTGATAGTGTCGAGCACGGCTTTTTGTCGTGTGGCATCATCCACTTTGAGAAAGGCTGTTCCCCCGTAGGGACGCAAAGATTGGTAGAGGGCCTGTATGTCGGCCTGGTCGGCAAACACCGACGGATCGAAGCCGATGACCAGGGCGGCAAAATATGCGGGAGCCATGAAGGTGGAAGGTCGTCCGACGTGCAAGCTAATGCGTGTGCCGTAAAGATCGGCCGCGTCGAGTTTCTGGCGCAACCGGTTAATGTTCGCTTCGTCAGGATCGACGCCGACAATCGAAAAACTGGAATGCCGGGCCAGGGCTTCGAGTAGTTCGCCATGGCCGACGCCATAGACCAGGACATAGCCGCGATCGATAGTAACGGATCGCAGATATTCACGGGCCTGCTGCTCAACGGAAGCGGGCAGGGAATTTTTCCGCAACGCCTGGGTATGTTTTATCATGGGTGTTGCTTCGGAACCGAAGGCGAGGATTTTGCCGTCGAAAGTTATCGCGAAAAGCCGATCATCGGCCGCGACGAGTTGGGCGACGTGGCCGTCGATCTCGGTTTGCCAACTGATGACCGGAGGGGCATCGGCTTTGAGGGTCAGGGCAGTGATCCTATTTTTTCCTCCGGCATATAAGCGACCACCGTCCTTGATCAAGGCTCCACTACCATCGACATCGCAATTCCATTGTTCGGGTAATGCCCAAGAATAGGTGGTCTTTTTTTCTTTTTCTCTTGTTTTTTTGTTAATGGTTTCAACTTCGCGGGATTTCTTGCGGAGGTCTTTCCAGCGATGGGCCACGACAGGCCGGCCGGATAGATAAAATTCGTCGGAAGTCATGACCGGGTAGGTATTCTTTCCCCAGTTTGTATAAAAATGCCCGGTCTCCAGATCAAAAAGACCGGTGACCGCGTCACGATGGTTGAAGTAAAAGTTGCCGAAGGCGCACGCCTGCGAACCCCCTTCAGCCTTATGGGTATGGATTTCCTCGATTTGGTAATAGGGACTGCCGTTGAGGTGGTAATAAAGGAGTTCGCCATTGTGGCGGTTGAAGCAGGCGGGTGCGGAACGTCCCCCGGGAATAAGCAGTTTATCGCGGGCGGCGACGAGAGCGCCTTGCGGAGCGACCGTACTGAAGGAAATCGCGCCCCCGTGCGGTTGTTGTGTATAGTTGGAACCGATGCCGTCGTTGGTCCAGACGATGCGGCCGGTCTCGGCATCGATCGCGTAAATAAAAATACCCATGAACGGCCAGATGCTGGCGGCAAAGTAAATCGTATCGTCGATCAAAACCGGTCCACCGCGGGCCGGCCAGGCGGAAACCAGGCGGTTATTGCCAAGGGCCTTGCGAGCGTCCGGTCCGCCACGGAATTTCCATAAAAGTTTGCCGGTGGTCGCATCGAGACCATAAAGATGGCCATCATCGCTGACGAAAAACAGTTTATTTTTCCAGGCGACGGGCGCGAAGCGAATCGGCCCCTCGGCGTAGAATCGCCATTTCTCCTGACCCGTCCGGGTATCCAACGCCGTGAGCCGGTCGTTTCGGTTCGAGCCGACGAACAATGTCGTGCCCATGACCACCGGCTCGTAAACCCGGTCGAAGGGCATGCGGTCGCGATTCACCGGGTCTTCCCAAGCCGGCTCAAGGGCCGGATACTCCCGCACCCATTGCAAATGGAGGTTGTCGGGCAGTTCCTGTGGAGAAGCGGCGCTGCGGTTGGCGTCATATCGCCACTGGGGCCAATCGGCGGCCGAAACGGAATGCAAACCGGCAAAACCGATGGTCGTTGCGAGAATGACGAACGAAGTAATTGGATGAAGCCTGAACATGTTATTCCCTTGTGTGTATTGCGAAATCACTTTGTATCGGCCGGGGCGATGCTCAGCTTATCGCCGGCCCGGACGGATTGGAGTTTACCGTTAATTCGTACTTGGTTAAGACCGGCGATCGGCGGCACGTGCAACAAGACCTGCCTGGGAGTGTGCCGAAAACTCGCCTCGAAAACAATATCGAGCGTTTTGCCCTCGTCGGCAAGATGAAAACGCAGGGTAACCGGCCCGAACTCCGTAGCGATCCTTTCAAAACGGGTCAGATGATCGGTCCTCAACCAAGCCTTGGGGACAAGACGCAGCAGGTGCAAATCATCCGTCGATAGTTGGTCGTCGACTACCGCTAACCGGACTAAATCAATAAAAACAGGAGCGACAAAGACGTTCCCATAAATGCCATGCCGCGTTTCACAGGAGACAAAGGTCTGGTCGGACATCGCGCCGGCCAGAAGGCTGTACATGCCTTCCAGGTATCTTTGCCGGTCGCCCAGTTGCCAGTTGTGATATACGTTCCAGCTATAACAGGGTTCGTCGCTGGAGATTTCATGTATCAGGACCGGGCGTTGATTAAAATCGCCACGCGGATCAAAAAGGGCCCAATTCGGTCCCTCGCGAAACCAGGCCACGGTCGATTTCATTAAGGGATCGTTCGCCTCGAGCAATTCGGCCCAGACCAGAACCATCGGGCCGGTATCGAGATAGAGGGCACCCAAGTAGCCTCCTCCTCCTGGCTCCAACGCGGTGGGTACGAGGTGATGCTCCCGGCCGGCGCGGTCGGTCCAGGTCGGCATTGTTAAGGTGTACTCATGGAGGGTTTTAACGAAAATGTTCCTGGTTTCTTCCGCCTCCCGGGCGAATTCTTCCGCCCGCGGATGGCCAAGTCGCTGGAGCAGACGCACGGCGGTTTTCAAGCCTTTATAGTTCCAACTGATGTTCCAGAGCGTTTGGCTGGCTTTTTCGATATCGTTGGGGACGGCGGGAGGCAGGATGCCGGGAATACCCTCATGCTTGCGATTGGCCCGAAGTTCCTTGAGGAAATCGCAACCCTTGATGACCGGGTCAAGCCAACGCTGGATGAATTCCGTATCACCCGTGATTAAAGCATGCCGGGATACCATGTGCAGAATAGCTCCGTGGTCGGTGATCCAATCGATCGAGGTCAGGGATTTGGGCGAGGAGAAATAACCGGGGTGTAATTCGTAATGTTGTCCCGGCGGTTTAATCGTTCCTTGGTTAAGCCGGAAAAGCTCGATGTATTTTTCCACGATCTCATGATAGCCCAGCGGATCGTACATCATATGGGCGACCATCGACGTAGGCGTCGGCCAAAGGGCATCATATTGCCAGGATCCTGAAATGAACGAGTATTCGCCTTTTTCCGGATTTCGTTCCGTCAGGATCTGACCAAGTTTGAGACTCCAGTTGATTGCCTGGTTGATTTGCGGTTCGGGCGTTTCGATGCAGGCGGCGGTAGGGGGCTTGGCCGACCAGAAGGCGTTGGCTTGCCGAAGGGCCTCGTCGCGACCGACGGCCCATTCGGCGTCGATTTCCTCCCGCGTAGCGGGCAACATGGGAAGGAGGAGGTCGATGTAAGATCCCTCATGAACGGAAAGCGTCATGCACAGAAGATAATCGCGGCTATCGGGGGTCCACTCGCTGAATGCAAATAAATCCTTGCCCTCGCCCACGGCCAACAAACGCACTCTGCCGTCTTCCTGCAGGAGACGACATCCGGATCGGCCGTCTTTCTCGAACATCTGGGCGGTCAGCGGGTGTGGGCAGGCGACTTTGTCGGGAAATACGAGCAGGTTTTTTTCGTGTTGCATCTCGCGGCCGATGTATTCGCCGCGCAGATTGATCCAGAGATTGATACGGTCTCTGGCGGCCATCTTATCGATATAACTTGGGAAAAAACGGATCCAGGCGTACAGCGGTTCGATTCCGGTCTGGACTTCGCCGCCACCGGGGATATGGGCGAAAATCTCCTGTCGGATGATCATGCCAAATTTACCCACCGGCCATTCGGTCCAGAGGACGGGGGCGGGATGATCAGACCAGCCTTGTCGCCCTTGGCCCCATTCCGGCAGCAAACTGGCCAACAGATAAGGCTCCTTGCGAGGCGGATCGAGCTCCTTGCCAACTTTCAACGGCGTCATGCTCAGGATGACGCCCTGGCCTTCCCAAGGTTGCGTATGTTTTTTCTTGACCAGCGGAACGTGTGGCTGGGCGACCACCGTACCGTTGAAGATCACATCGAAGCGGAACAGGTGATCTTTCCATCCGATGGGCGTCCAGACGTTACGTTGCGGTGGCCACCATTGGGCAGCCAGGCGGGCATCAGGCTCCTGCTCGGATGCAAAACAAGTTACCGGGTCAGCCCGGACTACCGAAAAAATGGGACCGACTATCAGGACGCCGAGCATGTACCTGTGCCATCGCAACATGCAAGATCTCCTTGTTTTTTAGGGCAATATTTTTATTGGTGGCTTACCGAAGGTAACGACTCGCCGGTTGGCTGGTCGACATCCGGGAGAATTATAAATGATTTCAGCGATATGGGAAATAGGTGGAACGACCCAATCATCGTCGCCTGCTTGTATATTATTACTGGATGACCAAAGACTATCTCACCTATTCGGAGTTTCCCGGCGTTGGTCCACGAGAGACAAGGGATCTTTGATGGATCGAATGTGAATGTCCCTTTGGGGGAAGGCGATTTCTATTCCCACCTTGCGGAATTCTCTATCAATGGCGCGGTGTAGATCGGACCGGACCGGCATGATATGTTTCAATTGGCCGATGAAAACGAATAACTCGAAATCGAGGGAGCTGTCCCCGAATTGCTTGAATAACACAACCGGTTCCGGATCGCGGAGAACGTAGGGATGCTCGTCGGCCACTTTGCGCAACAAGCTCTCGGCCAAAGTGGTATCCGAGCCGTAAGCAATGCCGACGGGGATGGAAATACGCAGGATCGAGTCGGAAAGCGTCCAGTTGATCACCTTGCCGGTAACAAATTCCTTGTTGGGAATCACGAGTTCCTTGCGGTCCCACCCGACGATGGTGGTGGCCCGGATATGGATGCGGCCGACGGTGCCGCTGACATCGCCGACGGTCACGGTATCGCCGATCCGGATCGGCCGCTCGAACAGGATGATCAAACCGGAAACGAAGTTAGCGAAAATTTCCTGCAAGCCGAAACCCAAGCCGACGGTGATAGCGGCCGCCAGCCATTGAATCTGCGACCAATTGATGCCGATCATGCCAAAGGCGAGTATAAACCCGAGCACGAGAATGAAATAGCGCAGAATGGCGGCGATGGCGAAACGACCACCAGGATCGATCGGCAAACGTACCAATAAAAGCATCTCGACGACTTTGGGACCGTTGGTAGCTAGTGCCGTTTTCGGTTCGCGAGTTTCGTGTTGGTAACTCTTTTTAAAATAG
>CAYNYK010000029.1:0-22625 GCA_964401335.1 uncultured Planctomycetales bacterium
CTGCCGCCATGCCAGATCCACGATCTTGTACGCCCCCCAGCGATCCGACGACAGCGCGCCTTGGATGTCACTGCCCAACAGTTGCCGCAGGGCGTCACGCCCACGCCCCGTGCAAATCTTGAAAAACGCCACGCTGTCCGTGACCGCCAGCCACAATCAGCAGAGCTTGCCGGCCAAGGCCCAACCCGTCTCGTCGGCGTTCTTCACCGGCGCCTGCTGCACCGCCTGTTCGGCTTGTTTGTATGGCTCTTGCAGGGCCGCGGCGACCTCCTGCTCTACGTTCGACACGCTCCCCAGCGACAGCGGCACGCCGAAGAGCGTCTCGGCGATCTCCTCCACCGTCCTCTTGCTGTCGTGGCAACAGCCGCTCAAGTATGCCAGCGTCGCCGCCAGATTCGGGCCGAAGGCATGGGCCAGAATCTCCGCGGGGATCGCGGCCCAGGTGACATGCCCGCAACAGGGACAGGTGCGGGCGTGGCCCTGATGCTCCGTAATGATCGCGAGGACCTCGGGCAGTTCGGCCACCTGATGCCAAGTCGGTTCCGGATCGTCGGAACCAGGCTCCTCGGGGAGAGCGGCATGGCAGCGTTCGCAGCGTTCCGGCATATAGGGGATTCTACGATTGACCCGCTCGGGCGGCAGGCGAAAGCGATGATGTCCGGGGTGTCCGGGTTGCCCGCCGGGCTTGCGTCCCGTCGGCGGCTTGGGCGGGAACTTCGGCGCCGACGGCGGGTTCGCCGAGGGCGGGAGCGACGAGTTGCCGGAGTGCATGTTGAGCCGCGCTCGGAGTTCGCGGACTTCGGCCTGAAGTTGAGCGACTTGGGCCTGAAGTTGCTGAATCTGCGTCTGCAACAGCGTCACCAGCTTGGCGAATTGAGCACACTGGGGGCAACCGGGGGCAGGCAATGGGGTTGAGTCGTCCATAAGCTTTTTATCGGACGAAGGCTCTAAAAACCGCCACAAAGGCGATAAATCTCGTGAAATTGTCCTTGCGTTTTTGAAGGGGGGGGTAAACTACAGGCATATCAGACCGATGGGGTCTGAACGGTTACCCCTTTTTTATGCCCCCTCAACTTTAGTCAACAAACGATCCAAACGTATTATATTTCCTAACTTATTGTTAATAATGTAGTTACCTTCGGGCGGGGCCGTTTGGCCAAAGGCATACCGGCACACAATGCAGAACGCATCTTTACCGGTTCCCATTGCAGGAAAATACGGAATCAGGATCGGCTGGCGATGGCCAAGGCCAGGGGGTTGACCACTAGCGGGACAACACGTTGGGTGGCTAGATCGTCCGCCAGACTGACCAACCGGGCAAAGGTTGATGATAAAGTCGCCGACTCCGCCGAAGGCCAGTAACCCCGAAGGGTAAGATAAACCGACAATATCTGGGGTTCATATTCTCCCGTACGCACTTCAAAGGAACTGGTGCGGCCTTTGATTTCGACGTAAGCCTGCGTATCGCAGTTCGGGGTCAAGGCGATGCCGAAATACGGTTGGCAGTCGATGGTATGCACCACCTCGTCGCCAAGCAGTAAGGGAGTCAGCGGATGGTCGGCAAAAAAAGTTTCCGCCACCAGTTGGTCATGGTTGCCGCTATACTCAAGATCGAACCCGTAAACCACCTCGATATGGTCAAGATCCAAGTCGTTGATGGTCAGGTGATACGGAGCTTGTTCGAGCAAAAATTGCCCATATTCCCGCCAGGCCGCTCGCGATGGCGGAGCCAGGTAACCGAAGCGCATGGCCTGCGGCTCTAAACGTACCCAGCGATGGGGTTCACTGTTGCGGGTATCCACGTCATGTTCTTCCAGAACCAACGAGCTCTCGTCACGCCGCCGAAAATAACTCATCGACGGGATTTCCCGCCGAATACGGTCAAAAAAATGCAGGGTGGTCTCCCGTTCCAACGGCAGATCAAGTTTCAAGAAAAGGCGGCAATTGACGAAAAAATCATCACAATGCGCGCCCAAGGAGGTTTTCATTGCAATTCTCCCGCAGCCGGGTGCATTTCCTAAGGGTCGTTACTTCATCCTCCCTCTTATTATTGTATTTCCGATCCATTTATACAAGCCGCTGGCCGGCATCAACACTAAATTCAGCCACACGTTAAACCGCCGGTAATAATGGCCCATCAGACCGGCGAAAACTTGCATTCCGGAGCAAATGATGAAATCATAGCCGCTTACGGCTTTGGTATTCGGGTTGGATTTTGGCAACTTCAACGGGAGGCTGGCGACGGATGGAAATTAGATCGGGTACCACCGGGGAACGTCGCATTCGTAATTCAATCAGCCTGATCATGTTCGTCGGGTTTGCCGCTTGGTTTGCCTATGACGGTTTCTACGGTTATCCCGCGAAAAATCTCAAAGAGACGCAAAGCGCCATGCCCCAACCCCGCCCGGAGAAACTCGTTACCAACCCCCGCGTGGTCCGCTCGAACCTGAGCAAGTTGAAACCCGGAATGACTCTCGATGAACTGTCCGATCTGCTGGGCGAGCCGGCCCTCATCGAGGATCGTGTATTGCATTATGTCGGCCGAACAATGGACGTATCCATCAGAATCAACGAGCAAGGAACGGTCAGTACGGTCATCACCAAGCCGATCGAGCCGGAAAAGCGACCGCAATATTACAATCCTCTCGTCTTTGAAAGCCAGGTGGCGAAAATAACCGCCGGTATGCCGGAAGCGCAGGTCAAATCCCTGCTGATGGATCCGAAGGAATTACAACACCGGATATTGTGGTTTGTCGGGCCGGCGGCCTATGTGCGAGTGCCCGTTGCCGACGGCCGGGTTGCCGACGCTCTCGACCCTTCCATGTTCTGGTATAGTCCTTACCAATCCGAGGATGATATCCGCGTACAAAAGGGACTGGCGGCCCTGCTGGGACTGGTTTCGCTGTATATTGCCTGGATTTTGTTCCGCACGTTGACCACTTCCGCGGTGCTTGACGATTCGGGGTTGACACTCAACGGGCGGCGCATCGCCTTTACGGATATGAAAGAACTGGACATCAGCGAATATAAAAATAAGGGTTGGGTAACCCTCGTCTTTGAACACCAAGGCCAAACGCGGCGGCAACGCATCGATAGTTACCACTTTGCCCGCTTTCGGGAAATTATTTCCGCCTTATGTGAGATCAAAGGATTTACCAGTCCTTTCCAGGTCGAGGCATCCTCCGATTCAAACGCCAAGTTGACCGAACAAAACTGAGAATCCTGCGTAAATCAGGCACGCAAAAAAATCGCCGCGAGGTTCCATAGAGCTTCTCCATCGGAAACCCGCGGCGATTTGTGCAGGCAACACAATCGTAAGCAATCCTGTGTCACCAGACACATTCTGTTGGCCGTCTAACGCGCCTGGCGCAAGGCTTTCAGGCTTTGGTGATTACTTCTTGGCGCCTTTCTTCTTGGGCTTCTTCGATCCGTTGCCGAGGATCGCGTCCTTGCAGGCCTTCGCCACGCGGAACTTGACCACCTTCTTCGCCGGAATCTTGATGGCCTCGCCCGTGGCCGGGTTGCGCCCCATGCGCGCCTTGCGATTGACTAACACCAGCTTGCCCAGGCCGGGGAGGGTGAAACTGTTTTTGGCTTCTTTATAGGCCAATTCCGCCAGTTCATCCAGAAAAACCACGGCCTGTTTCTTGGCGATGCCGGTTTTTTCCGCCAACGCGGCGGCAATCGCTGATTTGGACATCTTCTTACTTGCAGCCATATAAACCTCCTTGTTTAATTCTCGGGCCGACCATAGGCCCGATTTGCCTTGAATATATAGGCTTTTACAAGCCCCGTCCAGAGAAAACCCCTGAAAACATTGGTTTTTTTACGTCGCTTTCGGGCCGTTTCGGCCGGGGTGTGCGGCCGCGGCTTGCCGGACCGCGAGACCTTTCGATCCGGTGTTGATAGGCCGAAATCGCTGCAATAATTCGCGGGTTGTCGGCCACTAGAAATAACCGATTGAAACCCGCCTTAAGCGGACGGTATACCCCTATCAGGGGATCAACGGCCGGACCGATACCGGTGATCGAAAACAACTACACCATGAACATGAAAACGGTATAGGAAAATGAAACGGCTGCGTACATAAAACGTTTGTAAATATTGGAAATACGGAAGGTTGCGAGCGATACGGGGCTGTGAGTATTGATGTGTCACGTTGCGTTTGCTTAAGGATTGGTAAAGGTCGAAACCATAGAGAACAGACACCTGGAGCTTACGTTTGGGCGTATCGGGGATGAGCAACTTGATTCGATGATAGCAACCTCGTTTGTGGGTGCCGTACGCTCTAGTTTCGGTGCGGAAGAGTCGATGAATTAACCCACATAAGTAGCCGGCTGGTATTGGCCTGTCGCCGGTCAACAACGGCAAGCCCGGACGACGAACCGCCGCCCCCCAAAAAAAAATTTGTAAAAATCTTGCGGAATCGGTATCCAGCCACGGCTCGCATGGATTTGGAGAATGGCCTAACCGCCCAAGGATGATGTTTGATGTGCATGCAGGTCCGCGGCCTTGCTTTTGTGGGTGCGACGGTACTCTTCGCCGATCTTGCGCGCCCTGTCAGCGAGCTTCTCCACATCATGCCCGACTTCTTCGTCGATTGCCTCGCGGATGCGGCGCACCTCGTCGACGATTGCATTTTGCCAAGGGCCTTCATTATTCGACCTACTCATAGGCCACCTCCAGTAAGTCATCGGGGCGAAGAATGCGCGGTGGTACCAAACCAAACTCCAGGCATACCGAAATATAAAGCTCGCTCTTTGGTGCCTGCTCATTCCACCAGCGCAGACTTGCCTCCTTTCGATAAAGGCTGCCAACATCCGTGCGCTGCGAGACACACGCGCTTACAAAACTCGTTTCCAAGTATATTCGTGCCATGTCTACTTAATTTTACCATGTATTGATCGGAAAAGCGGCCCCCATATTCACCCGCCATCCATGGATTACATATTAAGAGGTTTACAAGTCGAAGAGTTTTATGATGATTCAGGTTTTTGGTTGTTTCAAGCGGATATTCAATGAAGTGCCCCCGTTATACCGGAGCAATAATTGGTATTCGGAGGATGCTCATTACGTTCTCCGACCCTCTTCCGGCGAACCGAGATACCGCCTTTCCCGCCCTTCTTCTCGGTGATCGTCTGTTGATGGCTCAGATGGGAATTCGTGAACGTTGACAGGCGGACCACGGAATATACGATGCCCAACGGATCGCACGTACGGAGGATACCATCATGTCCAGGTATTTATTTGTTATTCTTGCCGGTTGGATCGGCCTGCTGTATGCGTCGGACGCACAAGCTGCCGACGAGCAGAAGCGGCCGAACGTTCTGTTCATCGCGATCGACGACCTGAACGACTGGGTGGGCACGCTGGGCGGCCATCCATTGGTCAAGACGCCGCACATGGATCGGCTCGCGGAACGCGGCACCGTGATGCTCAACGCCCATTGCCAGAGTACGTTGTGCAATCCCTCGCGGGCCAGTCTGATGCTGAGTTTGCGACCCTCCACTACGGGCATTTACGGCCTGGCCCCTTGTTTTCGGCAGGTCGAGTCATGCAGGGACCGTGTTACCCTCCCCCAGCACTTCAAGGCCCACGGCTACCGGACATTCACGACCGGCAAGGTGTACCACGGCGGCTTTGGCGGCCGCGCGCAGAACCTGCGCGAGTTCGATGTGTGGGGGCCGCCGGGCGGGGTCGGGGCCACGCCGCCCAAGAAGCTTATTCCGCCCACTCCGATGGGCGACCACCCCGCGATGGATTGGGGAACCTTCCCGCACGAGGACAAGGACAAGCAGGATTACATCGTGGCCGACTGGGCGATCGAGCAGCTCAAGAAAATGCCCAGGGACAAGCCGTTTTTCCTGGCCGTCGGATTCTGCATGCCGCATGTACCGTGCTACGCCACGCAACAGTGGTTCGATCTGTACCCCGACGACGATAGCGTCTTGCCGCCGGTCAAGGCCGACGATCGCGACGATACGCCGCGTTTTTCGTGGTATCTGCAATGGTACTTGCCGGAGCCGCGGCTGCGGTGGATCAAGGAAAACCATCAATGGCGCAATCTGGTGCGTTCCTATCTGGCGTGTACCAGCTTCATGGATGCGCAGATCGGGCGGTTGCTTGCGGCCCTCGACGAAACCGGCCTGGCGGACAATACCGTGGTCGTGGTGTGGAGCGACAACGGCTATCACTTGGGCGAGAAGGGCGTCACCGGCAAGAACACGTTGTGGGAACGCTCCACGCGTGAGCCGTTGATCTTCGCCGGCCCCGGCATTCGGGCCGGTGGTCGCTGTGGAAAACCGGCCGAACTGCTGGATATCTATCCCACGCTGGTCGAATTGTGCGGCCTGACTCCGCGTGACGATCTGGAAGGGATCAGCCTCGTGCCGCAATTGCGCGATCCCGACGCGCCGCGCGCCCGCCCGGCCATCTCCACGCGCAACCAGGGTAACCACGCCGTCCGCAGCGAACGCTATCGATATATCAGCTACGCCGACGGCACGGAGGAGTTATACGATATGCAGGCCGACCCGAACGAATGGACCAACCTGGCCGGCAACCCGCGATACGCGCCGATCATCGCCGAACACCGCCGCTGGCTGCCCAGGATCGACATGCCGCCCGCCCCCGGCAGCGCGGATCGCATCCTGACCTACGACCCGGCCACTGACACGGCCGTCTGGGAAAATAAAACCCTTATTCGGCGAAGCGATCCCATACCGGAGTAGGAAACCTTGGAATATGTTTTGAAATGTGTCGTGGTGGGTAAGGGAGCAAGTGAGTAAGTGAGCAAGTTAGCGAGTGAGCGAGTTAGCAAGCGAGCGAGTTAGCGAAAAACGGAGTGGTCCGCGTCATTTCGACATGGGGGCGATGACCGCCGACGCGGGGGTGTGCCGGCTTTTTCGGGCCTGGTGGCATCCCCTTGTTTCAAGGAGGAGAACCAATGAGCTAGCTGATGTAATATTCCTATCCCGGATTATTCATCGAGTTTTACCACGGAGACCCGCTAAAGCGAGGCTCCGCCGTGGCGAGGCTCCGCCGTGGCGAGCTCCGCCAAGGGCGAGATTCCGTGGTGAATTATCCGGGTTAATTGTGAACGACCATAAACGGAGTTGTCCGTATCAGGCCCTTCGACACCGGCGAAGGACAGCCAGCCCGGCCAGCATCAACATACCGATCGTCAACGGCTCGGGAACAATGACGAACCGCACGTCCGCGGGGCTGCTGAGCAGATAGCTTCCGGTATTGGAGAAGTCGGCTTCCGCGAACGTCTGGCTGTTTTCCCAGCCCAGGTTGCTTCCGGCCGAGCTGTTAGCCCGGGTGCCCAGGTCAAACCACAACCAGTATGTTTCCCCGATGATCGCGTTGAAGACGATATCTTCCGTATATGCAAGCTCGTAGATCGGATGGTTGTTGAGGTCGGTTTTTTCCGTGAGCAAACCTTCCCACGCACCGATCGCCTCGGTGATAAATTCCCATTGATCTCCAATCAATTCGCATTCCACTTCGGCTTCGCCGGAGCGGCTGGCCAGCAGGGCGCTCGTGTTGTCAAAAAGCTTCATGCTCCCTTCGGCGGAGGCGTAAGCATACTTATCCGGTACGCTTTCCAGAGCCTGCAGGGTGCCGGTATAGGAGATACTTAAGGTTACGTTGACCGGAGTGCCCGCCGGCAGGGTATCCGAAGCAACGACAAAAGGCTTCCACGTCTCCGCCGCGGCGGCAATCGAAAGGCTTTCAGAGCCGTAAGGATCATGGTAATAAATCGTGCTGCGGGCCTTGGTGGTGCCGGATTCGCCCTGCCGAATGTCGGCCAGGCTGTAGGCCGACCCGACGACGGGGGATGGTCCCCACGTCCAGTCGAAAGTGGCTTCATCAAAAAGAACCTTCTCCTCCGTTTCGTAAGATCCCGCCTCGATCCACGCGTATGGCTCATTTCCATAGGTAGCCGGCCCCTCGGCGACCATCGCGAAAACCGATGGAACAACTCCCATGAACACCATCGCTAACGAACAGATCAAACAAACCAAAGTTTTGTTTCGAAGCATTTTCGCTCACTCCTTTCTTCCGTGTACACCTTTTTGCTAAAAAACAACCTTTAATCAATCCCCGCATCCAGCCGGACTTCCCCGGCAACCATGCGGGGAAGTATCAAGCCGAACCTCGCCGCTTGAACAACACGAATCCACCCAGGACCAGCAGGCC
The DNA here is from genome assembly GCA_964401335.1 of uncultured Planctomycetales bacterium. Lineage (GTDB taxonomy): Bacteria > Planctomycetota > Phycisphaerae > UBA1845 > PWPN01 > JAAYCU01. Next base: position 8,206 of record CAYNYK010000029.1, read on the forward strand.
CAGCGTCATCGGCTCGGGAACCGGGTTATCCCAGACCACCCGAAGGATGCCGCTACCCGTTCCGTTCCCGATCAAATCGAAGTGATACCGCCAGTCCTCCGCTTTCCCGTATGCATCCAGCCCCCAGATCCACACATTGTCAAACCAGTCGACTTCGGGCGTCAGGATGCTGCCGGTAAAAGTGATGATATCGAAGGTATCGCCTTCCTGAGGAAAGTAGTTATTGAACGCCAGGATCAATCCTCCGCCGTCAAGGGTCACGTTACCCGTACCGACGAGGTTCAACCGCGTATTTCGATACGAGGAGGCCCCCATGCGAAAGATCGACATCAGCAGGTTGCCGTCGTCTATTTGTCGGTAATCGCCGTCGATGGTCAGCGGGCTGAAGCGGTCGCCCGGTTTGACGAAACTCCCCGAGCAGACCACATCTCCCAGAATCAGACCCGTTCCGCCCAGCAATCCGTCGGGTCCGACATGCAGTTCACCCGCCGGGACCGTCTCCGCATCCACCGTACCGACCGTCGCGATGCCCGCGGGTTTGCCCGAAGGACGCAAATTCAACGTCCCCGATCCCAACTGGCCCACGATCAGATCTCCGGCGACCTCCAACCGGGCCGCCGAGACCTCCACCAGGCCTTCGCCCAGAATCTCCTGGCCCAGAATAAGATGCGAAAAACGCGCGACTGTCGGCGACACTGGATCGCTCCGACTGTCGGAGATGTACATTTCCGCCTTACCCAATCCGCCGATTACTGATGCGTACGGGCTGGTCTCGTCAATGACCCCGCCATCGGTCACGAAAAGCATCGCGGAGGAGTTGAAGCCTGTTGCCGCCCAGAGTTCGCCGTTGTCCATGAGCAACTTGCCCCCGTTGGTGACGGCTAATGCGGCATCTGTACTATTCCCTCCCACAGTCAGAGGGGCACACTCGATGTGCAATAGGGCTCCCTCTCCGTCGATGGTTACTATTCCGGATGAACTCGCCCCTGCGCCAATGGTCAACCAGGCACTACTGACCCACTCGGGATGTTCGGCGTCATAGCGGAACGCGGGGAGCAGGACTTCACTATGCGGACCAATACCCAGCGACCCCATACCATCCTGCCCGATGATGACCTGTCCGGTCAGATAATCGCGGCCGATCATTACCATACTGGTGGATCCTTCGGATGCATTGACATTCACAAAGCCCGTGCTGCCATAGTCACGGCCCACGATTAGACCGGAGCATAGGACGTTACCGCCCTGTGGCTGCCCTTCGGTTGCACCAACGGACAGTTGCCCCAGGGACTCATCCTGGGCGCCGACCACGATATCGCGTTGCGCCGTCAGCAACCCGCCATTGCCCACAAAAAGATCGGCCATGCCGCCGTCGCCCACGATCAGGTTTTCGTTCACCGCCTGGTTAGTTATCTCCCACACCGCGCCGCCGCCCATCACTTCGGCCGTCGCGGTGGAATAGCTGTATTCGGCCATCCGGCAGTAGCCCATCTCGGCCCCTCCCCCCGCCTCGACGTACAACTCTCCCTGTCCGTAAGCCCCTACGCGGAACAGACCGTCGACGTAAAACTCGCCGCCGTCCTGGACCCTGACGATCCCCAAAGCCTGGTCCCACGCCCCCGCCCAACCCTGCCCCGTTTCCACCCGCCCGCCGTCGCGCACCGTCAATTCACCAAGGCCCTCTTGTCCCACGTACAAATCGCGCCAAGGTGATACGGCGTCGTTTTCGTCGTACATCCTCCAGAGGGTGTTTGCACCTTCGACGACCATGAACCCGCTGGCCCCCTCCAGCATGCCCAACACGCCGCTATTGGCGCAAGCTACCGTACCGCCGCCGGTCAAGGACAGATCGGCCATGTCGGCGGTGTTCACTCCCACCGCCAGGCCGTAGCCGCCGACTCCGGTGAGGCTATACGTTGACCCGGCCAGATCGAGGATCAGGGTATCGTTGTAAACCGAGGCCTGTTGATTGGTGGCGGCTCCTTCGGAAAAATCGACCGTGTACGGAGAACCCGCCATCAGATCGAAAATCGCATGGTCGTCCGGGCCGGGAACCTGCTGGGGATCCCAATTATCGCCGTCATGAAATGAGCCGCCATCGATATTATTCCATGCGATATCGAAACCCGAGACGACCGGGACGAGAGAAAAACATCCGATAGCCAGATAGACGATCTTGCCGAACGTGCTTTTCGGAAGCATTTCACACACTCCTTGTTATTGGTCTCATTGCTGTCCAAACGCGAATTCCGTTAAACCTGGTCATCGTCCGAACGATTGGCTGAACCACGCCTTGATACGTTATGCCAGAGGTCGTCGCTTCAAGAACGCCAACCCGCCCAGGGCCAGCAAGCCCAGCGTCGCCGGTTCAGGCACCATTGAGGCCACCCGAAACCCATAGGTGTTGCTCTCGCCGTAGGGGTAGGGGTTGCCCCGGTAAGAAATTGCGAGAATGCTGCTGTCATGGAGATACGCCCCCCCGCGCTGGATGCGACGTGAATCGGTTCCGAAATTAGGGTCGTTGAAAGGACTTTCCACCCACTCCCAAATATTGCCCATCATGTCGAACGTGCCGTTGAGTTCCTCACTCCCGCTACCAACGTTCCACGGCTGGGAAGGGCTCAGGGCGTTGCCATAGTTCCACCCTGTTCCACTGACGCCATCGCCCTTCTGCAGCGTATCGCCCGGTTTGGTCGCATAGGTCTGGAGGCTTGCACCGTTCCAGTACGCCGCCTTGACCCATTCGTCATCGCTTGGCAGAAAGTAGAACGCGTCCTTATGGCGGTAGAGGTTCGTTCCGCCGGCCGCTTCCGAGGCATCCCAGACGCCGAGGAAATAACTGCTTGTCCCCTGCGTGCCGGTAAATTTATAGGCCGCCTGGTATCCACTGCTGGTGTTGAGCCAATTGACGAATTGGGCCGCTTCGTACCAACTCACGTTATTGACCGGTACGTTCGCACCCATCCAGTACGGTTCCGCGTCATAGGCGCTCGCCGGATTGCCTGTTACCGCCAGACCCAGTTCAGCCTTGAACTTGCTCCACTGGTCGTTGGTGATCTCGAATTTACCTATACGGTAGTCGTTCTGGACAATGCCGTACCCACTGGTAGGGTTGGTCGCCCCCGAGATGGTTACGAAATCGATGGTAAATTCATTCGATCCCGTCCCGAAGGTATCCGCCCAAACGGCGGCAACCGGTAAACCACACGCTGCCACCACCCATAACGCTCGGAAAAACTTGTTCACTCGCTGCATTTTCATATACCCCTTGAGTTAAAAGCTACCGGAGGACGCGCTCGTTCTTTTTACAATACTGCGGCCGGCCGAACCTTCGGCAAGCAAGCGCAGACACAAAATTAGGACAAACCTCGACGTTTCAATAACGCCAACCCGGCCAAAGCAAGCAATCCCAGCGTCGCCGGCTCGGGAAATGGCTTATAGGCAATACCGTCAAAATAAGCTTGGTTGTGCATCGTGGTACCCGTCGGTTCACGCATACCCAGAACGAGCTTAAAGGTACCCGTGACACCCGCCGTGAAAGACCAGGATTCCCAGGTCGAACTGCCCGCCGAACTCCTCGACCACGGTGTATCCACCAGGTTATTCGAGCTGTCATAGACGCGCACATACGCTGACTGTGAATTGTCTTGCCAGATGCTATCGTAATACGCATAGCCCTCCAGGCTGTCGCCGATACCCAGATCAATGACTTGTGACAGCTCGGTCCAGGGTTCCACGTCGGCGACCAGACCGGCGAAATAATCGCCCTCGATTGGAAGAGGCGGGCTGGCCGCTCCGCCAATAAAGGATCTGGTTTGGTCTCTTTGGCTCAGCGTCCATCCGGAAAAATCGCCCGTCTCAAACCCGCCGTTCTCCAGCGGAGCGGCCGAGGCGATCGGAACCAGCAGCCCGCACAATAGTGCCGCGCCGATCGCACGGCGTGTCAGATGGATGTTCAATTGCATTTTCGAATCCACCTTTTTTAATCCGATTCTTTTCAAACATACTCTTGGCAATATCGCCAAGGTATTTGACGATTAGACGGTACTTTTCTTCATGAGTGGCCTTTGCTCCCATGAAACAAGTCATGACCCCGCGGCTAAGGAAAAACAAAACGAAGAACGCTTTTCCCACGGACCCGCGAATCGTCCTATGTTGATTCTTTCCCCGGAATACAGATAAGAGTTGCGCGAAAACGTCGCGCCTTTCGCTTCTTGACCCCGTAGCTCCTATGGTACCGGCATTTAAGTATAATGCAAGTAAAAAATGGTATAAACATTATTAATTTTTCGTTTTTTTTTGGGGGAGGCAAATCTGATACGGCCGCATGATTCGTCACAAACCATACAAACGGAATAAACGGAATACAGCCGGCATTTACGAGGAAGGCCTGGTGCTTGGGGCAGGGAATTGATAACCCCAGATTTCACCAAAAGGCCAGATATCCACGGTGACGTGTCTGATTGTGGCGAGAATAGCCTTGATCGGAGAAAAGAGAAAGGCCAACGGATTCGGTGGAGTCTGGAAATCAAAAGTTCCCGAATCGGTCAATTCGTTGGTTTCACTGTCGTAACAACATTGTATACCAGGAGTTAAGGCTTCCGGCTCGGCACCGAGGGCAATAAGCATGTCTATCGTGTCGGAATCATAATCCAGCGTATGCAGGATTCCACCGTTGCCCCGGACGCACTTGTCCGAACCATGATAGATATTCAAATTCGCCACAGCCCCAAAGACGATGCCCGTTTCCGGATCGACCCAGTTAGGCGGCGGGAGGGTATCCGGACAATATACTTCCTGATACTGGTTTCGCAGCCGATGTGTATTGCACCAGAACGGCTCGCCCTCCATAGGCTCATCCGGACAGGGAATTCCCTCGATCAGGCCACAACCTGAGACGATCAACAGCAGACTTGGCGCAATCATCCAACGCATGGGTTCTAATGTAACCTATCGAGCCATGGAAGCCAACTGTTGTCGGTTTGCACCACGAATTTGGTATAATAGCTTCATAATCGAAAAAAGCGTGGCTGTCGCTGGACAAAAATGTCCGTTTCGGGAGCCACCAGCTTTTCGGCAGCTTCGGACAAATCGATTTCCAGAACTATCTCGATCGGTGATTCCCTATCGCAGCTTGCCAGAATCTCTCCGCCAGGTCCGATAATTACCGCTGTCCGCTGGGTTACCCCTAGCAGGAAAACGCGGTTTTCCGCCGCTCGTGTACGCAGCAGGGCCAGATCGTCGGGCATGTCAAATACCAGCAAGACTTCCGCCCCATCCAAGGCCAAAGCCCGAGCGGGAGCAAATCCATGGATCGATTGACCAACAAGACAACCAACCCTTGCCGGCCCGAGGTCAAAGACCTCCGCACATGAAGCGGACAAGGCGGCATGAATATCGAATGCGCGAGCCAGCCTGAATAGTTGCTCCGCGCGATCCTGCTGCTCAATATCCGATATGAGCAGATTTACTCCACAGCCGCGAAACGATTCCCACCAGGCCCTCGCGGAGGCCTCGGTAGCACGTTGCTTTGCGATATTTCCGGGAACAACCGCCACGGTTATTCGCTTGGGCCGGCGTCTCCTGGCCATCGGGGTGGGACGTGCGTCCAGCAGACGTGCCCGGCACGGTTCACTGATAAATGACGGCCGTGCTGGTCGGGGTTGAATATCGGCGACGATGACCGCCGGCCGATCAGCCGGGGCTTCGGCCAGCAAGGCGCCGTCGGCCGCAACGATGCGACTTTGGCCGACATAGCCGATGGGGGGCAGTTCCTGGCCACACTTGTCGGCACAGACAAAAGGTATAGAAAACTCCCGGGCCCGGGCCTCGATCAGAAATTCCACCTGAATATTGGCGAATTGTCCCGGTTGGCGGGCCGTGTTGATCCAGCAGGTCGGCATGGCTAATAGCTCAGCCCCATCGGCGGCCAAGGTAGCGACGATTTCAGGTACACGGGCATCGGCGCAAATCAGAATGCCGATACGGCCAAGCCGGCTGTCGACCGCCCGGATCTCCGTGCCCGGAGTAAACCATGCATGATCGGTGTGCCATAAGAAACGCTTGTGGACCTGCCCGAGAATACATCCCTGATCGTCGATGAGGACGGCCGCATTATGCAAACGATCACCGGTGTCCTCGACAAACCCGCAAACGATGTGCAGGTGCCGCCGGGCGGCCTGGTTCCGAAGCCATTCAAGAAAAGCGACGCTGGACAGGTGATCGCCGGCCCGGTAGGAACCGATCGAGCCGAGCAGGTAAGCGGGGTAGGCACATTCGGGCAGGACAAGTAATTCGGCGCCTTGCTCGGCAGCCGAAGCGATGGTTTCATCAACCTCCGCCAAGGTGGCGGCCGCCTCGTTCATCAGCCGGGCGGAAATTTGTCCGGCCGCGACGGTGATGGTTCCGGTACGCGTCATGGTTGGTCGATCGTAAAAGCCGTTCGGCTCTATTGCAACCGGGCAGGGAGCAAATCTATAATTGCTTCTTTAACGGAAAGTGGTGAGTCGAGCGATGCCCAAACGTGATTATTACGAGATCCTGGGGGTACCGCGAACGGCGGCCGTCGAACAGATCAAACGCGCGTATCGTAAGCTGGCCAAACAGTATCACCCCGATCACAATCCAAACGATAAATCGGCGGTGGAGCGATTCAAGGAGGTTCAGGAGGCTTACGAAATCCTGAGCGATCCGCAGAAACGAAAAGCTTACGACCAATGGGGACACGCCGGAGTGGGGATGGGCGGGGCCGATGCGCAGGGCGGCTGGCGGAGCGGACCGGCTGGACAGCGGGTTTACACCTGGAAAAGCGGTGGGGGACCGGACATCCCCATCGACGATCTGGACGAACTGTTTAATGTTTTCGCCGGCCATACCGGGGGACGCCGACGCGCCCCCGGGCCGGACATTTTCGAGGAATTCTTCCAACAGCATAGCGCCCGCGGCGCAGAGCGGGAGACCGAGGCATCCGATCTGGACATCGTCCACCCCCTGAATCTCAGTTTCGAGCAAGCCTTGCATGGGACCACCGTCGAAGTCACCCTCGATCGACAAGGCAAAATCCAGGTGAAGATCCCCCCCGGCGTCGCCGACGGACAACGCATCCGTGTTCGCGGTAAGGGTCGCGTCGGACGGCGCGGGCAGACCGGTGATCTCTACATCGTCTGCCACATAGGGCCCCACCCTTATTACCGGCGGGTGGACAACGATCTTTACCTTGATTTACCTCTAACCATTACCGAAGCCGCTCTGGGCGCCAAAGTGGACATTCCCACCCCGCAAGGCCGGACGCTCTTGACCGTTCCGCCGGGTACACCCAGCGGGGCCCGGCTGCGGCTCCGGGGTCGCGGGGTCCGACCGGCGGGAGGTAAACCGCCCGGCGATTTATATGCCGTCGTGCGAATCGTCCCCCCTGCGTCTTTGACAGAGAAGCAAAAAGAGCTTCTGGAACAATTCCGCCGGGCAGGTGAGAATTTGCCCCGCCGAGACCTCGGCTGGTAAGATAGTAAGTTATTTTGCATGCGCCCGAGGATCGGAATTTGCGCCGATGGTGGCGCACCGCAAGGATACAATTATGGCCGATAATGACGAAAAAGGCCGACGGCGCATCGCGACCATTCTTTTTTTGCTGAGCGGGATACTGGTGATCACCGCCCTGACGACTCTTGTGGCTCGGCACGGCGAATCGGGTCCGCGGCCCGTTTCAACGCAACCGATCACAAGCGAGGAAAAGGGCAAATTGGCCCTCGCCCAGGCCATGCAGAGGGCCCTGTTGGCCTTGATTGTGTTGGTCATTATCTTCGCCTTCGGAAGTCTGGCCTGGATCCGCTGGAGTCGCCGTTTTCGCGCCTGGCTGTTGCGAGAACCGCGACCGCCCACCCCGGCCGAGGACGTGTGGGCGATGCACCGCCTGCCGGAGGAAGGGGAATCCACCCACGAGGACGAGATTACGTAATTCTTTGGGTACGCCGGGAGCGAAAATGAAACGTCGTTCGGGAGACACGATCAGCGGCAACAGGAACCCCTCCCCGTTGATTTCCTATGGTCTGATTTCGATCTTGATCGCCATGTCCCTGATTACGCTGGTCGGGCTTTTCGCCGGTACCGTTCTATTGCGTAACCGCGAACAGCAGACTCTGGGATTGGGAGTGATCGCCCTGGCCGGACTGCTGGTAATTGGTTTGAGCGGGGTCAGCTTGACCTTGGCCAGCCTTGCCTTGCTGCGTCGGATGCGCTCGCTGACCCGGAATCTCTCCGCCATCGATCAGCGAACAACCGCCCTGGCCGACACCCTGGCCAATAACCAGGGAGACGTTTCCAATGAGACCATTGCCTTGGTCGATCCAACCGAATCCGTCAAACTGCTTCAGGATATCCGGGAAATCCTGCTATTACCCGAGACCGCCCGCAATCGACGTTTCAAGAACCTGGTGAAAAAGGAATTCCATCAGCGCTTGGCGGCGGCCGACCATTTCATCTCCATCGGAGAATTCCAGCAAGCCCGCGAGGAACTGGACAGCCTGTTGGAACGGTTCGGTACCAATGATCAGATCAAGCAGACCCAGGAAAAACTCGAACAGGCGGCCCTGGTGGCCCGCGATGCCGAAATCAACAAGGTCTCGGCCGAGGTCGAGGACCTGATGGGCCTGGACCAGTACGACGAGGCCCAGCGCATGGTCAAGGAATTGGCCGCAAAATACCCGGAGGCCGATGTCGCCCGCGATCTCAAGGAATACGTCGAGGAGCGCACGAAAAAATACCTGCAAGAGCACCGCCAGCGCAGCCACGAGGAGATTCAGCAATACGTTAACAATCGTGATTGGATCAAGGCCCTTGAATCCGCCCGGCGGTTTCTGGAAATCTTTCCCACGGGAACGGATTCGGATGTCTTGCGCGCCCAGATGGAGACCTTGGAGGCCAACGCCGACATTCAGGTGCGCCAGGACTTCGAGAGGCAATACAAGGAATACATGGCCGCCCAGAAATATTGGGAGGCCCTGACCTTGGCCAAGCATATCATTTCCGAATACCCCCTGAGCCCCCAGGCCGAGGCCCTTCGCGGCCAATTGTCCCGTCTGGAGGAGCTGGCCCGCAAGCAACGCAAGGCCGGATAATTCACCACGGGGGCACGGATTCGCCCGCGCGAAACGCGGAGATACCAAGGCTGGCTTACGTGATGGATCATTTGATCTTCAACTGCTGCCATAAGGCGGTCTCCACCTGATGAAACCGCGTGAAGGTGTTGCGCAGATGCTCGATGATCTCGGTTAACTGTCGGTCATCGGCCGCGAGAGTTCCTCCGCCGTTCTGGTGCAACGCCTGCAGGCGTTCAATGGCGTCGTCCAGCCGGGTGGCCGCCTCGGCGAACGCCGTGGCCGAATCATACAGATTAGCCTGCTCGGCCTCGGCCAACGTCGGTTGATACAGAAGCCGCCAAGGGTTCCGCCGAAGTTCCTTGCTGGTCGCTTTCAGGTGGTCCGAGGTTTCCTTGAAATTCCCGATGATTTGATTGAATCGTTCGGCGTTGAGCACGATAACCTTGCGCCCGGTAGCGGAAATATCCTGGATATCCTTGAGTGAGCCGTTCAGTCGATCAAGGGCCACATGTACCTTGGCCAGCAGACCGGCGGCCTCCGTCGGATCGAGTTGGCGGGCGATTTGAGAGATGATTTGCCCCTCCAGGATTTCCGTGGTGGCTCGCACGTGCTTGATGGTTTCGTTGATCGGATCACGGTTATAGTCCAGCATCTCGGCCGCGGTACGCAGGGCCTGGTTCAGTGAATTGAGAATATCATTGATCTTGGTGATGGCGGCCTGGTCGCTGGAACGGTCCAGTTCCATACGCAGGCTGTGGGTCAATTCGTTGACGTTACCCAAAATGGAATGCAGTTTGGCCAGCAGGGCTTGCTTCTCCTCCGGAGCGAATTCGTTGCGGATGCTACGGCTGACGGCTTGAAGATCGTCGAGAATCGCCAGGACGCGGCCGATGGCGCTTTTAGGATCCTCCCCTTTCAACTGGGCCTGAATCAAGGCCAGCAGGCTGGAGGGATCGTCGGCGTTCAGTTGCCCGGCAAGGCTATCCTTCAGATCGTCGATGCTGGCGACGGTCACTCCGTCAATGATATCGTTGGCTTTCAGCGGCTCGCCGAGCCCTCGATCCTTGATGATCAGTTCTCCCATACCGCCGAGCAGGGCCTCGGCCGGCCGGATATCGCAATCCTTGCGTAAACCCAGCGATGACTGAACCCGGCAGGTGATGATCGTAAAGAGTTCATCATATCCGCTCACTTCGTTCTTGGCCGTGCGTAGTTCGACTTTTTCGATGCTGCCGACCGGCAATCCCCCGCAGGTCACCTGGGCACCCGGCTGAAGCTTGGTGACGAAATGGGTGTGGGGAAAACGCACGCACAAAGGCAGGTCGCCGCCGCCCTTGGGAGCAAGATAGCCAAGGACCACGATAAAGAGCACGAAAAACAGAATCATCGCCAGGCCAAGTTTGAAAGCGTTTCGTTCCGCGGGCATGGTCTACTCCCGATTAGGCTTCATCCGTCCATGGGTCTTATTGATAAGTATATCTACCACCGGGGCTCCCGAGGGAGAGACGGAAGGACCGAGAGATTGAGAGATTCAGCAAGCCGATCATTCCCTCCGTCACATCGTCTCTCCATCTCTCTGTCCCTCCGTCATGGCTATCAAGGTTACGATCATCACGTCCTTTATTCACCCTCGATAATTAACTTTTCGTATTCGCTGGTCCCGTCGGCCTTGGTCAGCGGACCTTCCGGATCGCCGCGGAGAAACTGATGGATCAATCGCTCGTCATCGTCGGCCAAATGCTCCGGTAACGCATCGCGAATGGCCTCGAAATCCTTTCGCCGGCCGATCTTCAGCACCCGTCCGCGGTCCAGCATGACCATGCGATCGGCGATGCGAAAGGCCGAATCCATCTCATGAGTCACCACCACCGAGGTGACGTGCAGCTTCTTCGACAGGTCGATCATCAATTGGTCGATGGCCGCCGAGGTCACCGGATCCAGCCCGGCCGACGGTTCGTCGTAATACAGAATTTCCGGATCCAAAGCGGTCGCTCGAGCCAGCCCGGCGCGTTTTTTCTGTCCACCGGATAGTTGGGCGGGCATCTTGTCCCGATGCTCGAGCATGTGTACCTGTTGAAGCTTGAGGGTCACCACAATGTCGATGATCGACGGATCGACGTACGAATGTTCTTTCAGGGGCAGGGCGACGTTCTCGGCCACGGTCATCGAATTGAATAGCGCCCCGCTTTGAAACAAGATGCCGAACCGCTTGCGCAGTTCGTTCAGGTGTTTCTCATCCATGTCCCGCAGATCAACCGGCTGATCCATGCCCTTGGTCCGGTAGTAAATATGACCCTCGCTCGGCCGCAGCTCGCCGATCAGACAGTTCAACAGCGTGCTCTTTCCACAACCTGATCCGCCCATGATCACCAGGGTTTCGCCGGCATAGACATCGAAGGTTACGCCGTCCAGCACGCGCACCGGCCGGCCATCGGGGTCGGGAAAGGTCATCACCAGGTCCCGCACGGCGATCACCACGTTATCCGGAATATCCGCAGCTGTCTCCGCCATGCCCCGACCCTACAACTTGAACAGATAGAACATTGTGGTAAACACGCAATCGGTCGCGATCAAAACGACGATCGACTTGACCACGGTCGCCGTGGTGGCCCGCCCGACCCCGACCGCACCCCCGCTGACGGTCAGGCCCTCATGGCAGGCGATGATGGAAATCAGCAGCCCGAAAACGCCGGCCTTGACCAGTCCCGTGAAAAAATCCTTATAGACCAGAGCGACCTGGGTAAAGTACAGGTACTTGCGCGGGCCAATGTCGAGTACCAGCCAACTGGTTATCATCCCGCCGAGTACTCCGACCACATCGGACAAAACGGTCAACCCGACCAGCATGATCACCGTGGCCAGGCAGCGCGGCATGACCAGAAAACGGATGGGATTCAGGGCATGGGCACGCAGGGCCTTGATTTCCTCCGCCTCGACCATCGCGCCGATCTCGGCGGCGATGGAGGCCCCGGCAAAGCCGCTGAGCACGATGGCCGCCAGCAACGGACCCAGTTCGCGAAACATGGCGATACCCACGACATCCGCGACACGCTCCAGTTGCCCATAGGCTTCCAGCGTCGGGGCCAGTTGCAGGGCGAGGATCACGCCGATAAATGCCTGCACCAGCACAATAATGCCGATACTCCGTACGCCGACGCGGACCATCTGCGAAGCCAACGCCGGCCAGCCCATTTTCAAACGTGGAACGAACAGACAACGCAGCATCCATGCGCCAATGTCATACAACAGATAGCCCAGCCCGCCGATGTAGCGAATTTGATGACGGGTGTGCCGCGCCCCGTTGATGACGGCCTGGCCCAGGGCCGTAATGGCCGCCACCAGCCAGTTGACCCTTGTTTGAGGAACCAGCTCGCTCATGCCCGCAGGGCCTCCGCCTCGCTCGGATAAATCTTGAAGAATTTATCCAGCTTCGTGATTTCAAAAAGACTGCGCACGCGCGGGCCGACCCCGTAGAGCCCGAGTTTGCCCTCGTAGGCATTGACCCGCCGGAAAACTTCCACCAGCGTGCCGATCCCGGACGAATCCATGTAGGTGACCTGTTCGAGGTTCACCACCAGGTGCTTTGGCTTTTCCTCGCAGGCGCCGACCAGGGCCCGATGTACCTCGGGGGCCTTGTGCAGATCGATTTCGCCGGCCAGGGTCACGACGATGGCATCACCCTCCCGTCGAATTTCCCGGACACAATTGTCATGATCGGCCATGCGCGGAATCCTCCTGCTCAGAACCACAGTTACGCCGGGGGGGAGTCGACGGCTTACGAAGCATTTTCAGCATCCTTAGACACATGCCCCGAGGCCGGCGCTGCGTGTATTCCACTTCATCCATTGCCGTCTTGATGATGTGCGTACCCAGCCCGCCGGGCCGAACATCCTCCAGATCACGGCCTACAATGGTACTCGGATCGACGTGGGGACAGCAATCGCGAATGGTCATCCGTAAACCGACGACCGACCCGCGGCGCATCGGCTCGATGTCGACCTCAATCGGCTGACCCGGCTGTCCGCGGTATCCATGTTGAATCACGTTGGCCATGGCCTCGTTGATGGCCAGGGTAAGGGCGGCAACATCCTCCTCGTCGAACCCGATGGCCTCGGCTGCCGCCTGGACGGCCTGCCGAACGGTGGCGATATGGATGCTTTCGCTGGTCACTTGCAGGTAAACCGGCTGTCCGAAAACCTGCTCGTCGGAACCGCTCATGAGGCCGCCCCCCCTCCCGGACGCGAAGCCACCGGCTGGTGCTCCTCCAGATACCGCCGCCACCGCGCGACGGCCCGGGCCCGCTCGACCTCCGTATCGTAATATTGATAACCGAACCGCTCGCCGGTCAGCTTTTCCAACGCGATAATCGCGAAGAACCGCACCGCCTCGTCGGGATCCTCCAGTCGTTCCACGAGAATGGTGACCACCGACCGGTCGCCGATCTCGGCCGCGTGTTTGATGGCCGTGATCCGTTCCGCCGGCCGCTCCGAAATCAACGCCTCCGGATAAGGCGTCACCGGGGCGGCGCAACCGGCTGGCGTCAACCATACGCCCACCGTCAACATCGTCCACCAAAGCGACAGCCCCCCGCTCTGCAGCCGGCCACCACAGCTTCCCCTTGTGGACGCTGAATCGCTATGCATCCTGTCTGACCTGAACATCATTCGACCTCTGATCGGTGACCCTCATGATGACCACGCGGTATTATAAAGTCGAGATCAATCGCTGCCTATCCCGGCACGTCAAATAAAAAAAGCATTGGGAACGGTTAACCTTCAATCTCCGTGCAATAAATCCCATGCCTGAAATCCTGACTTGATCTTGCGGCCCACTCCGTGGATGATCTGGGGTGTGGCGAAAGCGAACCGAACCTCTTCTTGGATAATTAAGGACGGAACAAGAATGGCGCACTGTGGATATCGATGGACCGTGTTAATGATGGTTCTGGGATTGGCCTCACTGGCCTCAGCCGAAGGACCGGATGTCAAGCCCTCAGTGGTCAAGATTTTCGCCAGCAAATCCCCGCCCAACATGTTCCAGCCCTGGCAGATCACCCAACCATCGGAGGCCACCGGATCGGGCATCATCATCGAGGGTGGGCGGATCCTGACCAACGCCCACGTGGTCTCGTACGCCCAGCAGATTTACGTGCAGCCCAACGAATCCTCCGAGAAGCTGGACGCGGAAATCGAATTCATCGCCGAGGATTGCGACCTGGCCACCCTCAAGCTCGACGAGCCCGACGCTATCGCCGATCGTAAACCCGTGCCCCTGGCCGACGACCTGCCCAAGATCAAGGACAAGATCAATGTGCTCGGCTTCCCC
>CAYNYK010000029.1:22635-39720 GCA_964401335.1 uncultured Planctomycetales bacterium
TCCCCACCGGCGGCGATTCCCTCTCCATTACCGAGGGTGTCGTCTCCCGCATCGAATACGGGGCTTACTATTACGAAACGGGTGCCCTGCGCATTCAGGTGGACGCGGCCATCAACCCCGGCAATAGCGGCGGGCCGGGGATCGTCGATGGTAAAATCACCGGTATTGTCTTTAGTAAGCTCAGCGAGGCCGAGAACATCGGCTACCTGATCCCTGCGGAGGTCATTCGCCACTTCCTGGACGACTGGACCGGCGACGGTAAATACGACGGCTTCCCCAAGATCGACGCCGTAGGAGCCACCCTGGAAAACCCGGCCATCCGCGACTATCTCAAACTGACCCGCGAGCAGACCGGCGTGGTCATCCACCAGGTAAATCGACCGGAAATCGCCGATAAACTCAAACCCTGGGACGTGATTACCGCGTGTGACGGGGTCAACGTGGATAATCTGGGTATGGTCTCCATCGCTGATGGCGTGCGCGTGGATTGGCCTTATCTCATCGCCCGCAAACCGCCGGGCAGCACCATCAAGCTGGACCTGATCCGTGACGGAAAACCCCTCGAGGTCGAACTGTCCACGGTGACCGGTCGTAACACCCTCGTGCAGCGAATGGCCGGCAAGCGGCCGACCTATTTCATTTACGGTGGGCTGGTCTTTTCGCCGGTGACTTCCGAACTGGTCCAGGCGGCCGCCCGCTATTTCGCCATCCTCGGCCTGCGCGGCAGCCTGATCACCCGACAAATCCGCGACTATCGCATCAACCCGGACGACGAAATGGTCGCCACGGTCTGCCCGATCCTGCCCCACCGGTTGACCAAAGGCTACGGTGTCTCCCCGCTGTCCGTGGTCACGCACGTGAACGATGAGCCGGTCAAAAACCTCCGCCACCTGATCCGGCTGGTCAAGGAATCAAGCGACAAGCCGTTCATCATTTTCCGCTTCGAAAACGATTACGAGGAAAAGGTCGTCCTCGAACCGGCCCAGGTCGCCAAACTGACCCCGGACATCCTGCTCAACAACAATATCCCCTCGGCCTGCTCGGAGGATTTGAAGGACGTATGGCCGTGAACCCCCTACGGAGCATGGGTGCTTTCGCAAATGGACCTCAGGTTCCGGCCACCGCCGTGATGGGTAAGAAATATGCGTCGCGGGAGCGCGCGAAAGTTTGTTGCGCAATATCGGCCAGCATCTCAATAAACACCGGATCATCATTCAGTGCCGCCGCCCGTACGGCGGGGATGCCCAACTCACGACAAAGGCCCATCGCCCGCTCATCCAGTTCGTACATGACCTCGATATGCTCGGTAAGAAAACCCAGCGGCGAAAGCAGGACTGCCGAAAGCCCTTTTTTATGCTCGGCCCGGAGATACGCGCAAACCTCGGGTTCCAGCCAGGGCTCCTCCGGCCGGCCGCTGCGACTCTGGTAAACAAGCGCATGCTCCTGATGTCGATTACCCGCTCCCTTACCGTCGTCGCTGGTAAGATTATCCATAATCAGCCGCGCTGATTCGACCAACTGCTCCCGATATCGACATCGTTGAGCCATCTCCACCGGAATACTATGGGCGGAAAAAATGACCCGGGCGGCTTGCCGCGTTTCCGGGGCAAGTTGCGCAAGCGCCTGTCGAATCCGCTCGACATGGGCGGCGATAAAGGCCGGATGGTTGTACCAACTATCCACGTAAGTGACGGCGATATCATATCCGGCCGACTCGCGCAGTTGCCGCCGCGCATCGGCGACGGCCTGCTTGTACACAAAACAACTGGCCGGCGAATGAAACGGCGAGCCCACGATCCCAATCGCCCGGCGCACCCCGTCGCGAGCCATCTTGTTCAATGTTTCCGTCAGATACGGCGGCCAGCAGCGCATCCCCACGTATACCGGCAGATTCATCCCGCCTTGCTTGAGGCGTTCAACCAAAGCCGCGGCCTGCCGAAAAGTAATCTCCGGCAGCGGGGATACACCGTCGTACCGCTCGTAAATGCGCACCACTTCCTCGATCCGCTGCGGCGGCACCGGCCGGCCCTTAAGAATGTTCGCCAGAAACGGGCGGATATCCTCCCGGCCTCGCGGCCCGCCGAAGGCGATCAGCAATACGGCATCAAATGACGCGGATGTTTCGTTCATAGTCATACCACGCCCCATGCTAAACACCTTCCCCCCCTGCCACAAGCATAAACGCAACGAATAGACCGCACTTTCCAGTGTCCCAGTCACGGTTGCAAAAGAGGCGGCCTCAACCTATCGTATTCGGCCAAAATCCGATATGGTCGGCCATGCCGAGTTGACCGGGCACAGCCATGCACGACCCTCGCCGTCGGTATGCCGAAGCGAGAAGTCTGCCGTGTCATGCAGATCGCAGGTACGTTCTTGAGACGCGAAAGGCGGGCGTTATGGAATTATGGGATTGGATTGTCATTGGGTTGTATTTCGGGGCCTTGTTGGGGGTGGCCTGGTGGGTCATCAACCAGCGCCAGGATTCGTCGGCGGATTACTTCCTCGCCGGCCGCAATGTCGGTTGGTTCGTCGTCGGCTGCTCGTTGTTCGCCTCCAACATCGGCTCGGAACACCTGGTCGGCTTGGCCGGCACCGGGGCCAATGACGGGGTGGCCATGGCCCATTACGAGCTGCACGCCTGGTGTCTGCTCATTCTCGGCTGGGTCCTGGTGCCGTTCTATAGCCGCAGTCTGGTCTTCACCATGCCGGAGTTTCTGGAACGACGCTATACGCCGGCCGCGCGGTGGTTCCTCTCCCTGGTCAGCCTGATCTCCTACGTGTTCACCAAAATCGCCGTGGCTCTGTTCGCGGCGGGCATCGTTTTTCAAACCCTTTTTCCTGAACCGTTGATCGGCCATATCAGCAACTTCTGGCTCGGGGCGATTGGCGTGGTGATCGTCACCGGTATCTATACGGTGCTCGGCGGTCTGCGGGCGGTGGTTTACACCGAGGTGATCCAGACGGTCGTGCTGGTGATCGGCTCGATCTTGCTGACCATTTACGGCCTGCACCGGCTCGGCGGTTGGGACGAGTTGTACAAGGCTTGCGGCACGGAGATGTTCAACCTCTGGAAACCGCTCACCAATAAGGAACTCACCCTCGGCAATGTACTCTGGACGGAGCAGAAGTTTCCCTGGCTGGGCATGTTGTTCTGCGCTCCGGTGGTCGGGCTGTGGTACTGGTGTACCGATCAATACATCGTGCAGCGGGCCCTGGCCGCCCCCAACCAGACCCAGGCTCGGCGCGGGACCATCTTCGGTGCCTATCTGAAATTGCTGCCGGTTTTCCTGTTCATTGTGCCGGGCATGATTGCTTACGCTCTGGCCAAGACCGAAATACTTGATCCCAGCCTCCTTGACCCCGGCAAGTCGAATCAGGCCTACCCGATGCTGGTACGGGATTTGCTGCCCGCCGGACTTCGCGGATTGGTGGTCGGGGCCCTGCTGGCCGCCCTGATGAGCTCGCTGGCCTCCGTGTTCAACTCCTGCTCCACGTTGTTCACCATCGACATCTATAAAAAGAGGCGCCCGCAGGCCTCCGAACACACCCTCGTCTGGGTCGGCCGAATTGCGACGGCCACCATGGTCCTGTTCGGCCTGGTCTGGATTCCGCTGATCACCATGATGTCCGACACGCTGTACGAATATCTCCAAAGCGTGCAGGCCTACATCGCCCCGCCGATCGCGGCGGTGTTCTTCTTCGGCGTGTTCTCCAGACGCATCAACGCTAAGGGTTGCATGAGCGGGCTGATTGCCGGCTTCCTCATCGGTATGTTCCGCCTGGCCTGCGAAATCTGCACCAAAGCCACCCGGCCCGGTGGTCTCCTCGAGCAGAACGAAGCCCTGGCCCGTCTGTTTGCCGAGGGTACTTTCCTCCACGGGCTGGCCACCATCAATTTCCTGTATTTCTCGGTTATTTTGTTTGCCATCTGTGCGGCCATCATCGTCGGGGTCAGTCTGCTGACCGGCGCGCCGGCTCAGACGAAGATTCAAGGATTGACTTATGCCACCCTCACCGCAGAGGATCGTCGCGCAACCCGGGCCAGTTGGAATAAGTGGGACGTGATCCACACCTGCGCGGTCCTCGGACTGATCATCAGCGTGTACGTTTATTTCAGCGGGTAAAATCCGTCGCCCGGCAAACAAAGATATGGTAATGCAGCCAGGCGCGGAAACCGTCCGCGGCGGGCTCGAAAACATGCTCGATGCGGCCGAAGCATTTGGCGAGACGGGCTTGGATCGCGCTCATGTTCGCCGCGTCGATCTGATAGCGTCGGGCCAGTTCCGGCGCATCGAGCGGCAAGGACGGGGCGGGCTCGATGGATTCAACCGAAAAGCCGGCCTTTTCCAGTAAGTCACGCATCACCGGTACAATGGGGTAACACTTGGGGGTGTTCATGTCGGCATAGAGTTGATTGAGACAATCCGCGTTGTTTTGTTCATCGAAACAAGCGGATTGATGCACGAAATACTCGCCCGCACGCAGGTGGCCCCGGAGGGTCGCAAGCGCTTCCGGTAGATGATCCTTCCCGAAGTAATGCAGTACGGAGCGCATAAGGAAAAGGAATCGCTTGTCGGAATCGTCAACCCATTCCCGTTGAAACTCGGTGAGGCCGCAACGGATTTTGTGCACCCTCGGCTGGTGATCGCGGTCCAATTGCTTCAGGGAGAGGTCGACATTTACATAGCGCAAGGCGGGATCGGTCAGATCGTTCATGAGTTGCCCGAGCAGATACCCCGTGCCGCCGCCGAGATCGACGATAACTTGCGGCCGGCTATGATGGGCGACCCGGACGGCCGTCTCGATAAGCGGACGGGCCACGTGCGGGTCGGCGAAATACCCGCCGTGGGCCGATTCCCATTCGGCGCCGTGAATGCCCGCTTCCCGGGCAATGCCATCATCCGTAAACATGACCGTCATCATCCTTTACTCGTATTAAGTAACATTAAGCCCAGTAGGATGCAATGACACCGCCTCGTTAAGGTTTCGACCAATGACAATAGCAGGCGTTATCTTGTTTTGAGGGCAACAATTATCGAACAAGGCTTGAGAATCGCAGGGTCGCCTTCAGAATCCCACCGCGCGCGGGAAACGTGCGTCGTCGCTGCGCCGCGGGGCGTCGGGTTCCCAGACGCCGGGTATTTCCGCGTGGCAGCCGGGGCACCGCCCGCCGGCCATGCGGTTTTCTTCAATGTGGAAGCCGCTGCGGCGGATCAGCAATTCCCCGCAGGCAGGGCAATACGTATTCTCGCGATCGCCGACGGAGCCGGGCAGATTGCCGGCATAGACATAGTTCAGCCCGGCGGCGTGGCCGATCTCGTACGCGCGTTTCAGCGTGCTCGCGGGCGTGGGCGGCGGGTCGGACATCTTGTAATCGGGATGAAAAGCGGTAACGTGCCAGGGAATGTCAGTGCTGACCCCGGCGATGAATCGAGCGATGTCGCCCAATTCCTGATCGCTATCGTTGAAAGTGGGAATGACCAGCGTGACGATCTCCACCCAAAAACCCATCTCTTTAAGCAGGGCGATGGCCTCGAGCACGGTCTGCAGCGATCCCCCGAGCTTGCGATAGTTGTCCTCGTTGAAGCATTTGAGGTCCACCTTGTAGAGGTCGACGTAGGGACGGATGAAGCGGAGGACTTCCGGGGTCGCATGGCCGTTGGAGACGAAGCCGCAGACCATCTCGTGCTCGCGGGCGCGTTTGAAGATTTCCACCGCCCAGTCGGCGGTGATGAGCGGTTCATTGTAGGTGCTGACCATGACCGGCGTCTGACGCTGAAGGGCGACGGCCAGGACCTGATCGGCGGTGATCCGGTGCGGCAGAGAGACCGCCCGATCGTCGCGCAGGGTCTGGCTGGAGATCCAGTTCTGACAAAAGGAACAATGAAAATCGCATCCCAGCATACCGAAGGAAAGAGCGTCGCGGCCGGGAAAGACATGATAAAACGGCTTCTTCTCGATCGGATCGACGGCCAGGCCGGCGACATAGCCCGCCGGAACGTAAAGCTTGCCGCCGCGATTGAAGCGCACGCGACAGATTCCGGCCTTGCCCTCGACAATGCGGCAACGGTGGCCGCAAGCCAGACAGCGAACAACCTGCGCGCCCTCCTCTTGGACCAGTTCAGCCGCGGCCGGCATGGTGTTGGATTCCAGAACGTCTTTCAGGCTGGCGGGCATGAGCAAGCCTCCTCGAAGCAAATGCCATCTACTTACATTATACATATTCTCGCGGCCGGTTGGCATGGGCAGGCCCTGGTCACGTCTCAACGGGACAAGGGTTGGCCCGTGCTTTCCATGAAGTCCGGAAAGCGTTTGGCAGCGATGCACAAATCGGGTAAATATAGTATCGGCAACGGGTTTGCCGCGTCGCGCCCAACGGTTTTTCGGAAAAAGCTCATGCAACGCAGCCAATACAAGTATCGGCCGATCATCGGATTGGAAATCCACGTGCAACTGGCCACCCGCACCAAGCTTTTCTGCTCTTGCCCGGTGGTCTTCGGGGCCGAGCCGAACAGTTGCGTCTGTCCGGTCTGCCTGGGCATGCCCGGCGTGCTGCCGGTCATGAATCGGCAGGCTTACGAGTTCGCCGTCCGCACCGCCCTGGCCCTGAATTGCCAGATCGCGCCCTTCACCAAATGGGACCGCAAGAGTTATTACTATCCCGATCTGCCGAAAAACTACCAGATCAGCCAATACGACCTGCCCCTCAGCTTCGACGGAGCTTTTGACGTACCCACCGACAGCGAGGGCCAAACGCGTCGCGTACGCATCCGCCGCGCACATCTGGAGGAAGACGCAGGCAAGAACCTGCACGAAAATCCGGGGATCACCCAGGTGGACCTCAACCGCACGGGAACCCCGTTACTGGAAATCGTCACCGAGCCGGATTTGGCCTCGGCGGACGAGGCCTACAACTTCTGTGTCGAATTGCAAAAACTGGTTACGTACCTCGGGGTCAGCGAGGCCAGCATGCAAAAGGGACAGATGCGCTTCGAGCCGAACGTCAACGTGGTCATCGAGGACGGCGATCGGGAGTATCGCACCCCCATCAGCGAGATCAAGAACCTGAACAGTTTTCGCGCGGTACGCAGCGCCATCGCCTATGAAATCGAGCGCCAGATCAACGACTGGCTCGCCGACCGTGATTATGTGATCGACAAACGGCCCAAGGAGAACCGCGGCTGGGACGACGGCCGTGGCGTCACCGAGTTTCAGCGGGGTAAGGAGGAGGCCCACGATTACCGCTATTTCCCCGACCCGGACCTGGTTCCGGTGGAAATCGACGAGGCCTGGCTGGAACGGATTCGCGCGTCCGTGGGCGAGTTGCCGCGGGAGCGACAGGCACGGATGGCCCGGGCCTACGGTCTGACCGAGGCGGACGCGGCCACCATCCTGAGCGACAAGGCCACCGCCGACCTTTTCGAGCAGGCGGCCGCCGTCGGGCACCCGCCGACTTTGGGCAAACAGTTCATCAGCTTCTGGGCGGCCAAGGCCAACGAACGCAAGGGCACCATTGCCGCCCTCGGAATCGACGCCGAACGGCTGGGGCAGCTTTCACTGATGACCGCCGACGGCGTGATCAATGCGACGGCCGCCGCGACCATCGCCGAAAAGATGCTCTCCTCCGCCGACTCTCCGCAAACCATCGCCGAAACCGAAGGACTGCTCCAGGTCCGCGACGAGGGACAGATGGGCGCGTGGGTCGAGCAGGCCTTCGCCGCCAACGAAAAGGCCGTCCGCGACGCCCTGGCCAACCCGAAAAAGATGCAGCAGGCCCGCGGTTTTCTGACCGGGCAGGTGATGAGAATTTCGGGGGGCAAGGCCGATCCGAAAATCGTCGGCAAAATGATTGAGGACAAGCTGGCAAATATGACCGGCTGATTTTTAGGCAGCAGAATCGGCCGGTAATCATTCCCCATGCCGCCTCAAGAAGGGCCCAACGATGAGCAGGATAAAATTCCCTGTCCAAATGACGCCATACAACCACGTGACAAGGGGTTACATGATTTCGTGCGTACTCGTTTTCGCCTGCGCGCAGTCGGTATTGGCCGGCAGTGATTCAGGCACGACCCAATCTTCCGACACTCCATCATCGTTGACGCTGCCTTGCGTTGTACCCCCGCCGGTCGAAGCCGTTTATACCGACGAGATGATCCCGGTCGGCGAGGCCGTCGTCTGCTCCCTCTTGCCGGAGGGGCATATCCGTACCGCATTGGGTCGTCTCGCGGAATCGTGGAAGATTCCCCTGACGGACAACGCCCCTGAAAAATCGTTTACCTCCCTCACTATCAAAATAGACGCCATTCAACCTTCACCCGCGCAACCCCGCTCGGCGTCCTTAGCGCAGGGTTATCTATTGCGAGTTTCCCGAGCCAGGCACGGCGCCTCAGTCACCATTCAAAGCCGGGATGAGGCCGGAGCATTTTATGCCCTGCAATCCCTCAAACGTCTGGCCACCACTTCCGGGGATCAGACCGCCATTCGCGGCGCCGTCATCCGGGACTGGCCCGCCTTCCAACGCCGAGGTCTGATTCTGGGCTATGGAATCGAAACCGAGGCGTTGATCAACCGGCTTCGCCAAATGGCGGAAAGCAAAATGAACTTATTGATGCATTGCGGGATTCGGCCGGAAAGTGGCGACTTCGCGAAGCTGAAAGAACATATCCGTATCATTAAGGATTTCTGCGACGCGCATTACCTCGAGTTCTGTTATCTCGGCGGGGCCGGGGATCAACTGAGCAGCCGACCTTTACCGGATGTCCTGCGGGAATATGAAGAAAGATACCATGCCGGCCTACGCAGCTTTACGGTGAATTTCGACGATCTGGGACTGGGCAAGACTCTGGAAGAGACTCGACAACTGGCCGAACAACATGCCACGATCACCAACGCTATCTACCGGCATATCAAGGCCCTGGATGCCAACGTTCGTTTCATATTCTGCCCCGTGCCTTACGGCGGCATCGCGCACAAGAATTTGATCGCCGGCTCGCTGGAGGCCGGGATGCTCTATCTGAAGATACTCGGCGAACGGTTGCCCGCAGAGATACCCTTCTTCTGGACGGGCGACGGCGGCGTCTGGTCGGACGACGTTACCGTCGCGGGGGCGGAGGCATTTGCCCAAGCCTGCGGACGCAAGCCGTTTCTCTGGGACAACAATGCCATCCGCTTCATCAATCAGCTTATGCCGATCTCCGGACGAGAAGCAGGCCTCCCCCGAGCCCTGGCCGGCTATGTCGGAAACGCCAATGAACTGGAAACCCGCTGGAACGCTCTGAGCGGCGGGGTCGTTGAAACCATCGGTGCTTATACCTGGAATCCCGAAGCCTACGACAGCCGAACCGCAAGACAGTATATCCAAGGTGGTCGCGAAGCCGTCCGCGAACGACTCAAGGCGATGGCCGTTAAGGAAGTCCTGGTTTCCGGAAACTATGAATTGTGGGAAAATGCCTTCGATCGCGATCCGGCGACGGCCTGGAATTCCGGCGGACGCGCCCCCGCTTGGATCGAAATGGTCTTTGCCCATCCGCGCCGGATGAACAAGCTGATCGTGACCATCGAGCAGAGCCCGGCGGGGACCACCAAGCATGAAATCGTGGCTACGTTCAAGGACGGATCATCAAGGAAGGTCTATGAGTTCTCGGGGCAAACCGAAAATGGCCAGAGAATCGAAATGGCCATTCGGCCCAAGATAGTCGGCGTGACCCGGCTGCGCCTGGTGACCACCGAATCGCCGAGCTGGGTGGCCTGGGCGGAAATTGACGTACTCTCCAGTCCGTAACAGACCCTTGAGCACTGATGATGCAGACCTTGCCGCTCACCCCTGATCTGTTGATCGCCGCTTATGTCCAGGGCATTTTTCCCATGGACGTGGAGGGGCAAATTCAATGGTTTAGTCCCGATCCCCGGGCGATTATTCCGTTGGATGGTTTCCACGCCTCCCGGAACCTGCGTCAACTTTATCGTAGCGGGCGGTTCGAGATTCGGATCAACACCTGCTTCGAGGAAGTCATCCGCCAGTGCGCCCGCCGGAAGGAGGGTACGTGGATATCCAAAGAGATCATCCGCGCGTATACAAACCTGCACCAACTCGGTTTCGCCCATTCCGTGGAAAGCTGGCGGGAAGGCCAACTGGCCGGCGGACTGTACGGCGTGGCCATCGGCGGCGCGTTTTTCGGCGAATCCATGTTCCACCGTCAAACCGACGCCTCCAAGATCGCCCTGCTGGCTTTGGTCGAACGAATGAAAGACCGTGGCTTTACTCTGCTGGATATCCAGTTTCTCACGCCGCACCTGGCGCGGTTCGGGGCGGTCGAAATTCCGCGCCGCCAATATCTGGCCCGACTCCGAGCGGCGCTGAAAATCGATGCAAGTCTCGCGGATTGAATCGCGGGAAGATACACTACCAAACGAACGATTACCGACATGAACCATGGGATGGTGACCGTATCGGAGGAATAACACGAATGCGATGCAAATGGAAATGGCAGGCATGGGGTTTCCTGCTCAGCATGGTGGTCTCGCCGGCACGATCCGAGCAACAAAGTTCCCCTCCGCCTGGTCTTACCGTCAAGGATGGCGTCCTGTGCCAGGCAGGTAAACCTTATCGCGGCATCGGCGTCAACTACTTCAATCTCTTCTATCGCACGTTGAAAGACCCTTCCGACAAGTCCTACGAGAAAGGGTTGCGGCAACTTTCCGAGGCGGGTATTCCCTTCGTCCGGTTCCTGTGCGGCGGGTTCTGGCCGATCGACTGGGAACTTTATCTGCGGGATAAAGAGGCCTATTTCAAGCTGCTCGATGATGTGGTGCGAGCCGCCGAGAAAAATCATATCGGCCTGATCCCGTCGTTGTCCTGGAATATCTCGGTTATACCCGATATCGTGGGTGAACCGATCGATCAATTCGGCAAACCGGACAGCAAAACCATCGCCTTCCTCAAGCAATATACCCGGGAAGTCGTCACTCGTTACCAGGATTCGCCGGCCGTCTGGGGTTGGGAGTTCGGCAACGAATACAATCTCCACGCCGATCTGCCCAACGCCGCCCAGCATCGCCCGCCGGTCTGGCCCACCTTAAAAACCGCACTAACCAGGACCGAACGTGACGAACTGAAGGCCGCGCACATGCTGACCGCCTTCGTCGAATTCGCCAAAACCGTCCGCTCGCTGGATCCCCATCGAGTCATCATTACCGGTAACTCCGTCCCCCGGCATTGCGCCTGGCACAATGTGCGGGAAAAGAGCTGGAAGGCGGACTCGCTGGAACAGTTCGAGGAAATACTGCTGCGGGACAACCCCGATCCCTTCGACACGCTTTGCGTGCATCTCTATCCCTGTCAGGCCGAGGAGCCATATTCCGCCGCCGCGAAAAATCTCACCGAACTGATCGAAAGGATTCAGCAAATTTCCCACCGAGCAAAAAAACCTGTATTCATCGGCGAATTTGGAGCGCCCGCGACTTTGGGCAAGGAACAGGAACGGACCGCGTTTCAAGAACTCATCGACGCTATCGTAAATTACAATGTTCCTTTGTCGGCTCTCTGGGTATTCGACCTTTCAAAACAGGACAAGGACTGGAACGTTACCTTCGAAAACGATCGGGCCTACATGCTCGAACTTGTGACCAAGGCGAATGAACGCATGCGGGCACAATCCACCAGCCGTGAACACGCACAAATAAATGGTTCGACCAAGTAGAACATACGATCGCAGTAATATGTTTCGCACGAAGACCCTCGCTGGCTTCGGGATGTTATCGATTGGGTGGCATGGGCAGGCTCCGGTACGCCAAGGTCTGCCCGTGTCCAATCCACCTGAAGACTGACAGCGCATATCCTGGAGCGCCGCGTTTCACGATGACTGCCTGGTTACTCGCCTTCGTTCCCTCGCTAGCGCTTCGGGCTGGTCATCTTGCAACATCATTCCCCGCCATATAATCTGTGTCCGTGACTGAAGTTACCAAACCATCGACGACCCAGGCGGATCTCTACGTTCGGAACATGACCGCCCTGTTCCGGACCGACGGACGGCTGGCCCAGCGGATCGACGAGTGCGAGCCGGACGGGTCGGTGCTCGTCGAGCCGGGCAAGCGCGGCGGGGTGACGGTGTCGGTGAGCGTACCCGGCTCGGACCGGCGGGTGTACCTCCACAGCCGGGTCGATCCGGACGCCGAGGCCGAACAGTTCGCCGCCACCGTTTCCATCGAAAACAAGTTCTGCTTCGTGGTCAACGGGTTCGGCCTGGGCCTGCACATCCGCAAGCTCTACGAGCGGCTCAAAGGCGATGCATTTATCATCGTCTGCGAGCCGAACCTGCACCTGCTGCGGGTGGCCATGGAAACGGTCGATCTGGCCGACATGTTCACGGACTCCAAATGCATCATCCTGACCCGCGCCGACAAGGGCGAGGTGCAGACCCGGCTCGAACCGCACAACACCCTGATGATGCTCGGGGCCCAGTTCGTCGCCCACCCCGCCTCGGAGCGGCTGGCCGCCGATTTCCACGCCGCCATGCGCAAGCTGATCGCCGACCACCTGACCTATTGCCGCATGTGCATCATGACCCTGGTGGCCAACTCCCGGATAACCGCCCGCAATGTGGCCTATAACCTGCCCACCTACCTGTCCACCCCACCAATCGATATACTCCGCGATCGATTCAAAGGTTACCCCGGAATTGTGGTGGCCGCCGGTCCCTCTCTACGCCGCAACATCGACCTGTTGGCCGACCTGCAGGGCAAGGCCGTCATCTGCACGGTGCAGACCACCTTCAAAATGCTCCTGGAGCGGGGGATTAAACCCGACTTCGTAACCGCCCTCGACTACCACGAAATATCCAAGCGCTTTTTCGAAAACCTGACCGAACCGAAAACGCATCTGGTGGCCGAGCCAAAGGTCAACTGGCACGTGATCGACACTTATCAAGGCCCGATCTCCCTGTTGGACAATCATTTCGCCCGTTTATGCGTGGGACATACTCTGGCCGCCCGCGGCGGACTGAAGGCTGGGGCCACCGTCGCCCATCTGACCTTCTACCTGGCCGTCTACCTGGGCTGCGATCCGATCGTATTCGTCGGACAGGACCTGGCTTATACCAACCATGTGTATTACACCCCCGGCTCGGGCATGCATAATACCTGGCGGCCGGAGCTCAACCGCTTCTGCACCATCGAAATGAAGGAATGGGAGCGCATCGTCCGCAATCGCCGAATCCTGATGAAGGTCAAGGACGCCGACGGCCGCAATCTTTATACCGACGAGCTGATGTTTACCTACCTCCAGCAGTTCGAGGGCGACTTTTCCACCGTCCCCGGAAGGGTGATCGATGCCACCGAAGGCGGCGTGCGCAAAGCGGGCACCCAGGTCATGACCCTCGCCGAGGTTAAGGAGCGATATTGCCAACGTCCGATTCCACCCGAGCGCTTTGCCTACCTCCAGGAATCCAACTGGCATGACCCTTCGCATCTGGAACCCGGTCGAGCAGAGATCGAAAAACGGCTTGCGGAGCTCGACGAGTTCGCGCAAAACTGCCGGCGAATGATCACCTTGCTGAAGGAAATGACCGCCCTGCTTGATCGCCCGGCCGTCTTCAACCGTAAAATCGCCGAGGTGGACGACCTGCGCATTAAGATACGTCGGCAAGATCGCGTCTATCAGATGGTCAGCGCCATGGTCCAGCACGCCGAGTTGGTGCGTTTCAGCGCGGATCGGCGACTCAACCTGGCGGATATCGAAGGGAGCATCCGGGCCCGCCGACAACTCGACCGCGACATCCGCTTCGTCGAAGCCGTGATCGAGGGAACGGAGGCGTTAAAGGATATCCTGATCGAAAGTCACCGGCGCATGCAGGCCGCCATCGAGAAAGCAAAAACATGAAGATCATCGCCGTGATCGCCGCGGATTTCGATAAAACCGTTTTCGGCCGGCCCGCCCGGCTGAACGACGCTCTGCGCGGCGAAACCGTGCTGCGGCGCACCTTGCGGCGACTGTCGGCTTCCGAGCGTCTCAGCGGCGTACATCTGGCGGTCAACCATACGCAGGAACCGCAAGCCCGCGCCGCGGCCGAAGGTCTGGAAGTGCGCATCGACACCCACGACAGTGGGCCGTTGCCCTGGCAGGCTTACCTCGCCGCCGCCCGTAAATGGTCCCTCGACGCCTGGCGCGGCGGAATCGGCGGCGCAAATGTTTATGACGAATGTTTCCACCCCTGGATCTTCGAGGCCCTGGCCCGGCGCGAGCAGGCCGATGCCGTGGTGGCCATTCCGCCCGCGGCACCGCTGCTCGATCCCCTCCTGCTCGACCAGGTAATCGAGCATTTCAGCAGGCAGAACGAGAGTGTACGCATCGCCTTGACGCAGGCCGCCCCCGGCCTTGCCGCCGCCGTCTATGGAAGTTCCCTGTTAAGTGAACTCGCCCAGATCGGGCATCCCCCCGGCCGGGCCATGGCTTACCATCCTCAATATGTACGCCACGATATCGCCACCCAACCCGGCTTCTTGAATACCGACGTTACCGTCATGCAAGGTTCGGGCCGCTGCATCGTGGATACTCAGACGGCCACCGAGCGGGTTTCCGCGATCCTTCAGGAGGTCGCCGACCTCGACGCCCGCAACGTCTCCCGCTGGCTCATGGAGCATCATTGGCAATTTATCAGCGCGTTGCCGACCGAGGTGGAAATCGAACTCACCACCGACGATACGCTGGAAAACTCAACCTTGCGCCCGCGCGGCCCGGCCGTCGGCCGTCGCGGCCTAATGGACTTCTCCCTGTTCCGCGATCTCATCGACGAATTGGCCGGCCGCGACGATGTTCGCGTGGTACTCGGCGGCTTTGGCGATCCGCTGTTGCATCCGGAATTCGTTCGCTGCCTTGAGTACTGCCACCAAGCCGGTATTTTCGGGATCGCCGTTCGCACCCCTGCCGTCCACCTGGATCAAACCATCGGCAACGCCCTGTTCGCTTGCGAGATCGATATCCTTAACGTACTGCTCGATGCGACGACGGCCTCAACCTATCAACGGATCCACGGTGCGGATTATTTCGAGCGCATACAGAATAATCTCGACAACTTCCTCAAGACCCAGTGCGACCAACAGAAACCGGTACCGCTGACCGTCTGCGAACTGCTTAAAACCGCCGACAACATGGACGAGATGGAAGCATTCTATGACCAGTGGATCATCAAGGCCGGCAGCGCGGTGCTCGCCGGTCCCAGCCATTACGCCGGGCAGTGGCCGAACCGGGCGTTGATGGACATGGCCCCGCCGACCCGCACCCCCTGCAATCGTCTGTTCAGCCGCCTGCTGGTCCTCGCCGATGGCCGGGTCACGGCCTGCGATCAGGATTTCCAGGGCCGACATGCCGTGGGCGCATTGACCGACCAGTCTTTAGGGACAATCTGGACCGGTCCGCAAATGGCCGCCATCCGTCAAAGCCACCTCGCCGGCCGCTACGACCCCATACCCCTCTGTCCCGCCTGTAGCGAATGGCATAGACCGTAAAAAACGAAAAAGAAACGTCCAAAACCGTTCCATAAATGCAATAAACCATGATAGATGCCGATAAGATAGGCAATGGATGCTTGTTTGTCGGAGATGGCCGCATGAAGATATTACTTGTTTACCCCCCCATTTTTCGAGTCGTCAATTTGGCCAGTACGCCCTTACCCATCGGGATGCTTCAGGTGGCTCGTCTCCTGATGAATGAAGGCCATCAGGTCGAGGCCTTGAATCTGGAAATCGGCGGGGGCATTCGTACCAGCTCAATCCTACGTATGCGCCAAGCGTATGCGGAAACCGACCTGCCGGACTCGTTGAATGACCCGCAAGCGCCGTGGCGGCGGGAATTGCGTTGCAAAATCGAATCCTTCCAACCCGACCTCCTGGCTTTCAGTTGCGCCACCGAGCAGATGGACGCCGCCGCCCTGCTGGCGGAGGATGCCCGGCGTATCCGCCCCGACATTCACATCAAGTTCGGCGGTGCCCACGTTGAGCCTGATGACTGGGTCCGCCGAATCAGCCGTGAAGCCCTCATGCTCGATCCGGTTCTGCATCTGCTCATCGAACAAAATCCTCCGTCGAGTTTCGGCGCCGTTCTGACCAGCTTGGGATGTCCCTTTGACTGTATTTTCTGTGGCAGCCCCAGAAGATACGGCCGAAAACTGTTGAACTATCCTATTGAACAGGTCCGTGATCGCGTATACTCCGCCAAACAGGCCGGCGCGCCGTACATCCACCTCATGGATGACACGGTCACGATTCAGAAACAACGGGCAATTGAACTGGCCGACTTGATGTCCGAAATCGGCTTGCCCTGGAGAACGCAAACCCGGGTGGACGACCTGTGCCGGAATCCGCAATTGGCCGCCTATTTTCGCGACGCCGGCTGTTCCCAGTTGACCTTCGGCGTCGAGTCGGGCTCGCCCCGAATCCTGAAAGCAATCCGCAAAAATATCACCCGTGAACAAGTATTGCGGGCGGTGGATATCCTCAACGACGCGGGCGTACCCTATACGGCCAATTTCATGATCGGATTTCCGAATGAGACGGATGACGACGTGGAGCAGACGCTCGACCTGATGGATCAAATGCGCCCCTCGCGCGTCCTGGCGGGCTCGGTCGTGCCTTACCCGCATACCGAATTGCACGACGCCTTTCCTGAGTTTACCAACGCCGCTTCTCGTTGGCCGCTGTGCCAATGGTCCCCGTTCGACCCCAGATTCTTACGGGACGAGCACGGCCATCGTATTCACGGCCCCTCCGCGGACGCCTTGAACACCTTCTTCAACTATATCGAGAATATCAATAATCATGCCCCCACACCCGGCACTTTCAGCACGGTTTCCTCATAGACACAATCGGTTGAGGGGCATGAGCAGGTCCTGATCCCGCCTCAACGGGATAAGAATCTGCCCATGTCCTTTCGACAGGATGGCATGAGCAAACCCTTGTCCCGCCTCAACGGGACAAGGGTTTGCCCGTGCTTTCAAGGCCACGGAGTAAAACGAATTTCCCCCAATAAGTCGGCCGGGTGGCACCTTCAAGCTCCGTACGTCAAGGGCGTACGGAGCTTGTGGGTGCCGTCAG
>CAYNYK010000029.1:39820-47356 GCA_964401335.1 uncultured Planctomycetales bacterium
GTCGGCCGGATGGCACCTTCAAGCTCCGTACGTCAAGGGCGTACGGAGCTTGTGGTTGCCGTCAGCGAGAAGTCCCTGCTCGCGCGGAAGTACCCACAAACGCAGTCCCGCCTCAACGCCGGAACTCCGTTTGAAGATGCCATCCAATCGCGTCGAGATGCCACCCGATCAAGGCGTCACGCTTCTCGCCATTTCTTGCCACACCTCCTGATGCACGAAACCCTTCGGAATTGACCTGGATAAGGATAATCCATATAATTTATTCGTATAGGAAACGGACCTGATTCAATCGCGGAGGTTACAGACCACGCGTAAAAAGCTAACAGCCCTTCGACCCGCCACGCGGAAAGCAATGCCCTTGGAGACGGACCAACGAACATCCCTATCGGTACGACGCGAAAACGCGATTCTCGTAGGCGTCGACCTGCGCGATCGGAACGTCGACCACGATGCGGTCGATTCTCTCCGCGAATTGCAGGCTTTGGCCGAATCCGCCGGGGCCATCGTCAAGGATATCATCCTTCAGCGCCGCCCTCGCCTCGATCCCAAGTTCTATATCGGCAAGGGCAAGGTGGAGGAATTGGCCGGCCTCGTCGAGCAATACGAGGCCGACGTAATCATCTTCGATGATGACTTGTCTCCGGCCCAGATACGCGAAATCGAGCAAGTCTGCAAATGCAAGGTGCTGGATCGTAGTGAACTGATCCTGGACATCTTCGCCAGCCGGGCCCGCACGCATGAGGCCGGCCTCCAGGTCGAGTTGGCCCAGTTGGAATACACCGCGCCGCGCCTGCGGGGTATGTGGACGCACCTGGAACGTATCGCCGGGGCGGGCGGCGGCACCGGGGCCGGGACCGTCGGGGGGATCGGCACCCGTGGGCCGGGCGAACGCCAGATCGAAATCGACCGGCGTATCGTCAATCGTCGGGTCACCATGCTCAAACGCCAGATCGCCGCCATCGATCGGCGAAAAATACAACAAGTCCGCGCCCGCCACGAGCATTTCAACATCTCGCTCGTCGGCTACACCAACGCGGGTAAAAGCACATTGATGAACGCCCTCACCGACGCCGGCGTGCTCGTTGAGGACCGTCTGTTCGCGACCCTCGACACGAAGACCCGCCGCTGGAACCTCGGCGGGGCCGACTATGCCCTCTTGAGCGATACCGTCGGCTTCATTCGTCGCCTGCCGCACCATCTGGTTGCCTCCTTCCGGGCCACGTTGGAGGAGGCCATCCACGCCAACCTCCTCCTGCACGTGGTCGATGCCTCCTCCCCCACCGCCGCCAGGCAATACGCGGCGGTTTCCGGCGTGCTCAAGGAATTGGGCTGCGCCGATCACAAAACCCTCGTCGTGCTTAATAAAATCGATGCGGTCCGCGACCAAACCGAATTGCAGATACTTCAACGCAAACTGCCCGACGCCCTGCCCATTTCCGCCCGCAGCGGTATCGGTCTGCCCGAATTGATCGAGCGCGTTCGCCAGGAGGTCACCGGCCAACCCTGCACCGCCACCATTCGACTGAACACCGCCGATGGTCGAGCGATCACCTTCATCGAAAAACACGCCGAGGTCCTCGACCGTCGATATCGGAATCATACTGTCGAAATGGACGTGCGGATCGGCAGCACCAATCTCAACCGTCTTCGCGAAAACTTCCCCGCGACGGTCGTACTCCCATCGGTGTAACCTTCTTCGCCCTACCACCGGTGATTCCCGGCGTCGGCCGACAGGAATGGCCTGGACCCCTACATCATCCCATCATGCCAAGTGTCTTGGTATCACGGCTTGGCCGTCGCAGAAGCGGGCTTGCTGGCCATCGGTTGTGTTGTGGTCTCCGGTTGGGTCGTCGGCGCGGGCCGCGTGGCCAGGATCTGACGCATGAACTCCGGCATACTCGGCGGTTGCACGCCGATAATCGGGGCCTTGGCTAATACCGAAGCGCGGGCCTCGAGTACGGCCTCGGTTTGCAGGTATTTTAGAATCTGTGATTTCACCTGCGGTTTCGGCAACGTGTTCGTGCCCTGTTTACGATCCCTCAATTGCAGCAGGTGAAACCCCAGGGGCGTTTCCACAACCTCGCTGTATTCTCCGGGCTTCAGACTGAACGCGGCCTTGGCCAGTTCCTCGCCGATCTCCCCCATTTCATAACGCTTGAAGCTGTTGATGCGCCCCCCATCAGGCAACTTCGTGCCGCTCTCTGCCATGCATTGATCCCACGTACGGGAACCGCTGATCAAATCCGCGCGCATTTTGTTGAGCTTCTGCTTCTTCTCGGCTCGTTGTTGAGGTGTCTCCCAGCAGGGAGAGCGAAGAATGATCTGCCGGGCGGAAACCAGTGTACTGTTAAAATGGTCCGGATTCGCGTCATAGATGGCCTTCAACGCGCTCTCTTCTTTTCCTTTGTTCAGGCCGTCTTGTATCAGCCGCCCGACCAACAATTTTCGACGGGTCCGCTGGCGATGCTCTTCCAGGGTAATACGATCGCGTTCGCGTAAGCGCTTTTCCAACTCCTGGATGGACTTGAACCGCAGCCTCGTGAGTTGGTATTCAATTTGACGTTCTACATCCTCTTCCTTCACGAGCTCCGGATGATCCGCCAGATACAAGTCCCAGATTCGTTCATCCACCAATGCATTCACCACCCCTTCCTTAACTCTCTCAAAACGCTCAGGCCACTCTTTGATCAACGCCTTGTCGACGTCCGCCTGGGTAACAACCGCCCGATCACCCAGCCGCACCAGAACGA
This sequence comes from uncultured Planctomycetales bacterium, assembly GCA_964401335.1. Classification (GTDB taxonomy): domain Bacteria; phylum Planctomycetota; class Phycisphaerae; order UBA1845; family PWPN01; genus JAAYCU01. The sequence goes on from CAYNYK010000029.1 coordinate 42,571, forward strand.
TCGAGTCCGCGGGTTGGCTGGTCGGTTGCGTTGCGCAAGAAACCGCTGCGTTCGCGGGAGCGGCCGGTTGCGTTGCGCCCGACTTCTCCGCGACCGCATGACCGACCGGCTCCGCCAGCGTACAACCGGTCATCAGCAGCACCATCCCCAAACACGTTAATACGCGCTCGTTTATGTCCCGTCGCATGGCGGTCATGGCTCTCATCATCCCTCCTCGCCTGTCATGATCCTAAATAAAAAGAGCCGATCCACGGCTCATACCCCATACTCTATTGTAACTGTATGGTTCATCGGCCGCACCTCCAGGGTCTTTAATACAAAACGGCCCTTGCCCGCCGCCGGAAACCCATGAGGTAGAGAATTGGCGAAAAAACGCTTTTCAATCTCAGGAAAAACGACGTAACCTCAAGTAAACATGTAACTTATGGAACCATCATAACGCGGAAAGATTCGCCGGCAGCGACGCGAATAAAATAATTCTTTTATTCGGGGAACCCGACGGCGACGGCGGTGTCCAAGTAAGGGATGATGATTCATTCAATTTCGGAGAACAAAACCATGAAAAACCGCCTGTTTCTCAGACGCTCTATGATCACCGGCTTCTGTGCCATGACCCTTATCTTCCTCGGCGCCTCGGCCGTGGCCAAGAAGGCCACTCCTCGAGATCTTGGCGGAGCCGAACGATACCTCACTCACCTCAGCACGGACAAACCCATCTACCGCCTTGGCGAGTACGTATATGTCCGAGCGGTCGTCCTGCAGGCCGATGACCATACCCCGATGCCGAAGGAGCAGAAACTGTTTGCCCTGGTTCAGATCAAGGGTCCGAAAGGTGATATCGTAGCCACCGGCCATACGACCACCGAGAACAGCGTGGCCGGTTTCGCCTGGCCGATCCCCGTGGACGCGGCCGGCGGCCAATATACCGTCCAGATCACCTATCCCGCTGAAGGCTTCGCCCCGGCCGAACGCAAATTCGATATTCGCGCCTACCGTGCTCCCCGTCTCAAGAGTCAGATTGTGTTTTTGCGCGACGGCTACGGCCCGGGCGATCAGGTCAAGGCCTCGTTGCATGTCGAGCGGGCCGAGGGCGGCATCCCTGTCGGAGCGAAAGTGATGGTTACGGCCCGCGTGGACGGCGAGGAAATCGACGCGGGGCAAACCACGATAGACGAGACCGGCGACTGTACCGCTTCCTTCAAGCTGCCCGACAAGATCGAACGCGGCGAAGGCACGCTGGTCATGGTCATCGAAGATGGCGGCGTGGTGGAGACGGCCGCCAAGACCATCCCCATCCTGTTGAAAACCGTGGACCTCCAACTTTACCCTGAGAGCGGCGAGCTGGTGGCCGACCTGCCCACCCGCGTTTATCTCGAAGCCCGTACCCCGGCAAAAAAACCGGCGGATATCGCCGGTTGCGTGGTCGATGCACAGGGCAACACCGTCACCACCTTTCGCACCGAACATGAAGCCCGCGGGCGTTTTGAATTTACGCCGAAAAAGAACGGTAAATACACCGTCAGAATCACCGAACCGGCCGGCATCGACGCAACCTATTCACTGCCGGAGGTCAAGAACCGCGGCGCGGTCATTCGACCAGTCGAGGAACAGACTTCCGCCGGCCAGTCCGTGCGCCTCAACATCGGCGGCATGAACGTTGGCCCCTTGACCGTCACCCTGGCCAAACGCGAGCAGGAAATCGGCCTGGTCAAGGTCGAACCCAAATCCGGCCAACTCAGCGAGGTTGTTTTCACGCCGCCCTCGACCGCCGACGGCGTATTGATCGCCACCGTCTGGGACGAAAACGGTAAACCGCTGGCCGAGCGATTACTCTATCGCCAACCCATACGGCAATTGCACGTCAAGGTGCTTCTTGAGGACAAGCCTTACATCCCCGGCCAGAAGGTGAATTTAACTATCCAGACCAGTGACGACAAAGGCCAACCCGTTGCGGCTGTCGTGGGCCTCACCGTAACGGACGACAGCGTGTTGGAAATGATCGAAAAACGCGAGCAGGCCCCCCGGTTGCCGGTCATGGTGTTCCTGGAGCCGGAGGTGCGCGAGTTGGCCGACGCGCATGTTTATCTGGACCCGAACGATCCGAAAGCCCCGCTGGCTCTTGATTTGCTCCTGGGCACACAGGGCTGGCGGCGGTTTGCCTTTTATGATGCGAGTAAGTTCCTCACCGAGTTCGGCGATCAGGCCAAGCGCGTGCTGGCCATGCGTACCCCGAGGTATAAACTTGGCCGGCGGATGATGGCGATCGGCGGCATGGAAGGTGAAATTATGGAAAATGCAAAGCCCGAAGATCTGGCTTTTGATGGCGCGGATCAAATGGTCTTTGCCATGGCGGAACCGGCGGCCATGCCGCAGGAGGCGCCTCTGGCTGCCCCACCGCCACCTCTTCCAGCAGAGCAGGTGAGGGGCCGGTTGGCCGCAAAAGAAATGGCTGACAGGGAACGAATTGCCCCGTCGGATTTCGTGGTCGTCCGCGTTTATGCTCACGAAGCTCGGTCCGATCGGAAACCAGGCGAACGCATCGACTTTACGGAAACAATCTATTGGAACGCTGGTATTAAAACGGATGAAACGACCGGCAAGGCCGAGATCTCTTTCGCCCTCAGTGATTCGGTAACCACCTTCCGCGTCTTCGCCGACGGGTTCGATGCCAATGGCGCCATCGGTTATATCACGAACGCGATCGAATCCGTCGAGCCGTTCTACATCGAGCCGAAGCTGCCGTTGGAAGTGACCGCCGGCGATGTTATCGAATTGCCCGTAGCGTTGGTCAACAGCACCGATAACGAACTACAAGCGAAAGTCACGATCAAAACCGATGAACGCATCACCGTTACCGGTTTCGATTCGATAACCCTGCCGCCGCACGGCCGTGCCCGCGGCATTGTCAATCTGAAAATCGGCGCTATCAGCGGTCCGGTCGATCTGACCATCGCTGCCGCGGCCGGCACGTATACCGATCAAGTCACGCGCAAGTTGGATGTCAAACCCGCCGGATTCCCCATCGAAGTAGCTTTCGGCGGGATGCTGGCCGCCAACTCCGTCATCGAGCAGAAGATCGTGATCCCCGCCGACGTGGTCCCCGCCAGCCTGGCCGCCAACGCCGTTATTTATCCTTCGCCGCTAGCCAACATGACCGAAGCCCTGGAACGGCTGATCCAGGAACCTTACGGCTGCTTCGAGCAGACCAGTTCGACGCTTTACCCGCTGGTGATGGCCACCCAGTATTTCGAGACCCACGCGGGCGTGGCCGCCGCCCTGATCGAGCGAAGCAAAGCCATGCTCGACAAGGGGTACGCCCGACTGGTCAGTTTCGAATGTAAGAACAAAGGTTACGAATGGTTTGGCGGCGATCCGGGCCATGAGGCCTTGACCGCTTACGGCCTGCTGGAGTTCAACGACATGGCCGCCGTCTACAAGGTCGATGCGGCCATGGTCCAGCGAACGCGCGGCTGGCTGCTGGGCCGGCGCGACGGAAAAGGCGGCTTCAAGCTGGATGCCAAAGCTCTCGATAGTTTCGGCCGGGCCCCGCAAGAGACGACCCACGCCTATATCGTCTGGGCCCTGCTCGAATCCGGCGAGAAAGGTTTCGACAAGGAACTCGACGCCATTCAGCGGATGGCGTTGGAAACCAAGGACAGCTACGTCATCGCCCTGGCCGCCAACGCCGCGTTGCTGGCCGGCGATTCATCCAAGGCCAAAAAACTTATGGATCGACTCGCGGCCAAACAGACCAAGGAGGGTTACGTTGACGACGCGGTCACCAGCATTACCCGCAGCGGGGGTGACGCCCTCCGGATCGAAACCACCGCCCTGGCCACCTTGGCTTGGCTTAAAGAGCCCGCGTACGCGGCGGCGGTGGAGAAATCCATGCGCTGGCTGGCCGAAAGCTGCAAGGCCGGCCGCTTCGGCTCGACGCAATCGACCATCCTGGCCCTGCGGGCGATCATCGAATATGACAAGGCCCGAAGCAAACCGAAAACGCCCGGCCGCGTGCAAGTCCTGGTGGACGGTAAACCCGTCGGCGAACCGATCGCCTTCGACAGCAAAACGCAGGAAGCTCTCAAGCTGCCGGATATCGGCAAACAATTGACCTCCGGCGAGCATACGATCGCGCTGAAGATGATCGACGGTTCGGACATGCCCTACGCACTAACCATCAACTATCACGCGGTCACGCCGTCTTCTTCGGAAGCGTGTCCGCTGGCCTTGACCGTCACCCTGGCCGATCAGCAAATCACGGAAGGCTCGGCCACCGAAGCGAACGTCACCGTAACCAACCGCATGAACGACGGCCTGCCCATGCCGCTGGCCATCGTCGGTATCCCCGGCGGGCTTGAGCCGCGTCACGATCAACTCAAGGAACTGGTCAAGGCGGAACGCATCGCCGCTTACGAGGTGCGCGGCCGCGACGTGGTCCTCTACTGGCGGGAAATGAAGCCGAACCAGCAGATCGATCTGCCCCTGAGCCTGGTGGCGGCCGTCCCCGGAACCTACACCGCCCCGGCCGCCCGCACCTATCTTTATTACACCGACGAACACAAACAATGGCTCGGCGGGCAGCAGATCACGATCGTTCCGCGCAATCCATGATATAATCCCAACGGGATCATGTCGGGTGCCCCATCAGCTTGTCATTGTTCTTTACGCGCCGTCGATATGTATCACGCTTGTTATCGTCGCACCCACTCATCCCGGTGTACCGGGATGAGTGGGCCTGGACTTTGGCAGTTTATCGACGGATGCAGACCCTGCTTCATCGGCCTGG
>CAYNYK010000030.1:0-46932 GCA_964401335.1 uncultured Planctomycetales bacterium
GTCTGGTTGAAAGAAAAGGCAACGTGCTAAACGTGCTATGATGGTGTTATGATTTCCCTCCCTGCTTGGAACGCTTAAGAAGAATGTGATCCCAGGCCAGATATCGCCCACTCGTACGATAACAAGGCTAACTCTTTTTCTCCCGGAAATCAAGAAAATTCCCTATTTTAGTAAATAATTTTGACGACAAGCTATAACCAATTTCTTTAAGCGCAAAATCAGGATACCGAAAGGTAGGCGAACACATCGGCAAAAGAAACTGATTTCGATAAATCATGATCAGCCTTCAAGTTGGAGAAACAGGCGGATGCGCTCGGACTGCGAGGTGCTATTCACATAGCCCGGATAATTCACCACGGAGAAACTTAGACACGGAGGTCGGCTTTTAAGTGATAGATAAAATGCCTGTTCCGGCCGGATGGCTTATAAGCACTCTGCGGCTATATCCATCCTCGATTTTTTAACCTAAGTTCTTTCTTCTCCGTGACTCCCGTGTTCGCCGAAGGCGGAATCTCGCCCTTGGCGGACTCGCCGCGGCGGAGCTCGCCACGGCGAAGCCTCGCTTTAGCGGGCCTCGCTCGCCACGGCGGAGCCAAGCAAAACCTGGCCTGGGCGGGTCTCCGTGGTAAAACTCGATGAATAATCCGGGATAGAGAAAGCGGAAAAGCTCTCCGAATGACAATAACAAATATTAAAGATTTGTTTTCCAAGGATTTATGGGTATCGGCAACCAAAATCATCTTTTTCGTGGAAGCACCTGCTGATTGGCTTCTCCCTTTACGACCGCAGGCAGGCCGAGTTACCGGGTAAGTCGGGCCCGGTATAGCAACGCTGAAATATCGCAAAGTCATCCTGGTCGACATCCGTGTCGTTATCCAGATCTGCCCATGGGCAGCGTTCGCAGTCCTCCACTTGTGGATTACAGTATTTTCCGGGCGGCCCGATGCCCGGGGCAGTCCGGCAAAGCTCGAAAATGGCAAAATCATCCATGTCCACGTCCCCATCGCCTTCCAGGTCCGGAGGAAAAATCACTTGTACTTCGTAATCCATCCCCGCGGAACCGGCATATTCGTCATAGTTCAGATCACCATAGATGATGTTGCTGAGGTTCAGCATACCGGTCAGAAATGTGGCCGGTCCGGTATAGGTCAGACTGAGGGTTACAAACGCAAAAAGGCCGATCCCGATACCCTCCTCCAGATTGGCGGCCATATTGGCGATATAACCGGATTTGTAGCTCGGCCCATCCATCGCATCCGGCAAAGCGGGTACGACCTGATCGATGGCCTGATCACTCCAGGGTGGGCTGATGAAGCTTACCGAATTAATCTGAAATAAACCGGAGGGGGAGGCCGTGGTTTCCTGGACGCGCACTTGCAACCCCACAATGCTTAACGTCGTGTCCACCCGTACGACGACTTCAAACGGCGAACCGGCCATAACAGTCGTACGATGAGGGTCTCCACCCGTATCCTCGATGGTAAGCGTGACCCCGCTTAACGCGGTTTGGACCACCCCGAACAGTAGGCCCACCGTCGCGTATTGAGTGATCTTTCTTGTCATATTGAACCATCCGTTCAATGCCCACATTATTCCGACGGTCTTTACGACATGTTCGTCGAGGATTTCCACCTCGTTGGTATCCCCGCAGACCGCTTTTCGGAAAGATCTTTTTACCTTCCTTGTTTTTTGCCCTCCGCCAGTTGCGCACCCGGCGTTCTATCCGGACGGGCAACCCGGGACTAGGGAAGACAGGCCGGATTACTGGGTAGGTCGGTTCCGGTGGAGCAACGCTGAAATATCGCGAAGTCATCCTGATCGACATCCGTGTCTTCGTCAAAATCAACGGTGTCACATGGAGTGATCGCGGCGATTCCCGGGGCGGTGGCGCAGTTTTGAAAATGCAGGTAATCGTCGGCGTCCACGTCTCCGTCACCGTCTTGATCGGGAATAATCGGGCAGGCCCAACGCGTGAAGTTTCGGCAAGCCACGCCGCCGGCAAGGACAAAATCACCGCCGACGAAAAGTTGTTCACCGAAAGCCAGCAGCGTATACACAATGCCCGGCCTCGGCCCGCATTGCGGTTCGGGCAGACCACACCATTCCGGATCGGACTCATCATCGAGGATGCCCGCGCCCAGCGGCCACCAGTTAACGCCATCCCATCGGGCGATCCGTCGGATTTCCACGCCGGAGGCATGAAGGAACTGACCGCCGACGTAAAGAGACTCGCCCTCGCCATTATCGTAAACCGTCAAGGCGTTCACCTGATAATCGTCCAGTCCGGAGATCAGGGCTGACCATTGTGTGCCGTTCCAGCGCGCGATCCGCCGGGCATTCACAACCCCCCCGGCGGATGTAAAATTTCCTCCCACGTAAAGGGCCTCTCCCGTGCCATCGTTGAAAACGGCCAGGGTGTTGACAATGTTACTGGTTCCCGTGCTCAGATTACTCCAAACCCCGTTATATTTGGCGATATTCTTGCCCGGTGAAGTAAATAAGCCACCGACATAGAGGGCGGCCCCGGTTCCATAATCATAAACCGTCATGGATCGAATCAAGGCAATTGAAGAACCCGTAACCCCGCTGCCTACCGCGGACCAATGAGTGCCATCCCAGCGGGCAATGCGGTTCGCGGATATTCCCCCTGCGAGGGTGAACTCGCCACCGGCATAAAGTTTCGGGCCGCTTCCGTCGTCATAGACGGCCAGCGCGCCGACACCACCGTTCATTCCGATATCCAGCGGCGACCAAAATCCAGGTGGTCCGGGATTCCATTTCGCGATGTGGTTGACCGTGACTCCCCCGGCCGTTTGGAAATCTCCACCGGCATAGAGGGCCGGGCCGGCACCGTCGTCATAGACGGCCAAGGCATGCACCTTGTTATCCATGCCGGTATCAAGCGACCGCCAATGAAACCCGTCCCACTTGGCCAGGTAATTAACCACTGTTCCGCCAGCCTCGATAAAATCACCCCCCGCATAAACCGCCGGTCCCTGACCGTCGTCAAAGACGATCATAGTGCGAACGATGTTGTCTAATCCCTGGGAATTGAAACCGGTAGACCAGTTTGGTGTGCAGGATTGCCCTCTGCCTGACGTTGGAAATGCCAAAGCAAGGATCAGTGTCGCCACGCCAATAACCGATTCCTTTCCCTCTCCTAATGTCATCATAATTTGTCGCCCTCGCCGGTTTATGTCTAAACCGATTAATGGCAATAACTTATGGAAGCCATTCCGGAAAAGCACGCATTTTCATAATCAAAAAGCTGACCAAGATATCCGTAAACTTCGATAAATCGCGATTTTGGAGAAAAAAGCCCTTATCCGGGGGCTCATCCAGAAATTGATTCTTCCTGAATCATACTCGCCTTACCCTGCCCAATGCAAATGAAAAAAGCAAATCGGCCGCCGGTCAGAGAAATTGGGGGGTGTTTATTAAAAATCCGCCGTCCGATAAGCTGCTTTTTGATAAGATTTTATGCTTGACTTATGAGGAAATTTCTGGGTAAGATACATTTGTAATCGAGGTTGCTTATTTAGGTTAATATCTTCGAAAAGTTCAGGTCGGAAGAAGAAGGGGAACGTGTCCATGCGCCGTTTGCATGCATCAGGCGGCCCAACAAGTTGATAGATAAAACCCATTCGACGGCCTGGTGAGTTTCCACGTGGCCATGGATCGGCTTGGTAAATGAACAACTCATGATGGTGAAATGCCGAATGCTGAACAACTCACAGGCGATGCGAGCGTGTTGCGCCTGGCCCAGTGTGGGGGAAGATATGATTGTTTCGTGAACATTTTGGCCCGGTTACGAAGCCGGCTTTTTTTATACCATGAATTCCAGCGACTGAATCCTAAAGGCCTCATTCGCAAATAGTTATGTGCGATTTTGAATGCGGCTGACGGGGACGGAGTCTGGACGGATTCTCTTACGGTATCGACAGCTCATCACATGTGTCGGTTCTATCATGTGGGTCACATGCCGTATCTCATCGGGCCTGTTATTAAAAATTTCGATTGATCAATGCCTTCGTTGACATGGTATACACGTCGTTTTCGAGCAATGTCGCTACCTGAAATAGGGTGGCGTCTGCGGTCTCGAATCGGTTCTTCTTTCGATTGCTGGGTCGCTCCGCTATGTCGGCCATTGATGAAGGCGACCGGTATCACCGCGTCGACCGGCGGTCAGGGGGGGATTCGAGGCGAAACGGTGAGTCCCTACCTGCCGCCGGTGGAGGGAGGGTGTCTATCGATTCCGGCGATGGAACAGTGGAAGGCGGCTTTGCTTGAGCGGGCCGATGGTTTGATTCAGAATCGCATGGATTTGTTCGATCTTGAAGGCCTTAACTTTGGTGCATCGATCGATTGGAATTACGAGTACAAGGCGGGCAAGAAAACTCCACTGCGGCATGCCGCCCGCATCGATTATCGCAGTTATGAACAGACCGGGGATTGCAAATTCGTCTGGGAACCCAATCGACATCAGCATTGGGTCGTGCTGGGACGGGCTTATCGCCTGAGCGGAGACGATCGATACGCAACGGCCGTCCGGAAACAGCTCGACTCGTGGATCGCCCAGTGTCCATACGGGCGCGGTATGAATTGGCGCAGCCCCTTGGAATTGGCGATCCGGTTAATCAACTGGGCCTGGGCCTGGGAGCTGATTCGCCCCAGCGGGGTTATCGGTAAGACGGATCTACCCCGCCTGCTCGACGTGGTCCGCTGTCATTTGCGGGAGATTAGCCGGAAATATTCACGATACTCATCCGCGAACAATCACCTCGTGGGTGAGGCGGCGGGGACTTTCATCGCCGCCCATTATTTTCACGAACTCAAAGGCGCTGCTTCATGGCGACGAAAAAGTCGAGAGATCCTTCTCCGGGAGATTCATCATCAAACTCACCCTGACGGCGGCAATCGCGAACAGGCGATGGGTTACCACCTGTTTACCTTGGAATTGTTTCTCCTGGCGGCCTTGGCGGCTCGGCACCTTGGCGAGGATTTTCCCGCCTTCTATTGGGAACGACTCGAGCAAATGTTTGTTTTCCTGGCCGGCTTCATGGAAGACGGCGGCCCCCCACCGATGTTCGGGGACAGCGATGACGGCTATGTATTGGATCTGGATGATCGCCAAAACCGTCCCGCGGAATTATTGGCGGTCGGCGCAGTGTTGTTTCGACAACCAAAATTCAAAGCCCTAGCAGCCGGTTTCGGGGAACGCGTTTTCTGGCTGCTTGGCCCGCAAGGGTATGAGGACTACCAACGGCTTGCCGTTCCTGGTTCATCCGCGCTGGCGTCCCACGGTTTTCCCTATTCAGGATATTATCTTTTGCAAAGCGGCCGACGAGGTCGCGCTGATTCGGTCAGCTTGAGCTTTGATTGTGGTGAGTTGGGCTGGGGGCCTCTGGCCGCCCACGGACATGCCGATTTGCTGAGCTTCACTCTGAAAGTCGGGGGCGGCGAAGTGTTGGTGGACCCCGGCACCTATGATTATTTCACCTATCCACGATGGCGTGATTACTTTCGAAGCACGCGGGCACATAACACAATCGAGATAGACCAACGCAATCAGGCGGAGATATTGGGTCCGTTTCTGTGGGGTCGTCGGGCGGTCGCACGATGTCTTTGCTGGAAGCCGGAACCCGACGGCGGTACGGTGGTCGGCGAATACCGCGGTTATACCGATGGAAACGGGCCATGCACCCATCGGCGAACCATTGCCTTGCGGGGAACCAGGCCGGAAATCAGCATACGGGATGAATTATCCGGTCAAGGGCCGCATAGCGCCGCCCTGCATCTTCATTTTGCCGAACAATGTCGGGTTCGACAGATAACCGATCAGCTTTTCGAGGTAAATGCCGGTGGCATAACCATTCATATTGAAATCGACCCGGCTTTTTGCGTCTCCCTGATCCACGGAGGACAGGAACCGATTTTCGGCTGGTTAAGCCGCGGTTACCACCGAAAGGTGGGCACCTGGACTCTTCGCGCTTTGGCGGACTGGCATCATGAAGCGTGTTTTCATACGTTGATAACGATTCAATCATGATGCAAACATCGTTCGTTGGCTGGTTCCAAGTATGACAGGAAGGCGGGGTACGGCCTTTATCACGGTGCGGAGATCGGGAAACGCAGGATGGGCTAAAGCCTTCCCGGCAAGCACAGGTTCAACATGATCCGGAAAGAGGAGGTCAGGATCTGATAATACCGCGGGGCATGGAAGGGATTTCATGACCCTGAATCCTCAATGTGAGTAACGCCCCATGTGCACGGCACCTGGCGTAAGGGAGAAGGGAAATGGGCAAGCATAAGCCTATTCATGCTTCCGCAGGCGAACCTCGTATTTGCCAAGAGCATGCGTATGGAGGAAACGTGCCCGGCGCGCCATCGGCACCGCTTGAAGGGGTTATTCTTGCGGGTGTTCATCGTTGGGGCGCGTCGGCTCTGGATCAGGTCATATCCCGCCCCCTTTTACCGGTGGTCGGCTGGCCGATCATCGTTCATACGCTTCGTTGGTTGCAGAGGGGAGGGGTAAACAGCGTGGCCATCTGCGCCAACAGCGACACCAAACATCTGTGTCGATGGCTGGGGAGCGGAAGTGCCTTTCAGATGAAGGTGAATTACTACGTGGATATGACCCCGCGCGGACCGGCAGGTTGTGTCCGGGACGCCGTCCTCGACCGGGAAGCCCGGGCTTTCGTGGTCATCGAAGGCGCGGTCCTTCCGCAAATCGATCTGAACGATGTGTTGCGGAAACATGAAGAGTCCAACGCTATTCTCACCGTGGTTCTCCTTCGCATTCCTTGCGAGAATCATGTCGGTCAGGACCTGTTCAAGCCGGCGGGTATTTACATCTTTGCACCCCAAGCCTTGGCCCACATTCCGACGAAGGGATATCAGGACATCAAGGAAAAATTGATTCTCCGGTTGTTTACCGAAGGCGAGAATATCGCAAGCTACGTAGTGAATCATGATGCCGTCCTACAGGTGATCGATACGGCTACCTACCTTTCGGTCAATCAATGTCTCTTGGGACAAATGGCTCGTTGGGGAATCTGTCCGGCCGACTATATCCGGCATAAGTTGGCCTTGGTGCATAAATCCGCCAAAGTCTCGAGCCGTGCGCGTTTGATTGGTCCGGTGCTGGTTGAGCCCACCTGCGTTGTCGAGGATCAGGTTATCGTCGTGGGTCCCTCGATTCTGGGCATGGGTTCCCATGTTGACCGAAGCGCCGTGGTCAGTCGTTCCGTTTTGTGGCGTGACTGCCGGGTGCATTCCCAAGCCAGGCTGGATCATTGCATTTTAACGGACCAGGCCAGTGTCGCCGGCCATACCGCATTGAGGAATATGGTTTGTATCGGCGACAATCTTGATCATACTCCGGCCTGGCTGGCGTCCTCGGAGGCTTCCTGGGATTTGGCTTCCGTAAAAATGACCGATTCGGTTTGGGAAGCAGGAGGTTCAAAGCAGAGGAAGTTCGACCGGGCCGGGGTGTACCCATCGAGGATTGCTCAAAAAGGTCTGGTGGATAACCATTGGCCCCTGGCTCCCCCCCATGTTCCTTGATTTCAATTATTCCGGGCAATCAAGGAGGACAAGTCCGCAACACTCGCCACGCTTAGGAGTTGCGGCCTGGAGGGACTTGGTGAGTCATTCGGGTAAGTGAAACATAGATGAACGATCCCTATGGGGGTTTTACAATGAGCGATGCATCACCACCACCATCAAACGGTTCACCGATCAAGTCGGAGGCGAATGCTTTCCCCCCCCACCGCGTGGTCAGGCCGACGATCGACTTGCTCGATTATGAGAGTATATCGACCGGATATGGACAGGAATGGCCCGGCAGGCCCACGACATCGACCCTTGCTCTTGTCTTTCGCCGAAAATGGTTGATTCTGGCTATATTTGCCCTGATATCCGTTCCGGTTCTTCCCTGCATATGGTTTTTTGGGGTGCCTCTCTATGAGGCGACGGCGGTCGTACGTATCACCCCGGTCCTGGATCCGATCGTTTTCAAATCGGAGAAGACCGGAGCTATTCCTTTCTATCAGTCCTATGTCAATACCCAGGTATCGATCATCCTGAGTCCGACCGTGCTGGAGCGGGTCCTGGATCGGGCGGAAATTCAGAAAACGGCGATATATGGCGATTCCCAGCAATCGTGGATGGGTAAAATCACTGACCGGGTTCCCAAGCCGATGGAAACACTAAAGAAGGTGATTCGGGTCCAAGCACGGCCGGGAACCGAGCTGATTGATGTTACGGTCAGCCTGCCTCAACCCCGGGAAGCAAAAGACATCGCAAACGCAGTCGTGGCGGAATACAAGAACCTCAGCGACGAGATGCATAAGGCCAGCGACGTCACTCTTTTTGAAACCCTGACACGGGAGCTCAAGCAAAACCAAATGCAGATCGACGGGCTGATTAAAACGAAATTTAACATTTCCAGTCAGCTGGGCACCCTGGCTCCGGAGGAGCTGCGTGCTCAGTTCAGTATGCATTTGACGCGTTTGCAGGAAAACCGGGACCAGTTGGTGCGGGAAACCAAAATCCTGCAATGGCAGGAGGCTCAGGGGGCCGGGTCGGCATCCATGCCCGCAAGTGGCGACCCGAAAGCGCTGGCCCGTCAACTTTATTCGCAGGATTTGGAATGGCGGGAGATGGATCGTCGCCTGGAAGCTACTCGACATCAAATGGAGCTGACTCGGCAGGACCTTGGGGAATCGCACCCCCGGATTAAAAAGCTTCAGAGTCAGATCGAACATGACCAGAAGCTTTTGGAAAAGCGCCAGGCGGAATTGGAGGAAAGCTGGGAAAAACAAATCAGTCAAAGCACGACCATGCCGGAGGGGATGCTTTCCCACGCCGCCTTGACCTTCCTGATCAACAAGAAGCAGCGGGAAATCGAGCTTCTGGATGAGGAAATCGAAAAACAGAACGCCAAAGTAGCCCAGGCCGGTGAAATCGCCCAGGAGATCGCTCGCTATGATGAGGAAATTCAGCAATTGCGGGACCTTAAAGAGGCCATTCGCAAACGTTTAGAAGTCCTGGAAATGGAGGGAAAGGCCCCGGCTCGGGTACGAATCGCGGCCTACGCCATGGAGCCTTCGTCTCCAGCGCGTGATCGTCGGCTGCTGTTTATGGCCCTGACTTTGTGTGGTGCTTTATCCTGCGGTATCGGGGTCAGTTACCTGCGCTCGATCATGGATAAACGGATTTATGAAGCGCGGGAATTAGAGCAGGGTTATCAGGCCGTTCTTCTGGGTATTTTGCCCAAAATACCCGTCCGTTATCTTCCCTTTGATTTGGGCGGGCCGGTCTCGGGCGATCCGGAAAGTAATATATCGCGTGCCGGGGCTTATTCCAGTCATTATCTCATGGAAAGCATGCGGATGATCCGAACCACCTTGTTGGAACGACTTCAATCAAGAGGAGAAAAGGTATTGCTGATTACCAGTTCGTTACCGGGCACCGGCAAAACCAGCGTCTCATTGTTATTGGCCAAGAGTTTGGCGGTAGTAGGGAAAAAAGTACTGCTGGTCGAAGGCGATCTACGCCGACCCACCCTGGCCGAGCGAATGAAGCTGACCACGAACGAAGGACTGGCGAGCGTGTTAAGCGGCGGACGGGACGATCGCGAGGCAATTTTGAACAGCGGCTTGTCTAATCTCGATGTGTTGCCGGCCGGTTCCATTCCGGAGAATTTTAATACGGAGTTGCTGGCGAACGGCGTATTCGAGAATTGCGTTGAAGCGTGGAAACGTCGTTATGATTTTGTCCTTATCGATAGTCCACCCCTGTTGCCGGTCGCGGATGCCCAGATCCTGGCCGGTCATGCCGAAGGTACGGTCATGGTGTTAAGGTCCTCGCATGATCGCAAAAAAGAAGCGGCGGATGCATTTGCGCAACTGAAAGCCGCCGGCGGAAACCTGATCGGAACGGTACTTATCGGCGGGCGATTTTCTCAACGCGACGGCGACGGCTATACCTATGATTACTACTATTATAAGAATCCCCAGACCTACCGCACCTCCGCCGAGGATAAAGGGGCATCCGTCCGTGACTCCGCTTCCTCCTGAGATCATAAAACAGACATAGATTTCCATGTCCTTGATCCCCGTTATCATCGACCATGCCCTAGCCTACCCTCATGTGGCCTCGGGAGCCTGTTCGCTATGCTCCTTGCCGCTGGCCTCGGGGACGGTCCTTGATTATCTGTTGACTCGCCTCAAAGGTATGAGCATGTCCTACATCCTTCTCGCGCCGACCCTCTCCATGAAGCGGGATGAGTCGGCAGGTCGTCGCCAGACCCCTTCGTCCGCCGTTACCGTTTATACCCCCGAAGAATTCGCGCATCATATCGCGAGCTACGAAACGGAAGATTATGTATTACTGATTGATCCGCGGCGCTGGCCGGCGGCGGGCCATAACCTTGAAAAGGTACCGGTCATGTTGCGGGACTACCGAGCGGTTACTCACGTGGTCGGCTTCTGCGCCAACAAAGAACGTATTCGGGAAGTCGCGGATTGTACCCACGATGGAAGGATCAAAAGATTACAGAGGCTTTATGATTCCGTGCTTTGGCCGCAAGCGGCTTCGACATCGATCGCCTATTCATTGATTCCCGTGCAAATGATGACGGGAATACCTTTCCTTTCTCTCGCACAGCTACGTCGCGATCTATCCGTGCGCGGAGTTTTGAGCCGGGATTTGCCCCTTTCCTCGAAGATTCTCGATCTGGCGGATGAAATGGCTTATTTGTCCATCAGCGATCAGTTGGTGGTGGAAATGGTCGACAATCCCCCCCGCGACTTAACGATACGCGCTCCGGGGATATTGGTGGGCAGGAATTGCCGAATCCATCCTTCCGCCCGTCTCATAGCTCCGATGGTTATCCAGGCCGATGTGACCGTCGAAGAGGACGTGACCATCGTCGGTCCGGCGTTAGTGGGCGCGGGCAGCCGTTTACGAAAGGGCAGCACCGTTGCCCAGGCGGTCTTGGCCTCACGCACCGATATATCCCCCAAGACAACCATACTTCATCAGGTGGTGGCCGGTCACTGCTCCGGCGACATGGCCCATGAGGCCTATTGGCCGGAACCCTCCGGGGACGCCGTCGGCATACTAACCAAGGAGGCCGCTACCGCCGGGGATATCGTTTTCCAATCGAACCAGCTTTTCTCGCGAAAAAGGTATCATTTTGTGGTCAAGCGCTTTTTGGATATTGTCTTATCGCTGATTGCTTTGATCGTCCTGGCCCCGCTGTTTGTGATCGTTGCGCTTTTAATCAAACTGGATTCGCGCGGTCCGGTGTTTTTCAAGCATCGTCGCGAAACTCGCAACGGCAAGGAGTTTTCCTGTTACAAATTCAGGACCATGACGGAAAATGCGCACCATCAACAAAGATTTTTGTATAGCCAAAACGAGTTGGACGGGCCTCAGTTCAAACTGCGAAACGACCCTCGCGTAACCCGCATCGGGAGTTGGATGCGGGCAATGAACATTGATGAACTTCCCCAATTGTTCAATGTCTTACTGGGGCATATGAGCCTGGTGGGTCCTCGGCCCTCCCCTTTTCGGGAAAATCAGATTTGCATCCCCTGGCGGCAGGCCCGTTTGTCGGTACGGCCAGGGATCACCGGTTTGTGGCAAATTTGTCGAGATAATCGGGCCGGGGGGGGATTCCATCAATGGATTTTTTATGACCTCGCTTACGTGAAGAATTTCAGTATCTGGTTGGATATCAAAATTCTCATAGCCACCCTGTTGTCCTTAAGCGGGCATTGGACCATCCCGATTTCCTGGCTGATAAATCAGCCAAGACGAATATCCGTCTACTCTACGTGATGCACATTTGTTTATTGATGGTGTTCATTTTTATAGCCCCAATAAATAGGTGGTAAAATATCGCGCTTATCGATATCTTGCTGCCGGCTTTCGGGCGAGGATAGTGCCTGGAGCGGCAAATTGTTGGACGGTCTTTCCTTGATATGTCGATATGTCATTCAATTAAGGGTTCTTCCTATTGAACATGGTTTTTTTCAGGCAAGGAATACCGGCCACAAATGTCGCACAAGAAGGGTATTGCAAAGTGGCCATGGCGGCACGCATATCTGGCCGTGGATTTATTTGTCCTGCAAGCGGGGCTTTTGCTCTTGGCGGGGGTAACAGGATGCGCTGATCATCGGATGAGCCTTGATGAGTTTCTGGCCTTTGAGCGGGAGACGCAAAAAAACGCGAATCTACCATCCGCCACCACCCAACCCATCACCCTTCCCGCGGAAGTCATCGAAAACATTAACAGGGAGCTGGGGCCGTACCGCATTGGCCATGGGGATGTGCTTCTTGTGACGCTCACGGCGGGGGACGAGCCGACCGCGGCAAGGGCCATATCTGCCCGAGTCAACCGCAACGGAGAAATCGAACTACCTCTTGCCGGTCGTATCCAGGTTCTCGGACTGGAAATGGAGGATGCCGAGCAGGTGATTCGTGCCGCTTACGTGCCCAAGATATATCAGGAAGCCGTGGTTCACGTTGAACTGTCCTCGGTTGACCAAACCAACGTGATGGTCATTGGCGCCGTGCAAAATCCCGGCCTGGTGGCCTTACGCCATACGGAGTGCAATCTTTTGTTCGCCTTAGTGGCCGCGGGAGGGGCTACCGAGTCGGCATCAGGAACCGTCACCCTTCGACGGCTACGCCGGCCTTGGGAACAAGTCACCATGAACCTGCGTGAACCCGAGCAGTTACGGGCTGCTCTGACGCTGGATCCTCTTGAAGATGGTGATATTGTCTCCGTGGAGCCGGCAACCCCGAATACGGTTTTTGTTGGCGGGTTGGTCAATGCGCCGCGTCCCCAGTTTTACCCACCAGGGGTCAAGATCAATGTCTTGCAGGCGATTGCGGCCTCGGGCGGATTACGCACCGATGTAACCCCTCGCGAGGCTACGCTGATCCGACATCTGCCCGACGGACGCGATATTCACGTCAAATTGGATATGGATCGGGTGAGCGTCGGCAAAGATCCCAATATCACTTTGGCCGCGGGCGATATCCTGTGGATTCCCCATACCTTGGAAACACGCGTGCAGGATTGGATCAATCGCAATATCTTCTTCCGTGCCGGGGTGGTGGCGACGGCGGGTGCCAACTATAACGCAAGCTACAATGCTTACGGGGTCAAATACCTGAACGATGCCGCGGAGCAGCAATATTCGAATGGATATTATGGGGGCTCTCCCGGAACACTCGAAGACCGCTTTAATCCTTTTGGGTTCCTGCAACAACCGATAACCCCGGTGAATCCGGCAGCTGGCCCATGACTACCATTACGGTCGCGTTGCGTATTTCGTGACAAACGGGAATAACAAGAAACATGCTTCCCTTGTGGAGCAAATCAAGGCTCTTGCACGCCGGGCGTTAGCGCGGATGTATCGGCCGGAGAGGGGCTTGTTTGCTTTTCGATTACGCCGTGATGGACGGAACACGGTTTTGGAAGGGATCAGCCGGCGCTATACGGCCATCACACTGATCGGTTTGGCGAACGAGACGAGGGAAGATGTCACCTCCATTCTTCACGGCCGGGAGATTCACGACGTTTGCAGAGATTTACTGAAGACAGTGGAGCAGGCAAATGACCTCGGCGAAGTGGCCTTGACCCTTTGGGCCGCGTGGGCGATCGGGCATCCCGATGCAGCAAGGGCGCTGGATCAACTAAAGAGACTGCATCCGGAGAAGGAAAAGTTTCCCACGGTGGAGACGGCCTGGTCCCTCAAAGCCTTGTTGGTCGGCGATCAAGGGGGGATGGATATAGCCCTGGTCGAATCGCTGGCTAGGCGGCTGATGGCTTCTTTTCGGTCTCCGTCGGCCCTTTTTCCGCATTGGCCCGCGGATGTCCGCGTTTCCCCATGGCGGGCGCATGTGGCCTGCTTCGCCGATCAGGTTTATCCTATACAGGCATTAACTCATTATTACGAAATCACCGGTGACGAGCGGGCGAAGATGACGGCGGGCTCATGCGCTGAAAAAATCTGTTCGTTGCAGGGCGATGCGGGACAATGGTGGTGGCATTACGATGTTCGAACCGGCCACGTGCTGGAAGGCTATCCCGTCTATTCCGTTCATCAAGATGCCATGGCCCCCATGGCCTTACTGGCCCTGGAAAATACCTGCGGAATATCCTGCCAGAAAGCCGTCGAAAAGGGGTTGGATTGGCTGATGGATCCGCCGGAAACGAGGTTATCTTTGTGGGATAAGGGCTCGGATATCATCTGGCGCAAGGTGGCGCGTCATGAACCGGGCAAACTGGTTCGCAGCCTTCAGGCGACGGCCAGCCGTGTGCATCCCCGCCTGCGCCTACCGGTGAATCGACTGTTCCCGCCGGGATTTATCGATTACGAAAGCCGGCCCTATCACATGGGCTGGATTTTGCACGCCTGGGGTAAGAGGGGGATTTGATCGTCAATCCGTCCGCGAGCTTGTGTATCAGCCGCGTCCGGCTGTGCGGCGTTGATCTGGACGCCTTGTCCATGGATGAGGTCCTGGCCCGGGTGGAGCAGGCTTTGCGCCGACACGAGCGGCTGGCGATCTCCGTGGTCAATGTGGCCAAATTGGTCAATATGCGCAGCGATTCGCTTCTGCGTGAAAGCGTGGAATCCGGCGATCTGGTCCTGGCCGACGGCATGCCGTTGGTGTGGCTGAGCCGGCTGAAGCGTCAACCATTACCCGAGCGGGTGGCCGGTATTGATTTGATGTACCGGCTTTTTGATCTGGCCAACCGTGGAGGTTTCCGCGTTTATTTTTTGGGGGCCCGGCGGGAGGTGCTGGAGCGGGTGGTTGAAATCGCCCGCGAACGCTATCCGGGGATGGTGGTCGCCGGCTGGCGGGACGGTTACTTTACCGATGAGCAACAGGAAGAGGTGGCCGGCGCTATTCGTACGTCGCGGGCGGACATCCTGGTCGTGGCCATGAGTTCGCCGAAAAAAGAGTTGTTCATGAAACGCTGGGGCGATGGTCTGGGTGTCTCGGTGACACACGGGGTCGGGGGGAGTTTCGACGTGATGGCCGGGGTCACCCGCCGAGCGCCGCGCTGGATGCAGCGTTGCGGCCTGGAGTGGCTGTACCGAGTGATCCAGGAGCCGCGGCGGATGTGGAAGCGTTATCTGGTGACGAATATGTATTTCGCCTGGATGTTTGTGTCGGAATTGCTTGGTTTTTCGCCGCGGGGCACAACCTGATACTATGTCGATTCGAGTGGCGCCGCTGACAATCGTTGTCATCGCACTGGCGGTTTATGCCTGGCGGGACTGGTTCGTCTCGCTGTGCGGGCTCATTCTGCTGATGGCCGTCCTCGAGCACCCGGACATGCCCAAGAATATCGCGGGTATCCAAGGATTGAATCCGTGGAATATCCTGATGGCGGATATCCTGCTGGCCTGGGCCATAACCCGCTCGCAGGGGCGATACGTATGGGACATGCCGCGGTATGTCAACATATTGCTGATACTTTACCTGGTCGTGGTCGTGGCGGCCTTCCTGAGGATGATGGTTGATCGGGAAATGCTGGGACCGATACCCATTGTGGGGCTGATCAGCGAATACCTGATTAACTGTGTCAAATGGGTTATTCCGGGTCTGCTGTTATTTGACGGCTGCCGGACCAAACGCCGGATCTATATAGCGTTGTCCTGCATACTGGGTCTGTATTTCCTGCTGGCCCTTCAAGTTATAAAGCATGTCCCGCCCAGCGCGGCGATCAGCGGAAATTCATTATCATATCTCGCCCTCAAAAACATACGAAACAACATTGGTTATAGCCGCGTCAATATGTCCATGATGCTTTCCGGAGCCTCTTGGGCGATATTTGCCATGTTACCGCTCGTCCGCCGTTGGAAGTGGCGTCTGTTGATTCTGGCCGCGGGGTTTATGGTGGCCTATGCCCAAGCCCTGACCGGCGGACGAATGGGTTATGTCGCCTGGGGGATGGTGGGGGTAATTCTTTGCCTGATCCGCTGGCGCAAAGCGTTATTATTCGCCCCGCTTGTGCCTCTGGCGATCGTCGTCATCCTGCCAGGTACGATGGAGCGTATGCTGCAAGGGTTTGGCAAGGTGGACGTGGCTGGCGAAGAATACGTTGATGAGAGCGAAATGACCGCCGACCGAATGATCATCTGGCCGCACGTTATCGCCAAAATCGGAGAATCGCCCGGCGTTGGTTACGGCCGTGAGGCAATGATCAGGACGGGGCTATCGGAACAGTTTACCCATTTGGGTTTTCCCCACCCGCACAATGCCTATCTGGAATTTCTGCTGGACAACGGTCTATTGGGTTTCCTGCTGGTGATGCCGTTTTACGCAGTGGTGATGTGGCATGCGATGCGGTTGTTTCTGGATCAACACAGCGCGCTTTGTGCGGCCGTTGGAGGCATGACCTGTGCCTTGGTGCTGGCCCTGCTGGTAGCCGCGATGGGTAGTCAAACTTTTTACCCTCGCGAGGGGTCAGTGGGTATGTGGGCGGCCATCATGTTGATGTTTCGCGTGGCAGTGGAACGGCGGCGGCAATCAGCCGTACATCCAATAGTCCGACGACAAGCGGCTTGGGCCCCAACCCGGGTATCTGCCGGCATGCCATTGCCGGCATCCGGATTAGGCACATGACCCGGCTGGTGTACATTTTGGCGGCCAGTCATTCAGGCTCGACGCTGCTGGCGATGTTGCTCAATGCTCATCCGGAAATCTGTACGGCCGGAGAGCTGAAAATGACGAATTTAGGCGACATTCGTCGTTATCGTTGTTCATGCGGGGCACTGATCCGGGAATGTGGTTTCTGGGAGAAGGTTTGCGCAGGCATGGCTCGCCGCGGATTCGCCTTTGATCTTGAACGCCCGGGGACAAATTTCAACGCGGTCGGTTCCGGTTATGCGCGGCGATTGTTGCGGCCGCTGCACCGGGGGCCGATCTTGGAGACTGTGCGCGACGCGGCACTGATGCTTTCAGGTACCTGGCGACGTAGCCTGCCGGAGATTCTGGCCCGTAATGCCGCGTTGGCTGAAACCGTGTGCGAAATTCGCGGGGCAAAAATGATCGTGGACTCGTCGAAGGTTGGCGTACGGTTAAAATATCTTTTGCGGAGTCCCAACTTGGACGTACGCGTCATCCGCCTGGTGCGGGACGGGCGGGCGGTGGCCATGACCTATTTGGATCCCGCCCGTTTTGCCGACGCCCGGGACCCGGAAAAACGCGGGGGCGGCAGTGGCGGTGACCGACGCGACGAGCGTTTGAGCTTGCGCCATGCGGCTGTTGAATGGCGTCGGAGCAACGAGGAGGCCGAGCACATCCTGGCCCTTCTGGATCGATCGTGCTGGACACAGGTACGCTATGAGGATCTATGCCGAGCGCCGGCCGAGACATTGGGGCGGCTGTTTACGTTTCTCGGGGTCGACCCGGCCCTGGCGGATCCGGATTTTCGCAAAGCGGAGCACCATGTGCTGGGCAACGGTATGCGCTTAGACACGACTTCGGAGATTGTTTTGGATGAACGCTGGAATTCCACGTTAACTGCGACCGACCTCAATGAATTTGACCGTATCGCCGGAAGAATAAACAGAAAATATGGATATGAGTAGCGAACAGCCATCAACTTTCGGATTTCCAGAAGAAATGCTGCGCGATCAGCCCCCCGAACTGTCAGCCGGCGAGGACCTGACCGGCCGCAACCGGATAGCTTGGAATGTCATTGCCAGTTGGGCCGGCCAGTTCGTCTTTATCGTAGCCGGTTTCATCATGCCGCGGATGATCGACCGGCAACTGGGTCAGGAGGTTCTGGGAATTTGGGACTTCTCCTGGTCGATGGTTGCCTACTTTGGACTCATTCAGGTAGGTGTCGGCTCATCGGTAAGTCGCTACGTCGCCAAATACCGGGCCTGCGGGGAGATCGACTTGGTCAGCGGCATGGTCAGTTCGGTCATGTTTCTACAAAGTATAATGGCCTTGGTTATCCTGGTCCTGACCGGGTTGCTTGTCTACCTGCTGCCGTTATTCTGGGGTGAACGTCTTGGCCAAGGGATCGGGGACGCTAAAGTTGTCCTGCTGATTCTGGGGGCCAGCCTTGCCGTTCAGATTGCTCTGGCCTCCTTCACCGGAGTCATCACCGGTTGTCACCGCTGGGATATTCATAACTATATCAAGGCCGGGTGGTATGCGGTGACCGTTGCAGCAATGATCTTTCTGCTGCAACTGGGATTCGGCATACGTTCACTTGCCCTTGCAACTCTCGTTGGCTTAATCCTGGCGGATGTTAATCATCTCGTTTACGCCTTTGTGCTTTGTCGGGGAATGCGTGTAGGCCTGCGCTTCGTACGCTTATCCATGATCCGCGACGCCTTCAGCTTCGGAGTGAAAACCTTGGTTCCTAGGGTTGGGGATTTATTACTCAACCAGACCTCCAGTGTACTTATTGTCACTTTTTTGGGTCCGGCAGCCTTAGCTTTGTATGCCAGGCCGCGGTCTCTCGCCCAACATACGCAAATTCTGGTCAGCAAACTGGCCTTTGTGCTAACCCCGACCGCTAGTGCGCTGCATTCAAAGGATCGGCGTAAGGAATTAGGCGAACTGCTCACCAGTGCCACCCGGTATGCCGCCTGTATCTGTCTGCCGATAACTATTGGTCTAGTGTTTATGGGCAGGCCGTTGTTGATGCTATGGATGGGACCGGATTATGCCAATGGAACACTAGTTTCATTAGTTGCTTTGGGCAACTTTGCCATGTTTACCTTTATGCCGGCAATAAGCATCCTCGCTGGTCTGAACGCTCATGGTCGGCCGGGCATGGTCCATCTGGTGGCCTCTATCTGTTCGGTTGGGCTTGTTGTGCTGGTCTTGGGCCCCCTCAAGTTTGGGCTTGAGGGAGTAGCTATTGCAGTGGGCTTGCCTCTGACTGTCGCCTATGGCGTGTACATTTCAGCCTACACGTGCCGACACCTGGAATTACCTTGGACCACGTTTTTGAGAAAGGCTTTGGGCGCCCCCGCGCTTTATACGATACCGCTGGCAGTATGCCTCATCCTGTTTCGGATGCTGATGCCCGCCCAACCGCTTCATGCCCTTGGTTTCGGAACCCTCGTCGGAGGCCTTCTGCTGACGATAACCTACTGGCGATATGTTTTGCCCGAGCGCATCAGAATGCGCGTGTTAAGTGCGATCGGCTGGAGACGACTGGCGACATGAGCATGTCGATTACAGTGGTTCACCATTGGGCGGGTTGTCCGAAATCCGCGAACTCAAAATGGCAGCAGTTTCTGGCAATCATTCAGCGTTGTCAGCAAGAGGGCTGGCGGAATTATCTTGTTTGGTCTCGAATGCCTAATGATGTGGGATTGGTTGAACCCTTCAGGGAAGCCGGTTGCGAAATTGTCCTTCAGCCTCGCTCACGCGGGAATTTTGACCTGGCCAGCATCTGGCGAACATTTCGACTTGTGCGACGTCTTCGATGTGATATCTTTCATTGTCATAACGATCATACGAGCCCCCTGATAGGTGCATTTTTGGCAAGGGTTCCCGCTCGCGTATGGTCCAAATTATCGATGTCCTGTTTTTACGAGAGAAACATTGATCCTCGAGGATTAAATCGCTTCTATCCAAGTAATCGAGTATCTTCGTGGTGCAGCCATCGTATTCTCGCCCTGACCGAGGCCGTTCGGGAAGAGTTTATCAGTCAAGGAGGCTCTCGAAATAAGACGATTGTGGTTTCAGCGCCGGTCGATTTTGAGCGGTTTGCCTCGGCTTCGGGGAATGGAGTGCGCGAGGGACTCGGGCTGACCGGTTCCGACTTCGTCATCACCGCCATAGGCCGCGCCGTGCCCGTTAAGGGCTGGGATATCCTTCATCGTGCTTTTGCTGAAACAGCCGGAATCTATCCCAATATGCACTTGCTTCTGGTCGGCAGTATTGACGCACCGAACGAACGCAAATTCGCGGAAAGACTTCGGTACTTGGCGCGGGAAACAGGGTGCAGAGAGCGCATTCACCTCTTGGGCCATCGCGCTGACATTGCGGAGATTCTTAAGGCCAGCGATATTTTTGCTTTTCCTTCCCGGTCAGATGGTCAGGGTTTGGCGTTGGTCGAGGCCATGGCCGCCGGACTCCCCTGTGTAGCCAGCAGAACGGGGGGTATCCCGGAGCTGATTCAGCATGACCGATCGGGCCTGCTGTTTTCGCGTGAACGAACGGATGTGCTGGCCGAACAACTACTGAAGTTGTATCGAGACCCGCACTTGCGACAGCGGCTCTCGCACGAGGCGCTCGCGGTCGCTAAACGGTATTCCATGGAGAACTACGTTGAGCAGGTGATGAAATGCTATCTATCGATTTTACACAGAGTATGATAAGGCTGATAATTGAGCGGTATTTATGGACATGAAAGTCGACAGACCATCCATCTGCATCATATCCCACAATGCCTATGGGGCGATGACCGGGGGGAGGAATGGCTTCATTGGTGGGGTTGAACGACAGACATCTTTCATGGTTAAGTGGTTGGCCGAAAAAGAATACACGGTAAGCATCATTACCTGGGATGAAGGAGGTGCGGCGGAGGAAATGGTCGACGGGGTGAGAATCATCAAATTCTGTCGCCAGGATTCTGGAATTCGCGGGCTGCGTTTTATTCATCCGAGATGGACGAGCCTGAACCGGGCTCTGCGCAGGGCTAATGCTGATTTGTATTACCATAACTGTGCCGAGGAGGTGACCGGACAGGTCGCGTTGTGGTGTACTAGGCATAATAAAAAATTCGTATTTTCCGTGGCCAGCGAGCCCGATGTGGATTGCCGGCTGCCTGAGGTTAAGACACTCCGTGAGCGGGTTCTGTATCGCTATGGCCTGCGGCACGCTGACCGCATAATTGTGCAGACCGAATCCCAAAGGAAAAAGCTCCGGTCGGGATTCGGTTTGGATTCCATAGTACTTCCCATGCCGTGCCCGGGGCCGTCGGAAGCGGAATATCGGCCACCGGAGCCGCCCGTCAACGGCCGGGCCCGCATCCTTTGGGTAGGCCGTATCTGTGAACAGAAACGGCCGGATCGATTGGTTGAGCTGGCCCAAAGGTGTCCGGATCTCCAGTTTGACCTGGTAGGTCCGGCAAATCCCAGTTCTTATTCGCAGAATGCCGTGCGGCTCGCGGCGGCAATACCGAATATCAAGGTCCACGGTTCGGTCGCACGTTCACAGATGCCTGATATTTACAAAAAGGCCTCCTGTCTGATCTGCACCTCGGATGTTGAAGGTTTCCCCAACACGTTTTTGGAGGCATGGAGTCACGGCCTGCCGGTAGTATCGACTTTTGATCCTGACGGGTTGATCGCCGGCCGGCGCTTGGGCGTGTTTGCCCGCGATGTAGAGGGCCTTCTTGAAGCGTGCCGCGACCTGATTACGTCACCGGATCGCTGGCGACGGATCTCGGAGAACGTACGTAACTATTACGTGGAGAATCATGCCGTTGAAGTTGTGCTGCCCCGATTTGAGAGGGCTTTTCTCGACGTACTTGGCTGCTCGATGCCGAAATCAATGCAATAGCATGAGACTCTCCATTATCACCAGCTTTCCGCAGGATCCGGCCCGGCCGCGGGGTGGGGTCGAGGCGGTCAGTGTACCACTGGTGCGGGCGCTGGGGCGGTTCGAGGATCTGTCGATCGATGTGGTGACGACGGACCGGGAATGCCGCCAACCGCAGCGGTATACATGGGAAGGAGCGACGATTCACCGTTTGCCCTGGGAAGGTCGGCACGTGCTTCGGCATGCGGTTGGTCCCGGCCGCCGCCGGGTCCAGGCTTATCTGGAAGGGCTCAAGCCGGATGTCATCCACGCCCATGATTTTTACGGGTTGATGGTCAAGGGTATGGCCGTTCCGCGCGTGTTCACCATTCACGGATTCATCCATGCAGACACGCTGGTATCCGGGCAGCGTTTCGCCTGGTTGAGATCAAAAATCTGGGAACGGGTGGAGAAGGCCGGGTGGGCAGACCAGCCGCACATCATTTCGATCAGTCCCTATGTACGTGAAAAACTCACGGGTATCGCTCGTGGAATTATCCACGATATCGACAATCCGATCGACGAGTCGTTTTTCAGTGTTGCCAGACGCGAGCGTAAGGGAACGATCTTCAGCGCAGGAATCATCTGTCCACGAAAGAACCCGTCTGCCCTGATTGAAGCAGTTGCCCGACTGCGCGATCGTGGGATAGATGCGCGACTGCGCTTGGCCGGCGGCCCGGACGGCACCGATTACGCCGATCGCCTGAAGGATCTTATCCGGCGTCGCGACATAATGGATCACGTGGATCTGCTCGGGCCGATCGGCCGTGAACAGGTGCGCGAGGAACTGGCCGCCGCGAGTGCTTTTGCCCTGGTCTCATTGGAGGAAGGTTCACCCATGGGTATCGAGGAGGCGATGGCCGCCGGCGTCCC
Organism: uncultured Planctomycetales bacterium; assembly: GCA_964401335.1. Taxonomy (GTDB): domain Bacteria; phylum Planctomycetota; class Phycisphaerae; order UBA1845; family PWPN01; genus JAAYCU01. The sequence continues at coordinate 22,465 of CAYNYK010000030.1, forward strand.
CGTGGTCACGTCGAACCGCTGCGGGATGCCCTACATGGTGCGGGACGGCGAGTCGGGTTTTCTCGTGGATCCGAATAATCCGGAGGATATCGCCCGGCGATTGGAGCAGATCCTGAAGGATGACGACCTGCGTATGCGTATGGGTGCCAAAGGCCGCGAGATTGCCCTGGATCGGTTTCATCCGGATAAGGTAGCCCGGCGGACGCGAGAGGTTTACCTTCAGGCGATTCGGGATAATCAGGGAAAACCACGTGGATAATGAGTCCAGGGGTCAGCTTCGTCGTTTTCCCTACCCCTACCAGGCCATGCTGGCGATTTGCAGCGATTTGGACGAGACGCCCGATTGGCGGACCTATTGGGAGATCATGCGATTTCTGAACACGACGGAGACGACCTCGATGGGTCCGGGAGTCGGGCTGGAGGTCGGAAACTCCATCTATTTCGACATGCCTCCGGGCCAGTTCTCCTATTGGAACACCGACGACACCGGCCGGGCGATGGTGCGGGCCCTGATTCATAGTGGCCACATTGATTGCCTGCATTCCTACGGCGATCTGGCGACGAAGCGCGAGCATGCGGGCAAAGCGTTGGACGAGTTGGCCCGGTACGATTGTCGGTTAAAGGTCTGGGTGGATCACGGGACGGCCGCCACCAATTTCGGAGCGGATATCATGCGGGGCCACGGCGACGAGCCGGGGCACGAGGCCTATCACGCCGATCTGACCTGCGGTTATGGGATTCGTTATGTGTGGCGCGGGCGGGTGACCAGCGTGATCGGGCAGGATGCGCAGCGTTCGCTCCGAGGCCTGTTCAACGCGCGCCACCCGGTGGTCTCGCTTCGAACCGTGGCCAAGGAATGGGCCAAGGGAGTCCGAGCCCGGCGCGGCAACGTCAAATATGCCATGCACGGGCCGAACCGGTTGATGCGGCATACCTCTCTTCGGGATGGTCGGCCTGTATGTGAATTCATCCGATGCAATCCGCATTGGGGTGGGGTCAGTTGTGGAGACCGTCCCGACGGTTTGTCACAAGTGCTGACCAAGTATTTTTTGGACAATCTCGTTGAGCGACAGGGGGTGTGTATTCTGTATACCCATTTAGGCAAGATTCGCCGCCGAGAAGAGCCGCTGGAAGCCCCCGCACGTCAGGCGCTTCGGTTATTGGCATGTTACCAGGAAGATGGCAAGATCCTGGTGACCACGACACAGAGAGTATTGGAGTTCCAAATGGCTACACGAAATACCACTGTTGCAGAGAACATGAAACAAGAATGGAAACGACTGGAATTACCTTCTTTTAAGAAATAATCAGTGGCATACAGATAAGGATTGCATCAGATGATACCTTCTCGAATTAACTTAGAAGAAACTGCACGTGCCAAGCCCCTCATTCCAGTTAGTCGTTTAACGCGACTGATAGCAATAGTCATTTGCCATTGCTTCGTAGCTGTATGTATGTTTATGACTAGGGTGTTTTCAACTTCCGGATGCCGGCCCAATCGGACGATACCCGGCTGTCAACGGGTTATGCTGACCGGCAAATTCCAGGCCAACCGCTGGCTCTTGGCGCATGTGCGGCCGCTGGCTTTGGCGAAGGAAGTCGAAGAGGTGATTGTAATATCGGATCAACCGTTGATCCCTTTGGAAAAAGTGAGATACCTCCCACCGCCAGCCTTGTTTCAGAAATTTTTCGGCGCTACACTTTCCAGGTATTTATGGTTTATTTACAGTTCGGTAAGATTACGTCCACAAATGGTTGGCGGCTTCCATCTGCTTATGAATGGTCTCATTGCTCTGGTGGTGGCTAGAGTAGTCCGAGCTAAGTCGATTTACTTTTGTGTGGGTGGAAAAACTGAGGTTATTGGGGGGGGTGCGCGAGGGGAAAACCGTCTTTTTGGCATGATGGGTTCGGATCAGCCACAAATTGAACAGTCGCTTCTGTGGCTGATCGCCCATTTTGATATGGTCATTACCATGGGCTCCGGGGCACGAGATTATTTCAAGACGCATGGGATATCGAACAGGGTCGAGATACTACCTGGGGGTATCGATCCATCCGAGTTTATAATAACACCAAATGAAAGTCGGACATATGATATCGTCGGAGTATTTCGTTTAGTACCAGTTAAACGTCCGGATGTATTTATTAATGTTATCGCCCAGGTGGCCCAGCGGTATCCTGGGTTACGAGCGACCATAATAGGTGATGGCAGGATGATGTCGGATCTTCGTAAGCAAACAAGAGAGAAGGGATTGGATAGGCGACTTGAGTTTGTTGGTCATCAGGAAGATATTCCTGTCTGGTTGAGCAAGTCTAAAACCTTTCTTCTGACCTCTGATTCAGAGGGCGTTGCCCTTTCGGTCATGGAGGCCTTGGCGGCAGGTACGCCGGTTGTCGCCTCTGATGTTGGTGACCTTGCGGATGTGGTGGTGAACGGAGACAACGGATTTCTTACGCCTCGGCGACAAGTTCAAGGATATGCCGAAAAGCTCTCTCTGCTGCTCGGGGATCCTTCGCTTAGAGCAACATTTGCTCAACGTGCGGTAACATCGGCTGCTGCATTCTCCATCGAGGCCACAACATGCCGTTGGAACGAAATGCTTCATAGCATACGATAACCTTTCTCACTTCTGTGTAATCACCGCCAGAATAGAATAATGAAACGAGCATGGTCTAGAAAAAACCTCTGGGACAAAACACCTTCCGTCGCAAAATCGGGCTTATCTCTGATCCTAAGAGCCCTCCCACCGGCATTTATGTTGGGCCGACGATTCCGCGCGAATCTGCGTTTTGCCCGTCAGGCCCAATGGTGGAGTGTGGAGCAATGGCGGGCGTATCAGTTAGCGCAGGTACGGCGAATCTGTCGATTGGCCAACGAACAATGCCCGTATTATCGCCGCATGTTTCATCGGGTCGGTTTTCGTCCCGCCGAGCTGAAACAAATCGAAGATCTAACGGCTTTGCCTACCATAGATAAACAGACTTTACGCCAGAATCTTGATGAAATGTGTGCGGTTCCGCCTTCCTCTCGGGAAGTGGATTATATATCCACCGGCGGATCCAGCGGCGTCCCATTATATTTTTATATCAGCGCAAGTCGTTCCGCGATGGAATATGCCTACTTGGTGACAAGCTGGCAGCGAGCCGGTTATCGGCTTGGCATGCCCATGGCGGTGTTCCGAGGGAGAGTGGTCAGGCCTGATCGATCGGGCTTGCGGCACGAGTATGATCCGCTGCTCCGGCATCATTATTACAGTAATTATCATATGACCGATGAGAACATGGCCCGCTACCTAAAGCATGTCGCCACCATCGGCGCGTGTTATCTACATGTATATCCATCGTCGGTTGCGACTTTGGCCCAATTCATAAACCGCATCGGCATGAAGGCCCCGACCAATATTGAGGGGATTATCGCCGAGTCTGAAAATGTGTATCCTGATCAGCGGAAACTGGTCGAGGAGGTGTTTGGTTGCCGCTACTTCTCCTGCTACGGCCACACGGAGAAACTCGTGCTGGCCGCCGAATGCGAATATTCCACCGATTACCATGTCTGGCCGACCTACGGATATTTTGAGTTGCTGGACGAAAAAGGGCGGCCGGTGACCACCCCAGGGCAACGCGGTGAAATCGTCGGGACGGGATTTATGAATACAGTCATACCCTTCATCCGCTATCGTACCGGGGATTATGCAACTTACATCGGCGATCATTGCGAGGCCTGCGGACGAAACCATATCATTATCCGCGATCTTGAAGGGCGATGGCCTTCCGGAAATCTGGTCGCCCAGGATGGATCTTATATTTCGATGACCGCGGTCAATGTCCACGACGACACTTTCGTCCGGGTGCGCCAGTTCCAGTTTTATCAGGATACCCCCGGTCAGGCCGTATTACGCATTGTACCCGCGCCGGGGTTCGGCGATGCGGATCGGCAAAGAATACGAAACAACCTCGGCCGTAAGCTTAATGGTCGTCTGACCTTTAGCATAGAGATTACCGATTCCATTCCGCTCACTCCGCGGGGTAAGACCATTTACGTGGATCAACGCATCCCCGACATCGAAAACCTGGAGGCCGCGGGATCGCAACATCAAACAGGGAGATCATGATATGCACTGGATGTGGAGGATGGCCTTGTCCATGATCGTTACCTGTATATTAGCCTCCCCCTTCGTGGTCTTCGTGGACGATGTTTTCCCGGTGGTCATGAAGTTGACAAGGATCATCGGCCAAAGACCGACCGTCTTTATTCTGGGGATCATCCCGTCGATGCTTTGCTCCATGTCTATTTACGGGCTGCTGACCCGTTATTGCGGCCCCGAGATCATCTTCGACGGCGAGACCCGCTGCCGTAAATGTCAATATATTCTCAAAGGGATCACCGAACCGCGGTGCCCGGAGTGCGGCGAAAGAATTTGACGGCAATTGACGATCATCGGCCGGAAGCCGGTGTTTATGGGTTGGCGGGCTTTCCGATCATTCGTCCGGCCAGCAAGCGGGGCACCATTCCACAATCGCCGCTGGCGATATAAACGTTATGCACCTGGATCGCCAATACGTTGACACCTTGTTTGAGCAGGCCGGGCTTGATCGGAATCATGAACAGGGTTTCAGGGGTCTCTTCGTCATGCTCCTTGGCCGCCGTTGTTTTATGGTTTAAGGGGACGGCCGGCGAGCCCATGCTTGGGCTGCGCACAACTTCCACGCCATTGATATAAGCCACAAAGCCGTCATCATACACCATACCCAGGGTTAGATAGGCATACGCACTTGCGTCCGTTATTTGAAAGGTACGCCGCGTGTAAAACGATATGTAATTATGCGCCATATCGTTTAGTTTTGTCGCATATTGAAGATCATCACTGTATCCGATACCCGTCGGGCCTTTGAGCCATTCCGAGCCGTTAAAATCAGGTTGAACCCAGTCCTTGGGCGGTTCCTCTACTCCTTTGAAATAACGCCATTCATCGCCGGGTCGAATCAGCACTTCCTGTCTGACCGCCGGCACCTCCATCCCAATCGGTATTTCCTTCCTTCCTGCAGGGCCACCGTCGATCACCAGCTTGTCACGATAATCCCCCGGTTCCAGGCCATCGCGATTGACCTGAATCCGGATGGTGGCAGAGTCCGTCAAGGTCCCGGAGGTATGGCTTATATTCAGCCAAGGTGCCGAACGGGTCAGGTGATACACCAGCGTCCCCTCGCCCTGATTCCGAATAGTCAGCAACCCCTCGGTTGATGTCTGACCAAGGTCCAGTTGCCCGGGTTCGACGAGAAGTTTCGCCCGCCCAACGCGAAAGGATCGAGACGCCTTCATTTTCCTTTCGGGGGCATTTCTGGCCGTAACCGTCAGGCATATCGTGTAGGATCCCGACAAAGCGTACACATGCTTGATCCGCGGCGTTTCTCCGCTATCCCGTTCCCCATCGCCGAAATCCCAGTCATAAACAAGCGTATCCCCGCCGGGATCGTATGACGCCCCCGCATCAAACTCGATCTCCAGAGGGTTTTCCGAGCCCGGCCTTATCGTGAAGGTGGCGATCGGCGGCCAGTTGCCGTCCGGAAGATATTCAAAAGCACCGATATCGGGAGCGCGACCCGCATAGTTCAGGGTCACGCCCTGGCCGTTTTTCCAAGAAAACTCTTGATCAAGTAATAGTACATGATTGGCGTAATCGATGCCCACGATTCGGGCGACGCGATCATCCCCCTCCAGTCGAATCAAATCTCCCCTCTCGCCGGGAATGCCAAACCCGTCATAAAAATAGCCGACGTCCTCGACCGGTAGACTCGCGCCCTGTCCCTCTCCGACGGTCCTGGTCAGAAACGCACCGGCATCGATCATCGGGCTGCCTTCTTTCAGGCGAAAATCCCGGTTCGTTTCGTCCTGCAACTCCGGGTCGATCTCCAGATTGTCGCGGAAAAGGTTGGGATATTTTTTTTGCCACCACGAAAGCGGTGATGCCTTGCTGTTTTTAGGCTGACTCCGATTGCCGTGGGTAATCAGATAACGCTCCTCGGGCTGCTGGTGGAACAGGCAGTTATTCGCTACCAGGAAACCGGTCAGGCCCGCGGTCATGATCTGAACGGGTTTTCCGTCCAGCTCTTCGGTATATCGTTTCCACCGCCTGTCATTGGCGACGAAAACCGAACGGAGAAAGATATTATTCGTGACCACTTGACCTGCGAAGGGGTATTGGTCACCGGTGGACATAAATAGACCGGCAAAGCTCGTCGAATAAAACACGTTGTGGAGGATGCGGTTGTCCGTGTTATAGGTGGCCTCGTGGGCATACAAAGTCAAATCCAGCGCCGGTCCTACGGTATCATAAAAACAGTTGCGACGTATGATACCGTTCTGGCCGGCGTATTGAATGCCCGCGAAGGGTGAGTGATTCCCACTGGAGGGAGTGTAGGCGAAGGCATTCCCTTCGATCAGGTTATATTTCGTTGCGTTATAAATATAATATTCATGGTTAAACCCGACGTCATGGCAATCGTAGATTTCGCCGATCTTTTGTCGCTCGTTGTGAAAGTAGTTGTTCCGAATGACGTTAAAGTTGCCGCATTTGATCACCCACAAGGCATGGGCCGCCCTGGTGATGGTATTTCCCTCCACCAGGTTACGATCGGAATGAATCAGGGAAAGGTTGTCCTGGGAACTGTCGCTGATGGTATTGTGCAATACTTTATTGAAGGTTGCATCTTGAAAAAACAGGCCGGTCTTGGAGCTTCCGCCGCGGTTGATCGCCTTGTTAAACTGACAATGACGAATAATGTTGTGATGCGCATTGACGGCGTGTAACCATCGGTCCACATTTTCGATCCGCAACCCGTCCAACACGATATGACGTTTATGGGAAAGGTCGATGGCCGGATCCAGTTCCGGCCCGGTGATGCATACGTTTTCCATCAGGTGAATGGAAACAGTGGCGATATCGGAGTCATGCGACCCGTCGTTGACTTTGAAGGATAATCGGTCCTGTCCCTGACGACTGCGGAAGGTGATCGCTTGATCCGGTATGCCGGAGTTCCGGGGCACGAGAGATTCATTATAGTCGCCTTCGCGAATAATCACCGTCTGTCCCATGACCGCCGCATCGGCGGCCGCACGCAACGAACGGTAAGCCTTGGCATTCCCTCCGTGGCAGGCGCGGGCTTCAGGATCGTAGTTTTGACACGAGATATTGGTGATTTGGTTATCGACGTAGATGGTCTTATCCGCGGCTGCGTCCGCATCATATCCCCCCTTGCACGTATAAATCAGGTTCGGTGGTATGCCGGTCAGCGTGCCGTGCTGTGGTTGAGTAACCATGATGTAGGTTAAAGCGTCTCCATCGGGATCATCGGCGGACAGGGCGATCATGATGGACTTGCCGGGTGTTGCTGTGACATTGGCGGCATAGGCCCGGGGGGGGTCGGGAACCGCTTTGATCGAGAGAGATACCACCACCGGCTCGCTTGCCTGGCTGCCGTCGTCAACCATATACGTGAATATGTCTTCTCCATGATAATCAGCAAAGGGTGTATAAATCACCGAGGCCTCCGTTATGGGCGATCCGGCCTTGGGCCGAGGTGTATCCAATGATCCGTGTGCGGGAGGGGTGGCAATCCGAAAAGCCAGAGATTGCCGATCAGGATCCATGCCGGAAAGAGTTATTTCCACGGGCACGTCTTCATTCGTGGTTACGGATATTTTTTCCGCGACGGGCGGGCTGCCGCTCACCACTGCGGTGTAATCCTGTCCGGATAAGGCAGATACGACGTTGTCGTAAACAAGTTGATCGGGCGCAAAGGCGTATTGAACTTTGGCGGGCCGAATCGTTCCCGACCAGTGATACGGGACGTTTAATGTATATGTTCCATCGTCACGCGTAAGACAACTTGAACAATCGTCAACATAGGGGCCACGGCCTTCAGCGGTCATGGTTATTCCCGCAAGTCCATTGCCGGCATGAGTTCGAATCATACCGGAGATCGTTACCGGTTCGTGCATAGCCGTAAAATCAACGTTGGCAACGTCGGCTGGGAGCAACGAAAAAGTGCGTTGGCGCGGATTGAAAACATATTCTTTGTGTTGCGCTACCACCACCCCCGACCACTTGGCCGGGACGCGGATTTTATAATGTCCCTCCCGGTCGCTCATGGCGGTGCCGCCGCCGTTGTTGGCCGAAACGACGATGCCAACCTCGGGGGTGCCTCTCTGGTCTCGAATGAATCCTGAGATCCAACGTACACCATCGGCGGCCTGGGCCGGATCGCTCGGGGCGTTCTGCTCCGGACGTTTCGCCTTTGGCTCCTTTCGCCGTTCAGCCTTCCTATCCGGCGGAGGCGTTATGGATGGCTGACGGGATGGGATATCAGATATGACGATATGCTCCGCGCGAGGGGATACAGGGTGTGCGATCCGCTGAGCGGAATAATCCTGATCTTCAATGGCATGACTGAGTTTAGTATAAGAACGATGGGGTGGGTCAAAATGATAACCTCCGTGCTGCGGCTGAATGACCCCTGACCAGTTCGAGGGTACGTGAATGATATAATGACCGGCGGGGTCGGTTACCACGGTTGACCCGCCATGATTGGCGGATATCGTTACCCCGGCGATGCCTTCACCACCCTCTACGCGAATGGATCCAACTATCGTGGGAGAGGTCGATCTTGGGGTTCCATTTCCGCTTTGGCAACCGGCCAAAGCGATCAAAACCGCCGACAGGGCGGCGAACAAAACCATGCCTCCGCAAAGAAAAAACGGCCAAGACCACTGTGTCCCCCTCGTACTCATGGCTGGAATCCTTTTCTTAAACCAAGACAATGTCCCTCGCCTTGTTGGATCAATAGGTGGGCGTGCTTAAGCGATTCATCGAATCGCATCCAGAAGGCGAAGCAATTCATCCCGGTCGCCGGCGTTCAACACCTTATGCTCCCGATCAATGTTCAAGGCCTCATGCAGATGCGTGGCCGCCACGGACGTTTGCTCAAGTTTGAGATAAGTACGTCCCAGTGTAAACAATGTGTGCGCTCGCTCCGCGGGGGGAGCTGTTGCACCCAACAAGGACATGGCCTTTTCCAAGTCCTTTCTGGCCTCCTCGTATTTCCCGCGTTTGAACAATAACAGACCGCGGGTATCCAGCAAGTGCGGATCATCCGGGTATCGCAGCACTCCCTTGGTGGCCAGCTCCATCGCTTCATCTATTCGTTTCCCGTCCGCTCCAAGAATCCAAGCCAGGTTATTCAACGCCTGTTGATGATAGGGATCCAACCGCAGCACCTGTCGATAAGCCTGATCGGCATCCTCCAGCTCTCCAAGCTGATAAGATACTTGCCCTAATCCCAAATATCCGTTGACATAGTCCGGCGTCAGCGACGTCAATTGTCTGTACAACAACCGGGCCTCGCGTACATATTGCACCTGTTTGGCGTATGCCATGATGGCGGCCACCCCCTGCAGCACTTCCGGCTCATCGGATTTATTCTTGCGTCTTTCCGCATAACGCTTCAAGACCTCGTCGTAATTATTCTCGGCGGCTAAACAGCGTAGCGAGGCCAGGAAGACGAACGGATCGTCCGGATACCAGGATGCCGCTTGTTCGATCTTCGTGATCGCCGCGGGCAAATCCCCCGCGAAACGATAGAGATCGGAGAGTATCACCATCAAGCGGGCGCTGCAGGGATCGCCATCACCCTGTCGAATATAGGCCTCCAGCAGCGCTATCGCCTGCTCGCGATGTCCTTGAGCATTCAGGACCAGAGCGCGAACCAATTGTACCTCTTCATTTTCAGGATCCAGTCGGACCGCTTCGGTACTGTAATGTTCCGCCTCATCCAGTTGTCCCGACCGCAAAGCAAGGTAAACGAGCAGAATGTGCGCGTTAACATGATGCGGATCGATTTTCAATACTTGCCTGGCCAAGGCCCAGGCGGCCCGCGTTTGCTCCAGTCTTCTGGCCAGATCGGCCTTGATCGACAACAAATTGGCGTTTTCAGGATTAGCCCCCAGCGCCCGTTCGGCGCGTATATTGGCCTCCCGGAGGTCACCCCAGTTACGAGCCTGCTCGATTAATTTGAGGTGGGCCACGGCGTTCCGCGGATTAATCTGCACGACCTTTTCCAGAACGCGCATGGCTTCGGCGGTGGCTTCCGGGGTGCCCTCGTCGGCCAGTAGGCTGGCCCAGATCGACAGAAGTACGGCGTCATCGGAGCGTTGTTTCAATATGTTTTCGAGCATGGTTCGCCCGCGTTGGCGATCCTCCGGACGCCCGTTGGACACCAGCAACCGGATCAATGATCTTTGCAGGACCATGTGGTTCGGATCGATTTTCAGACCCGATTCCCACGCTTGCATGGCCTTGTCGATTTGGCCGGTTCTTTCGTAAAACCGGCCCAAATGGTCAAAACCCTCGGGCACGGAATCTGCGAACTGCGTCAAATGCAAATAGTCCTTCTCGGCCTTATCGAATTGCCGGATTTCCGCGAAAAACTCCGCTCGCAGGAAATAGGCGGAAAAATCGTTGCGACGGGCAACCTCCGCGTCAAGAAAAGCAATAGCTTCGTCAAGTCGGCCTTCGGCCTGAAGGATCATGGCCCGCGTGGAGGCGATGGTCATAAGATCGGGCTGCAGAGCGTAGGCTTCATCGAGAAGCTTCATGGCCGGGTCTATTTGTCGGGTATGATGGTAAGTCAATTGCGCCAGCATAACCCGAGCGATCGCATCCTGAGGGTCCGTGCCGATGCGCTGGCGCAGTTCTCCGATGGCCGTGGCATAGTCACCCCGCCCAACGGCGATACGGATGCGAAACGCGCTCATGATGGATAACCCTGCCGGTATCCGATTCAAGATCCTACCGGCCTCGATATAACGCTGCTGCCGATCCAGCAGACCCAGGTAGTTGATCGCCACCTCGGCTTCCGCCGGATGATTGCTGAAGAAACGACGGTAGATTTCTTCCGCACGCTCGTCCTGTTCGAGGGCCTCATACATCTTTCCCAGGGCGGCCACGGGGGAGGCCCAACCGGGGTCGGCCTCGATGCAACGTTGCATAAGCCGGGTGATTTCCGGCAAGCGCTTCCGCCAATCATCGGCCCTGAGCCAAAGCTGTGCCTGGGCAAACGACCAACGCAGCCCTCGTTCTCCTTCGATGTTCCGAAGCTGATCGACCAGGCGTTGCGCCGTGTGCGTATCCTTTTGAACTTCCGGAAGCTGCAGCAATTGCAGTCGGGGTCTTTCATCCTCGGGATATTGTCGGGTTAACTGTTCAAGGAGCTCCATCCCCGCCCGACGTTCATTTTGGGCCAATAAATGTCGAACCAGGGCTAGCTGAGCGATCAGGTTTTCCTCGCCGTGCAAAAGGATAATCGCCTGGTCCAGCGTTCGGCGGGCTTCCTGGGGTTGATTGGCCAGCGAATAAAGCTCCGCGAGCAGGATCCACGGGGCGGCCTGATCCTGAACCCGCCGTAATGCCTCCGTGCCGACCTGAATGGCTTGTTCATATTGCCCTTTGTCTTTATAAAGCATGACCAGCTGTATTGCCGCCGGCAAAGGATCGGCGCATTCCTCGCAGGCTCGCTTCAATTCGGCAACGGCCTCGTCGTGTCGGCCTTGACCGGTCAAAGCCATAGCCATCAGTAAACGAACCTCGACATGGTGCGGGTAAGCCTGGCACAGCGCAAGTATCTCCCCGCTCGGCGGGCCGCCGGCCGGCATGGTGGTGCTTTCCAGCGCATATTTGAAGGAAGCCCTGACGCGGAAGATCCTCGTTTCCAGATCATCCGGCCGGAGTCGTTCGGCCGCTTCGGCATATTGTCTGGCCTTGGCGAAGTCATGCATCCGATAATACCCTTTGGCCAAAGCCAGGGTTGCCTCTCCATCTCCGGGGCTACGTACAACGTATTTCTCCAACGCCGCCAAGGCACGGCGATCTTGCCGGATCCGATGGTAAGCTTGGGCCAATAATTTCCAAACGTCGACATGCTCCACGCCTTGTAACCGAACACCGCCGACCGCCTTGCCTTCCAATAACGGCTCGAGCAGATCAATAACCAGATAGGACTTGCCTTCGGCATTGGCGATCGATGCACGCAGCAATCTCAACTGAGTTTGAAGGGAAACATCCGTCTGGTTTAACCGTTGAATGGCGGTCTGGTACTCGTCAACGTTCTTCCGCGCCGAATCAATGTCTCCCCCGGCAAGATACAGATTGACGGCCAGCGGCAAGAACGTGGTTCGACGATGCCCCGACAGAGTATGCAGCGCCTCGTCGGCCAAGCGGATTCCTTCCTCAATGTCCCCCCGTCGCAGATAAAGGTCCGCCTTGGCGCTGAACAGGGCCAGCCTCAGGTTTTGGAAATCCAGATGATTGTCGGCTAGGATGTCCGGATCAAGTTGATCGATCAACTGCAATTGCGCATAAGCGCGGTCCAGTTCTCCCAGGGCCAGCCAGGCCTCCGTCATGACCAGCATGGTTCGCAAATCGTTCGAGCCCTGAGCGGCCACGATTCCCAGGTCGATCCGCGCTGCCTTGCCGTCCTTTTTGACCCGCTGGTTAAAAAGGGCCCGTTGGGCCCGCAGCAGACCCGATTCAGGATTATGACTCACCCCCCGGTCCAACCATGCCTGTGCGTCCGCCGTCGCTGTTTCCGTCCCCTCCTGCAGTGTCAGATCACTCAATAGATTGTAAAGTTCCACCTCTCCAGGGCGGCGTTTCACCAGGTCAATTAATACCTGCATCCCTTCCGTTCTTTGTTGTTGCCCAATCAGGGCCCGGGCCAGCCATATCGTCGCCCGCGGATCGTCCGGGGCCAAGGCCAGTCGCCATCGGGACACCTGCTCCAATCGCTTGTAATCCTTGAGGGCGTAACATAGCCGCGCCAGGCGATCGGTGATCTCCGGGTCCCCTGGCTTGATTTGCAGGTAGCGGAGGTACGCTCCGACGGCCGCTCCATGATGTTTCGATGTGCGGGGCTGGATGGCCAGATTAGCCTCCGCATAGCGAACGAGTATCTCCAGATCATTCGGATTCTTCAGTAGATAAATTTTAAGATGGGTACAGGCCTGTTCCCATTGTTTGGATTGCAGAGCGACCAGCCCATCCTCCAGTGCTTGTTGGGCGACCCGACGCGTATGCCGGAGGTAACCGGCGGTGAGTATCCCCGCCAAAAGCCCGACGATCATCAAGATCGCGAAAATCACTCGCCAGTGTATTTTCCCCTTCATCGGCTTGGCGTGAGGACTCCGCATCTGATAATCGTGTCGAATCAATTTATGAAACGGCTTGTCATACCCATCAAGCCGGCGATTCGGCGAATTGGTGCCCCCGGAAAAGGCCGCCTTTTTCCTCTTCCGGCGTTGGCTCCGCTTCCGGGGTTGGATCGGTTCGAGATTATCAGGCTGGGGATGGCTATCCATGACTCATTTCTGTCGGCGCATGACCTCAGGGCGTCGGGCCTGCCAGTTGTTCCAGTTCCATTCGTTCCGCATCGGTTAAAACCTTATGTTGTTGATCGATGATCAGGGCCTTGCGGAAATGATCTCGCCCCAGGGCGGCTTTACCCTGCTTGAGGTGGATCCGACCCAGATATAACAAAGTCTTGGCCTGGGTCGAGGGGACATCGTGGGTCATTTCCAGACACTTCTCCAAATCCTTCCTGGCTTCCGTGACCATATCCAGTTTGTAATAAAGGACCCCACGGGTGTTAAGCAAATGATAATCCTCCGGATACCGGAGTACGCCTTTATCCGCGAAGGGCAAGGCCTCTTCGGCTTTATCCATTTCCACGCCCAAAATCCAGGAAAGATTATTTAAGGCCTGCTGATGGTAGGGATCCAGTTCCAACAAACGTCGGTAAGCCCGCACCGTGGCGTCCCGATCCCCCATCGTGTATGAAATCAGGGCCAGGCTCAAGTAACCCTCCACGTGATCTGGATGAGCCGCGATAAATTGATCCAAAAGCGGCTCCAATCTTCGGATCTGATGGACGGCCCCCGCCGAGGTCAAAATAGACGCCGCCGTTACCATGATCTGGGAGTCTTGGGGATGATTGCGGCAATACGCAATCAGATGATCGACGAATTCATCATAATGTTCTTGTGAGGCCAATAGTCGAAGACGGACCGCCAATACCCCCACATTATCCGGCGCGACCGATTCGGCCTGAGTGAGTCGTCGATTGGCCTTGTCATAATCCTTCTGCATACGGTAGAGATCTGCCAAGGCCAGAAACGTTGCCACTGCCTGACTTGCCTCCGAAGCTTGACCATACGCCTCCAGATGCTTGATGGCTTCCAGGCGTCGATCCTGGGCGTTCAGAACGTCCGCGTAAATGAGTTGGCTAAGCTCGTTTTGCGGATCGATCTGCATGGCGGCTTTGCTCAGATTTTCCGCGACGGCCAATTGCCCGCGGCGCAAGGCCATCCTGGCCAGCAGGCAATGGGCCGCCACGTTTTTTGAATCGATCCGCAGGACGGATTGCGCCAGTTCCTGCGCCGAAAGTAAATTGCTGAGTTGTTCCTCTAATTCGGCACGAAGCAGGAGCAACTCAATATGACCGGAGTTAGCTCCTATGGCTCGTGCCGCAAGCTGGTTGGCTTTCGTCAGCTCCCCCCTTGCTCGGGCATATTCGATCAGGTAGCGATGGGTCGACACATCGCCGGGATTGAGCTGAACCACCCGTTCGAGGATGCTTAAAGCCCGCTCCGTGGCGGCCGGGGTCCCCTCCTCGAGCAACATTCCCGCCTGCATGGACAACAAGCCGGTATCGTCCGGCGATTTCTTCAACATCGTTTCCAGCATCAACCGCCCGCGTTCCCGGTTGCTTGCCTCCTGGTGAAACAGCAACGCACGAATCAGGTTGATGTTGAGAATTCTGTGCTCGGGTTTTGTTTTTAGCCCCATCTCCCAGGCGGAAATGGCTTCATGGATCCGGCCTCCGCGCTCATAAAATTCCCCCAGCTCCTTGTAACCCTCGGCGGCCATGTCCGGGAATGTCGGCAAGCGAAGATAATCCTCTTCCGCTTTCGCCAACTCTTTGACCGTCACGTAAAATTCCGCCCGCAGCAGGTGGGACGCGAAGTCGTTGCGACGCGCCACTACGGAGTCGATTAATTCCAATGCTTCCCGGTCCCGCCCTTCGCTATGGAGGATGGCCGTCCGGCTGGAGAGAACCACCAGCATATCCGGTTCCAATTCCGCCGCGGCTTCGAGTTGCCTCAGGGCCGCATCCGCATCTCTCCGATGCGCATAAATCAACCGAGCCAGTAAGACCCGAGACGCCGTCTCCGTGCCGTCGGCCGCCACGCGCTTCTCCAATTCCGCGATGGCCCCCTCGTAATCTTCCCGGCCGATCGCCGTTTTGATCTGATGCGCACTGAACACCGCCATGTCGCCTAAAACACGATCCAGTACCCGCTGCGCTTCCGTGAAACGTCGCTGCCGTTCCAACAATTCCAGAAGCCGGATCGTCACCGATATCTCTTGCGGCGATGAATCGAAATACCGCCGATAGACATCCTCCGCGAGGTCGTCTCGACCAAGCACCTCGTGGAGTCTGCCTAATACCAGCACGGGGGCCGACCATTTGGCATCGGCTTTGATGCACTCATGGAGTAATTCAGTGATGATTTCGATCTTGTTTTTCCAATCGCCGCCCGCAAGCCACAGCTTGGCTTGTTCAAACCGCCATTGAAGGCCGCGTTGCCCTTCGATCTGACGCAGCTCATCAATAAGGCGCTGAGCTTCCAAGGAGTTACCGCGGATTTCCGGTTGGGCCAGCAAGGCCAGTCGAACCGACACCCCCTCTTTGTCCTCAGCCGCGTGGTTTCCCAGCAGAGACAGGCCTTCGTCCCGTTGATCGTGGGCAAATAAATGACTGGCCAAGGCCGAAATGCATTTGGACTTTTCTTTGCCGGCCAGCGCGGCGACCGCTTCCCGAAGGGTCTGGCCGGCATCGTCCGTGCGGCCGCTCTTATTCTGTAAATTGGCCAGCATTAATCGCGGGGCCGCTTGTGCCGGAAAATGTTGAATCGCCTTTTGGCAAACGGCAATGGCCTGGTCCCTATCCCCCTGTTGTTCATGCCATTCAACCAGCCGAAGCGCAGCGACCAGGTGGTCTTTTTGGAAAGCCAGTTCTTCAAGACCGGCGACGGCCTCCTCCGCGCGTCCGTGTTTCAGGGCAATCAAAGCCAGCAGCAGGCGGCTCTTGTCCTGCTCAACCTCCCATTGACGCAAATCCTTTTCGATTTGAGACCATTCGGTCGGGGTCAGTTTGCCCGTGTCTCCCTCAACGATAATCTCGTATTTCAGTAATTTGGCCTCCACATCCTGTGGGTCGTCCTTGATCGCCTCTTCGACCAGCCGCAAGGCCTGCGGATAACGCCCGCTGTCACGATAGCTTCCGATTAATTCCAGCCGCGCTCGTCGATCCGAAGGCCTTCGGCGGACATAAGCCTCCAAGGCCGCCTGCGCTCGGCTCGGCTGGCCCGTCTGAAGATAGGCTTGCCCGAGAATTCGCCATACCTGGGGATAAAGCGGTTGTCGGACGGTAACCTCCTCCAGTAAGTTAATCGCAACATAGGGTTTATGCTCGGCCAGTGCCACGGCGGCCGGCAGCAACGACAAGGTTTCACGTATCGACGGGTTCTGATCGGCAAGCGCCTTGACCGCACGACGGTATTCTTCGACGCACCGCCGCGCGTCCTCCACGCGATGTGCTGCCAAAAATAATTCCGTGGCGAAGGGAAGAAACATGACGCAGCGGTCGTCAACCAGTTCTTTTAACCCGCGCTCCGCGATCTCCACTCCTCGGGAGGCCTCTTCGCGCCGCAATGCCAGAATGGCCGATGCCTTGTACTGGATAAACAACAGGTCCTCCGCTTTGATGCCATACTGGCTGAGCCGGTCCACCGGCACCTGCTTGATGGACTCCATTTCCGCTTCCGCCCGATCAAGCTCCCCCTGATCCAACCACCCCCCCGCCAGCATGAGACGCACTTGCGGATTTTCCGGCTGCAGATGGTCCGCCAGTAACATATCCGCACGGGCCGAGACGATATCCTTGCGAATCTCCAGGTTGAATCGGGCTCGGCGAGCCAAAGCGTCCGCGGATTGCGGATTATTATCGACGGCCTGGTTCAACCATTCGAGGCCTTTGCCGATCGCCGCTTCCGAGCCCTCCTGCAGAGCCATCAGGCTTAACAGACCATACGCATCAATTTCCTCCGGATGCCGCTGGATACATTGGGTAAGCAGTTGCCGGGCCTCTTCAGGCTGACGCTGGGCAAGCAAGGCGCGCGCCAGCCACAGGGTGGCGCTGGCATCGTCCGAGGCCGTTTGCAGCCTTTGTCGGCAGATGTAAGCGCAATCGGCATAATTGCCGACGATAAAATAGAGTCGAGCCAGTTCATCGGTGGGCTTATCTTCTCCCGGCCGGATACGGAGATATCGTCGATAGCCCTCGATGGCGGCGTGGATATTCTCGGGGCGCAACGGCTGGACCGACATGTTCGCTTCCGCGTACTTCAGTAAGATCGTTGCGTCATCCGGGTATTTGAGCAGATACTGTCTCAAATGTTTGCAGGCCTCCGGCCAGTCCTGTCTTTCCGTGGCCGCCATTCCCGCGGCCAAGGCCCGCTCGGCCATGATTCTTTTGCGCACCTTGTACCCGACGGCTACCCCGGCCGCTATTCCAAACAATACCAAGGTCAAAATAACCATGGCCTTGAGGTTGAGTCTATGAAACCTTCTTGGGTTGACCATGTAACCCTCTTCCGAGAAGCATATGTGCAAATAGACGCGCGTCACCGCCTTGAAATTGTATTAAATTGATTCCCCTCTATTATAACTGTTTGTCGTGAACGGGCCAAGTCTCCACCAACTCGATGCCGCATCTGAACACCTCGTCGTTATCGTACGGAATACCCCCTCTCCTGCTCCTCAATGCAGGATCAATGACATACGAGATAAACGAGAAAAGTGTTTTAGGCGAATCGCTTCCTGATCCAGCCGATGAGCATCAGGCCGATCCAACCCAGAATGGCCGAGCCGGGGGCGGGAACCACTACGCTGACCTTGACGTCCGCCCGCACGCTGGCTTGAATGGCGTCATTAAAGAATGCGTCCAGGTCCGGGAAATTGGCGACAAATTCGAAATTAAATAGATTAGCCAGCGTCGAGACATCGCGAAAACGGTCGAGGGTCACGGTACCGTCGATCCCGTCCTGACCACCGAAGACGCCGTTGATGATATCCTGCGTCTTAGCGGGGTCCCCGACGAAAGTCCAACCGGTCGCCGGACTTCCCGGACGCAGGATACCGTCCGCATTGGTCAGACTCCCGCCCATGAACAGTGTGTTCGACAAAAGAGTGACATAATCGCTACTGAAATCGCCCTCGACGACCGTTGTTCCGGTGGTATCCTTGATGGTATAAGAGCCCACCACGGCATAGGTGTTAGGTTGGCCGAGGTAAAAGACATCAGCGGTGAAAATCGCATCAAATGACGGCGTCGATTCAGGCGTAACCTTCGCCAGGTCAATGATCGTATCGTTCCCCCCGCCAAAGCCGTCACCCGCCAAATCCAGTTGTTGAACAGTGATGGTGGACGTACCATTGCGGGTAATATCGATTCGTCCAATACTGCCGAAGCCGCCCGCCCCGGGCGTGTAAATGAAACGCAATGCTGAAGCATCGAGATTCAGACCGATTTCGCCGTAAGCTGTCGGTGCCGTCGTTATCACGGTCAGCAGGATCACCGCCATGAAGGAATACGGATTGGACTTGCCCTGGACCATGACTTGCATGAGCATTTCGCTACACCCATGCCTCCATATCGCCATCGTATGTTCGCGTCCTTTGCCCGATCCTTGGCCCTGCCATCTTTCCGCTTGGGTTATCTGATTTTCCTGCACCCAATCATCAAACCCATGAATACCAGCAACAGAGTGGTCGGTTCCGGTAGGACCTCCGCCTGAACATCCACCATTTCACAGCTTCGATTCCCAGCGAACCAGGCGTCCATATCTCCCGCGAAGGAACCAAAGTAGCCGCCACCGGCGAAAAGACCATAATCGAAGGACGTGCGCAGATCATCCAGCGAGATCCTTCCGCGCACTCCGTCTAAATCTGGAGATGCGGGAGTGTCCGAAGGGATGCCGTTATATACCCACGTATTTCCCGGTCCCGGCAGGAGGATCGAATCGTTAGCCCCTAAAAGGGACAATGCACCCGTGAAATAAAGCATCCCGGAGTTAACCGCCACCAGGCTGCTGGTAAACCATCCCTGGCATTGTGGATTACTCAAATTATTGGAGGTGTCGGTGATATCCAACGGCCCTGTGATTTGGTAGTTGTTCGTCCCGAGCTTGGTAACCGTACCCACGAACCTCATGCCGAAAAATTGGGAAGAATCAATTTGCGCCAAATCCAACTCGGTGTCCGCATCAGATCCGCCTCCCCCGATCGCTCCATCGTCGCCAAGATCAAGCTGGGCCACGGATGCGGTGGAAATGAAATGGACGTTATCGTCCTCGATAATAAGCGTTCCGACCACGCCCCCCGGCCCGGGCGCCGCTGTGTAGTTGGATTTCAACGTAGTTATGTTGAAATTGAAGGCCATTCCTGCTCCCCAAGCGGTGCTGCCAACCAACAACGAAAGGCCGACAAACAAAAACACCATGACTCGTGCTTCATTCCGCCTCGACATGGTTAACCACCTTCCCTACTCCGCCTTTTGATTTGCCAAAAACGATATTGGTTCACGCGGATTTTAAATGATGAATTACCCTCTCATCAGGCAACCTTTGCCTACCCGCTAACCTAATCCCTCCATATGGATTTGTCAAGAAAAAAATAAGAAAAATACCCTAAATAACGCCGATCTTGTTTCCGCCTTTGGCCCAGTTAATATCCTTAAGCTTCAATTATTGCATAATCTCCTTTGCTCTACCAAATACCCACCTCGTAACCCATTTATCCATTTGACTGTCCCTGGAACAAAAAACATACATAATAAGAAGCTTATTCCACACCCTTTATGGGGTAGTGATTGTTCACTCTCGTTTTCTAACGGTGAGTTCGGAACAATCACTGATTATCAATTTTTGCAATCCCCCTGATTTTTTCACCGGGAACCTACATCTCTGCTTCCCAAGACCCTCCGCCGTATAGGGCGCGGCGGAGGGTCGAGGGAAAGGAAGTAGTGTATTCCCGTTTACGCCAGTTTTCTCTTTATCCAACCGATCAAGCCCAAGCCGATCCAACCTAATAAGACGGCTCCCGGCGCGGGAACCAACGTAACGCTCGCGCTACCCGATCCAAGTACCGTGATTCCATCGGCCGCATACATGGTATAGGTGGTACTGAATAAGATTGGATTTTGACCGCTAATCCAGGCGATGGTCTGATCGATTGCCTCTTGACCTGTGGGGGGCGGAGGATAAGGCCAATAAGCATTACCCACACCGATATAGACTATTTCATCCACCAAGGTCAGACCGTTGCCCGATGTGTAAATAATATCGTCCCCGCTGCCTTTGATCCGGTCGGCGCCCCAATTGATCCCATATCGCGTGGCGCTGTAATTATAGCCCTTGAAGTCTCCGCTCCAGTCAAGCACATCTCCCGTGTCCGTACTATCCATAACAAATGTCAGGTCGTTCAGACGAAATTGGGTATTACCGTCCCCGATGACGTGCAAGCCGAAATGCAGGCGATTGCCGTACTCGTTTGCGAACGCTCCGGTTGGATTGGCTTGTCCTCTCCATGAATTGAAACTGGTAACAATGATATCGCCGGGCCTGATGATCGGCCCGGCAATCTCGTAAGCGGCTGGATTGATCGAGCGATCGCCAATATTTCCGAGCCCGTTGCCCAGTGAATTCAAGGCATTCGTCACGTAGCCCGACCAACTCGGTGAACCAGAAGAAGCATTGGGGGCCGAAGACGGTACAACCATAAAAGTGAGATCGGCCATGGCCACACCGGCGGAGATGATCACCATTCCAATGGTTATCGCTATGGTTGCTGATCGTTTCATTTTTTCCCTTTCCTCATGGAATTCTATCGTATGCAAAATTCAGTCGACGCACCGTGCGCCGCCTGCCCGGCAACCCGTTTATTTTCATTGCCCGGGACCGAATGTTTACAAGGAAAAGATTGGTGGGCCTCGGGGGGATTCGATAATCTGAAAAAACTGTGATAGGCCGTATGCCGGCATATCGTGCCACCTGCCAACGATATCGTCCGGCTTGCCCTTCAATTGCTCCAATGGACAAGCAGCGATCGGAACATATTGCAGATCGAATACGAGCGTGTGACCGATCTGGTCAGGGGTATCACTGTGGTACCACTCCGGCAGATGGCTGAGATGACCGTACCTGGCCGTACGAACCACCTGCCAGGCGCCCAACGTTAACACGGCCGAGATAAAAAGGCCCCCACTGCCCGGCCCCGCGGGGAGTTTCCGAACCGATTCGTGCAACACGAAAGGCGCTTGCGCGGATGTGCATCTTCCAGTCAGCCCATCATCATTGATATCTAAAATATCTAATGCCCATTCGTATGCTTCTCGGAAGTAAACGGGAGATTGGACCGCGGGCTGGGGTGATGATTCCCCGATTAAAGTTTGCGTGTTGACGAGCGATTTCTGAAGCAGACAATGGATACTCGGCTCACGCCATAAAAGTCCCTCGCCCATGTCAAGATCAGCACGCGCCATCCTGGCCGTAATGAGCAGTAGCACCAAAAATAATAAACGACTCGATTTCAAGATTTGGGACCTTCTTTACCTGCTCCGAAAAAATATGTACACGGTAACCCGTAAACTTCGACAGGCTATTTGCGTATAGTATTACGAAAAAAGGCTTGTTTGTCAATAAGAAAATGGACTATATAAAATTTATTTTTTCAAAGCGATATCTACTGGGGACAGTACCCGACTTGCCAACAATTCTAGATTTCATTGAAAGTAAAATATTGTCTAAGCAAGTTTGGACATACAGACACAAGTATATAAAGGACAGATGCTTAAAAGAGAAACGTCTCTAACGTTGATAGCCCGTCAACTGATTCTGATCTCGACTTAAACGCAGACCTGCTATGATCAGAATCACCCCACCCAGACAGCCCAGAATCTGCTTGTAACCGAACCCTGGCTCGGCACCAAACCGCAACCATTCCGCCATCAGGGTCAATCCGATGGTAAAAACCCCGATGACCCACAAGGTGGCGGTTTGCACGATGGCTCCGATCAGGATCAGCAGGCTGCCGAGCGCGATCCCGCTCCATTGCCAAAAACCGAATCCTTCCGCAAGACCAAACTTGAAAACATCCGCCCCGGCACAGAGCGTCAAGGTCAACAGACCCGTGATCATTAAAACCGCCGCGTGGTTCAACCCCTTGTTTGCTCTGTCGGCTTCTTCTTCCTCGATATCGGCGCATGGCAGGCACAAATGGCGCTCGCTTGGCCCCGAACCCATATCACTGGTCATGTGAATAATGGCCGGGGCTCCGCACCTTTCACATGTTGGGTTGCTCTTACCCACCTTTATCCTCGATCACCAGCCGAGCCATGATCCACATCTCGCCGACCAGGATGAACACCGCCAGGGGCATCATGACCCATCCCGCGAAATCATGGAAAAATCTTTCGGCTACTTCGTTGCTGACCATGATAAACAACAAGGCGGTAATCACCAGACGGATCAGATTGCACAAGATAGCCACCGGAATGCTGGAAATCACCAGCACCGTCTTTTGCCACCGAGGTCGGTTCACCAGATAGGCCAAGACGGCCGCCACCATGACAAAGGCCGTCAACATCCGTAAACCACTGCATGCTTCGGCGATGGCTACCGGGATATGGTTGTTGAGTACCATCACATTGCCCTCACGACTGACCGTGATACCCAACAGTTCCAGAGTAATCACCGCCCCCGTGGTGGAAAAGTTTTGCAACGGGCCGGAAATGAGATTATGAATTCGGCCAGGCAAGGGGATCATCAGAAAAAGAAAAAGCAGAATCCAGCGAACGCGCCAGAATACTTGCCAACCCGCCGTCAACAGCACGATCCCGGCAAGGGTCAGAACAAATCCATACCGCTCGGCGGATTCGAACATTCCGATAAGACCGAACATGCGGGCCAATTGGCCGACCAGGATCATCCCGATCCCCCACCAGCAAGGCGCCACCTCACAACTCATCAGCTTTTTCCGATCGTGCCAGAGCAGGTAAAGAGCAGCCAAGGGCACCAACTGCCCGGCGGAATAATTATCGTCGTTACGCCAATCCCTCATCAGCGGAGAAAGAGTTGGAGCGAAAGACCAAAGCAGCAAGGCCAGCAACAGGATCGAGGTCAAGACGATCGTCGTTGCGGATGTGGCTTGCCGTTTTTCAGCCTCCGTCCGGCCGATATGGGAGAGTTCCGTCACGATGTTCTACTCCACAAGGTGGCCCTGCCGTCATCTTTATCCGCGGTCTTGTTTCACGATCGGCTATAAAAACGTCCCTCATCAACCGGGTTGAGTCTGGGCCGTTGCCGCCACCGCTTCGACTAAATGTTTTCGAATCACCGGCGCGGCATCGTGGGCAAACTCGCGTACCATCATTTTCGAATCCGGTTGCATCGGCAAATCCAGACAGGTTATCTGCACTTGGGCGACGTAATGCCCCTTTATGTCCGGTTGGGCGGCCAGCTTGCGCAACATCCCCACCTCCGGCCAGTGCTCGCCGTCAATGATGTAATAATTCAAGACCACGATCTGTCGGACGGCCAGACCGCCTTGGCGAAAACGATAAATTTGACAGGACAAGTCGCGGCCGTCCGCCGTGGGCACATGGGTAACCTCCTTGTCCACAAGCGTCCACCCGGCCCCCGGGTAACATACCTCCGGCCGGTGCGGGGCGAGGTCACGCAGGCGCACCCCGTACCCCACGAATAGAGAAATCGACTCCGTCGCCCCCTGTCTGCCATAGGTCCGGCTCACGCAGTCATCCGTATCCGTCGCTTCGATGATACTTTGGACCATCGGTACGTCGTGTCCCGTCCAGTCAGCGATCTGCAAGGGTAAGCGGGCCAGCGTTCCCGGCGGGATAGGCAGACTGACATTGTACGAGACGTAACGCGCGGCCTGGAGACGATACCACCATCCACCGGAGAGCAACAACCCGGCGGCGACGGCCACCGCTAGTCCTCGGCGTGCCGCGCTTCGTTTCCAAATAGGTAACACCGCCATGATAAGGGTTCCGAGAAAAGCCGTGTGAAAATACGATCACGAAATTGCCATAAAAATCATTATACCACTTCCCGGGCCAGGTAAAAGCCAAATCGTTATGCCAAACGGGTGTGGTCGGAAATTATAGCAAGATTTAGCCGTGAGCGTTGGGGGGGGGGGGGGGGGGGGGGGGTGGGGTGGGGGGGGGGGGGGGGTGGGGGGGGGGGTGGGGGGGGGGGGGGGGGTGGGGGGGGTGGGGGGG
>CAYNYK010000031.1:0-46626 GCA_964401335.1 uncultured Planctomycetales bacterium
GCCAGCCGCCGACGTAAGGCGGAAAGAATGAAAATGACGTAGCGCTGTCATATTAGCCGTTGCCGCAACGAAAATAGGAAGAATGTATTTGAGGTTAAGAAATAGTTAAACAGATAAATAACGCTGGAGGAAAGAGGTATGTTTATCCACATAATGCGCTTATGGGTCATCATGCGGCGGTTCTTGGGTGTTGTGTTTCATCCACGATGGCGGTCAACATGGAAACCGTCCGCGTAGGTAATCCGGGCAACGCGGGGGATACGCGGTATCCCGACGCATCCAACGGGATATACAACTTCGGCGCGGTGGGCTACACGTACAATATCGGCAAGTACGAGGTGACAGCAGACCAGTATTGCGAGTTTCTCAACGCCGTGGCCAAGACGGACACCTATGAGTTGTACAATACGAACATGTGGTCAATCGACGGCGGCTGTAAGATCCAGCAGAGTGGCTCATCGGGCAACTATTCTTACAGCGTGGCCTCTGACTGGGCCAACCGTCCAGTCAACATTGTTTCCTGGGGCGACGCGGCACGGTTTGCGAATTGGTTGCACAACGGCCAACCGACGGGAGCGCAGGATCTGACGACTACTGACGCACAACTCCTGGCTGTGACGAGGCAAGCGAACGCTACATGGGTGATCACCAGCGAGGATGAGTGGTACAAGGCGGGGTGCCCTGTCTGCCGATCACTTCCGCATCGCATCGTCACGCCCTCGCGCAGGTCATCGCTCCCCCACCTCGAAACGAGGTGGGCGACCCTGGCTGCCCCCTTCTGCGCATGCCATAGTCATATTCCGGACCGCGCCATCCCAAAACAGTCACGGACCCGCCGTGGAGTGGTCGATATTTAACGGGAACCGCCTTGCACTGGCGACCCTTTACCGGAGTATGCGACCATGACGAAACGGCGACTATGTAAAGCCCTGGTCATCCCCCGCAGATTATGGATATGCGGCCTGCTGACCCTGACCCTGCTGGCCGGGTGCCTGCAACCGATGACCACGCGAAGAAGGGGGCCGTCGGTGGCCGGGGCCCACTATTCCAAGGAAGACCTGCGCGAGGCGCTGGGCGATTTCGCGGACTTCTTCGTGACCACGATCAAGCAGGCGGCCACCGATCTGGACGAATCGGGGGACAACCGCAAGGCCGTCCGGCAGCTCACCCTGCAATGGAAAGTGCGAATGATCCCCGCCTGTCGCACGGTTCTGGAGCAGGACGACACGATCAAAGCATTTCTGGACGCCTGGGTGCTCTGTGCCCGCATGCGGCTGTACTTCACCGAGGGCGAGGGGCAAGCTCTGTTCGGCGAGCACCAAAGCATCGCCGTGGATGCGGCCCAAAAACTGGAAGCGGACATCGAGCGGATCGGATCGGAGTTCCTGACCGCCGACAAGCTGGCCTCCACGCGCGAGGATGTCAAGCGGTTCGCGACGGAAAACCCCATGACCGGCGTTTTTTCACGTAATGTGGTGCGTACGCCGCCGCCGGAGAAAGACGTGGCCAATCCGTTCATGTCCCTCATCACCATGCCGCTCGCCCCGTTCCGCACTTTCGAGGGCATCGACCGCGGGGCCGAGGCCATCAAGGGTTTCACCGTGGTGGCCGACCGGTTTACCGATATCGTGGACGGTTTCCCCGAGGCTACACGCTGGCAGTTGGAACAGGTGATTTACGAACTGGAGGATCGCGATCTGTTCCGCCGCTTCCTGGCCAGCATGGAGGAGTTTTCCACGAGCACGAAGCAGATGGCGGCGACGGCCGAACACCTCCCCGAGCAACTGCGCGAACAGACCGCCAAGCTGATCGAGGAAATCGACGCTCGGCAGGCCCAATTGCAAATCTCGTTGAAGCATACGGAAGCGGCGGCCGCGGCGATCGACAAGGCCATGCAACGAGTGAACGAGGCGGCCACCACCCTCGATACGACCAGCCACAGTGTTACCGAGACGGCCCGGGCCTGGGAATCGGCGGCCCAGACCATCGGCCAAACGGTAAGAGAATTTAGACAAGAACCCGGAACCGCCCCGGCCACCCGCCCATTCGACATCAACGACTATCGCACAACCGCCGAGGCGTTGACCCAGACGGCGGTCGAGTTGCGCACATTGACCACGGAAATCCGTGAACTATTGGCCGAGGAACAGATCACCCGGCAGATCGACAACGTCGATGCCCGCCTGAAAGATACCGTCGATCACACGGCCGAGCAGGCTCGGCATTTAAGCAACCAACTGACCTGGCGCGGCGTGTTGTTACTAGTGGTCGCTTTCGGTCTTGCCGTTGTCTATCGGGCGATTTCCAATCGAATGGGCAAACCTACGCGGTAATATGCCGAACGTCGATTCGCATGGGTATGAGTGTATGGGTGCCCATCCTTTGCGCATGCAAAGGGTGGGAGCGCGATGATCGATTGCGGTAACTCTTTCGTCATCGCCAGTAACCTCACAACGCAGATTTCCTTCGTCGTCAATCATCGTGACCCCATCCATCCCGGAGTACCGGGATGGATGGACCACCCTTTTCGGAATCGTCGCGAAGGAAGGGTACGGAGGATTTCTCGCGCCGGCGGACCTCGCGAATCCTTTCGATCATGTACCGCGGGACAGTTCAATCAGTCGGTCAAGGGTGTGTCTGGCGGAGAGATTATCGATAGCCCTCGCGGCGAGGGCCACGGCGGCGGGGAGATTGTCGGCCAGACCGGCGACCAGCAGGGCGGCGCCGGCGTTGAGCAGAGCGTGATCACGCCGGGGACCGCGGTCGCGGCCTTCGAGGATGGCCCGGATCGCCTCGGCGCTGGCTTGCGGCGAGTCGATCAGTAGCGTATCGAGTGGAACAACCTCGAAACCCACATCCCGCGGATGGACGGTGAAGGTGCGAACGATGCCGCGGTTCAATTCGGTCACGCGGGTCGGGCCGGTGATGGTCAGGTCGCATAAGCCGTCGTGGCCGTGGACCACCCAGGCGAATTCGGCGTTACGGGCGGCCAATACCGAGGCGAGCGTTTCGGTCAGATCAGGCCGCGATGTGCCCAGCAGTTGACGTTTCGCACCGGCCGGGTTGGTCAGCGGGCCGAGCAGATTAAAGATGGTACGGATGGCCAATTGCTTACGTACCGGGGCGGCGTATTTCATGGCCGGGTGCAAGTTGGGCGCGTGCAGGAAAGCGATGCGACATTCGCGCAGGCAGCGTTCCAGCACCGGCACGGGAGCATCGAGATTCACGCCAAGCTGACGAATGGCCTCGGACGAGCCACTGGCCCGGCTGTGGGTGAAGTTGCCGTGCTTGGCCACCGTGGCGCCGGCGGCAGCGGCGATGAGGGCGGCGGTGGTGGAGACGTTGAACGTGCTGATCCCATCGCCGCCCGTGCCGCAGGTATCAATGCAGGGTGTGAGGCAGTTCACGCGAGTGACCTTTTCATTCAGGACATCGGCGGCACCGGCGATTTCCTCGACGGTTTCGCCCTTGGTCGCCAAGGCCGTCAGAAACCGCCCCATCTGTTCGGGATCGACGCGCCCGGTCATGATCTGCTCGAACACCGCGCGGGTCTGAGCTCGTCCCAAATCCCGGCCGGCTTCGAGCAAAGCGATGATTTCACAAATGTCGGGCAAGGCGGACATATTCAATCCTTTATTGAATCATGCGCAGAGGATACACGGCCGCGCCCTTCTCGGCGAATGTTGTATACACGGTTGCGGGTTTCGCAAAACACTTATTGTATTTTTCGGCGACGGCCTGCCGCAAAGCGGGTAGCGTATCCTTCCGGGCCAGAGCGATGACACAGCCGCCGAACCCGCCGCCGGTCATCCGAGCCCCATAGACACCACTGGTTCCGACGGCCAATTCAACCAAAGCATCCAGTTCCGTACAGGAGACTTCATAATCATCACGGAGGGAAGCGTGCGAGGCGTTCATGAGCCGGCCGAAGGCTTCCCAATCGCTTGTTTCCAAGGCCACGGCGGCCTCGCGTGTACGCTGGATTTCGCCGACCACGTGGCGGCAGCGGCGAAAGACCACCGGTTCCATCCGCTCCTGATGGGCAAGGAGTTGCTCCATGCTTGCGTCACGCAAGGCGGCGATTCGCGGATCGGACGCTTGCAGAACAGCCAAACCGGCGCGGCCCTGCTGCTGACGAAGGGCGTATTCACCCCCGCCGATAGCATGGCGAACTCCGGTATCCATGACGATCAATTCGACTTGCTCGCGAGGCATTGGCACGTAGCGGAATTCCCGCGATCGGCAGTCCAGCAGAAGGGCGTGGTTGGCCTTGCCCAGCAGGCAGATAAATTGATCCATGATCCCGCAGGGCGAGTGAGCAAATTCATGTTCGGCCTGGCGAGCCAGCAGGGCCAGCGGAACAGGTTCCATGGAGGTAACGGCCAGGGCCAGTAAAGCCATGGCCGACGCGATTTCCAGGGCGGCCGAACTGCTTATCCCCCCGCCGACCGGAACATCGCTGTCAATCAGCATCCAGCCGCCGCGCAACGTCATACCCTGGCGGCGCAACAAGGAAGCCACGCCGCGAACATAGCGTGACCAGGCGGGCAGGTCGGGGTAATCGTCCGGACCGCCGGGGTCTTGAGCGGAGAAGGCGACGGTTTCGTCGAAGGCGGTGGAGTAAACGACGATCTCGCGTGGCTCTCGTCTGCCGGCCAGTACGTACAGCGAGGCGGACATGGCGATAGGCAGCACCAGGCCGTCGTGATAGTCGGTATGTTCGCCGATGAGATTGACCCGCCCGGGGGCGCTGGCGAACAGCTCCGGCGACGCATGGCCGAAGACCCTCCGATAGTGATCGACCCGCGTTGAAATATCGAGCGAATTATCCATATTGACCCTGTCGCCGCGTTCACGGACAATGCCATTGCGAATGTAGGGCGGCCCTGTTGCCCTGTCAAGAAATACTTCTTGCGGCAGGCGGACCGATGCCGACACCAATCATCATCGACACGGATGCGGGGGTGGACGACGCCATGGCCGTCGCGTTGGCCTTGGCCGCCGAGGATTTGGCGGTCGTCGGGCTGGTCAGCGTGGGGGGTAATGTGTCGGTAGAGCAGGCCACGCGAAACCTGGGCCGTCTGCTGGCCGCTCTGCCGATGAAGACAGCGCCACCAGTGGCCCGCGGATTGGATCAGGAAGCCGAGGAATTAAGACGCGCCACGCATGTTTTCGGCGCGGACGGATTGGGTGAATCGGTTTTGGAGCCGGCGGCCGATTTCCAGGTCGGCGATTATCTGGATTTGTATGAGCAACTGATCTCAAAGCACGGCGAGGATTTGCAGATCGTGGCGATCGGCCCGCTGACCAATCTGGCCGCGGTCCTGAAACAGCGGCCCGGCCTGCTCGAACGGGTGGGAAAGATCGTCGTGATGGGCGGGGCGATCTGGTCGCCGGGGAACGTCACCGAGTATGCGGAGTTCAATTTTTATCGCGACGCGGTCGCCGCATCGGTGGTTCTATCGGCGGGGTTGCCCATTACGGTGGTGCCGCTGGACGTGACCCGCCAGGTTGCCTTGGACGAATCGCACGTGGCCCATCTGATGCGCAGCGGAACGGCCGCCGGCGAGATACTGGCCCCGATGGTGCAGTATTGTCTGGGACGGGGAGCGGACAGCGGACCGCGGCAATTTATCGTGCATGATGCGATTGCGGTTGGGCTGTTGTTGTGGCCGGAGTTGTTTATGCGGGCCAGGATGGCTCTGGATATTACCACGAAAGGTGAACAGGTCGGCCGGTGCAGGCCCAAGGTAGCCAAGAAAAGTGGTGGGAATCTGGCGGTGGCGATATCCATTAACGCGGAGGCGTTTTTGGAAAACCTGCTCGAACGACTTTGTCACGAGAAGTTTGTGGTGTGAAAGCGGTCAGCCGTCGGTAGTCAGCGGTCAGCTTTCAGTGCCGAAAACACTGACCACTGATTACGGATCACTACCTGCTGGATACTGATCACTGACTGCTGATCGCTGAATGCTGACTGCTCTCCCATGTTCGATCGACTGGATGATACGATTGTGGCCATTTCATCGCCGGCAGGTGTGTCGGTACGGGGGATGGTGCGTCTTAGCGGTTCGGAATCGACGACCCTGGCCGACGAAATCTTTCGGGCCGACAGTGGGCAGCTCTTACGCGCATGCCCCGGGGGGCGGCGGGTTTTTGGCGAGGTTCATTTCGCGGAAAGTGGTTCAGTGCCGGCCGAGGCTTATGTTTTTCGCGCCCCGGCCAGTTACACCCGCCAGGATGTGGTTGAACTCTATGTACCGGGCTGTCCACCGCTGCTGACCATGATTCTGGACCGGCTGCGGAGGAGCGGAGCCCGGCCGGCCGAGCCGGGCGAATTCACTGCCCGGGCCTTCTTTTCCGGGGCCCTGGATCTTACGCGGGTGGAAGGCGTGGCCGCGCTGATTCACGCCCATAACGATTCGCAGCTGCGAGCGTCGGAAGCGCTGTTGCACGGCCATCTGAGTCGGCGGACGACGGCGCTGCGCGATCGACTGGCCGACCTGCTGGCGTTGCTCGAAGCCCAAATCGATTTTGCCGAGGAGCCGATCGAGTTCGTGTCCCGCGAGCAAGCGATGAAGACCATTGTCGAGGTGGCCGGCGATTTGGACACGTTAATCGACGGGGCCCTTTCGGCGGAGCGGCTGGCTTTTCTGCCGGAGGTCATTCTGGTGGGACGGGCCAACGCGGGCAAGAGCACGCTGTTCAATCGCCTGACGGGGATGGATCGGGCGATCTGCTCGGCGACGGAGGGGACGACCCGGGATGTATTGCATGGACCGGTGACGCTGCCGGGTGGTGAAATGATGCTGCTGGATTGCGCGGGCTTGTCCTCGCCGGAAGCCTTGACCGAGGCCGCGACGAGCGGTCATGACCCGGCCGATCTGGCCGAAGCCGCCGCCCGGCAGGCCCTGCGTTCGGCGGACATGATCCTATTGGTGGTGGACGCCAGCGATGAGCCCCAGCGGGTGCTCGACGATTTCATTAAGGCGTTGCCCGCGCGACCGATTCTCCCGGTGCTAAACAAGGCGGATGTTTGGGCCGCGTCGCGACCACCGCGCGATGCGTTCGATCGGCCGGTGGCCATCGTCAGCGCCCTTACCGGCGAAGGTCTGGATGAGCTGAAAACCCTGGTCAGCGAACGACTTTTTCACGAAGGACACGCGCACGTCGCCGACCAGATCGCCTTGTCCGAACGACAACGCGGCGCGCTGGTCGAGGCCCGCGCAGCCTTGGCGCGGGCGAAGAACATCATGTCCTCCACCAACACGCTCGATACGCACATCGAGCTACTCGCGATGGAAATTCACCAGGCGATGGACGCGCTTTCAATGCTGACCGGCGAGGTAACCACGGAGGATTTGCTCGCGCGCGTCTTTGCCGGCTTTTGCATTGGAAAGTGAAATTGATAAAGTACCCATAAGTAATCGGTCGATATATCAATCAGCGTGCCGTGGGACGGATTTTTACAAGATTTATTCACGGCGATGATAAACAGCGGTTGTGTGTTTGGGAAAAACAGGTATCTTGAAGGGAGGTGATACCCATGGCTAAGAAGAAAGCAAAGAAAGCGGCGCCGAAGAAGAAAGTCAAAAGGAAAAAGAAATAAGCCGAAACAAACTGCAAAGCGGCCGTTGCTTGCTGCGACATCATGAGGATAATTGTGGAGAGTAACGGCGAACGTTCCTCGAGATGATTCGAGGATACGGAACAGAAGGAAGGTGCTGGTGCGCCACGCAGCACCTTCCAGTTTTTTTCGCGAGACCGTGGGTGCGACGGCTGGTTGTGTGCGAGGAGGGCGGGAGGGCGACGAGATTTCGTCGCCCGAGCCGAGGACCGAGGATCATTGGCGGGGCCCTGCTTTCAGGATACAATTCTAAACAACGCTTCGTAAGAATGTTCTTTCCTGGCTGGTCCGAGAGCGCCTCATGACGCTCGATCATGCGGCGCGGTGTCGGCTGAGCGGTGCGGTAACGAACCAACCCGGACAATGAAGGCTCATGGTGACTGCCGAAAAAAAACGAACGCGGCGAAGTGGGATGATCCAATCTCGCCGGCGCCGACGCCTTTGGGTGAACTGGACGAATGAGCAACTGCTCGATCTGCGGTTGTGCGACCTTGATTTGCGTATCGAGCGGACCCCTCTCAAGAAATACATAAAACAGATTTACAAGGAACTGGAACGACGGGGGATTCGTTTCCGTCCGCACTTCTGGTTTTCGGAGGATTGGTTTACGCCGGCCGGCGTGCCGGGTGTGGCTATCCCCTTCTATCTGGCTCATCCCCGATTACAGCGACTGGAGCGCAGCCAGATGTTCGAGGTGGAGGGAAGCACGCGGGAATCATGCTTGAAGATCCTGCGTCACGAAGTCGGCCACGCCATCGACCATGCCTATCGTCTGCATCGTCGGCAGCGCTGGCGGGAGTTGTTCGGCCGGTCGTCGCGGCCCTATCCGGAGTTCTATCGTCCGCGCCCCTACAGCAAGAAATTCGTGGTCCATCTTGATGCCTGGTATGCCCAGAGTCATCCGGACGAGGATTTCGCCGAGACCTTCGCCGTCTGGCTCCGGCCGCGGGCTACCTGGCGCAAGCAGTATCGCAACTGGCCGGCTTTGAAAAAACTCGAATACGTGGAGGAGTTGATGCGGGAGATCGCCGACCAAAAACCGCCGGTCCGTTCACGGGCCCACATCGAGCCGATTCGGGAAATGCGCAAGACCCTTCGAGATTACTATCAACAAAAAAAGGCCCGTTACTCCCTGGAATATCCCAACTTTTACGACTCCGACCTGCGCCGGTTGTTCAGCGACGCACCGGAACATGCCCGGCGGGAGAAGGCCGCCGCTTTTCTGCGGCGCGTGCGCGGGGAGGTGCGTCGGCAGGTTTCCCGCTGGACGGGCGAGCATCAGTATACCCTTGATCAGGTGCTCAACGCGATGATCGGGCGGTGCCAGGACCTGAAATTGCGGGCGGTGGGCTCGGAAAAACAGTTGACCACGGATTTCGCCATCCTGCTGACCGTCCAAACGATGAATTATCTGTTCGGCGGTCGGCATCGGATCGAAATGTGAGCGTTCTGCATGAAAAAAGTACGTGTCCTGGCATTGATGGATAAGGATCTGGTCCCGCCGGACGACATTGGGGGACTGAAGGAGGAGCAGATCGCGCCGTTCAAGACCGAATACGATGTCATTACTACGTTGCACAAACTCGGACACAAGGTATATCCCCTGGGTGTCAGCAGCGATCTGGGAGTCATTCGTCAGGCCATCGAGGAGTGGAAGCCGCACATCGTCTTCAACCTGCTCGAGGAGTTCAGCGGCGAGGCGGTCTTTGATCAGAACGTGGTGAGTTTTCTGGAATTGTTGCGTCTGCCGTACACCGGGTGCAACCCGCGGGGGATGATCCTGGCCCGCGACAAGGCGCTGTGCAAGCAGATATTGAGTTTTCACCGCATCCGGATCCCGGATTTCGCCGTTTTTCCCCGGGGTCGGGCGATCAAGCGTCCGTCCAAGCTGAAATTTCCGTTGATCGTCAAATCGCTGATCGAGGAGGCCTCCCTCGGCATCTCGAAGGCTTCGCTCGTCGACGACGACGCCAAACTGACCGAACGAGTGCGCTTCATCCATGACAGCATCGGTACCGACGCCATCGCCGAACAATTCATCGAGGGGCGTGAGTTTTACGTGGGCATCATCGGCAACCACCGTTTGCAGATTTTCCCCATCTGGGAACTGACCTTCACCAACGTATCGGAGGATACGCCGCTGATCGCCACGGCCAAGGTGAAATGGGATTACCAATACCAGAAGAAGCTGGGGGTCAAGACCGCCGAGGCCAAGGACCTCGACCCGGCCGTCGCCGAGCAGATTCGTAAAGTGTGTAAGCGGATCTATCGCTGCCTGGGGCTGTGCGGCTACGCGCGCATCGACCTGCGCATGGATGGCGAGGGAAAGTTTTACGTGCTGGAGGCCAACCCCAACCCGCAACTGGCCAATGGCGAGGATTTCGCCGCGTCCGCCCACGCCTGCGGCGTCGATTACGGCCAACTTATCCAGCGCATCGTCACCCTGGGCCTGCGCCGGGTCCGGGAACATATCTAAACCGGATTATTCACGAATCGACCACGAATATAAAAATCGCCCGATCCTGATGGGTATCGGGTTCGCGACTCGTGTCATCAGGGATCAGGGCTATTCACAACGGATCAAGAAAGATAAAATGTATCCGAACGTTCGGCCGTCACATGTTTTAAAAAAGTCGGAAGAAAACCCTTTCATGCAAGGAGCATCATGTCATGCGACCCCACACGAATAGAATGGCCCTGTTGTTTGCAATGATGTTGGCGACCTGCTCGGGAGCGGTCTGCGATCAGGATGGCGACGATGGCAACGAAGACTTGCCTCCCAACAGCCGGATTTATTATGTCGCCCCGACGGGAAACGATGCGAATCCGGGGACGGAAGCTCAACCCTGGCGGACTATCCAGAAGGCGGCTGACACCTTAGTGGCGGGCGAAACCGTCTTAATCAAGGAAGGAACCTATCCGGAAAGAATCGTGCCCCAGCATTCAGGCGGCCCCAACAACTATATTGTGTACGCGGCGTACACCGGCGATACGGTAACCATTGACGGAGCCGATATCGAGGTGCCCGAATGGGGAGGGTTGTTCGATATCACGGAAAAGAATTATATCCGCGTCTCCGGTTTGAGGGTCATGAATGCCGGCCCCAATCCGCACAACCCGGGCATCCAGGCGGATACGGCCAGCCATATCATCATTGAAAACAACTATGTCCACCACACCAGCGATTCCGGCATCGGAATCTGGAACAGCGACAACGTAATCGTGGACGGAAACGAAGTTACGGAGGCCTGCTATAACGGATGGAATGAATCCATTTCCGTGGGCAATACCGACACTTTCGAAGTCCGTAACAATCTTGTCTACGAAAGCCAAAAGGAGGGTATCTGCGCCAAGGACGGCTCCTCCAACGGTAAGGTGTACGGAAACGAGGTACACCATACCGAGGCGGTCGGCTTTTATGTCGACGCCTCGGATGCGCACACCTTTAACATAGAGGTTTTCGGGAACGTTGCCCACGATATCGTCGAGGACGGATTCGCCCTCGCTTCCGAGGTGGGCGGGCTGCTTGAGAACATAAAGGTTTACAATAACATCGCTTACAACAACGGTTGGGTGGGTTTGCGCGTGACCGACTGTTGTATCGACGATCATCCGATAGCGAATGTACGGATCGTGAACAACACCTTTTACAACAATGGACAAGACTACGGAGGGGGAATCGCGCTGGATAATCCGCAGGCTCAGGATGTCGTTATCCGAAATAACATCTGCAGCCAAAACCTTTCGTTTCAAATCGCGGTGAATCAAGAGCTGGCCGCGGAAAGCTACACCGTGGACCACAACCTCATTGACGGCAACCTGGGAGAGGAAGAAGGGGGAATCCATGGCGATGACCATGTGGAAGGTGATCCTGCTTTCGCGGACCCCGCCGCAGCCGATTTCCATTTACAGGAAAGCTCGGCGGCTATCGATCATGGATCTCCCACGGATGCCCCTGCAACTGATTTTGATGGGCAACCGCGGCCTTACGGTGCCGGTTACGATGTTGGAGCCTTTGAGTATCGGTGATGAAAACGCCCCGCTTTCGCATAACCGGACAAAATCGCGGCAAAATCGTCACCGCCCATCAACCAAAGGATAAAGCAGGTCGATACGCCCCAGACCGCCCGGGGGGCACCGGGCCGGATGGTCAACGTTTCCGAGGGGGCGCTGGCACGAACATCCATCATGGGGCGGAAAAAAACTGTCAAGCCTTGATTTTTCCTTGTAGAAAAGCCGGGGTATGAGGCGTAATATTATAATGGTGTATACTTGATTTAAGGAAACTCTTGTCATTTTAAGATGCTTGCTGGTAAGGATTTACGACAGAAGAAGCAAGTCGCGGCGGAGACGTGGAGGTTCTTGAGGACAAAACGGTCCGCGGGACTGGTTAACCGACCCGCCTTTTGATATATGGCCTGAACGGCGTGTTCGACAGGCAGGAAAAGTGGCATCTCTGTGTAACGCATCAGTGAGCGGTTATGCCGTTGGAAACTTTGTTCATTAGTGGTCCGGCCGGCGGAGGCAAAACGACCGTTGCCCGCTTGATCGCCGAGCAGGTTCTGAAGCGTAAGATCCATTATTTACGCATGCGGGCGGCGGCGGACGGCCATTCCAACGCGGTCATCCCGGCGGATGACGGCCCAGGAACGCTCGCGGGTAACGGCTGGGCTTCGATGCACACGGTCAGTTATACGCCCGATCGGGTGTTTGAAATCCTGCCGGACGGGTTGCGGACGGTGCGACGGATCGAGCGTCGCGGGTTTACCCTTGTCGAGGCGGACACCGACCCCGCTCTGCGCCACGCCTACCCTTATGACTATCGTATTTTCGTAATGCCGCCGCCGGCCGATATCTACACCGTCTGGCGCACACCGGATGACGCGGCTGCCATGTTGCGCACCGTGATGCAGGATACCGCTTCGTTTGCTTCGGAAATTTTCGGCCTGTTCGATATGGCCGGGCTGGACGACGGAGTCGGCGTACACCATCAGCAGCCGGACTATTTATCCCGACGGGTTGAGCTGGTCGAACGGCTGGATATCACCGAAGCCCAAATTAAACAGTTCCTGAACTCTCCCATCGGCGCGGAAATCACCACGCGGATCCAACTTCAGCCGGATTATCACGCCGTGGTGGAGTCGGACGTGGTGATTATCAACACCGGCTGTCACGAGGAAAACGACACCTTGAAGGAATGCGTACACCGGCTGGAAAAACTGCTGGCCCGCATCCGGCATGATGCCCGACGGCATAGCCTCTTGTATTGGGGAGATATCACCAACGACGAGGACCCCACCCAAGGCAAATTGATCAAACGTCTGAAAAAGCTTTTCGCATTGTAGAACAAGACCTTGGCAACGTGTCGTGTTCCGCGGGTTTACAGCGTCCCCTTGGTTGAAGGCACGTTGTTTTCACGCGGATCCAGTTCGACAGCCATGCGCAAAGCCTTGCCCAGGGCCTTGCAGATCGCCTCGGCGATGTGGTGGTTGTTACCGCCGTAAGGCACGCTGACGTGCAGGTTCATTTTGGCGTTGGCCGCCAGAGCCCGCAGAAACTCCTCGACCAGTTGCACGTCGAAACGACCGATCTTGGAACCGTGGTAGCGGACCCGGTATACGATCGCCGCCCGACCGGAAAGATCGAGAGCGACTTGCGCGGCGGCCTCCTCCATGGGGGCGATGAAGAAGCCATAGCGCCGGATGCCTTTCTTGTTGCCCAAGGCCCGGGCGAGGGCCTCGCCCAGACAAATACCGACATCCTCGACCGTGTGGTGATCGTCAACCTGATAATCGCCCCGGGCCTTCACCTTCAAGTCGAACAAGCCGTGTCGGCCGATATGGGTCAACATGTGATCGAAAAAGCCCACGCCAGTGTCGATATCGACCCGTCCGCCGCCGTCCAGATCCAGGCTCAATTCGATAGAGGTTTCGCGGGTGGAACGTTCGATCGACGCCCGTCGTCCGATAGGCGCCCGGCGAGCTTTCGCCCGACTTTGCGCGGGACGCGCCTTGGCTTTTTTCTTGCTCAATCTACCAACTCCTTCAGGGCGGCGATCAAGGTGTCATTCTGCTCCGGCGTGCCTACGGTAATGCGCAGAAAATCTCTCGTGCCCTCATGATTGAAGTATCGGACGAGGATTCCACGGGCCTTGAGGGATTCGTATAACCGCTCGGCCGGCGGGCGGGTTGCTCGGGCAAAAAGAAAATTGGACTGGCTGGGCAAGACAGGCAGGCCCAGGGTAGCTAAAGCCTTCGCCAGTCGTTCGCGCTCGGCGATGACCTTCTGTCTGTTTTGTCGATGATAATCCTGATCGGCGACGGCCGCCGCCGCCGCGACGATGGCGATGGCATCGACGTTGTAACTATCCTTGACCTTCATCAGTCCTGAGATGAGACGTTCGTCACCCACGGCGAAACCGAAACGCAAGCCGGCCAGCGAATAGCCCTTGGACAAGGTACGCATCACCAGTACGTTTGGACGTGAGCGGGCCAATTCCAGGCAGTTGGCCTCGGCGAAATCAACATAGGCCTCGTCCACGCAAAGCACGCCGTCCAAGGCGTCGGCTAAAGCGGCCACTTGTTCGATCGGGGTAAAGGTTCCGGTGGGCGCATTCGGATTCGCCAGAATAGTCGCCCCTCCACGAGCCTCCACCAAGGCCCTTAGAGGCAGAGCGTAAT
The DNA here is from genome assembly GCA_964401335.1 of uncultured Planctomycetales bacterium. Classification (GTDB taxonomy): domain Bacteria; phylum Planctomycetota; class Phycisphaerae; order UBA1845; family PWPN01; genus JAAYCU01. The sequence continues at coordinate 14,305 of CAYNYK010000031.1, forward strand.
CGGGGCCCCAGGGAATTTCGCGCACCGGGGCGGTTTGGATCCTGGCCAGACAGGGATAAAGGCTGTAGGTGGGCACGGGATAGACCAAGGCGGCTTCCGGCCCGGTGAAGGCCCGTACCACCAGGTTAAGAAGGTCATCCATCCCGTTACCGCAGATAATCTGCTCGGGGCGAACGGAAAAGACCTTGGCGGCCGTCTGACGAAACATCTCGCCCAGTGGATGCGGATAACGGCGAAGCTGGTCCGGCGTCACCCGGGCAATGGCCTCCATGACCCGCGGCGAGGGCGGATAAGGGTTTTCGTTGGTATTCAGTTTGACGACTTTCGGGTCTGTCGGTTGTTCGCCGGGAACGTAGCCGTCCATCGCCTCGATATTGGCTCGAAAATAACTTTTCATCGGTAACTGGCTCTTTTATGACCTTCGCCCGCGGCGGTCCTGTAAACGCGGACGCTGATTCCGGACACTTTCAGTTATTTTTCGTTTCCGCGCGAATGGTCGCGGAGCGCGCGTGGGCCTCAAGCTGCTCGGCCCGTCCCCATCGATCAATGGCCTCAACGTCGCGGGCCAAACCCTCACGGGTATACTCGATCATGCTGGACGCCCGCAGGAAACTCAAAGCGGATAATCCGCTCCAGAAGCGGGCGGTCCCGCCGGTTGGCAGGGTATGTGACGGGCCGGCCACATAATCCCCGGCCGCTTCGGGCGACCAGTGCCCCAGAAAAATCGCCCCGGCCGCATCGATCCGGTCGGCCAAGGCTCGCGGATTCTCCGTCTCGATCTGCAAGTGTTCGGCGGCAATTTCGTTGGCCAGTTCGACGGCCTGATCCATGTCGCGGACCTGGACGATCGCACTTAGCTCGGCCAGCCAGCGCCGAGCCGCCGTTCCCGTGGACAGTAAATCCGCCTGGCGATCCAGTTCGTGCAACACCTGCTCGATGAGCGGCTTTTGATCGGTCAGCAGGATGGACGACCCCGGATTATGTTCGGCCTGGGCGAGCAGATCGGCGGCAACGAATTCCGGCCTGGCCGTCCGGTCGGCGATGATCAGGACCTCGGTCGTGGCCGCGAACATGTCGATATCCACCATGCCATACAGAAAACGCTTGGCCAATTGCACGTACATGCCGCCCGGCCCGACGATCTTATCCACCCGTGGAACGCGCTGCGTGCCGAGGGCCAGGGCGGCGACGGCCTGAGCGCCGCCCATGCGGTAGATTTCGGTAACTCCCAACTCCCCGGCAACGCCGAGAATGGTTGGGTGGATATCGCCTTCATGTCGAGGCGGGGCAACGATGGCAATTTCCTTCACGCCGGCGACCTGCGCGGGAACCACGCAATGAACGGCCGACGACGGCAGCGGAGCGGCCGCGGCAGGAACGCAAACGCCCACTCGGCGCAGTGGCCGCACCCGCAAAGCGAGTTTACGGCCTTCGATTTCCACCGGTTGCGGCCCGGGAGTCATCAACGATTCCTGGAAGCGGCGTACCGCGTCGATGGCCTTGCGAAACGCCTGGCGCAAGTTCGGATCCAATCGCCGTTGGGCCTGCTCGATTTCGTCGGGCGACACGCGGACCCGCTCCGGCGGTATGGTGGCGCGGTCCACCCGGGCGGTGATTTCCGCGACGGCCTCGTCGCCCCGGCGCCGGATATCTGCGATCAGTTCCAAAACGGTACGGGCCTCCGGCCGATCGTCGAGAATCAGGCTGTCCAACAACAGCGGGCGGCGTAAGGCCCGCAATTCGGCAACCGCGTCCGTTTGAACGGCGTCAATGATGCGCATAAGCGACATAGCGTCATCCCAAAAAAGGGAACTATTTGTGGGCTCCCCAGGGTCGTTATCACCAAATCATTATAGAAAAAAGCGAAATGGTTGGCAAAAAGTGAACGGAACAGGAGTGCCTCCTGAGAATGGCGGCACAGGGAGTTCCGATTTACGTGGGATTATTTGCGTTCTATGCGACGGTCTTGAAAAGCACGGGCAGGCCCTTGTCACGCCGGGGTGGGACAAGGGCCTGCCCCGGCCACCCTGCCGTGGAGATCGCGGTCAATGGTGGCCATGGGCGGATGATCATGTCTCTCGTGCACGAGGCCCGGCATACCATTTCACCCTTTTTAGTTGTCAAAACTTCCGATTGGTGAAGGCGCATGCGCAACGTGCTTTTGTCCTTGTTTTTCTGGCTGGCCAGAGGTAGGCAGCGCTCGCTACACTGACCTCATACTCTGGCGGCGTGGTGGGAAAGTTGCAGCAAGGGGGAGTAAATCGCGTCCCAGAGGTTTCGGATGTCGGCCGCGGCGCCGTGTTCCTCGGCCTCCACAAGAGCTTGGCCCTGAATTTGCGTTCGGGTAAAGGCCCGATCGTAACGAATTTTTCCGGCCACCGGAATGGACTGCTCGTTACAGAACGCTTCGATTTGTCCGTACATCTCCTCGTTAAGGTCCCACTTGTTGATACAGACGGCCATAGGTATACCGAAGTGGCGAGACAACTGCACGACGCGCTTGAGATCGTGTTCACCGCTCGGCGTCGGTTCGGTGACCGCCAGGACAAGATCGGAACCGGTGATGGAAGCGATGACCGGGCAACCGATCCCCGGCGGGCCGTCCACGATGATCAACTCGTGGTGCCGCTCTTCGGCGATGCGCCGGGCTTCCCGCCGAACGGTGGAGACCAGTTTGCCGGAATTTTCGGCGGCGATGCTCAGTTGGGCGTGAACCATCGGGCCGCAGCGGGTGTCGGACACCATCCATTCTCCGCAATGGCGTTCGGGGAAATCGATCGCCTGCACCGGGCAGAATTGTACGCAAACCCCGCACCCTTCGCAGGCGACAGGATCAATATAAAAGGCCGCTTCCTCCCCTTGATAACCACAGGATTCCCTCATGGCCCGGATCATCTCGTTCACTCTGACCGGGCAGGAACGCACGCAAAATTCGCAATCCTTGCAGACGCTATTTGTACCAAACGTCATCGGCATGCGCACGACCGCTTCGAATCGACAATGAGCCAGACAAGCCCCGCAACCGATGCAGTCGTTCTGGCGGATGACGGCCTTGTTACCGCTGCAAAACTGATGGCGTTCGTTGATTTGGGGTGTCAAGAGCAGGTGCAAATCCGCCGCGTCCACGTCGCAGTCGGCGATGACCGCCTGCTTGGCCAGCACGGCGAACGAGGCCGCCACGCTGGTCTTGCCCGACCCACCTTTGCCGCTGATGATAACTAATTCCTTCATCCGTTGTCCTTTCCAGCGCCGATGCCTGCCGGAGTCGGCGTTTGCGTCGCTTCGACAATTCGGTTTAACAAGGTCGCAAAAGTGTCGCGATATTCCACCATCCCGATGCAGGCAAGTTCGCCGCGCGAATAGGCCTCGGCCACCCGACGGTCATCCGGAATTTCCAAAAGGATGGGGATCCGATGGCTCGCGCAGTATGCACGGGTGCGCTCGTCGCCCGAATCCGCCCGGTTAATGACCACGCCAAAGGGAAGTTTGAGCGAGCGGACCGTCTCGACCGCCAGCTTCAGATCGTGCAGCCCGAACGGCGTCGGCTCGGTTACCAGAAGCACATAATCGGCATCCTGCAGGCTCGCAATCACCGGACAAGAAGTTCCCGGAGGGGCGTCGATCAGGACCAGATCAGCCGGCGGAACAGACTTAAGAACCTGTCGGATCAACGGAGGACTCATGGCCTCCCCAACGTTCAACAGGCCGCGAACGAACTGGACCTTCCCGGCGTGCCCACGATCAATCCTGCCGATTTCGTGTGGGATTTCGCTGATCGCGCCGGTCGGGCAGACCAGCTTACAACCCCCGCAGGCGTGACACATATCCGGGTTGACTACTACGGCCTGTCCGAGGCATACAATGGCGCTGAATTGGCAGATTTCTCCGCATCGGCCGCAATACGTGCATTTCGCCTCGTCCACCTCCGGTACCAGCCGAATCGCGGGTTCGCTGATGCTGATTTGCGGATTGAGAAAAAGATGTCCGTTGGGCTCCTCCACGTCGCAATCCAGATAAGCCACGCTGCGCCCGTTGACCGAGGCCACCCAAGCGAGATTGGTCGCCACCGTGGTCTTGCCCGTCCCCCCTTTTCCGCTGGCTATCGCTATTTTCATGTTGCTCGTTTCCGAATTTTTGCAAGCAATTCGCGTAAGCGTTTTCGGAGATATTTAGGTAAGGTTATCAGCGCGGCCGTAAAGCCTCCCAATAAACCCGCCGACGCCGTGCCCATCCCGCAACCGGGTTGACCACAAAAGGGACAAACCGAAATCGGCCCGATAAAAGCAAAAAAGGCCGCCCACCAGACCAGAAACCGTGTAAGGGGTCCAAGTAGACGCCAGACTTTGTGGCCGGCGTCATGTCCATGCCGACACGACTTTACCTGGCTTTGCAATCGCGAATTGTGTCGAAAATCATTTACCCGGATGACCAGTTGACCGACCTCGGCGCCGATATCCCGGGCAATCACCGGGCATTTGACCTTGAGCAGGAATACGATTCGGTGGTCATCCTCCGAAAGCGTTTCGTAATTACCCTGTCCCTTGGCGATAATCAGGTCGGCCTGCGCGAAGCGGCGGCGGAACTCGTCGGAACACATATCGAGAATCGTTCCCGGCACGTCGCTTCCGTTATCGATGACCCGAACCAAGTCGCCAAGACCGGCCGCCTCGGCGTCCGCCCGGGTGGCGTCGTTGATAATCGGCGCCCCCTTGACCACGACGGTGACGCGCTCCAACGGCATTTGTTCGATCAGCAGTCGATCGAAGACGATTTCGCCGGCGTTATCCGTCAAATAGAGAATATCCGTCACTTCCTGTATGCGCTGTTGCAGAGCGTCAACCGCTTCCTCGTCGATTTCTCCGTCCAAGGCCTGCTCGATCGAGGCGTGAATCTCCTCGTCGGCCAACTGGCTCTTCGCGCCTAAATCGATGATATTGCCGGCGATCGCCATGCGTACGGCCGCGTTGAACGGATTCGCCGACGTATCGATCCTTCGCTTCAGGGCGGGGAACAAACCCAGGGCATGGGCATTCGCCTGCTGCTTGGCCTGCCCATACGGGTCCGCCTGTCCCGTCAATTCGCGGAGCCGGCGATGAATTTTCTGACCCATCCAGGGTGGCGGCTTATCAAACGGCATCTCGGCCGCAAAGCGCAAGGTTTCGCGCAGCAAACGCTCCTGAATCGCGGCATCGTCGGTCACACGGCGGGCCGCATCCAGCGTCTGCCGCACAAAACAGGGTATGCACTCAATATAGGTACGCATTCGAGTAATTCAGCTTTCCCGGCTACGCACCGATCGAACACTATCCTGGACAGTCGCGACAGGCGCTTCTAGGAAGCGACTGGCCCCAATTGGATGGCCTCACTGGGGCATTCACGGACACATACCGCACAGCCCGTACATTTTTGCGGATCGATCCGAACCACATTTTCCATTGTAATCGCACCGGTCGGACAGAGGGTAACGCAGACGCCGCAGAGGGTACATAATGTTTCGTCAACGATGGCGACCTGGGCCGCCGGTTGTGCATCCAATTCGGCGATGCGCGAACGAACGGATTCCAGTTCCTGTTCGAGTATGCCGGCCTGTTGACGCAGACGCTCCAATTCGCTGGAGGCAGGTGGTACAGGCGGCGAGACCGCCGGAGGGGTCAATGGCCGATCGTTGCTTGGTTCTTGCGCCCATTGACGCCCTCGACCCCCTTGTCCGCGACCGCCCCCGCATCCTCTTCCACCCATACCTCTGCCGCGGCCACGGCCGCCGCCGCCACCCCCGCCGCCACCACCACCTCGGCCTCGCCCACCACCTTGTCCACCACCGCCACCCTGTCCTCTGCCCCCGGGCATATTAGTTCTCCTTGACCTGCGATGTTTCAAGTTCGGAAATCCGCTTGCGGATTTCATCTAGAGCTTTTTCCATGTGTGCCGCCTGGGCTTTCAAGGCTTCGGTTTCTTGCTGCGGTGCGAGGCCGAAACCTGTCGGGACAAAATTCGGGTGGGGCCACCAACCCTGTCGGGCCCAGCCCGGCAAGCCGGTCATATAATACCAGTGTCGCCACCCTCGTCCTCGGCCACCGCCGCGACCCCAGCCCATTCCACGTCCCGGCCCCACATTCATGAAGCCCGGCACCGGATAGCCGGCACAATAGCCCATACCTCGTCCCGTCATGGGACCCATTCCCATCGGTCCTGTTCCATCACCTGCTGGCATGATCATTTCCTCCATTATTAAACTGTTTATTGGCATGACCTCGACGGCGGCAGTGGCCTCGAAAGCGTCGCCGACGGCCGCAACATCCGGGCATCAGAAATGACTGGTTGTCGAGCCGCCCTTCGGCAAAGGCCGCCAATACCTCGTCCACTTGCCCACAAACCTGGGCGATGACTCGTACACCTTCAGCCGACAAGGCCATCTCCAGCGGCCGGGAAATCGCTCCGCAAATCAGCGCGTCCGCCCCAAGCTGCCCAAGCCACCTGGCCCGCTCCAACGGGTTTTCGATGGTCAAGGGATATTCCCCGCGCCAAGCCTCGCGGCCGTCCAACATCTCGACCAGTACCAATCTGGCCGCCACGTCGAATACCGGGGATACGCGTCCCTGCCATTGTGGTATTGCCACTTTCATCATGAAACATGTCTCAAGACATGTGCCAATTTTTTTATCTAAGCTATTATCGCTGTAAGATATTCAAAGATAACAACTTACAAGAATTTTAGACGATATTAAAAAATTTGCAATTTGCAATACATAGCATGAATCAAATTGCATAATGCAATATTCCGATTATAATGGTACGAGACTGACCGAGCTTCGATACTCAAGGATCCCGTGACATGAAAGTTGACCAATCGCAAGATGTCATCCTCGATTCGATTAACGAAGGGGTCTTTACGGTCAATCTTGACTGGCGGATTACCTCGTTTAATCGGGCGGCCGAACGGATTACCGGTGTTCCGCGACGGGATGCTTTGGGTCGGCCCTGCTGCGAGGTTTTTAGGGCCAGTATTTGCGAAAGCGCGTGTGCCTTACGGAAGACTCTGAACACAGGTAAGCCGATCGTCAACGCCACCGCCCACATTATCAGCCATACCGGACAGCGCATTCCCATTCGGATTTCCACCGCGTTGCTGAAATCACCGGACGGAAAAATCATCGGCGGAGTGGAATCGTTCCAAGATCTCAGCCAGGTCGAACAGTTACAGAAACAGCTCGAGGCCCGTTACACCTTCGAGGATATCGTCGGCCGCAGCCCGGCCATGATGAATCTATTCCAAATCCTGCCGCAGATCGCCGAGAGCAACAGCACCGTGCTGATCGAAGGGGCCAGCGGAACGGGTAAGGAGCTTTTCGCCCGGGCCATCCACAATTTATCTCCGCGAAAGAAAAAACGTTTTGTGGCCATCAACTGCGCCGCGCTGCCTGATACGCTGCTGGAATCCGAGCTGTTCGGGCACAAGGCAGGGGCATTTACCGACGCCCGTCGCGACAAGCCCGGACGCTTTGAAATGGCCGACGGAGGCACGATTTTTCTCGACGAAATCGGAGATATTTCGCCGGCCATGCAGGTGCGATTGCTTCGTGTATTACAGGAACGGGCCATTGAGCCGCTCGGCTCACTCGAATCGATCAAGGTTGATGTCCGGGTGGTGGCGGCCACGAACAAAGACCTGGTCAAACTCGTGCGGGCGGGCAAATTTCGCGAGGATCTGTTCTACCGAATCCGCGTGGTTCACCTGAAGCTACCCAGCCTGCGGCAACGACGCGAGGACATCCCGTTGCTGGTCGATCGTCTTGTATCCAAGTTCAATCGTTTGCAGGGCAAGGATATCGCCGGCGTATCCAACGAGGTGTTGGCACGACTCATGGAACACGATTATCCTGGCAATGTACGCGAGTTGGAAAACATCATCGAACAGGCCTTCGTGTTGTGCCGTGGCGGCCTGATCGAGTTGCACCATTTGCCCCCCGAGTTACGTCCAACCGCCGGCCATCCGACCGGTGAGCATGGGGGCCCGGCTACCCTCGAGGTCATGGAACGGCTGCTCATCGCCGAGGCCCTTCGTCGTCATAACGGTAACCGCAAGCAGACCGCCCGTGAGCTCGGTATAGATACCAGCACGCTCTACCGCAAACTTAAATCCCTGGGGATAGAAACTCCGCCTTCGGATGGGCGAACCCGCAGGCGATAATATTGCATTTTGCAATTCTCCTTGCTCCGTCAGATTACCTAGGATGCCCTTTTTTCAAAGAATATATCATGTAAATCCTTTTTGTGTAAAGATTTGCAATTGCCTAGGCCAGTGCCAGGATTATTGGAACGTCTCTTGCACAATATGTGTATGTCGATTAGGAAAGGAGAACGAATGCGCGTAGTTGTGACAGCACAAGGACCGACACTGGGTGCCCCGGCCGATCCTCGGTTTGGCCGGGCCAAATTCCTGATTCTAGTGGATACCGATACGGGCGAATTCTCGGCGGTGGACAACGATGTCAATTTGAATGCCGCCCAAGGTGCGGGTATTCAGACGGGTCGTAAGGTCGTGGAACTCAAGGCCCAGGCGGTCATTACCGGGAACGTGGGGCCGAAGGCGTTCGCGACCCTCAACGCTGGCGGGGTGGCTATTCATACCGGAGCGTCGGGCACGGTGAGCCAGGCGATCGAGGACTTCAAGGCGGGGCGACTTCAGCAGGCTCAAGGCGCGAATGTCGAAGGCCATTGGGCCTGATCGGTTCATGGCGAGCTTGATGGTCCTCCTGGTTTATTTATCAACATGAGAAAGGTGAAACGCGGATTATGAGTCAGAGTTGTTCTCAAGCCAATCCACGCGACGAGGCCCAGCGTAAGATGGAACAGGCCGTACTGGAAGAGAGGATGGGCGACATCCGTCAGAAACTTCTGGTCATGTCGGGCAAGGGCGGGGTCGGCAAGAGCACGGTGGCGGTTCAACTGGCCGTTGGTTTGTCGGAAGCGGGTTGTTCGGTCGGGCTGCTGGACGTCGATATCCACGGCCCGAGCGTGCCGCAGTTGCTCGGATTGCAGGGGCGGGAAATCCGCACGGACAAACAGTCCATGCAGCCGGTGAAGCTGAATGACCGGCTGAGCGTGATGTCGATCGGATTTCTGGTTTCCTCTCCGCGGGACGCGGTGATTTGGCGCGGGCCGATGAAGTACAACGTCATCCGCCAATTCCTGAAGGACGTGAATTGGGGACGGTTGGATTACCTGGTGGTGGATTCGCCGCCGGGCACGGGCGATGAGCCGCTGGCCGTCGCTCAACTGGTCGGTAAGCCCGCCATGGCCATCTTGGTTACGACGCCACAGGACTTGGCTGTCAATGACGTACGTCGAAGTATAGGTTTTTGTCGGGCCGTTGATCTGCCTGTGCTGGGTATCGTGGAGAACATGAGCGGGTTTGCTTGTCCGTCCTGCGGCCACCATGTGGACATCTTCAAAACCGGCGGCGGCGAGGCATTGGCGGCCGAGATGGAAGTCGGCTTTCTGGGAAAAGTGCCGCTGGATCCGACGATTGTCGCGCATGGCGATGCCGGTCGCCCGCTGACCGATCAAAAAGAGCCAAGGGCTTCGGATCAGAGCTTTCGTGAAATCGTGCAAACCGTGCTGGATCGCACCCGGGCAGAACGGGTCGTATTAAATGTTTTGAATGAACGATAGGAGAACAAATGAAAATAGCCATACCGCTAACCTACGGTCAATTGTCCGCGCACTTCGGGCATTGCGAACAGTTTGCGCTCGTCGAGGTCGATCCGGCCGGCAAGACGATCAAGGCGACCGAATATCATACCCCGCCGGCCCACGAGCCGGGCGTTCTACCGAGCTGGCTTCACAAGCTGGGGGCCAACGTGATCATTGCCGGCGGCATGGGGCAACGCGCTCAACAGCTTCTCACCCAGAACGGAATCAAAGTGATCGTGGGCGCGTCCTGTCGGCCGGTAGAACAAGTGATCAACGATTATCTTCAGGGTACGCTGGAAGCCGACGAGAATATCTGTGACCACTGACCTGCGTACAGAATACATTTGTAAGACTGCCCACCCTAGCCATGCGCGATGCATTGTTTGCGGGTGGGCAAATCCCTTCGGGTTGCGCTTGGCTTTTCGCCTGCAACCGGACGGGCGCGTCGAGGCTACTTTCGGCGGCAATGGAATCTGTGAAGGCTACCCCAACCGACTGCACGGCGGGGTTATCTCCTTGCTGCTGGACGGGGCCATGACCAACTGCCTGTTCGCTCATCAATGCACGGCGGTAACGGCCAAGATGGAAGTGAAGTTCCGCTATCCGGTGAAAGCGAGGGTTCCCGCAACCGTACGGGCGTGGATCGAAAAGGCATTTCCTCCTCTTTATCAGATGAAAGCCGAGCTAGAACAGGAGGGCCAGAAGAAAGCCACGGCCAAGGCATTGTTCATGGAGCAACCCCATCTGGACGAGGAGGGTGCATCGTGAAAAAACAGGCCATCCGAATGACCGTGCTGGTCGAAAATTCCGTCAAACAACAGGGCCTGTTAGCCGAACACGGAATGTCCTTCTGGATCGAGAAGGGCGATCGGCGAATGCTTTTCGATACCGGCCAGGGCATGGTTCTCCAGCATAACGCCAACACGCTGGGTATCGCCCTGGAAACCGCCGATGACGTGATCCTCAGCCACGGGCATTATGATCACACTGGCGGCCTGCATCAGGCCCTGGCTTCTTTCAAAGCGGCAAAGGTTTACGCGCATCCGACGGTTTTTACGCCGCGTTTCATCCGCTGCGCTGACGGGCGGGGTGCCCGGGCGATCGGCGCCCCCTTTGCGTCGGCCGACGATTTGCGCGGCCATGTCGGGCAGTTGATTATGACCGGGAAGGATTCCCTGCAAATTACCGACGGCGTCCGGCTTACCGGCGAAATCCCGCGGCGGAATGATTACGAGGATACGGGTGGCGCTTTCTATCTTGATGAGGCCTGTACTGAACCGGACCTTATTTCGGACGATCAGGCCCTTTTTCTGGAAACGGCCAAGGGATTAGTCGTTTTATTGGGTTGTGCGCATGCCGGAGTGGTTAATACCCTCGAGCACGTCCGCAATCTGACGGGGCGGAATCACATCCATGCCGTATTGGGTGGTATGCATTTACTCAACGCCGGCGAGGAGAGGTTAGGCCGCACGATTCAGGCATTAAAAGAGGCTGAAGTGCAAAAGATCGGGCTCGCCCATTGCACGGGCTTTGCGGCGATGGCCCGGTTATTCCATGAACTGCCGAACCAATGTTTCCCCTGCGTGGCGGGCACGCGGGTGGATTTTGAATAATTTCTCAGCAAGGAGCGAAATACCATGTGTCATGAGAACAGAATGCCTTTGATCGGCGAGAAAGCCCCTTGTTTCAAAGCGGAGACGACCCAGGGACCGATCAGTTTTCCCGAAGACTTTAAGGGCAAATGGGTAATCTTCTTTTCCCACCCGGCCGACTTTACTCCGGTCTGCACGACGGAATTCATGACCTTCGCGCACATGCAGCCGGAGTTTGAGAAACTCAATTGCAAACTGCTCGGGTTGTCCATCGACAGCACCTACAGCCATATTGCCTGGTTGCGTACGATCAAGGAGAAGATCGAATACAAAGGCATGAAAGGCATCGAGGTGACTTTCCCGGTGATCAGTGACTTGACCATGGAGGTGTCCAAGGCTTTTGGAATGCTTCAGCCGGCGGCCAGTACCACCCAGGCCGTGCGGGCCGTGTTTATTATTGATCCGGAAGCCGTCGTGCGGGCCATCCTGTACTATCCGCTCAGCAACGGCCGTAACATGGAAGAGGTCAAGCGGCTGCTGGTGGCCATGCAGATGTCCGATCAGCACAAGGTGGCGACTCCCGCCAACTGGCAACCCGGCGACGAGGTCATCGTCCCCCCGCCGGGATCCTGCGGGACCGCCAGCGAGCGCGTCGCGAAGCCGGGAGCTGACACCAAGGTTCTCGACTGGTTCATGACCCTCAAGAAGTGCCCGAAGTAGGCGCAAGGCAGGCAAGGTGGGTGTGCCCATGACTTTATCGCTCAGCCCCATCGGGATCATCCACACGCCGTTTCGCGAACCCGCGGGTACGCCGATCCAACCGGTCTATGCCGACGGGGCGGAAGGCACGGTCGAGGTGTTCGCGCCTTTTATCGACGGGCTCGCGGACCTCGAAGGGTTCGATCGCATCTGGTTGATCTACTGGTGTGATCGGGCGGCCGTTCCGAAAATGCGGGTAGTTCCTTATCGCGATACGCGGGAGCGCGGGTTGTTTGCCACGCGGGCCCCGGCCCGGCCTAACCCGATCGGTATTTCCTGCGTGCGATTGCTGTGCGTCGAAAAAAACATATTGCATGTCGCCGATCTGGACATCCTTGACGGTACCCCTTTGCTCGATATCAAGCCCTATGTGTCGGCTTTCGACAGTTTTCCGGGCATTCGGGGCGGATGGTTGAGTGAGCAACGTACCGATCGAACCATCGCCGATGACCGATTCCATTGACTCTCTGAATCGGTCGGTGAAGATATAGAAAAAGTGTCGCGTCCGGTATCACGCCGAGGTGTTCGCGGCTTGAGGTCTGGCTATGAGTCTGCTCTTTGGTCCCGTGCCTTCGCGTCGCCTGGGGCGATCGTTGGGTATCGATCTGGTTCCCTTCAAGACCTGCACGTACGACTGCGTATACTGCCAGTTGGGGCGGACAACAAACTTGACAGGGGAGCGGAGAGAATATCCGAATTGGGAACCGATCATCGCGGAACTCCGAGAAAAACTTGATACCCGTCCCGATTACATCACGCTCAGCGGATCGGGGGAACCGACTCTTTGTACCGGGCTGGGTGAATTGATCCGACATATCCGCGCTATTACCGACATCCCCATTGCTATCCTTACCAACGGGTCGTTGCTTTGGCGAAAGGATGTTCGCCAGGAATTACGACAGGCGGATTTGGTCATTCCCTCATTGGACGTGGGCGATGAAGCAAAGTTTCGGTACATCAATCGGCCGCATGAATCCATTTCGTTTGACCAGTTGATCGAAGGCCTGATCGCTTTCCGGCGGGAATATCGCGGAGCCTATTGGCTGGAGGTTCTGCTGTTGGCCGGTTACACATCGGTCGAGGCGGAAGTGCGAAAAATCGCGGAGTGGGTGCGGCAAATCAGGCCCGACCGCGTGCATTTGAATACCGTCACCCGCCCGCCGGCGGAATCGTTTGCCGAGCCGGTTCCGCGCGAACATCTGACCTGGTTGGCCGTCTTCTTTGAGCCGCGTGCTGAGGTCATCGCGGATTATGCGGGTCATCCGCGGGAAAGCGAACCAGCGGTAAGCGAACGCGACATACTGGAGATGCTGCGCCGGCGGCCCTCTTCGATTCAGGATATCGTGGCCGCTCTCGGCTTGCACAGTAACGAGGCGATCAAGTATGTGGAACACTTATGTCATCGAGAATTGATTGAGCCGGTTGTGAAACCATGGGGCGTTTACTACCGGGCCGTGCGGCCGACAGACCACCCGGCTGAGGACGCCGAACATTGAATTTGAGAGGAGCATACGTCATGAAGATAGTGGGCATTTGTTGCAGTCCGCGTCCGGAACAAAGCACCTTTAAGGCCATGCAAGCCTGCCTGGCGGCAGCCGGCGAGCTAAGCCGGAAGATCGAAACTGTTTTGATCGAGCTTGCCGGGCGCGACATACGGCCGTGTCTGGCGTGCGGCGAATGCAAAACGAAGCTGGCCTGTCCGATCAATGACGATTTCGGATCGCTCATCCCGGCACTGGCCGATCCGGATGTGGCCGGTATGATCATCGGGACGCCGGTTTACTTTGGCATGATGACCGCTCAGTGCAAGGCCCTGATCGATCGATGTGTTATGTTTCGACGTAACGATTGGATTTTCCGTAATCGCGTCGGCGGCATTTTGGCGGTCGGCGGGGTGCGTAACGGCGGGCAGGAGCTTACCATCCAGGCCATCCAAGCAGCGATGTTGTGCCACGACATGATCTGCGTCAGCGACGGGCAGCCAACCGCTCATTTCGGGGCCACTCTTTTCAGCGGAAGCGCCGGTGGCATTGAGGGCGACGAGCTTGGACTTCAGACAGCCCGTCACCTGGGGCGGCGCGTGGCCGAGGTCGCCCTGTGCATGCGGAACGACGGCCCCATGACCGCGTGAGCAGTATAGAGGCCGCTGTTGCGTTGCGTATAGCCTTTGCCCGCAGGGTATGCTTCTGATTCCTGAATTCAGAATTCCGGCTTTTGCCTTAACCGTTCTGATATTTCGGCACTTTGGATTTGACGATCCGGGCGATGAGGTCGCTGGTGGAATGGTTTTTCGGGTCGCCCACAGTGGCCAGGCGGATGCCCAGGCGTTTAAGGGTCGGGCCTTCCGGCAGGTTGTCGAGAGTGTAGTCCGGCCCTTTGGCGTGTACGTGCGGGCGAACGACTTCGAGGATCGCGTCGGCGGTCGGCTCGTCGAAGGCTGTGATGATGGTTACCGGCTTGAGGCTGCCGACCAGCTCGATACGCTCTTCCAGGGGCTGCACCGGCCGGTCCGGTCCCTTGTACCGCTTGATCGATTCGTCCGTATTTACTCCGACAATCAGCACGTCGCCCTCGGCCGCCGCCCCGCGCAGAAAGCGAATATGCCCTACATGCAACAGGTCGAACGCTCCATTGGCGAAGACGATACGCTTGCCCGCGGCCCGAAGCTGGTCGGCTTCGCGGCGTAGTTCCTGACGATCGAAGATGATTCGGCTTAGAAATTCGCTCATGTTTCCTCTCGTTTATGCGGTGACGGAAGACGAAGAGATGCGTTCGGACAACAAGGCCTCGGCCTCGGCCAGCACCTGCTCGCCGCTGATCCCGGTCATGCAGCGGTGATGGTCGAGCGGGCAGACACGTTTCATGCAGGGTCCGCAATCGACGGCGATGGCCACCCGCCGTTCGCGCGGATAATCGTTGGCCGTCCATTCCTGATGCGTCGGGCCGAAGATGGTCACGACCGGTGTGCCCAGTGCGATCGCGAAATGTCGCGGACCGGTGTCGTTGGTAATCAGCAGGGCGGCCCGGCGAATCAAGGCCTTGCTCGCCCCCAGGCCGATCACCGGATCATCCAGTACAAAGGCGGGTTTTTTCATATGCTCGGCCACCTTGCGGGCCACGCGGGTTTCCTTCGGTCCGCATGAAATAAGGACCGCCGCGTTGTAACGTTCGATGAGCCGGTCGGCGACTTCGGCGAAGCGTTCGGGCGGCCAGCATTTGGCCGGCCCGAAGGACGCGCCCGGGTTGAGCACGACGATCGGCTGACCATCCTGCACGCCGGCCCGTTCCAGAGTGGCGGCGGCCGTCGATTCTTCCGCCGGCGTGGTGGCCAGTTCGGGCAGTTCCGTACACTCGCGGCAACCCATGTAACGGGCGACGGCGTTGTAGTAACGGATCATGGGCGTGGGCAGGTAGCGGCCATCGCATTTGGCCGGCAGGAGTTTGTCGGTCAGCAGCATGCCCCGCCCATCGCGGTCGTAACCCACCCGTCGCTTGATACCCGCCAGCCGTGTCAGCAGAGCGGAGCGGAACGAGTTGGCCAGTAGAATCGCGCAATCGAATTGGCCTTCGCGCAAGGTCGCCGCCAGTCCCAAAAAGCCCTGTCGGCGTTTGACCCGGCTTTTATCCTTCCCCGGCCAGTGGATAACCTCGTTCATCCAGGGACAGCCGTCGATGATCTCGGTCAACGGCGATCGGATCAGGTAGGCGATATGCGCTTGGGGGAACTGGTTACGCAGGGCACGCAAGGCCGGCATGGCCATTACCACGTCCCCCACCCATTTCGGCAAAACAATAAGTATGCGGGTGTGATTCGGATGGGCGAGCGATCGCCCGGCGGCCCCATCCGGGGAACCCGCCCCGGCCGAGCGCGGCAAATCAGAATAGTGTGGTTGTGTCATGGGCGGTATTCTAATTGGTAATCGCGAAAAAAACAAAACCCACCGATTTGCCGGTTCACCGGAATGCCTGAATAAGCGGACTTCCTGCCAACTTCTTCAACTGTTATGCGATTGGATAAAGGGTTATAATTCGGCGGTTGTTTTGTAGCAACAGGTTGGCTTCGGCTGTTTTTTGGGGGAGTAGTCCATGTCCAGTATGACCCGCCGTTCGTTTATCGGAAAAACCGCCTTTACCGGTGCGGCCTTGTCCACCGCCCGTATCGTGACCGGTCAGGCCCAATCTTCGGGCAAAATCCTTAACGCCAACGAGAAGGTTCGGGTGGCCACGATCGGGGTAAGGCATCCAGGTGGACGCGGCAATCAGCACGTTAAACATTTGGCGACAATCAAGAATGTGCGGCTGGTGGCCTTGTGCGATGCCGACGCCGATCACCTGGCCAGCGCGGCGAAACACTGGGAATCGCAATGCGGCAAGCTGGATGCCTATGTCGATGTGCGCGAATTGCTTGATCGGAAAGACATCGATGCCGTCACCATCGCCTCGCCCAACCACTGGCATTCGCTGATGGGTATTTGGGCTTGTCAGGTCGACAAGGATGTTTATGTGGAAAAACCTGTATCGCATAACGTCTGGGAAGGACGGCAACTGGTGCGGGCCGCCCGGCGCTACAACCGCATGGTTCAGGTCGGCACGCAGGCCCGGGCGAATCCCGACCTGATCGCGGCGGTCGAATGGGTCCGGGCGGGCAACCTGGGCAAGATCCGTTATATTCACGGGACATGCTACAACCCACGTCAACCCATTTCTCCGCATGAAGGTCTGGGTGATGGGCCTATACCGCCGAGCCTGAATTACGATTTGTGGACGGGGCCGGCCTCGCTCGAAAAGCCCCTGCGCCGCCAGTATCTGCATTATAACTGGCACTGGGTCTTCAATACCGGTAACGGCGATTTGGGCAATCAGGGCATACATGAGGTGGATATTTCGCGATGGTTCCTAGGCCATCAGGAACTGGCCCCGCGCGTTTTAAGCATCGGCGGGCGATTAGGCTACGCCGATGGCGGAGAAACACCGAATACCCAACTGGTCATCTATGATTACAAGCCGGCGCCTTTGATTTTCGAGGTCCGCGGTTTGCCCTCCTCCAGGGAATTTCATGACCCGCAACAGTGGGGCAAGAACATGGACCACCCGTTTGGCGATAAAAGCCCGGTGGGTATCGGAGTTATTGTCCATTGCGAGGGAGGGCGGCTTCTTGTCGTGGATGGCGGACAGGTCCTGCAGGCCGTGGATAAGAACGACACGCTGGTCAAGGACTTCCGTACACCTAATACGCAGGAAAGTCACGCTTGGGAAATGGCCACCCAGATCCTTTTTGAGAATTGGGTGGATGCGATCCGCACCCGCGATCAGCAAGCTCTCCGCGCGGATATCGAGCAAGGGCATTTATCCTCGGCCCTGTGTCACTGCGGCATGGTTTCCCATCGGCTGGGTCGGCCGGTTTCCGACGGGACCATTGGCAAGGCCCTCGAAGGCCACGAGCTGGCAACGCGGCATTATGCTTCTTTCCGGCAACACCTGGCCCGTAACGGTATCGATCTGAGCCAGACGTACGCCACGCTCGGGGCCACTCTTGAAGTGGATCCGAAGGCCGAACGTTTCCTCGGCGACGAGCGGGCCAACCTGCTGCTGACCCGCGACTATCGAGCACCCTACGTCGTGCCTCAGGATGTGTAGAAAAGAAAAAGAGGATGAATCCGATTCGTGGACAGGACGGAGAATCATTCTGATAAGAGCGATTCTTCAAGTAAGCAGGAGTATTTTCAATGGCCCCCCTGTCTCGTCGTACGTTTTTGAAAACCGCGGCCGTGACCGGTTCGCTGGTTGGGTCCGCGCGGGCGAATTCGGCTTCCGCGTCCGAGCACATTACCACGGCCGTCATTGGCTGCCGGAACCAGGGATGGCAGCTTGCCCGATTATTTCATTTGAGCAAACGGTTCAAGGTGGCGGCCTTGTGCGATTGCGACAGCGCTTCCTTCGACACGGCCATGAAGCAACTCGAAAAGGTTCCGCCCGTGGATGCATCGCCGCTGGCCCCGCGCTATGAAAAGGATTTTCGCCGCGTGCTGGATGACGCGAGCATGGATGCCGTGGTCATCGCCACGCCCGATCATTGGCATGCCCTGATTGCGGTGATGGCCCTCGATGCCGGTAAGCATGTTTATCTGGAAAAACCCTTCGCCTTCAACATCGCCGACAGCAAGTCCATTTTGGCCGCCCTTGAGCGGCATCCCAAGCTTACCCTCCAGGTGGGGACCCAGCACCGCAGTGCCGCCCATATCCGCGAGGCGGGGGAGTTCCTGCGCTCGGGCGGGGCGGGCAAGGTCGGCTTCTGCCGATGCTGGCAGACGCATAACCGACCGGTGCTGCCCAAGGTGGACGACACCCCGCCGCCGGCTACCCTGGATTATGACCTGTGGACAGGTCCGGCCCCCTTGCGGCCTTACAATGAAAAGCGGGTGCATTACAACTGGCATTTCATGAAGGACTACGGCACCGGCGATACGGGCAACTGGGGTGCCCATTGGATGGACACGGCCCGGCAAATACTCGACTTGGATCTGCCGACGGCCGTCTCAGGTTTGGGCCGCAAGGTGATCGACGACGTCAAGGAATGGCCGGATACCTCCACGATCCTCTACGATTTTCCGGAACTGACCATGATCTGGGAGCTGCGTCTCTATAGTCATTGCGGGGTGAACAACCGGTTTGGCGGCGTCGAGGCGGTGGGAACCAAGGGGACCGTTCTGGTCGATCGCGGTGGCTGGTGGTTCACGCCCAACGGCGACCCCAAAAAGGTGGAGGTCGTGGCCCATCGGAGCAGCCCCATGAGTGAGCCACACGTGGCCAATTTCGCTGACGCCATTGTCGGGCAAGCTCGGCCGAATGCTCCGGCGATCGAGGGCGCTCGCAGCGTCACGCTATGTCATCTGGCCAACATCGCTGCCGCTCTGAATCGCCGCATCGAGTTCGATCCGCGGACCCTCTCGATCAAAGGTGATCCCGAAGCGCAGGCCATGCAGTCACGTGAATACCGTGCTCCTTGGAAAATGCCGGGCTGAGCGTCGGCAATCCGCCAAACAATGAACGATCTTGTTTTGACGTAAATATATATGAAATAGGTAGATAAGGTCGTTTTTATGATTTTAAATGATAATATGGACATGAGGATTAAGTTTACTAAAATATGTATATTGAATGTGCCGTCAACTAGACGATTTTAGTGATAGTAATGATTACCGCGAAAGACATCTTGGATCGAGTGCCCGACCTGTTGGCCGATCTGGCCAAGCTGCCGGTGGACAACGTCAAACAGAAGGTGAACGCTGATCTACTTTTGCGTCTCGGCAAACATCTTGTGGTAGTGAAGGCAAGGGGGAACGCGCGGGCCGGTGTCGTGGCCCAAGCAGCCGAACAGGCTCGCGAAGCGGCCAGGGAGGTGAAAACCGGGGCAATTCCTTTGATCGCCGTCCCATTTATGGGTGATGTTGGACGGCGGATTTGCCGGGATTATGGGGTATGTTTCGTGGACTTGTCCGGAAATGCGGATATCGAAGGACCGGGCTTGCGCGTTCACGTGGCCGGAAAGCCCAATTTGTTCGTGCAACGTGGTCGTCCCTCATCGGTGTTCGCGCCCAAGAGCTCGCGTCTGACGCGCATTCTGCTTCAGGATCCCAGGCGCTGGTGGCGACAATTGGACCTCGCCAAAGAGGGGCAGCTTGGAGTCGGATACGTCAGTCGAATTTGCGGCCGGCTTGAGGAAGATCGCTTGGTCGAGCGCGATTCCGACGGCCGCCTTCGGCCGCGAGACCCGAACCTGCTCCTGGAAGCATGGCGGGACCAGTATGATTTCCGTCGTCACGAAATTCGTCCATGCCATGTCGCTTCCCGATCGGGGGAGGAACTTGCACGGCGGATTGTCGAGGCCTGCACGGGACTCGGGTTGGCTTACGCTTTAACCGGCTTGGCCGCCGCTTGGCTGTTGGCGCCTTTCGCGGAATACCGGTTGGTGGTTGTTTATCTACGCACCTATGCGACCGATAAGCTGCTCCATCGCGTCAAGGGGCACGAGGAAAAACGCGGTGCCAACCTGTGGCTGGTTCGTCCGAATGATGAGGGTGTTTTTCAAGGGGCGGTGTCCGTTAACGAAATGATGTGCGTTAGCGCGGTCCAGGCGTATTTGGACCTGGGTGACATGCCGGAACGCGCCGAGGAAGCGGCTGAACATCTGCGTAAGGAACGCATGCAATGGCGATAAACAGAGAACCGTATGTTGCCGCCGACTACGCACCGGGGTGTCACCAACTTGTACGCCGAACGTGCCTTGAAGTAGCGACTCGACTCGGAGATTTTCGTCAGCAAATGTGCGTGGTCGGCGGCTTGGTTCCTTCCCTGCTTATCGACCAGCCCGGTCGCGAGACCGGCCTTGAGGCCCACATCGGCACGATTGACCTCGACTTGGGGCTTTCCATCGTTGTGTTGAACGAGCGATTATACGAGGAAATGGCAAAGCGACTACGCGAGGCCGGTTTGGCACCTGACATTAATCGAACCGGCAACCTGACCACCCAGCGTTGGCGGTCCAGGCAAGGTGTCACCGTCGATTTTCTCATCCCCCCTTCGACGGAGATAAAGGAGGGCGTCTTCGTAATCTGGAGGAGGATTTTGCCGCGATCATCACACCCGGCTTGGATCTGGCCTTTCAGGACATACAGATAGTTACGCTTCGCGACACGTTACCGAATGGCGGTATGGCGGAACGAGCCATTCAGGTCTGTGGGCCGGCCGTGTTCGTCGTGCTGAAGGCGTTGGCGTTCGATAAACGAGGCAAGCCGAAAGACGCCTACGATCTCTTCTATATGTTACGAAATCGTCCAAATGGCATCGCATGGATCGGGCAACGAATTCGCGACTTTGGCAATCGTCCCGATGTTCACGAAGCGGTTACTATTCTCCAACGGGATTTCAGGCTCATCGATTCCGTCGGCCCCGTCCGCGTGGCCGAATTTCTGGGCGGCCAAGATGACGACCTCCAGGCAGATGTCGCGGGATTGGTTCACGCACTCCTCGATATCCTAGTCTGATCTTGGCCCAAAGGGGTGTGCTGCTGAACCGTGGGAGGCCGGTTTTCACGGAAAGGAGGCGAAGAGTCTCTTGCGTTCGGCCATGTCCGCATGGACACTATCTTGCATAGCCGGGTTACGTATGATGGGCTCGAACAGCGTTGATAAAAAGAACACGGTTGATATCCCAGGGATGAATGCTTCCTTCTGTTCGAGATCATCATTTGACCGGTCCGGCCACGAAAGGAAAGGGTGTAAGCCATGATTGGGAATCCACAGCTATCGTTAAATCGAGTCCGGTTCATTGGGTTACTCATCACAATGATCGCTTACGGCTCGCTGATGTACGCCGCGGACGGAGCGGCCGGGAGGACGGAGCGGCCGAACATTCTATTTATCATGACCGATCAGCAACATGCGGGGATGATGAGTTGCACGGGTAATGCGCATCTACGCACACCTGCCCTGGACGCTCTGGCGGCCGGAGGAATTCGCTTCGAACGGGCCTACGCCACTAACCCCGTTTGCGTGCCCAGCCGATTCAGTTTGCAGACCGGGCGGATGCCCAGTGCGATCGGTATGGGTACCAACGAGCCCAAACTGAAAGTACCTCCGGAAATGTGTGCCGCATCCCTGGGCCCTTTGCTGAGGCGGGCGGGCTACCGTTGCGTTTACGGCGGCAAGGATCATACACCCGCCGATCTGTCCCGCTATATGATGAAGGAGGGTTATGAGAATCTCACCAACGATGCCCGTGACGAGCTGGCCAAGGTTTGCGCGGATTTTATCAAAGGTCCGCACGATCGCCCTTTTTTCCTGTTCGCGTCATTCATCAATCCGCATGATATTTGCTACATGATTCTTAACGATTTTCGCCCTCGGCAAGGTAAACCGATCTATGACAATGTCGACGCGAGGTACTGCGAGTCCTGGTTGGACAAGGGCCGGGCGGGCGGCGATCTGGAGGCGTTCGTCCGTGAGCACTGTCCGCCGTTGCCGGATAATTTCGAGGTGCCTGAAAAGGAACCGGATATTATCGCGACCGAATTTGCCGGTCCCAAGACGCCTCGTGGATACGCCCGCGAACAGTGGTCGGAACCAATGTGGCGCCTCCATCGCTGGCTTTATTGCCGGTTGACCGAAAGCGTGGATGCTCAGATTGGCGTGGTCTTGCAGGCCCTCAAAGATGCGGGGCTTGAAGAGAATACATTGGTGATCTTTACCAGCGATCACGGCGACATGGATAGCGCCCATCGTCTGGAACACAAGGGCGTCTTGTATGAGGAGGCGATGCGCATTCCGTTCGTCATGTCGTGGAAAGGCCGGATTCCGTCGGGCCGCGTGAACACGGAACATTTGGTTTCCAATGGCCTGGATTTGCTGCCGACAATCTGCGATTACGCGGGGATTGATCGGCCGGCGGGGCTGGCGGGGCGTAGTGTACGTCCGTTGGCGGAAGGCCGTATGCCGGCCTCCTGGCGCGATTACGTGATCGTGGAAAACCGAGGTGGCCGCGCGGTGCGGACCGCGAACTTCAAGTACGTCGTTTATGAAAAGGGATCGCGTCGGGAAATGTTGGTGGATTTGCGGAAGGATCCGGGCGAAATGACCAACCTGGCCGATGTTCCGGAATACAGCCGGGAACTTGAGCGACATCGGCGGCTGTTGTTCGAATGGGTCCGGCAAAACGACGACGCGCTGGCCCGCTCGTATGTTATTCCGCCGACCAGCGAGCCACGGCCGACGTCTCAACCGGCCGTGCGGCCATGACCTTCTTGCCCGCATGGATGATCGAGGACACGTGTGAAAATAGATGATAGCGATAGCCCCTTGTTATTTGACTCGCTAACTTGCTCACTGAATGCTGCTTTCTGAAAACTTATGGCTCATAATTATGTAGGGTGTCCACCGAATCGTCTCCCGAATTAAAATCCCGGAAGGGATAACGGAATGAAGCCCCGGATAAAGCGCAGCGTAATCCGGGGGCTGGTAAACCTATACGGACAGTAAGGACATGGTGGCCCATTCATCGCGCAGCGATGGGTGGGGTCACGATGATCAACTGCGCGCATGCGAGACATAGTTATGGAATGGGAATTGCGACGGACACCACAATCATTTCTGCCCTCATGTCAAGATTGGGCGAGGCCGTACCTTTCGAATGCTGGAAGTATGGGGATTAACTGGTATTTTCGGCGGCAGAGCCAAGTTGGACGCCCCAATCGAAGGCCGCTTGCAGGTGCGGAGGGTGTTCGCGGACCTCGCCTCTTCTGGTGACGCCGGGAACGACGAGGCGGCCGGCGAGGTTCACTTGCAGGTAACGCAAACACTGCTCGAAGAACGTCAGGAGCGGGGCGACGATTTCCGGATCGGTCTCTTCATAGGGAATGACCACGGCGGCCGTCTTGCCGGCGATTTGCGGCCGATTTGCGGGGCCATTGAAATACACGAACCGGTCGATGAACCCCTTCATCATCGCCGTCGGGCCGTACCAGTAAACCGGCGTGCCGAAAACGAGGACATCGGCCGCGGCGATCCGCGGATACAGATCGTTCATATCGTCCTTGTTGGGACAGGGTTTGCCGGTCCAGCAGGCGTGGCAACCGATGCAGGGCTTTATCGTCAGATCGACCAGGCGGACAAGCTCCGTGCGGGCGCCGGCCTGCTGTGCGCCGGCCAGCAGTTCGCAAAGCAGAACGTCCGTGTTGCCGTTTTTTCGCGGGCTGCCCATGATGCCGAGGATCGTTTTCATGGTTGCGGTATTTCCCTTCGGGTTCAATAAAGCCTGAGCCAGACGGCCTTGAGGTACACAGATTCCGGACAACGCGGGCTTACCGGATGATCGGGGGCGGCGCCGGTGACCTCGAGTATCTGGCTCTGGCGGCCGGCCAGCCGAGCGGCACCGACCGCGAGGTTCACGAAATCGTCCCGGGGCATCGCCCCGCTGCACGAGCAGGTCAGCAGCAGGCCGCCGGGAGCGACCAGGGCGGCGGCCAGACGGTTTAGATCGAAATACTTCTTACGCCCCTCGTCCACCTCGTTGCGTCCGAAGATCAGCTTGGGCGGGTCGAGCACCACCACGTCGTAGGACCGGCCGTTGACCGCCATCTGCCGCATGTAGGGGAAGGCGTCGGCGTGAACAAAATCGATCCGGGCTTCGTTGAGATGGGCGTTGCGGCGGGCCGTCTCGACCGCGTCTTCGTCGAGATCGACGCAGGTGACCTGCTCCGCCCCGCCGAGCACCTTGGCATACAGGCCGAAGCCGCCCGTATAGCAGCAGACATCGAGCACCCGCGCGCCGCGGGTCAGACGTGACAGCCGCAGCCGATTGTCCCGCTGGTCGCAGAAAAAGCCCGTCTTGTGCCCCTGCGCGAAATCGATGCGAAAGCGCACCTGGTTTTCGGCGATCTTCACCGATGTAGGGATTTTTTCCGACTCGATAGTTGCGGCCTGGAAGCCCTCGTGACGCTGCACGCGCTCATCGACCGTAACCCGATGGTGTCGGGTGTCGGCCAGTTCGTGCAGGATCGGCAGCAGTACGTCCATTTGCCGCCACATACCCAGACTGAACACCTCGACGGACAACACGTCGGCGTAGCGATCCACGACCAGGCCGGACAGATCGTCGCCTTCGGCATGGATGAGCCGATACGCGCCGGTGGTCTCGTCGAGGCGAAGCGTTTTTCGACGCAGACTGACGGCCCGCGACAGTACGTCTCGCCAGTAGGGTTCGTCGAGCGGCTGGACAGTGAAGTTCAGCATACGGATGGCGATTTCCGAGCGGGGGTTGTATAGGCCGTGGCCGAAAACCTTACCGTGGCGGTCGTAGACGGTGACGCCGCTGCCCGGCCGCGCGTCGGGCGAGGCCTCGCGGATCATCTTCTTATAGATGAAGGTCTGAAATGCTGCCGAGCGAAGCTGCACCCAAGGGGTCGTTCGGATGGATGCATCGGATGGTTTTTCACTGTTACTCATGGCCGCGATTATACCCGATCTCGACCGCCTGGCCGTCCGCTATCCCAGGAGCGGTTTATTGATCCGCATAACCTTATGTTCTTGCGAGAGGTTGCGAATGGATGTTGTTTGTATTGCGGCGATACCACCCCTGCGGCTCTTTATCACTGGCCGGAATAACCGCAAACCATGCCCTGAACCTTGCTCGGCGTGGTTTTTAGCGGAAATCCTCGCCCATACGGCTACTGCTCAAAGAGTTTTCACCAAACCCGCGGCTATTGACACCAAGTCCACAAAAGGGTTAAATTTCACCATGTAGACCCCAAGGGGCCGTAGCTCAGTTGGGAGAGCGCTTGCATGGCATGCAAGAGGTCGAGGGTTCGACTCCCTTCGGCTCCATTACACATCTGCTTGTAAACAAAAGATTTACGAGCGGTCATCCCCGTGTCATCAGCCCTAAGAAACGTGGCACTACACTTATAGCTACACTTTTGGAGGTAGTGTCATGCCCCGTTCTAGGCCGGCAACCAACCCGTTATCGTTTCACAAGCAAACGGGCCAGTACTATGTAACCCGCAGGGGAAAACGGATTTACCTTGGGGCAGATCGTGATGAAGCCATGGAAAAATTCCATCGGATGGCTTTGGGGCAACCTACGGTGGCGGTTCCTCAAGCCGACGTGGCCAATACGATCACCATCAAAGAGCTGGCCAACAGATTCCTGACCGCCCAACAGGCGAATTGGCGAAGCCCTCAAACGACCCTCCAAGGTTATAAAAACTGGTTAAATCGGTTCCTCGGGGACCATCCACGCCTGAAGGCGGAAGATTTTACGGTCGAAATGTTTGCCTCCTGGAAAGTATCCCTCCGGCGTCGGAAATATGCACCTGAATCCATCAATCATTTTTTATGTGCGGTTCGAGCCCTTTATCGTTTTGGCGAGGACGCGGGCTTGCTGACCAAGATCCCCAGATTGAGACGTGTTAAAAATGAATCATCCTTGTGTTCGGGCCCCAAAGATAAACCGCTTTATTCCGAGACCCACATCAAAACGTTGTTGGATTCGGCCGACTTGCAGTTACGCATCATGATATTACTGGGGCTAAACTGCGGTTTTGGTCCCAAAGACATTCAGGATCTCACGTGGGATGACATCGCTGGTGAAAGATTGACTCTTCCACGAAGCAAAACCGGTGTATGCCAGACCTTTTTACTTTGGCCCGAAACACTAAACGCTTTGAATGAGCTTCGACGCAAGCGGTATGCGCTGATAGAACGTTTAGCCAAACGGAATCGGAATCGGAATCGCTCTGACCATGGTCACGTTTTTATCACTCGGTACTGGAAATCCTGGAATAAGGACGCCGTCTCGGAACAATTCAGGAAACTATGTACGAACGCAGGTGTTCCTTGCTACGGATTTTACCGGTTACGGCATTGTGCTTCAACGGCTATGTCCCAGGTTGCTACTCCGCATGTACATCGGAAATTTATGCGACACGCAAAACTTCAACAACAGGTTACTTACACTCATGCACCGGATGACCAAGTGGATCTAGCCATCGAGCAAGCCAGAATGAAGCTGCTTGGTAACACTACCGGAGGTTCGGAAAAAAGTCCTGAACCGGTGGAAGTCGCTTAGCCCGCTTTTTTCTTATCGCTGGGCCATGCTGGTAGCGACGCGTGCGAAATTCCTGTAATGCAATAGCCGTTACCCGATAAAGAGGTCGTTTCGGTCCAGTCCCTACGTTTATGGCCGCTAATTGTTGACTTCTGATGAGACAACGGACTTGCTCCGTTGATACCCTGAGTTGCTTGGCCACCTCCTCGGGGGTAAGCAGTTCGTGGTCTGCTTCCGATATTTGTACTGGTTGTATGCTCATTTTCACTCACCACCAATACTTCCTTATCCGCCATTGTCCCATGGCGAAGGCTGGAGCGAGTTTCCCCCGCCTGACAGCAGATTTACTTATCGCCGATGGAGGAATTTCCGGGCGGTTAGCTGCATTTGCTGAAGCCGCATGTTGGGCAAAACCAACAGGTGCCTTCACGTCGCATCGGATGGCTGCATTCGGGGCAGGGGTTTTCTGGTAAGCGGTTCCCGGTTGCATTGGTTGGCGGCGAAGTTGGGCTGGACAGATTGGCTTCAGCCGTTGCTGTGGTAAGTTTCTCCCGGTCGTTGTTTTCAATGCCTGCGTTGGTTTCTTGCGGTTCCATGCATTTTCCTCCAAAAGTCTGTGAACAACATGGCATCGTTTGTATTTTCGCCAATGGCTGCATGGGAGTGATTTCGGCAGGTTGACGGGAAAGTGATTTTTTGAATGGCTCAACCGAGTCAGATTTGATAGCACGCCGGCTGGATCAGCCTTCGGTCATGGAAAAGGCATCGGTGCACAAGTCGTGACAAAGGCACTCCGAATATAATAGGGAGGGTGATTGAGCTCTGTTATGATAGCAGCTCGGGAATGATGACCATGCAAAATATAACGGTTTACACCATAGGATACGGCGGCCGGCGGCCTGAGGAATTCCTGGACCTGCTCGCTCAGAACAGCATAAAGGCAGTTATCGACGTTCGGCTTGAGCCGAATAGGTCGTCCATGGGGTGCTACAGGCTCGCCAAGACATCAGATAAGGGCATCCAGCGGCTTTTGGCTTCGTGGGGTATCGCGTATTTATCGTTTCGGCAGCTTGGCAATGAGTTTCGCCACGAAGCGGATTGGCCAGAGCGCTATCGAGCCAAGCTTGCTGAGGTTGGTGATAAGCTGATTGAACCGCTCCTCTCCCCCGACATTCCCCGGCCATTCTGCCTGATGTGTTCTGAAAGAAAAACAGCGATTTGCCACCGAGGGCTTATCGCTGCTTATCTGGAGGGCAAGGGCTTCGAAGTGAAGCATATCGAGTGACGGTACCTCATGCTGTCGCTTTTATTATCGGTGCGGGCATCTCATCCCATGTGCGCCCTCCAAGCAGGCGACCATTTTTCTTCTTGTTTCTGCCGCCCCACTGCTTAAAAAAGAATTTTACCTTTGCCGCAAGACACTGATCTCGGATTTCCGTTACCCACTCGAGCTTCATCGGGCGAGCGCCGGGACCGGATTCGCCGCCGACGATAACCCAATGAATATCTTTCAAGTTGAGATTAGGGATCGGACCAAGAAGTGGTTCCAAGGAAAGGAACTTTACGGCAGCGCCGGTCTGGCGGAGATGATCGATGCGTTGCACATAATCTGCGTTCTCGACTGTCACTCCCTGCCAGATGTACGGAGGCCAAGGAAGATAAGCGCTAATTTTGAGGAGGCGTTCACTTCGCTTGGTCAAGACCTGGTAACGGTGCCAGGGGGCTCGCTGCATGGCATCGAAGACGCGCAGGATGAACGAGTCAGGAATGTTCTCGTGAAAGAGATCGCCCATTGAATTGACAAAAATGTACCGGGGCGTTTTCCATATTTGAGGCTGCTCCAGGACGTCTTCATCGAAATTGATTTGGCCTGTCCAATTGACCCTGCCGTTGTTTCGCGTCAAACCTTTGTACTTGAGCTGCTTCATGGCAGCCAGGCGGTGAGCCATCTTCATTGCATAACAATTGGCGCAGCCGGGGCTGATAAAGCTGCATCCGGTGATTGGGTTCCAGGTAGCATCTGTCCAATGAATTGCTGAGTTATGCGCCATGGCTTGGGTCTCCTTTTGTGATGGATAAAGGTTTCACTTTCCGTTATCCCAAGTATGACAGAGCTTGTGTTGATGACGCTGCCGGGAGGATTACGCGGGAATGATTATTGGTTGACAGGCATGGAGGGAGGATTAGTTGCCGTTTATCCTTCGCAGGATTCTGGGGATGGCTTGTTCAAGGCTTGGGCGAGTGGGGCCGAATTCGGCAGCCAGGGCAGCTTTCAAATTGTTAGTCATTTTCACAGCTCAGCCCTCCAAAAAGTACGCGGAAAGTACGGGAAAAGGATGTAAAAAGGGCGAAGAATGTTCGCGGAGTGCGCGCTATAAGTACGGCGTATCGAGATTCTCCGATGCATACTCACCGTTGGTCCTATCTCCGCAATTATGGATCAGGGCAGGGTGGGTGGGCTTACGGGCAGGTTTTCTCTGGATGATTCATAAAGGGGGGAAGCCAACAACAAAGGCGGTTTACTGGGTCGTTCGTTTTAGCCAGCAGCAGCAGCATGCCGGCTCGACGGCCTCGCTTTCAGCGAGTCCTACTCGGCACCCCGAGGGGGCCACCCCCGCCGAGTCGAGCGGCATTGCTGCTGGCTTTTTCATTCATCTGCGTACTTAGCCAAGGTCGGCTTAATCAAAGCCGCGGGTGGGCCGCTCATGGACCTTGGGTTCGGGAGTACTCGGCTTGATCCCGGTGATCTTGCCGGCCAAATCCCGCAGGCTGGCAACAAAGCCGCCCTCTGATTGGCGGCTCTGCATCCGGGGCAGCTCAACCCTGGCCGGAGCCGACTCTTCCTGAGCCAACTCTTCCAACATTTCCAGACTTTCCATTTGTTCAGTGATCATGGCTAATCCTCCTTTTCTGTATCTACGTGGACGCGAGAAACGATTCTCGCGATGTCATCCGATTGGTTCTCAAAGATCCAGGCCTTGCGCAAGCCCATGATGAACAAGGGGGCATCGGCGTAGCATTTGATGATGCGGCCTCGATCATTCTGGCTGAGCAGCAGTTCCAGGCATAAGGTTGCAACAAAACTGGCCACAAAGGTGGTGTCGGTGCCGAGTGCGCTGGGCGTGGCAATACTTTGCCTGCGGCGGGATCCCATGGTTTTACTCAGGGGCGGGGTTACGCCGGGAATACTGAAGGCCACTTCGGCGTAATCGCAGTTCGGGCCGAAGACAGCCATGACCTGGGGGCAGATGGAATGGCATTCAGCCGAGATAGCCAGCATGATTTCAAAGGAGTCAGCAAACAGGCCTAATAAGTCGGAATGCCTGGCTATATCCACGATAGCCGTGATGTCGACTGCAGTTATATGATGATTCCAATACGACAGGTTCAGCTCGGGATTGATCTCCCGGATGATGGCAGCGGCTGCCTCGGCCTTGGGCATGCCGATATGCTCTTTACGGTAGTCAGTGCCGATGAGGTTGCGTTCGCTTACAGAGTCAGCATCAATCAGCCTGAGCCGGCCGGGAGTTATGGTGCCCACGCCGTGGCGGGCTAATTGGTTGGCAATGGGCTGGCCCATACTGCCGAGGCCTATGATGGCAGCCCTTTTTCTGGCCAGGGCCTGGACATCGACCAAGCCGGATATGCGTGCGTAACGTTCAGGATTCAATGATCTTTCCTTTCTCGTTCAGACGGAAGCGGAAAGTCCCTTTGCTGAGCTTTGTTTCCATAAGGCAGACGAATTTCTGGCCCTCTTCGATTCTTTTTTTGTTATGCTCCGGGCATTGTTCACACGTTTTCTTGATCTGTTCCACGTAAGCAGCAGCCCGGATGGCTTCAGGACTTAATTCTGTATCCCGTACCTTTTTGAGTTGGTTTTGTGACTCGGTGATTTGCTCACCTATTTTTTTCCGGGCCTTTTCGTACTCCGTGGCACAGAATAGTCGGTCCATGAAATTATCGTTGAGCCAGGTTTGTCCAGTATCAATGAGCGCAATGGCTACGTCCCGGCAGATGGTGAAGGAGTCACCAAGGGATTCAACAGCCTTGGCTGCTTCCCGGATTTCTTGCTTAGTGGCCATGTTTCCTCCGATCACCTAGCCCATGCTCTTGTGTTGACTCGTATAGATTGTCGCATAGGACAGGCTGAAGGCGGTTACTTCAGGCTTACGGCGAAATGATTTGCCACAGTAATAATGCTGATTGAAAGTTCCGGCCGAGGCTTGAACATCGACCAAGCCGGAAATACATGCGTAACGTTCACGATTCAAGGATCTGTCCTTTCTCGTTCAGGTGGAAGCGGATTGGGCTTTGCTTCAACCGGGCTTCCAGAAAACAGACAAATTTCTTGCCCTCTCGAATTCTGTTGCGGTTATTCTCCGGACATTGGCGGCAGGTCTGTTTGAGTTTCTCAAGATAAGCGGTTACCCGAATGGCTTCGGGGCTTGATTGGGTTCTGCGGATTCTACGCAACCGTCTTTGAGCATGAGAGAGTTGCTTGAAAACCTTTCCCTGGGCAACCTGATACTCGGTGATCACGATCTTTGAAACAAAGCCGAAGTGGGCCCAGCGCTGCCTGGTTTCGATGAGCGCTAAAGCAACGTCACGGCAAGGGATGAAGAAACTACTGAGGGATTGAACTGCCTGGGCAGCTGCTTGGATTTCTTGTGGGGTAGCCATAGTGCCTCCGATGTCCTTGGAACATATTCCAAGCTCTTCATTTATTGTCCCATGGAGAAGGCTTGGGGCGGTTACGTCAGTCTGACAGCGAAATGATTTTGGGGCCAGCAGCAATAATGCCGGCTGTCGGTCGCTGCGGCGACCTCGTCGGGGACTCCGAAGGAGCCAACCCTCCCCCGACCAGCGGCATTGCTGCTGGCTTACCCGCCCACCCAGCCCTTTGAGACGACGGATGGGCAAGACGCAGGTTATTGCGAAAGAGCGGCCGGCTGAACCAGGCGATGCAGCCGAAGCGGGACAGGCGGCGATGGAGTTTCTTCTTACTTATGGATGGGCGATAGTTGTTGGAGTTACGGCGATTGTTGCTTTGAACTATTATGGATTGCTGGATGTGTCTGGGCTGTCTAGTTATATTCCTCCTTATTGTGTGATGGATACAGGATTGAGTTGTTTGGATCATAGTGTGAGATATGAACCATCTCCATGCCCTGAATGTGGAGATCCAGAATCTAATACTTTAGAGTTGAGGATTAAGAATAATCTGGGGTATAGGATTAAGGTGTTAAAGATTAGTGTGCCAGAATATGGGAAAGAGGTCTCAGATTTTTCCACATACTATGAATTAGCTAACGGTCAGAAGAGCGAGCCTAATGATCCTCTTAAAGTAGATGACTTAACTAACGGACAGCCTGTGATGCAGAAAGGAGAAAGATATATTCTTGATATTATCATAGAAGTGGAGAATACAGAATCAGGACTGACTCATCAGTTTCATGCAACATTAAAGGGAAAGATAGAATAAAGTCAGTTATTTGCTTATCCTGTATATTCTCTCTGGAAAATAGCGAAATCATCCTGGTCTATGTCACCGTCTTTATCTAAGTCTGCTTTCTGCTTTGCTGGGTCTTGCTGTGTTATACCAGGAGCAGTTTTGCAGTTCTGGAATTGTCGCCGGGCGGGCAAAACCGGCCAGGGGTGGGCAGGTGAAAACCGGCCATCT
>CAYNYK010000032.1:0-15416 GCA_964401335.1 uncultured Planctomycetales bacterium
GATACCGGATAACATGCGCGCAAAACGCAGAGAAGTTCCGGGGTAAGGGCCTAATCGGTGATCTCCAAAAAAGGAACGACTTTCAATGTTGATATCGATTTTCTCGCCGGTCTCCGTGGTGAATTATCCGGGCTAAGCAAAAGTTCTTCGTTGCTCGGCATCTCGTTGAGCGCCGGATCACATGGGATGCAATGCCGAAGGATGATATTTATGTCTACCAGGATGGTCGTGAGGCCTTGCTCGTAGAAGTTTTCGCGATGTCATGCCTGGTCTGGTACGACCGAGCCTGAGAGGCGCCCGGTTGCTTTCGTCAACCTTCGCATCCTTTCCTCGATCACTGAGGATGATGGGATGGGCTCTTTTCCGCCAAGGGCGTGAACGCTATCGCAAGTGGCTGATTCAGCGGCAAGTCCACGCGCTTGTCGGGAACGATCACCTTTCTATCGAAATGTGCCCGACATTTTCAAGTCACAGCGACGATTCTTGTCAAACTGTTTTTGGGTGCATAACAATTACGGCTGGGTAGCCCTATTAAAGGCTTCGATGCACTTTTTCACCGAGCCGACCAAATCTCCGGCCTTGTTTTCGTATTCGATGGAGAACACGCCCTTGAAGCCCTGAGCTTTCAACTCATCCAGAATGTCCTTGAAATCACAAACACCGGTGCCCCAGGGGACATCGACGCCGGCCGGCTCAAATTTGTCGAGGTCTTTCAGGTGCAGGGAGATGATCCGGCCTTGCAGGAGGCGCAGGGCATCAACGGGTTTGACGTTGGAACGCGCCCAGTGGCCGGTGTCGGCGCAGGCTCCGATACGCGGATTATAATTCTTCACCTGCTCCAGCACGTAGTTCGGGTCCCAATAACGATAGTTGGGATGATTGGCCTGCCGGGGGTGATTATGAATAGCAACCTTGAGATTGTACTCCTTGGTCAGTTGGTCGAGTAACGGATAGGCGTCGGGATCCGGTTCCGCGGTGAAAGTCTCGATACCCATGGTCAGGGCGAAGTCGAAAAGTTTGCGGACTTGCGTCTCATCGTTTTTCAGCCCGACCACGCCGAAGTTGACCATTTGCACGCCGGCCTCGCGGAGGACCTGTTTGGTTTCCGCTAGTCGCTCGGGTGGGCAATTCTCGTCAAACCGAATGTCCGGATGCTCGGGGCTGAGTTTCTGGCGCGGGTAGGCCTCCAGATACTTGACGCCGAGGGATTTACACATGGCAATGGTCTCGTGCAAGCTCAGGTGGTTGAAGGTCCACGCTTGCAGGGCCAGCGGCCAATCCGGCCGGTCGCAGGGTAAGGGGGCCAGCTCCTTGACGCGTATATTACGAAACTCGATCCATCCGTGAGCGGAATGATTGTCCTGCAAGCCAATGTAGCCGCGCAGCGGTTTGGCCAGCAGGGCGGGCACGTGGCGGGCGTCCACGTCGATGACTGGCACATTGTCCACGAAAACCTTGTACAGCGGCCCGTGACAGTGAATTTCATAGTCACGCCAAACCTCGGCCGTCTCGTCCGGTCGGGGGTTGACGGGGACGATGCCGTACAACGCACCCGTGCAGTGGCTCAGGTCACGGGGGAAATTGCTGATCTGGATTTCGGAGCCGCTGTTCCAGGGATAGCCGGTGGTCGTGGCCCGCACGAAAACGCCGGAGTTACCGCCTTGGCTGACCCGCCATTGAAGACGCAGGATGAAATCGGTGTAAACCCGGTTGGTGCGCAACCAGCCGCCGATGTAACCGACATCGGAAACGATTTTTTCGTCCTGGACCTTCCAGCCTTTCGGATCGCCCATAATGGTCCAGCCTTCAAGATCGCGGCCGTTGAACAGTGGCGTAAATCCTTCCTCGGACGGGTTGGGCAGCACGCCGGCCAGCCAGCGGATGGATTGAGCGACCAGCAGGCGATAGGCCGGATGCCGGTATGTCTCCGGACCGTGGCCGGGTTGGATGTAGACGATGGGGCTGGACTTGTAGGTGTGAGTCCAGCCGATGATTTTTTCGCTTTGAGGATGGTTGGTGGTTAACAGGGGTTTGACGCCGGGAAGCATCGCGCACTGGTTGTAAACCTCGTCGCGCACATAAAAGTCATGCAACGGGCGGGTAATCGGATGGTTGGGATCGGCGATCTTGACCTCGACGTTCTGGTCATGTTGATAGGTTGACGCGGGATGCTCGTCGGTGGCTTTCATGAAGTATCGGCCGCCGATGATTTTGTGAGCTTCCGGCCAGTCCCGATAGTTCGCCAAGGCATGATGCAGGACCAACAGCGGCTTTCCGCGTTCGAGCAAGGCCAGCAGATTGGCTTGACTCTTTTCGTCGATCGTTTTCCATAAGTCGTACCAGACCATGACATCGTATTGGTCGGCCTTGGCCGGGTCGAACCATTGCTGGGCCTCGGGTTGAGCGACTTCCCGCACTACAAGATCGGGTTGCGCTTGAAACA
Source organism: uncultured Planctomycetales bacterium (assembly GCA_964401335.1). Taxonomy (GTDB): domain Bacteria; phylum Planctomycetota; class Phycisphaerae; order UBA1845; family PWPN01; genus JAAYCU01. Next base: position 2,444 of record CAYNYK010000032.1, read on the forward strand.
CGGCCAGGAATTCGTCATGATCGAACTCGTGACCCCCGGTAATCAGCAATACCCGGATTTTGTTTTGCCGGGGTGGTGGGTTCTCGGTTGGCTCGGCGGCGAAGATGGTCCAGGACGGGGCAAGGAAAACAACGGCGAGGCAGACAATCTTTTTAAGCATCTTGCTGGTCCTCATGCAAGGCATAAATACCGATATTTCTCATGTTGGGGTACGTTACCCGACCGCCATGATGTCCGCTATCGGCCGATAGATCAAGACCGGCGGTTTCGGTTGCCCGGTTTATAGGAAGTATTGGATTGGGCAAATGCCGCCTGGTTCGGTTAAAATCGGGACCGGTCGGGCCTGATCGGGGTAGTTGGATGACGATGGATATGTCACAAGCGGCGATTGAAATTCAGCGAGACGGAGTGTTCCTGCAGCGCCGCCGGCTCGATCAGTATCCGTTCACGATCGGCCGGTCGACGAAAAACGTTTTGGTACTCGCCGAGCCGGTGATCTCCCGGGAACATGCCAATATCGAATTGCGCGACGGGAAGGCGGTCCTTCTGGATCGCAGTGAGGGGCGGACCTTCGTCAACGGTCAACCCGTTACTGAACACGTTCTGAACGATGGAGACCGAATTGAAATCGGGCCGTTCGCTTTGGTATATGTGGCGGATGCCGGCCGCTCGGCTGAATCGGAAGCGCCGGCCTGGGCGGAGACTCTGCTGGCCCTATCGCCGGTTGAGTCCCGGCTTTATGAGCAGCTTGCGGCCAAGGCCGAGAGTGGCTCGCTCGAAGGCTTGGAGGCCCGCGTTTGGGCCGTGGCCGATGTGTTAGTTGGCTTCGCGGACCCGCGGGAGGCGGTTTCGCGCCTGCTAACCGCGACGGTGGAACTGATCGGTGCCGACCGTGGCCAGGTGGTTTATCCCGGGACGGGGGATGCGATGGTGATCGCGGCGGCCTATCCTGGTGGTATTAATAAGGAATTACCTCTAAGCGCGGCCGTTGTGCGGCAGGTGTTGGCTACCGGCCAGGCCCTGGCTTGTCTGGATGTGGGGCAGGATCGGCGTTTTCGCTTGAGCGAATCACTGGCCGACGCCGGGGCGCGGAGTGTATTGGCCGCCCCGCTGGTTCTGGCCGGCCGCGTGGCCGGGGCGGTGTGCCTGGTTCGCGAATCGACGGCCAAGCCTTTCGCGGAACAGGATTTGCACGTCCTATGTGCGCTTATGCAGCGCGGAGCAGAGGCGCTTAGACCGATTATCGGAGGCTGGCGCGTGGCAGACTCCTCCCGGCCGGTGCAACGGGAGGCCGACCTGCCTTTCCCGCTGGTTTATCGCAGCGCGGTGATGCGCCAAGTAACCCGACAGGTATTACGAGTGGCGGCCACCGATGCGACCGTCTGCATTACCGGCCCAAGCGGATCGGGCAAGGAACTGATCGCGGCGGCGATTCATTACGGTTCGCTGCGCAGCGGTGGTTCGTTTATCAAGGTCAATTGCGCGGCCATTCCGGAAAACCTGATCGAGAGCGAATTATTCGGACATGAAAAGGGTGCTTTCACCGACGCCCGCAGTACGCGCAAGGGGCGGTTCGAGTTAGCCGACGGGGGCACATTGTTTCTGGACGAAATCGGGGACATGCCCATGGCCGCCCAGACGAAAGTTCTTCGAGCGATTGAAACCCGGCACATCGAGCGGGTGGGGGGATCGGAGCCGATCGCCGTCGATGTACGATTGATCGCCGCGACCCATCGGGATCTGCCGAGCATGGTTCGCGAGGGCCGGTTTCGCGAGGATTTATGGTATCGCCTGGACGTGGTGCGGATTGAAGTACCGCAGTTGCGGGAGCGGCGCGAGGATGTTCCATTATTGTTCCGGCTGTTTGCCGAGGCTTCCGCCGCCGCCCTGAAAGTCCAGACGGTCCGTCTGAGCGACGAGGCAGTCGCGGTGCTGACGGCGTTCGATTGGCCGGGCAATGTTCGCCAAGTACGAAACCTGGCGGAGCGTTTGACCATTTTTTATGCCGGCCAGGAGATTTCCGGCGAGATGATGCGGGCCATGCTCGCGGGTCAGATAAGCACCAGTAAACCGCATGCCGCTAAGCCAACAAGCGTAACGATTACCGAAAACTTCACCGCGGATACACCTCTTCGACCGCTGGCCGAGGCCCGGGCCGATTTTGAGCGGGAACATATCCGCCTGGCCCTGACCCGAACGGGGGGAAACATTACCCGGGCTGCGGAAATCCTTGGTCTGGCCCGCGAAAACCTCTCCAGAAAGATCAAGCAACTCGGTATTGATATTCCTTCCTGAACAATCTGTCTCACGTGACGTATTCAACACAGCGTGACGTTATCGTCACTGCATCATGTGATTTTTATATCACATTTCATGTTTTTCATCCAAATTTTGTTATTGTTTTATGTTATTGATATAAAAGGAGATACGAATATTATTTATTGCTTTTTCTTTGATGAAATTTCTGGCACACGATCTGTATATTAAACCTTCGGTTGTCGAAAGACGATCATAAAAAAGGGCAAAAAATCGGAATCCCGATCCAGCCCCGCTCCTAAGATCCGTGCACGGAACGGCTTTTAGAAGCGGGGTTTTTGTTTTTTACGACCTTCAATAATAGACCTGCCCTTTCCATTATCCGCGATTAATTTTGTTAAATAAGTATCGAAATACTATAATATCTTTACGTCGTATCGGACCTAAAAAAGGAGGTTTCACATGCCTAAAGTCGCGGTTTGTCTGTCCGGTTGTGGTGTTTTTGACGGTTCCGAGATACATGAGGCGGTGTTAACCCTCCTGGCCTTGGATCAGGCTGGAGCGGAAGTTCTATGTTGTGCCCCTGATATCAGTCAGACGAGCGTGGTCAATCATGTCGACAAAACCCCAATGGAAGAGAAGCGTAATGTATTGGTGGAATCGGCCCGGATTGCCCGGGGTAATATAAAAAATCTTGCCGAGGTTCATGCGGACCAGATTGACGCCTTGATCTTTCCAGGGGGTCTGGGTGCGGCGAAAAACCTGAGCAGTTACGCCCTTCAAGGGGTCGATTGTCGTGTTCATGCGGATGTTGAACGATTGGTGGGTGAAATGCTAGCGGCGGGTAAACCCATAGGGGCCATTTGCATTGCCCCGGCCATGCTGGCGCGTTTGCTTGGCAAGCGGGGGATCAAGGCCCAATTGACCATCGGTCATGATTCCAAAACGGCGGAAGCCATAAATAAAATGGGTGCCCGGCACGTTGCGTGTGGTTGTGGGGAGGCGGTGGCCGATGATACTTATCGGATCGTATCCACACCGGCCTACATGCTGGCCCGAGGCCCGGCCGAGGTTTACGAGGGTATTCGGAAACTCGTGGAACACATCATCCGATGGACGAAGGCATGAAGTGGCCGGGGTTTGGATGGCCGAATGCCCCCGAAGGTAAAAACCCGCAATTTTTGTTTTTATAGATAAACCGGAATCTTCCCTAAGCCGACATCCTGATGAGGGGATGCTACCCCCCTTACAGGGGGTGGAATACGTTTGCCCTTCCGAGAGGGGCGACGGTTTCTGCCTATCTTTGTTCTGCGCGATGAAGTTCGCTCATGCGCATCGGCCCGCGCCTCTCGGGCAGCCGGCCAGGAGGACATGTCATGCTTTCCGATGTGACGATTCGACTCGACCACCTGAAACGATTGACGGATTCATTGGGTTTGATTCGTTGTGCGCGCGGGGAAGTACCCGACCGTTTTGCCGGTTACTCGGCCGTGGATAACGCGGATGCCTTACGTTTATGCGCGATGGTCAGTGACACGGCCGAGGGCGAGATTTTTCACGGACTGGCGTGCACCTATTTTCGTTTCCTGACCCGCGCCCGAATCGCGGACGGCCGCGTGCATCACGCCTGTAATGCCTGGGGCAAGTGGCACGACTGGGATGACGATAGTCTGGTTCAATCGCGGGTGGCATTGGCGTTGGCCGCCGTCATGGTTTCGGAGCTGCCGATCAAGCTTCGTCTGGCGGCCGCCCATTGGTGGCCGACGCTGCTGGCCCATTCCCAATCAGCCCGCACGCCGATCAGTGCGGCCAACTGGTTGCGGGCGATTACCCAGTTACACAGTGCCGATCCGGGGCGCGATCTGAAGCGGGCCGAAAAGATCGCCCAATGGTTGGTGGAGGAGTGTTATTATCCGATTCGCGCGGCGGAGTGGGAATGGTTTGAGTCTCGATGGCAAGCCGGGGGGGCGGCTATTCCCGCGGCCTTATGGTCGGCTTTCGCGGTTTTCGAGGAAAGTCGGTTGGCTATCGTGGCCCGCGCTACCACGGAGTTTGCCATTGAAAATATGTTTGTCGATGAAATGCTCATGCCGGTGGGCGTCCCGGGCGGATGGCCGAGATACAAGAGCAAGGCCGGTTTCGATCAACTCCCAAGCGAAGTGTGCGACATAGTTGATTTGTTCTGCACGGCCGAGCGAGTCGACGGGGCGAAGCAATATGGGTTTTATTCGGAAAATGCGGCCGCCTGGTTTACCGGGCAAAACGTGCATGGATTGAGCATGATCGACGCACAAACCGGGGCTTGTTTCGACGCCCTGACCTCTTCGGGAACCTCGCCGAACCAGGGAGCATCGGCGATAGTGTCGGTCCTGACTGCGCAGGCTTATCTATCCACGCGCGGCAGCCCCGCGCCTACCAGTATTGCGCCCAGTTTGCTGGCGCTATGAGCCCCGGCTCCGGGCCGGATAATGCCTATATAATCTCTGCGTTGCAGACAGCGCGCCCTGCCTATCTTGCTCGTACTGGCCCATTTGGGTGAATCCAAGTTGCTTTTGCAGACACCTCGTTGGCAATCCTTCGTATTTGATCTATAAATAAGGTAATGTTCATCCGGTGGCTATATGCTCTGGGAGGGTTCCATCATGCAGCAGATGAATCGTCGCGAATTCATGGTCCGGACCGCGGCCGCGGCCGGTGCGATAGTCGGTGGGCGCGTATGGGGGCAGGAGTCAGCCCCCGCCAGCCGACCGGTGTCCGCCAAACCGCTGCTGGCCGACGATACCGTGGTATTAGGCAAGGCCGGTATCAAGGTCTCACGTCTGACCATCGGTACGGGCATGAACGGTGGCCGGGAAGCGCGGGCCACGGGTGAGGCCGGCATGGTCAAACTCCTGCGTCATGGTCTTGACAAGGGCATCAATGGTTGGGACACCGCCGACAGCTATGACACGCACCATTGTGTCAAGGCCGCCCTTCAGGGTATCCAGCGTGACAAAGTGGTCATAATCAGCAAGGTTCGTTCAACGACAGCCGATGCAACCCGCGCGGCTATCGAGCGTTTCTTTACGGAACTGAATACAGACTATATTGATATTGTGTTGCTGCATTGCATGAAAGAAGGCGACTGGCCACAAACCATGAAAGGGCCGATGGATGTGCTCAGTGAATATAAGACCCGTGGCCGCATTCGAATGTTGGGGGTCTCGTGTCATGGCATGGCCCCTCTGCTGGCCGCGGCCGAGGAACCCTGGGTGGAATACAACCTGGCCCGTATCAATCCCTTTGCTTATGTCATGGACGTGGACAAGCCCGAACGCGTGTCGGCGGTTGTCAAAGTGCTTGAGAAGGCTCACCAGCACGGCCAGGTCATCCAAGGCATGAAAATTCTCGGGGCAGGGGAGTGCAAGACCGACCAGCAAAAAGAAGAATCCCTGCGTTTCGCTCTAAATCAGCCCTATCTTAGCGGTTTTACGATTGGCCTGAGTCGGATCGACCATTTCGACACATTGATTTGGTCGATCGAACGTTTGCGGATCATGCCGCCTGCGAAATCGGGCGCGTTACCTTCAACCCAATAACCTGGACATGGCGACCTGAAGCCCTTGCTTTCCCCGCGAATCTGGGACACACTTTCCGGACATTCTACCCTTATGCCGTGTTTTCATGCGGCCGGAGGTAAGATCGTTCGCGATACGATTACCCCAAAGGAGACCTTATGAGCGGCCGAGAACTGTTGCTCAAGGCATTGAAAGGCCAGGCCACTCCGCGGCCGGCGTGGGTTCCCTTCGTGGGTGTCCACGGCGGAAAGCTGATCGGAGCGACCGCAACGGATTACCTCAAATCGCGCGAGTTACTTGTAAAAGGACTTACCAAAGCCAAAGAGCTTTATCAGCCTGACGGCCTGCCACTGATTTTCGATTTGCAGATGGAGGCCGAGGTATTGGGTTGCGCCCTGCGCTGGGCAGAGGAGACCCCGCCTTCCGTAGTCAGCCACCCGCTGACGGATCGAAAACTGCCCGAGCTTCCGCCCTTCGATCTGAGTAAAGGACGTTACCCGGTTGCCATCGAGGCCATGAAGACCATCAAGAAGCGGATAGGGGAGGATACCGCTCTGTACGGTCTGATCACCGGCCCGTTTACCCTCACCCTGCACCTGATGGGTACCGGCGTGTTCCTCCAGATGTTCGAGGCGCCGGAATTGGTAAAGGAGGTGTTGACGTTCTGCACGGGTGTCTGCCGGCAGGCCGCGGATATGTACCTGGAACATGGGGCCGATGTGATTGCCGTCGTGGACCCGATGACCAGTCAGATTTCTCCACAGCATTTTGCCGAATTCGTGCAGCCTTACGTGGACGAGGTTTTTACCCACATCCGCACGCGCGGTGGGTTGTCCTCGCTGTTTGTATGCGGGAACGCCACCCGCAATATGGAAATCATGTGTCGCTGCCGATGCGATAATGTTTCGATCGATGAGAATATCCCGCTGGATTACGTGCGCGACCTGGCCCGCGCCGGCGGCAAGAGTTACGGCGGCAACCTCAAGCTGACCACCGTGCTGTTGTTGGGTGACGAAATCGACGCCCGGCAGGATGCCCTGCGCTGCCTGGATATTGGAAATACGCCGGGTTTTATTCTTGCCCCCGGTTGCGACCTGCCCTACGCCACCCCTGAGAAAAATCTTCAGGCCGTTGCTTTGATGGTCCACGACGATTACCAGCGGCAAGTGGCCAGAAATACGCTGAAAGCCCGCGAAAAAACCTTTGAGGATGTCAGCCTCCCGGATTACTCAAGGGAAAAGAAAGTCATCGTGGACGTGGTGACGCTGGACTCGGCTTCCTGTGCGCCTTGTCAATATATGGTGGACGCCGTCGAGAACGCCGCGAAGAAATTTGCCGACCAGGTTGAGGTCCGTGAACACAAGATTACCACCGCGCGAGGCCTGGGGCACATGGCCAAGCTCGGGGTAGGCCAGATCCCCACCATTTGCATCGACGGCGAGGTCAAATTCCCTTCGATCATTCCGGACATATCCACGCTGATTCAGGCCTTGGAGGAGAAAATCCGATGCAAGCAGCGGAACTCCGAATCCCGCTGAGCCTGGTTACCGGCTTTCTGGGCAGCGGAAAAACAACCCTTCTGACTCAGGTAGTCCGGCGTTACTCTAACCGCCGCCTGGTGTATCTGATTAACGAATTTGGCCCCGTTAACGTTGACGGGCGATTGCTCGACGTCAACGAGGATGTCCTTGTCACCGTGGCCGGCGGAAGTATTTTTTGTCAATGCAAGGTGACCGAGTTCATGGGCCGGCTCAAGCAGATCTATGAGCGGAATTGTGTTTCCGCCACGCAGATCGAAGGGGTGGTGATCGAGGCCAGCGGTATCGCCGATCCCAAGGTATTCGGGCAACTGCTGGAGGAAACCAGATTCGATAAGCTGTTTCAATTGTGCGCGGTATTGGCGGTCGTGGATCCGGGGACTTTCGGCAAATTGCGCCGAACCTTGCCCAACATTTCCGCCCAGATCGAGGCCGCCGATCGGGCCCTTATCAATAAAACCGATCTCTACGGGCCCGCCGCCGTTGCCGAAACCCGGAATGAACTCTTGGCCATCAATCCATCAATCGAAGTGACGGAGACGCGATTTTGCCGTTTTGATTTTGATATTTTTACACCTGCATCGCCGCGCCACCTGGTTGGTCAATACGCTGCCTGTGCCGATCCTCATTATGTGGTTTTGGAGGTGTCCCTCGCGCAACCGATTGATCTGGAACGTTTACGCCGTGCCTGGGGGGACGTCCAGAGTGAAGTCTACCGAATCAAGGGATTTTTGAATACCGTGGACGGCATGACGTATATTGATGTGGCCCCCTCCGGTATCAATGTGCGGAGTATGCCCTTCACGAAAGCTGAACCGGTCCTGGTCTTTATCGTTTCGCCCGAACATCAAGAAACGGCCGAAGCCCTGCGCGATCGGATCGCCCGCGGGGATTTCAATCTCTGATTAGATCTCTCCGTCGGCGTTTGCGATTATGACAAAAAAACACCCGGATGTTTTCAAGACATCCGGGCGTTTGTTTTGTATTCTTTGTGGGCAGGCTTAGTACCACGATCCCGCGGAGGCCGTCGCCCACGATCCACCACCACCGTAGGAGGTCGGATACTGGGTCGGATAATAGGAGTCCCAACCTTCGTCCCAGCCGGTGTCCATACCCTCATCCCAGCTATCGAGTTCATCCTCATAGCCGACATCTTCGTAGGAATCCCCTTCGCCGGTCAGTCCGTTGAGCAGGTCGGTGATTCCGATGCTCTGACCGGAGCCGTCCTGTAACTGGATGGTCAACGTGCCATCGCATCCGTTCATCGGCAAACCCGCAAAGGCCGTCCCACCAACCACCAGCAAACCCGCTGCCTTGACCCGAATCGCGTTCAACAGTTTCCGTGTCATGACCAATCTCCTTTTTTCCTTGGTTTGTACCTTCTTTTTTTCATTTGACCGGATCACTCGACCCGGTGCTTACGAAGGGAAATTGGTGCCAAGCCTCTCAGACCTTTCAGGAAAGGATGGTAAAAATAAAAAATTCGTAAATCTTTACTATCGAAGGGTTTATGTTATACTTGCGAACCCGATGGATCTGTCGGGCACGAATTGATTGGGGAATTTCACTCAGAAACCGCGAATGATCCGGTACCGTCATTCAGCAGGACCGAGATGGTATCGGCGGTGAAGTTGGCGACGGCCAGATCGATGAATCCATCGCTGTCCAGATCGGCCGGGCCGACAAAACTGGGACCGGCGCCGACGGTTACGTTTTCGGCAAGGGTGAAAGCGCCCTTGCCGTCGTTGAATAAGAGGGAAACATTACCGGAGACGTTGTTAGCCACCGCCAGGTCGGCCGCCCCGTCGCCGTCAAGATCGACAACCGCCGGCCAGGCCGGGCTGTCGCCGACGGTGACGGCAATAGGTGGTTCAAAATCGCCCTCACCGATGTTAAACAATACCAGCAAGCCACCGGGATCCTGCTCGTCAAACGGGTCGCCGTTGTCGGCCACGATCAGATCCGATAGGCCGTCACCGTTCAGATCGCCGGCGTTCAGAGCGTTAAACAGGTGTCCCGGCTTGACCGTAATCGTTTTCTGCTCCACGAACTTCCCCTGCCCGTCGTTCAGTAAAATAGATAAATTGCCCGAAAACCGATGCGAGGCGGCCAGGTCGGGCCGGCCGTCGCCGTTAAGGTCGGTGGCGATCAGGCCGTTTACCTGCACGAAATACAAGCTGACCCGGATGTCCTGCGTGAGAGTGAATCGGCCCGTGCCGTCGTTTGTAAAAATCGTAATGGTATCATAAGCGCCGTTGGCCGAGGCCAGATCGACCGTCCCGTTGCCGTCGAAATCGGCCGCCACAAGATTGACGGGGGTGTAATCCATGTTGATTCGGACGGGAGATGAAAATCGGCCGTTACCCTGGTTGAAAAACAGCGAGATGTAAAATCCGCCGCCGGCGGCGATATCGAGCAAGCCGTCGTTGTCGAAATCTCCGAGTACCGCGGATAACGGGCTGTTGGCGGTGGGTTTGTTGCCCGCCGAGGTCAGCGTTCCATCTCCGTTATTGAGCAGGATGGTGAGGTTGTCCGCGCCGAAATTGACGGAGACCAGGTCGGGTATGCCGTTACCGATCAAGTCGCCGACGGCCAGCGCATAAGGCGAGGAACCGGCCAGCGGCACACATTCGACCGCCGACAGGCCGCAACTGGTGATGACCGAAAAATCCGGCGGCGGATCGATCACCGGGCCATTCGGCACCTGGCAACCCTGGCCTGAAGCCAGGATCGTGCTTATTGCCAGGGCGATAGCTATCGCCGATCGAATTATGCTGATGCGCTGCATGCGCCGCCTCGTTACTCGACGGTCCGCGAAGACGACCTCGTGTCCCGGACCGCCCGGAATCTGTTCCTATTCAGTCCGCCTCGGCTTTATCGGAAAACGTCCCATCGCCACGGTTGAATAAGAACGTAACTTTGCCTGTATCCCGTTCGGCCACGGCGATATCCGTGGCTCCGTCACCATTAAAATCCGCCGTCGCCACGGAAACCGGTGCGGCCCCCGTGCCGTAAGGCCACTGGGCGGCAAATGTCCCGTCGCCTCGGTTAAGCAAAACGGAAACATCGTTGTCACCCGTGTTGGCCACCACCACATCGAGATAGCCATCCATGTTCAGGTCGGCGGCGGCCAGGGCTTCGGGTGCAAGACCTGTCGGATAAAAACCTGATTCGACAAAATTAGCCGTCCCGTCATTCCGCAGAACCACGAATCCACCGAACAGCAAATCAGCAAATAACAAATCCAGGGCACCATCCTTATCCACATCCGCCGCGATCAGGCGCCGAGCAAGATACTCGCTTGTAGAAAAAATACCGGCTTGCAGGAAGCCGCCTTCCCCGTCATTCAAAAGGACGATGACGCTGCCTGTGTCGCCCTCGTCGCCGCCTTCGATGTAGGCCAGATCGATATCCCCGTCACCGTCCAGATCGCCGGTTGTCAGGGAAAGCAAGAATGCCCCTTGGGCGATGACCTCGGGCGGGGTGAAGGTTGCGTCTCCGTTATTACGCACGACGGCGATGTCGTTGGACCATATATGCAGGACGGCCAGGTCGGTATCGCCGTCTCCGTCGAAATCAGCGGCGGCCATCTCCCACGGCCCGTCCTGGACCGTTGCCGGACCCACTTCGGGCCCTTCCTCGCGATTAAAAAGGAAGGCTACGTTATCGTCGTTCAGATTACAGGCGGCCAGGTCGGTCGTGCCGTCGCCGTCAAAATCGGCGGTTTTGAGGTCCATCGGCCCTGCCCCGACGTAAAACGGGCCGGCGACAGCGAACGAAAGCCCTTCCTCATTGAACAACACATAGATTTCCGACATCGTGGTATTGGCCACCACCAGATCCGGCCGTCCGTCGTCGAAGTCGGCCACCGCCAACACCGATGGATCGCCGCCTAAATCCACCTCCCGTTCCGTCGCTGGAGCCGCCCGCCCCAGAATCTCGGCCAGCAGCATCCCGCTGTCCTGCTCCAGGAAGAACAAGTGTTCCACGAAAAATATGCTCGGCAACGGGATGACGAATTGGTCGATGGTCGAAGGCTTGAAATGCTGATCGGTCAACAGATTGTCCGGCGCATCGTAGGTGTTCATTACGTCGGCGGCATCGCGCACGTGACCGAGGCCGAACAGGTGTCCCGCCTCGTGCGAGGCGATGTTGCCGATAGCCACGCCCAGCGATTTCGCGTCTGGCGGATCGGTGAAAAGATCCGGCGTGAATCGCTCGGTGAATACCACCGCCCAATCGTTGCGATCATGGTTGTAGAAGTCCGTTCCGTTACGCGCGATACCCAATCCTCCCGCGTCGTAGCCGCCGAAGTAAACGATCGATACGCCGTCGTCCGGCAAGGTGGCCGCGTCGTCCGTGCTGTATATCGTCAGGTTGAACCGGGCGTAATTCTGTCGCACCGTCCGCAGGATCCAACGTTTAACCTCCGCCGTCTGGCCCGCATAGATCGTGTCGATATTGCCCGTGTCAAAGGGCGCAATGGACAGAGATTGCCCGCCGCCCCAATCGACCTGGCCGCCCTCGAAGTTGAGCAGCAAAACCTGCCCTTGCGGCAAGACCGGCTCACCGCCCCGGTCCACCTGAATGCGTAATTCATAAGTTCCACCGGTGAATGCCGCGAAGCCCGAACGCATGACCCCCACGAAGTATTCGCTATCGTGTCGGATGATTTCATCGATGGCCGGGTCGCGCGGACGCGGCTCGGAGCCCGCGTTGTCGTTGACCATGAACAGTTTGTTATCCGCATCGAAGACGGCCAGCAGAGCGTCCAGTTCGGAGTCCGGGGTACGGACTTCGGCCCTTAGCCGGTCGCCGGCTTGGAGCGGTCCCAAGGCGAAGAAATCGACATCCAGGCGTTCTTTCAGGTCGGGGATGTCGCCGAACATACGCGCCCGGCCGGTGGTATCGAAGGTGACCGCCGTGGCCGTGCGGCTGTAATCGTTGGGTTCGATTTCATCGGCCGGTGTAACCTCTTCCCAGGGGTCAGGATCGTCGACCGGTATCTTCAGGATACAATTCCACGGCGCGCACGCTCCCCCCACCAGCATCGACAGACCCAATAACGGCCTGAATGCGTTGAGCATGGCGCCTCCTTTATCGGCCTGGACCTTTCAGTATAGCCTAAAGTATCCGACGAAACCTCATTAAGAGACTTTTATGGATTCCTCCTGTAAGGGCCATTCCATCCATAATTAATCCGATCATCGGGTCGGGGCGTACCCCGAGCCTGAGGGTAATTAGCCTCTCGTCCACGCGACCTTTCAGCAAAATAACCGCAAATAGAAAATATTGGCGAGGAGGGGCGTTTTCTTTTCATAAGCAGGGATAGCCGCGGCCCCAAAAATCTTTCGTTGATGAAAGGTCTGGTTGTTCAAGGACCAATAACCTTATGAAGGAAATAAATGACGCCCGGCCGGGCGATATCAAGGACGTGACCCGGGCTTCAAAAACAAAATACGCAATACCTCCTTACCCCCGCGCCTTACTTCCCGGAAAGGTCGGCCGGTCCCCCCGCGACGGGATCGGCCGGCCGTTTCTATTGCACGAAATCCACCTGTAGATAGACACTCATCAATAAGTGTAAAACGATATTCTGCATGGATTGCTATCTTTGTCATT
>CAYNYK010000032.1:15460-44871 GCA_964401335.1 uncultured Planctomycetales bacterium
GGGTGAAGGCATCACCAAAGGTTAACGATGATGGTATTCCCATTATGATTTTTTGATTGGGAAAGAGGAAGCTACAACCAGTGCCCTTGCAGATTGAACATGAGATGTTCAATTTGCATGGGTTCAGTCCAACGTGCAATGTGCTGTATTTTAGTCTCATTGGGTCAAATCCAGTGAGAAAACGAATGAGCAAGGGATCAAAGTGTGGATTGCGTTCAGCATACTTCCGAGCCGAGCGTGGCCTCGATGACCTCGACAAGCTGCTGGATGTTGAAGGGTTTGGCCAGGGTGTTGTGGAAACCTTGCTGGCGCAGGGTTTGTTGCTGGGTTTCATCGAGGGAGGCGCTGACGCCGATGAACCGGGTTCCGTGCAGTTCGGAGCGGCCGGCAATGAAGCGGGAAAGGGTACGCCCGTCGATTCCCGGTAGATCGACGTCGACCACCACGACCGCCGGCCGAAACTCCTGGGTGAGGCCGCCGGCCTCGAAGGCGGTGGCCGCCACCCGGACCTCAAAGCCGTTCCTTTCCGTAAGGGCGCCGGCCAGCAGGTCCGTCAAATCCTTCTGCTCGTCCACGATCAGAATGCGGGTCAGGCCGTTTTCGATTTTGTCCAAGGGGATACCGTTGGCTTTCATGAATCGGATCAACTGGTTGAGGGGGATACGTCGGTCCCGGCTGCCGGGTATACGATAGCCGCGCAGTTGGCCGGTATCGAACCATTTGGACACGGTACGAGGCGCAACGTTGCAGATTCGGGCGACCTGGCCGGTGGTCAGTACTTGTTTTCCATTGACCATGAATGACATCCGGACACGGCGAAGGTGTTGGCGGCAACTTATTGGGGGATGGTCAAAACCGTCCGATCGGACATACCGCCCCGTAAGGGGTATTTCGGATGTTACAGACGGCAGGTTTGATGGAATCGGCAAAAACTGCGTAATGCGTAGAAATCACCGCTGTATCTGTTTGCCGCAAACCGGTTTCGGATATGCCTTCCATTATAAGACGGGCCGATAATGTCGGGTGTTCACCTTATGGAGCCATTGGCGGCGGGTTTTTAACCATCTATTCATCTGCTTATGGTCGATATTTGATCCTATAATATATATTGGATGATGAGTCATCATGCACCAAGGGGATGGGGCGATTGGATCAACCACCGCCGACAACGGGAATCGTTTCCTTTGCCGATCATGGCATGACGCTTTAATTTCCGTTTTATGTCGATGGTGCTTGACGAGTTTGAGGACGATCGTTAGATTGTGGTTTTAGCGTCGAATTCCTGCACATGGAAGGACCTTCATCGGCGTGTTATCCCCATCCATGCGACATCACTGTGGTTTGTTCGGTGTCATCGGGCATCCCGATGCGGCGCGGCTGACGTATCTTGGTTTATATGCGCAGCAGCATCGCGGCCAGGAATCGGCGGGTATCGTGACGCGTGGCGAACGAGGCTTCAAACGCTCCGTGGGCATGGGGCTGGTGACCGATGTCTTTACGCCGCGCCGGCTGGAGGAATTACGTAATTCGGTTGCCGTTGGCCATGTCCGTTATTCGACCACCGGCTCGTGCCATGAGGTCAATATCCAGCCGTTGCTGGTCAACTACTCCCGTGGACAGGTGGCCGTCGCTCATAACGGCAACCTGATCAATGCCGGCCTGTTACGCAAGGAATACGAGGAGCACGGAGCTATTTTCAATACTACCTCCGACACGGAGGTGATCGTTCATCTGCTGGCCAACCCCGCCCATCTGGATAAGCGCTATCCGGCGGCGCACGTGCTGAGCCATCTCCAGGGGGCTTACAGCGTTTTGTTCTTGTTTCCCGATCGGCTGGTGGCCGCCCGTGACCCCTATGGTTTTCGCCCGCTGGTCCTGGGACGCATGGATAACGGGGCGGTGGTGGTGGCCAGCGAGACCTGCGCCTTTGACATTATCGATGCCAGGTTCTGGCGCGAGGTAGGGCCGGGCGAGGCGGTGGCCATCTACGATGACGGCACCGTCAAGAACCAAAGGATCACCCCCAAGGATACTTTTCGGCCGGCGTACTGTATTTTCGAGCAGATTTATTTTGCCGACCCGGCCAGCGACGTTTTCGGCGAGAACGTCCACGAGGTGCGGACCGCGATGGGCGCCCGACTGGCGATGGAATCTCCGGTCGAGGCCGATGCCGTGGTCGCCATCCCCAACTGCGCGCGTTGCGCGGCCCTGGGCTATGCACGACAGAGCGGGATCCCCTACGGCCGAGCCTTTACCACCAGTCATTATGCCGGGCGATCCTTCATCATGCCCGAGCAGGATCAACGTAACCTGGTGGTCAAAATGAAACTCAACGTCATCAAGCCGACGGTCAAGGGTAAGCGTTTGATCGTGGTCGAGGATTCGGTCGTGCGGGGCACGACGACACGCGGAAAGATCGGCGCTTTGCGGGCGGCGGGTGCCAAAGAAATTCATCTGCGGGTGGCCAGTCCGCCGATTCGGCATCCTTGTTATTTCGGCATCGATTTCCCGACCCGCGAGGAGCTGGTTGCCCACGAGAAAAACGTGGAGGAAATCCGCGCATATCTCGGCGTCGATTCGCTGCACTACCTGTCGATCGAAGGGATGCTTTCTTGTGTCAAACACCCCGGCCGTCATTACTGTACCGCCTGTTTCAGCGGCCAATATCCGATGAACATCGATCATCCGGTCAGCAAATTCGCCCTCGAGCGTTTCCAACTACAAATGTTTGATTAAGCAAATCCGGTTGGCCGGTGGCGGAGACAGTTGGTTTTGGGGATAATCAACTCATAACCACCAGGACGGCGGCTCCGGTGGCGCTGGCCCGTCGATCCAGGCGTCCGCAAATCGCTTACCTATCAGTAGGAAATCGGGAGGACGGATTATGATTCACGTAACGCGACGAACATGGGTTTTGTTGGCGGTGGGTAATCTGGCGGCCCTGCTGATCTGTTGTGCCGGATCGCTGAATTTCAATTTGTCATTCGTGACACCCAAGAAAGCGGAGTCGACGGAAACGCGTACAGTGGCCATGCGGGCCGGATCGGTCCTGCAGGTTCGCAATGATATCGGCAGCACCCGGGTGACCGTTGATGCGAATGCAACGACGGCCACTATTGAAATTCAACGGCACGCCCTGGCCGATACGCAAAGCGAAGCCGAGGATTTGCTTGCCCGGATGTCCGTTACGGTGACGGAGCCGACAACGGCGAACAACAAGCTGCTTATCGAGGCCGTGCGCCCACCCGAGGCTACTGAAGACGAGGATAATTTTCAGGCCGTGGTGACCGAGGATGAGATCAATATCACAGCCATCGTAGGCTCGGCGCGCGTGGTGCAATATCGGTTGCGTATAACTATTCCGCCGGACCATGCGGTTGAGATTGAGCAGGGAGTTGGTCAAGTGCGGACCGTTGGTCTGGACACTCCAAGTAACCTCTTCGTCGAGAATGGCTCCATCCATTCGCTGGGGGCCAAGGCCGCCTTGGTGGCCAATGCCGATGATGGCGATATCAAGATCGAATCGCATCAGGGAGACTTGGAAATGGATATCACGAAAGGCTCGGCCAATATTTCCATCCTTTCCCTTGCCGCCGGGAAAAAAGTTGACGTGTTTGTCGGTTCCGGACGTATCGATATCGATTTGCCGCTGGATATCAACGCCTATCTGCGAGCGTGGACCGGCTTTGGGAATGTTGCATTTTACGAAAAAGATTTTAATAACCCGACCAACGTGACCAATACGGTGGCCTTTGTCGAAGCGACGCTCGGCTCGGGTGCCGCGGACATACGTCTACAAGCTACGCGAGGTAGCATTGATATCGATTCCTATTGATCCATCTTCTCGGCGTGGGTTATATTCCCCACAAAGACTACCAAGTTATGGGTAAATGTACCCAGGTTCGTGTTTTAATGAAGGCATATCTCGCTTTTTGTGATATCCATAAAGTCTTATGATTAATTATGTTATGATAATTATATCACGACTGAACCTTTGTTTTTGGTTATTGGCCTCATCTTTGCATCGAATGGCTACCGAGGGACTTGCGAGAGTTGGCTGTCACTCAGTTGAACGGGAACGGGTGGCCTGGAGGCATCCACCGGGGAGGAGGATGCTGAAACGGCAACCCGTTTCCGTTCGGCCCCGAAATCCTTACTTCTTCATGTATGAAATCCCTCATGGGAAGGCCGCGGGGGGGCGGCCTTATTTTTATTGGTTTTTTAGCACCTCGGCTTTCTTCTCTCTGTGGGAAACAACATGCAGGCGGCGATCTAACCGAGTCGTGCGGAGTGTGTCTTTTCTTTTACGCAAGTCTTTTGAAGTTTGCGGTGAGGCATTGGCTGATGAGGATTTGACATGTTACCGACTGTAATAGTGATGATGTTGAATTGTTCGGGATTCTGGGCGGCCCCGCCGGTCTTGCCCGTAAAAGGCAATAGTGTGTCTGTTGATCGTACCGTGATCCAGGCCGTAGGCATCGGCAAGCCGCCGGCGAAGTATCATGGTGTGCGGGCACGATTAATGGCCGAACGTGCTGCTCATGTGGTGGCCGCTCGAAACCTATTGGCGAAACTGAATGGCGTCGATACCCCAAAGACGGGATCAGGGCAAATACGCATTGAGGGATATCTGTCTGGTGTCCGCTTTTTGCCGACGGTTTTTCATGGGGATGGGTCGGCCGAAGTGATCGCGGAAATCGATATCAATAACAGGTGAACAACATATCTGTATCCAAACAACGTGACGGTCACTCTCAAGTATAGTCTTTTGCCAGTGGTTTTTCATTATACCAGAAGAAGTGATTTGCTCCCAGCAATTTACATATTTTAATATCAATGCAATTACATTGGTAACTTTCCACTCCGGCAACGCCTCTCTATTCTAGTTTATAAATGTTTATCGCAAAATGAGTTGCTGAAATTTTTTCAGTTTGAGAATCTGGGCGAATTTCCCAGATATTCGTGCAGCGCGCGGAGTTCGGGATGGTATAAGTTTTCGGCGGGGTTGCGGCCAGTTTATGGATTTGTGCCGGGCCCCGCGGAGAATATTGCCATAAATTATTAAAGGGCATAGACTAACGTTTTTATAAGACCGAACAGGGGAGGGTTGATATCTTGGTGAAGTTTTGAGGGGTGGATTTGCTTGGAAAAGTGGCAGAATTGGGGCTTTATTGCCCGATAAAGATATGTTAGGACGGAATTTATCGGACTTTAGAAAGGTTTGGTTCTGGTGACTCTTGCTGGCCAGCTTGGGTGGGTGAACTGCTTTGGGCGGGTGGGCCTTGCTAGCCCGCCACGGCCCGCCCAGGGGAGGCAAGCGAGGTCAACTGCTTCGGGCTAGTGATCCTTGCTAGCGCTGCGGGCTGGTAAATTGTGTTTGAGGATTGGGTATGCCGACGTTTTCGTATAAGGCCAAGACCAGTACGGGGCAAACGGTCAGCGGGGTGCTGACGGCCGAGAGCCAGCAGGCCGTGATGCGCATGCTCGACGACCGTGCGCTGTTTCCCTTGTACGTGGCCGAGGGGGGTCAGGCGGAGAAGAGTGCCTTTACCGGTCGGCGTAAAAGACTATCCCTGCGGGTTTTGACCGCTTTCTATAGCCAGTTGTCGGATTTGTTACGTGCGGGGGTGCCGGTCCTGCGGGCGATCGATGTGTTGGCCCGGCAGGAATCAAACCCATTGTTGACCGAGATTCTGCGGGAAGTGCATAACGACGTATCGAGCGGCTCGACGCTGGCGGATGCGATGCTTAAACATCCGAGCGCGTTCAATTCGCTGGCGGTGGCCATGGTGCGGGCCGGCGAGCAGGGGGGGTTTCTCGAAGACGTGTTACAGCGTATCGCGATTTTCACGGAGCGACAGGACGAGCTGCGCAACAAGTTGATCGGCTCAATGATTTATCCGTGCATTCTGGTGGTGGTCGGCTTGAGCGTGGTCAGTTTTCTGATGGTTTGGATCGTACCGAAGATTCGGCCGCTGATCGATCGCCTCCCGAACAAACCGGTCATTACCACGTTGTTGTTCGCGATAAGTGATTTCATGATCCATCGCTGGCCTATCGTGGTTGTGGGGATATTTCTGGCAGTTATGGCCACGATCATGGTTTTGAAGAGCGAACAAGGACGTGCTTTCTACGAGCAGTTGAAGTTGAAAATTCCGGTACTGGGACGGATCGTACAAATGGTGGCGATCTGCCGGTTCTGCCGAATTCTGGGTACCCTGCTGCACAACGGAGTGCCCATTCTGCAATCGTTGAGTATTAGCAAGGATGCGACGGGCAGCCGGATCTTGGCGGCGGAGATCGCCAAGGCCTCGGAGAGCGTGCAGCAGGGCCATGCGCTGGCCGCTCCGTTGGCCAAGAGCGGACTTTTCCCGATGGACATCATCGACATGGTGGCGGTCGCGGAAGAGAGCAATAACCTGGAAAACGTATTGGTACAGATCGCCGAATCGAACGAGGCCCGTACGGGGCGGCAGATCGATTTGGGGGTACGCATGTTGGAGCCTTTGATGTTGATGGTGATGGCCGTCTTTGTGGCTTTCATCGCCATCGGTTTGCTGGTCCCGATTCTGCAAAGCGGGACGGCCGGGCATTGATGACAAGCAGGCCGCGCGACGGTCTGGTGGGTAAGAGTGGTTACTTAGGCGGTTTCCGGCTTGGGCCGGAATGAACAAGACAGACAAGGAGTTGGAGTCATGCGAACAATGAGCAGGATGAAGAATCGACGGCGCGGTGGTTTTACGCTGATCGAAGTGTTGCTGGTGGTATTCATCATTGCGCTGCTTGCGGCATTCGTGGTGCCGAACTTTATCGGCACGCAAGAACAAGCCCAGAAGAGCCTGGCGCAATCTTTGATCCAGAGCAACGGCCCCGTGGCTACGGGAATCAACCTGTTTCGGATGGCGATGGGTCGATATCCCAAGGAATTGAGCGAATTAGTGGAAAAACCGGACAAGGATGAGGACGCGGCCAAATGGAATGGTCCGTACCTTGACGATGTGGCAAAACTCAAGGATCCCTGGGGTAATGAGTTGCAATACAAATTCCCGGGTCAGAAAAACGAGAATTCCTACGATTTATGGAGTTACGGTCCGGACGGCGAAGACGGTTCCGACGACGATATCGGCAACTGGCGGAAGGAAAAGTAAGCCTCGTTGCCGGCATTACGGGCGAGAGGCGATAGCGTTTGCTTACGAGTGGTCAAAGGACGCGGCGGCCGGCACGAACGGAGAACGGCAATGGGTCGGCGGGCCTTCACGATGATCGAGGTTCTGCTGGTGATAGCCATTCTGGGGCTGATCGCTTCCTTCGTTTTTACGAACCTTGGACGAGAGTTGGAGCGGAGGTCGCTGGATGAATCGGCCCGCAGATTACGCACGCTGATCATGATGGTTCAGGCGCGGGCCATGCAGGATGGTTTGCGCTATCGCATCGAGTTTCCGGGCACGCCCGATCCTCTTGACCCGCGAGCGAAGGACGAGGTGGACGTGCCGACGCAGACCGAGCAGCCGATCGTGACCCGCGAAAGTGATCCACTGGAGCGTCCCTACGAGTATGAGGGGTTTGCCTGGAGCTGGCTGGAGCAGGAGTTTATCCAACTGGGTACGCGTTGCGTGGCGGTACTGCCCGGCCAGCCGGAATTCGAGATTCGCGCCACCAGCCCGATTGCCGGCCCTTCCATTCAAGAAGGCAACAAGAGCATTTTCGTTCCGCTGACCTTCAACCCCGACGGTACCTGCGACTGGGTCACGTTTGTGTTGACCGACCTGCCGGAAGATGTGGAACTGAAGCCAGAGCATGTGACGCGGATCCTGAACGTCATGGTGGACGGAAGGACGGGCGAAACCTGGATTCAGCGGGCGCTGCGCGTCAAAGAGGTGGAGGTGATGCTGGAATACCGAGCATCGCCGATCATGCATCAGGATTTTATCCGCGGTGATGAGATTACGGAGGATAATATCCTGGAAGTGCATATCGGCCGAGGAGGGGGTGTTTCGACGGGACGGTGAGGGCGAGAGAGGGATCGAGGGGGAGATTCGCACGGGAGAGTTTGCTCGGATTGGAGCGTTGAGTCGAATGAGGGAAATTACCTCAATCAATTTTGTTCTCGAACCCTCTTTGATAAGGGGGAGTGACCTGGGTGCGGGCTGTTGCCGCCGGTTGAGAGGACGTTCTGTTCGGGGCCGCATTCCTGCGCAAAGTGGGGCGGTTTTGCTGGAGGTGGTAGTGGCCCTGGGGTTGCTGATTGCCGGTCTGGCTCTGGTGGGTATGCAGATCAACCAGGGTCTCCAAGCGGCCCGGGAGTGTGATTTACGAACGCGAGCGATGATGCTGGTTGATACGAAATTCGCCGAATTGCTCTCCGGAGTGCTCAAACCAGAGAGGGATGATGACGTTCTGGTGGGCGATTTTGGGGTTGTTTATCCGGGCTTCGGTTGGATGATGGAATTCGAGGAGACGGAGACGGAAAACCTGCTGGCCGTGACCCTGACCATCAGTTTCGATGAGCAACTGGCCGAACAGCAGATCGCGAACCCGGACATGGAGAACGAACTGGACGAGAAGGATATCAGGAAAGAGGGCGGGGTATTGGCTGTCGCTTATCGCCTTTGGCCGAAGCCCGCGGACCTCAACATGGCGCGGGATTATGGCGTGGATCTCAAAGAGTTGGCGGAGGGGGGGACGGGTGGCGGCTCTACGGACGGAGGGGGAGAGGGTGGAAGTGGAACCGGTAATCCCATTTTGGACAAGATCATGACGCTTTTGGCCGAGCATCCCGAGGTTATCAAGAGCGACGGCAGCATCGACATACGGGCCTTGAGCGCCTTGCCGGCGGATGAATTCATGCAATTGAGTTCCATTCTTCAGTTGTTGACCGGCGGCGGCGATCTAAACAGTATGCAGAGGCAGATTCAAAGCCTGTTGCAGAGCGGGACCGGCGGTTAACGGAGATGTGATCGTGAAACGATCTCCGCACATTCACAACGGCCTGTCGGGTGAAGACCCGGCACGGCGGGTGGCGAACCCGCCCCGACGCCGTCTTATGGGGATACCGCAAAGGCGAAGGCGTGCGCACGGTATCCGGCGGAGTGGGTTTACCTTGTTGGAAGTGCTGCTGGCTTTGATGTTGATCATCATCATGATGTCCGGGCTTTTTGGTTTTTACCAGATGGTCCTACGTGGTCGGGAGGAAGGCGGCCGGGTGGCGCTGGATGCCATGCGGGCCCGGGCCCTGTTGAGCAAGATGGTGGAGGAAATCCAATCGGTGGCCCCGATTGTACCGGGTGACGGGTTCGGCTTTCGAGGCACCAAGGATTCCATCACCATCGTGCGGCAGAAACTTCCGGAAAGTTATGCGATGGACGAGTTGAGCCTGCGCGATACTCTTCCACCGGCGCAGATGGACCTCGAAAGGATCAGCTACTCGTTGTTGTGGGACGATGAGTACAAGGATGACGAGGGGGTGAAATGGTGTCACGGCCTATGGCGATCATTACAGCGGACGTTTGATCCGAACCCACGTTTCGTGATCGAGGATGCTCAGGTTGCCGGCGAGAGCGCGGAAGATCGGGTATCCCAGGATGAGGTCATAACCGGAGAACTGATTGCCCCCGAAATCAAATATCTTCGGTTCAAGTACTTTGACGGGGCGGAATGGCGGGACCGCTGGCAGGTGCCTATCGAGGAGACCGAGGATACGACCGGAACCGAGGGTACGACAAAGGGGACGACAACGACGACCGCTCCCAGCACGAGGAGCGCTGCCTCGGAGTCCGGCAGTTATGCCTTGCCCCAGGCGGTAAGGATCACCATCGGGCGGGAACGGGTTGACCCGGACGATGAGTTACAATTGAAGCAGGAGGAAGAGGAAGAGTTGACCGGAAGGCTGACGTACCACCCCGATCGGTTCACGATCATAGTGTATCTACAGCAGGCGGACCCGACTCTGCTGAGTTCGAGGATTTACGGGGTGGAAAACGACCCCAGCCTCCAGTTGGGCGGGCAGTAGGGATGCCGGTGAAAAGAATAGGGTATGACTTATCGAGACGGGAAATGAGCCGGTGATGTACGGAATACGCAGAAAAACCTGGTCGCGATTGACCGCCGACGTTTGGCCTGAGAGGTCGCGCGGAAACCCGTTTTGCGCGCGGGGCATGATTCTGGTGGTGGTCCTGGTAATCATTTTGCTGCTGGGCGTGTTGGGGGCCACTTTTTCGTTTGAGATGAACGCGAAACTGGCGGCCGTGCAGGCCGCACGGGACATGCAGCAGGCAAAACTGGCGGCGGATGCGGGAATCGACCGGGCCTTGTTGTTGTTGCGCGATGAGCGGACGGACATGGATGCATGGTACGATAATCCGGACGCTTTCCGGCGGGTGCCGGTTTGGTTGCCGGGCAAGGAACCGGGTTCGGAGAGCCTGGTGGACAAGATGGCGGTCGAGGGTGAGCCCGCGTGGCGATACAGTATCGTCGCCTACGACCGGGAGAACCCGGAGGACCGCGAGCCGCAACTGCGCTTCGGGTTGACCGACGAGGCGGGCAAGCTGAATATCAACGTGGCGACCCGACTGCAATTGGTCAAGCTTTTCGAGCAGCTCAAGCTGACGGACGTGGACCCCAAGGTCCTGGCCGATTCCCTCATCGATTGGCGCGACGAGGACAACAACGAAACGTCGACCTACGGTGCCGAGAGCAGCTATTACATGACGCTCGAGCCGCCGTACCGGGCGAAAAACCGGCCTTTCGAGACCGTTGAAGAGTTATTGATGGTCAAGGGTTTTAACGGGCGGATTCTTTACGGAGAAGATTGGAATCGCAACGGTTATCTGGACCCGAACGAGGACGACGGCGGCGAGCGGGGCGAGAAGGAAGGTACCTCGATGTTTCCGCCGGATAACGGCGACGGCCTATTAAATACCGGTCTCCTGCCGCTCGTTACCGTGAACTCCTGGGACTGGAACCGCTCGAACGACAACAAGCTGCGATTGAACATCAACAAGGTGAACCTGGATGCCCTGGACAAGCTGCCGAAGTCGCTGACCGAGGGGCTGACCAGCGAGCTGAGCCCGGACGTGATCGATTTTATCGTCGAGGCTCGCAAGCGAGGGTATACGTTCAGGTCGATCGGTGAGTTGCTGGATTTGCAGGTGGACGAAAACGGCTGCTCGAATTACGACGAGATCTGGGAAGAGCACAAAAAGCAAATTGCCGAGGAGGAAAAGGCCCTGAAAGGTGAAACGCAGCCGGCGGAAGAGGTCGAGGGCGAGGGCGAGCAGGGGAATCAGGAGAGCACCGGCGGATCGAATCCGAGGAGGGATTCTTCGAAAGACGACTCTTTCGGTGGAGACGACGGTAATACGAACCAGGGCGACCAAGGCGAGGGCGAGAGAGATAACGACTCGGGTTCGGACAAGAGTGCACGAACCCGGCAAGCGATCGATCGTGGATCAAACGAAGGGGACCGCAACGAGGATCGTCGCGGTGAGGGGGGGGACGTTGGCCGCCAGGGTGACGGTCGACAAGGGGATGGTCGGCAAGGCGGTGGTCGACAAGGGGAAGGGCGTCAAGGCGGGGGTCGGCCGGGTCGGGGACGCCAAGGTGGAGGGCGCCTGGGTGGCGGTCGCCCCAACGCCAGTCAACCTCAGCAGGATGGACCACAGGGCCAGGGTGGTCAAGGCGGACAGGAGCAGAATCAGCAGGCCAAGAAGTTCAATCCGAACGGCAACGTGATTACCAGTCCGGTGGATGAACAGAGCCTGGCGATTTTACTGGATCGGATGACGGTGCGAGACGAGCCGATCATAACGGGATTGATTAACGTGAACACGGCCTCGCCGCTTGTACTAAGGACGATTCCGGGTTTGACCGAGCAAGAGGCGGATTCTTTGGTTGCGATGCGGAAGCGTCTGGATGCTCAGCAGAAAGCGACGACGGCCTGGGTGCCGGCCAGCGGGGCCTTGTCCGATCCGAAGAGGTTCGCACTGATCTGTAACTATCTGACCGCCCGCTCGATCCAGTTTACCATCGACGCAATCGGATTTGCCGACCACGTTGGGGTGGCCAAGCGCATTCAGGCGGTGGTGGAGATGCAGGGACATGTTGCTCGGGTCAAGTATTATCGGGATATTACCTCGTTAGGGATCGGTTATCCGTTGACTGAGGAAGCCGAGAGGAGGCGTGGTTTTGAAGTGGGTCGTTAGAGATCGACGAATATTGTGCCTGGATTGGGGCGAGCGCTCCTTGCGCGTGTTGGAGGTGAGTCTGGGGCGGAGCAGCGCGCGGGTCTTGCGGGCGGTGCATGTTCCGTTGGGACAGGATTTGGAGGCCCGAAATCCGGCCGTGATGGGCGAGTTTATCCGCCGCACCCTTGGCGAGCATCGTATCCGGGCCCGCCGAGCGATGGTAAGCGTACCCCGCCAGGATGTTCTGCTCAATCTGTTAACGTTACCGCGCGGTACGATGGATGAACTGGCGGCCATGGTTCATATTCAGATCGGCAAGGAATTGCCCTTCTCCAAGGACCAGGCGGTGATCGATTTCGCGGTCTCGCGCCAGGACGAAAGTAACACGGTCGATGTCTGGGTGGCGGCGGTCCGTAATGAAGTGGTGGACCATTATCGGCAGGTTTTGCGATCGGCCGGGCTGACTCTGGAACGGATCGGATTACGCCCCTATGCGAACCTGATCGCGGTGACCGGCGGGAAAACGGTTGCCGGCCAGTCGCTATTGGTGGACGTCGGTACGACGATGACCGAGATCGACGTGATTCGCGACGGGCGATTGGTGTTTTCGCGGGCGGCGGCGGCACCAATACCTCCGGAAGGGCTCAAAGGTCTGGGGCGGGAGGACCGACAGCAGGTCATGGAGACGCTGCTGGTTGAGGTAAGCCGGACCATTCAGGCCTACCGGGCGATGGATCCGGGATGGACGATCGGAAACATCGTGCTGACCGGTACGGGCGGAGTGGATGACGAGCTGGCCGCCGCTTTTAAGGAACGTTTTGGCTCGCCCGCGACGATTTTCGATCTGCCCGGCAACCTACGCTGGTCCGAGCGCGTTGCCCCGACGCCTTTTTGTGCAACGGTTGGTTTGGCATTGGGCAGCGCGGGTGATGATTATGCCCAGCGGTTCGATTTTCTGCATCCCAAGGAGCCGGAGGCCGAGCAGCGGGCCAAGGCCAAGAAACGGCCGATGATCGCCGCGATGGTGGCCGTGTTCTTGATCATTCTTGGGGTGGTGGCTTATCAACCGTTCCGGACACGTAACCGTAGGATCGAGGAGATCAAGGCGAATATCGCCAGGCTCAATCAGGATAAAAAGGAACGCGAGGAGTTCATGGAGCAACTGGCCGACGTGCGGGCCTGGCAGGAACGAAGTGTGGCCTGGATCGACCAGCTCAAGCGGCTGGGCGATGTGTTTCCCAAGGACAGCAACAAGAACTTATACATCACCAAGATTGACGGAAATGAACGCGGGCAGGTGACCATCGAATTGGTGGCCACGGACAAACGGGTCAGTACGAATCTGGTCGACGCGATCAAGGAGATCAAGGATGAGAATGGTCAGGCAGTATTTACCGCCGTGGTCGGAAACACGGAGCCCAATCCGAGGGATCCCAAGTATCCCATCAAGGACAAGATCAATTTGACCATTCGATCCCTGGCTGTGGTCGGGGGAAGATAAAGGGGCATATTCGTCGGCGTGCGGGGCTTTGTTAACACGAAATGACAGGCGGGATTATGAATCCGCAAGAAAAGAAATTGATGATCGTCGTGGTGGTCCTGGGGGCGATGCTGGGGCTATGGCAGGGGTATCGTGCATATCAGAGCAAGCTGGCGAAACTGGATGCCGCCATCGCTACCCAGAAAAATAACCTGAAGAAAGTTGAGAGAGAACGACAAGAAGCGGACGAAGGGGAGAAAGAATGGAAAGCGGTCGGGCGCCAGACTTTATCCTTGGATCCCAACGAAGCGACCACCCGGCTGCGCGACGAGTTGAACGAACTGGCGGCCAAGTCCGGCTTGTCCGGGGCCACGGTGCGTATTATGCCTGTTCGGGGATACGGTAAAACCGGCGTACGGGTGCTGGAAAGCAAGGTCGAGGCGGAAGGTTCGCTGAGCGAGATACGTACTTTTCTGTTCGACATCCATCGCCAGCCCTATCTGGTACGCTGCCGGGAATTGAGTTTGGGTCTTTTGGATGCGGGTTCCGTTTCAAGTTCCCGTTCCCGTGGCCGTTCCGGCTCCAGGCAGGAACAAGCAACTGTTGAAAACATGAAACTGCAAGTTACGCTGGAGACGCTGATCCTACCGATCAACAGGCGGGTGCCTAAGAGCGAGATCGTGACCGCTGAGTTGCAGAAAGAGAAACGGCAGCCTGTGGAACGGCTGATGCTGGCCAATGGGGGGGATTACAGTAAAAGTATTCGTCCGGAATTGTTCGAGCCGTACAGGGAACCGCCGCCTCCGGAGCCAAAACCAACACCGAAGCCAAAGCCGGACAGTCAGCCCCAACCGAAGCCGACCCCCCAACCCCCGCCCCCTCCTGCCGACCAGAATATGGTCGTAGGACGCATCCTGATCTGGCCGGGGAACGAGCAGGTAGTCCTGGAAAATCCAGGCAAGGGCCAAGAGGACAAGCGCGTGGAGATTGGAGATCAGATGTACGGCGGGACGCTGATTTATATCCACCCGAAGGGAGCGGTAACGGAGCAGAAGGACGGCAGATGGTTGTTTCATCCGGTCAGTTCGCCCCTGAAAGAAAATTTTGAGTTGACGGCGGACTCGCAGCCGGAGGTTTATCACAAGTTAACGAAACTGCAGGAGTATCTAAAGGGTATAACCAAAGCGGCGGGGTAAGCCAAGGCCGAAGGCCGGGGCAGCCGTCGCTTGGAGTATGTTGCGAAAAGGAACAATCGAGCTTATCACCCGGGCATGGTGGCCGGGTGTTATGGGAGGTCATGGACCGATGTCGAGCGAGCGAATGAGTAATGGATCTGGTAGGGCGGGTTGGATATGGTTGCTGGCGGCGATACCGGTTATGGCCTTTGCATTCGTGCAGATAGGCCAGGCACAAGAGGAGTATGCAGCTGATCCGTCGGCTACGCCGCCCCAGATGACCCCGGAAGAAATCGAGGCCGCCAGGCGCGAGGCGGAGCGCATGCTTCAGGAAGCCCAGGCGCAAGAATTGCAGATGCGGCAGGAGGGAATCGAACTGGCCCCTGAACAGCCCGTTGAGCCGCAGCCTGAAGTGCCGGTGACCGATGTGCCCGCCGTTCCCCAGGTGGATGAAAACGGCAATCCGTTGCCGGAGGATCCTTCAGGCCGATCGAACTACAACAGGCCTCCACGAACCCTGCGTGCCGGTGGTCGGAGTCGCGCGCATCGGACTACACCGACACCAGAGCAGGTCCCACCGGCAGTCGAGCCGATTTCCGAACCACAGCCGGAACCACCGCCCCCGCCGGAGCCACCTCAACCGGCAAGGCGCACGGAAGTCAACATCGGCGAACCACTGGAGATGCCGATGCCGGCGGATCAGTTGCAGGATGTTTCCGACGAGGAATTGAATCGACTGGCGGAGGAAGCCAAGCGTTCGGCCGAGCGAAGGAAAACCGGCGGCGCCACCTCGAGGCCGTCGTCTCAGCCGGGGCAGCCACCTTCATCCGGCGGAACGCCCGCATCCTCGGAACCCGGGCAGCCGGTGGTCCCTGATGCCAAGACCGGTCGCCCGCGGCTGGACATGAAGGAGCTCGCCAAGTATTGGCAGGTTCCGCCGGGCGAACGGCCTTACATCATTAACTGGAACAACACGCCGTGTAATAAGGCCTGTCAGGATATCGAGGAGATGACCGGGCTGAGCATGTTCGGACTGGACCTTCTGGCCGACGGCATGAAGCCGCCGGGGGTGCCCTCGATTACCTTCCAGAGCAACGAGTTGATGAATTTCGACCAGTTTCTGCTGACCGTGAATCTGTTGTTTTTCGAGCGGCAGTACTGGGTGCTCAAACAGAACGATTATCTGGTGATTCGCGGGGTTTCCGATTGGTATCGGTACATTTCCCCCGATCGACGCTACGATTCGCTGGAGAATTATCGGAAAGCCAAACTGCCCCCGTGGGAATTGGTATCGATGATCGTGGTGCCGGGCGAGGCTTCGCCGGAAACCCTGGCCCAGATGGTGACCGATATCGTGCCGCTCAACGCGGCCCGGGCCAACGTGGTGCCGGGAACGAATTGGATCAACCTGATCGGATTTGTGTACTTCATCGAACAACAGTTGGATTACATCAGCCGATTCGATGTTCCCCCGGACCGTTACCGAACCTATCGGATTTACGCGTTGAAACATGTGGAGGCGCAGGATGCGGCCGTGATGTTGCAAGCGATGTTGACCACGCCGGGTTTCGATGTCGCCCCCTCGCCGACTCCGACACCGGCCCCACCGCCGAGTCCGCGATCGCGGGGGCGCAGAAGTTCGGCGGCGGCCCCCTCGACACCGACGATGGTCAGTACGGGCGAATCGGCGACCGACATCGTGGATATCCATCCGGACGACCGGAACGATCGGTTGGTAATCAAGGCTACTCTGGCCAAACATGAGGAAGTGAAACGCTATCTTACGGAGTACATCGACTTGCCGCCGGAGGAAAACCTGGCGGAACTGCTGCCGGTCAAGAACCGTGATCCGAACGATCTGGTGGAGATTATTACCCAACTGATCGGGCGGATGGAATGGCGGAACGTCCCGGTGGCGCAACCGCGGCCTGCCCCTGGTCAACCGCCGCCGCCCCAGCCCGCGCCGACGGTGCGGACACGGATGGCTACCACCAAGGCGGTGATGCTGCCCGTCCCCAATATGAACGCCATCCTGGTCAAGGCGGGCCCGGCGGACATGAGCCTGATCAAGAAATACCTGGAAATGCTGGATGTCCCCCAGGCGGAATCGCCGTACCAGATATACCGGCTGCAGCACGCGGATGCCGGCGGCATCGCCATGATTCTCAATTCGGTGATTACCACCTCTCGGTCGGGCCGGACCCGGAGTAACGCGGAGCCCTTCAATGCCTTCGAGACCGCCAATGACAACAAGGTGTTGATCCTCAAGGGTACCAGCGAGGACATCCAGCAGGCCAAGGGCCTGATCGAGCAACTGGACAAGCCGAAGCAGCAGAATGCCATTGAGCGGGTGGTGGAGCTGGCCAACGCCGAACCGGAGGGCGTGATCGAGATGCTTAACGCCCGCTTCGGCGGCAGCGCCACGATGGGCACCAGTTCCCCCCGTTATTACGGACGCCGCAGTTATTCGCCGCCGATGAGTAGCGGATCACAATTGCCGCAATTCCTGCCGATTCAGGATACCAAGAAGTTCATCGTCATCTGCGAGGAGCCGATGTGGCCGGACATCGAGCGGTTCGTCAAGCAAATCGACGAAACCAGCCTGGTGGAACGGACCAACCGGATCTATCGACTTAAAAACGCGGACGTATCGATCGTGGCGAATATCGTGCGCGAGGCCTTCGGGTTGGGTAGCCCCTTCCGCTATGGGCCACCGCAGACAACACGCGGAGCGGTTATCCAAGTTGCCCCCGAGCAGGATTTGATTATCGTCAGCGCGACGGATAAGGAGCACGAGGAAATCGGTAAACTGATCGAGGAATTGGACCAGCCGGGCCCGAAGGGCGCCCGGGAGATGCGGGAGATTCGTCTGGTCGCGGCGGATGTGACCTATGTCCGGGATAAGGCCTTGGAAATATTCGGTCAGGATAGCAGCAGTCGGCGGGGGCGGTACTACTACGGCGCCGCGGACACCACCCCGCAGATCGTGGCCGAGCCGGTCAGCAACCGGTTGTTGGTTACCGCCAACGACGAGGATTTCAAAAAAATCGAGGAGCTGGCCAAGCAGCTTGACCAGGATTATCAGGCCAACAAATTCTAGCGCAAGATGTTCCGGCTGAACTATGCCAACGCTAACGTGATCCAGGGGGCGATCGAATCGATGTACACCCAGGGCGGCGGACGCAGCCGTTACGGTTATTACGGTTCGGCGGAGCCGGGCGCCATCAAGGTTACGGCCATGGCCGACAGTCTGATGGTCTACGCACCGGCGGACAAGATGGCCGAAATCGAAAAAATGATTACCGAACTGGATACCAGCCCGACCCAGGACAACGAGTTCCGCACGTACAAGATGGAGGGATCGGACAGCTACGCGGCCAGCAACCTGGCATCGACATTGCAGCGGATGTACGGCCAGGGCCAGTACGGTAGCAGCCCTGCGGTGCAATTCTACGCTGTTCCGGGTAGTAATCTGCTGATGGCCAGCGCTCCGGCCGCCCGGATGGAGGAAGTGGACAAGCGGGTGCATGAGTTGCTCGAGGCCCAGCAGTCGGTCGACTTGTCCTTCGTGATTCGGAATTTTGACGTGCGTAACGCCCGGCCACAGGACCTGGCCGATATGATTACGCCGATTCTGGAGAGCAAGTATCGCGAACTGCAATCCAGCAGCGGGCGCGGGTATTACTATTATGGCAGTGGACCGCAGGTCATTTCCCATCGCAGCGCCGACAAGATCATGGTCTCGGCGCCGGCCCAGATGATGGAGCTGGTGGATACGCTGGTGAAGGAATTTGACCAGCCGTCGCAGCCGGCGACCATGCGTTTTGTGAATCTCGAGACCGCCAAGGCGGAGGATGTCGTGCCGGCGGTGCAACAGATGATCGCCGGTCAAGAGGGGGCAGGCGGTTATTCATCGTATCGTTCCCGCCGTTACTATTCACCTTACAGTTCTTACGTGTCATCCAGCGGAACGACGGATGACACGTTGCAGGTGACCCAGGTCGGCAAGAGCAACACGATCGTGCTGCGCGGGCCGGAGGAGAAGGTTTTCGAGGCCGAAAAGTTTATCAAGGAACTGGATGATCAAGCCGAGCCGGAAGGCCCGGTGATCAAGGTCCTGGAGATCAAGTACGCCGACGTGTACGAAGTGGTGGACATGATCGAGACGATGATGGGTATAACCCCGGCCGGTTATGGCCTGACCACCCGTCGTCCCGCGGCGTCCGGCGAGGTGGTGATCAAATCGGATTATTACAGCAACCGGATTTTTGTGTCCGCCCCGCGCGAAAAAATGCCCATGATCGAGCAGATCGTGGAGATGCGGGAGGCCCTGGCCCGGGCGGCCACCGAGGACGTGGAGACCAAGACCGGGGAGGGTGTACTGGTCAGTCGGGACAAGTATGGCGACATGCGCTCGTTCGATATCCCGGAGAAGAACAAGGACGGCAAACCCATCGACTTGCAGCAGTTGGGTAAGACCCTGGACGAGCAGTTGGTGGATTATTACGGCTATTCCGCGGCCCCGTGGGTCAAGAGCTTCCCCTATGCCAACCAGTTGATCATCACCGGCAAGCCGGAGCAGTTCAAAATGGTGAATGATCTGCTGAAAAAGATGATCGACAACCCGCCCAAGTCGCCCATTGTCATGCGTACTTTCCGGGTCAAGGGCGTTACGCCGGAGCGGGTGGTACAGGAACTGCAAGTCGCGGCCCCGGCTTCCCTGCAGGGCAAAATCAACGTCGAACGGGTTCCCGGCAGGTATCAGTCGGAAGACCCCATGAATATGATCGAGGAAATTCGTTACACCGATCCGATTGTCAAGCAGGCGGCCAAGGAAGAAGGCACCCCGTTCGTGCCGCCGCATATGCCTTGGGCCCTGATGGATTCGTTGTCGGCGATATCCTGGGCGCAGGGAGCGAGGATTTCGGTGGCGGGGGGAACGACCACCCAACCGACAACCGCCACCCAACCGGCGACCGCCACGCGACCGGCGACCGCTGCGCGACCGGCGACCGCTGCGCCACCGCTGGCCGAAGCCAAAAAGCCCCAGCCGGTTGCCTCCGTGCCGCGGAATGAACCCGCTCAACAATCCAGTTCGGAGCAACTGGCGGCCAAGGCCTTGCGGGAGGCCGCCATGGAGGCATATACCTCTTCTCGGACGGAAATCCGGTATGATCCGGATTCGGACATGATTTACGTGGTCGGGCCGGCCTCGCAACTCGAGGAAATTGAAGACCTGATGGACGACATCATCAAGCAGTACGAGAAGGCGGAAGAAGAGATCGGCACCGAGATTCGTGTGATTAAGGTCAGATACCTCGACGTCACCGTTGCGGCCTCGATTCTGGAGGAGATGTTCAACGACAAACAGGCCGCCGCCGCGGCGCAACAGGCCGCCCCACGGGGTCGACAGCAACAACCGCCGACCAAGCAGCCGACCAAGCCCGGCGCGGAAGGCGAAGGCGAGACGACCATTCGCGATCGCATGAGCCGGGAGCAGGAAGAGAAGGCGGCCCAGGAGGCGGCGGCGAAGGCGGCGGCGGCCGGTCAGCGCATCCGCGTGGTGCCTGATCCGCGCATGCGGACCCTGATTATCCGCGCGGCGACGCAGGATTTTCCATTGATTGCCGAGTTGCTGCTCAAGATCGACCGGCCCGGCGGTGATCCGCGCAATATCAAGGCCTTCCGCCTGAAAAAACTGGACGCGCAGGAAGTCGAAAAATCTCTCAAGGTGATTCTGGGAATCGATCAGCGGGATCGCCTGCAGATGATGCCGCGCATGGGCGGAGCCGCCGGCGGGAACATGTTCCAACAGGCGGCCATGATCGAGCTGCTCCAGCAGCAGATGCTCGAGATGCAGACGGCGGCGGGCGAGGAAGGGTCGAAGATCAACCCGGCCAAGGATATCAGCATTACCTCGGAGGTGAGAACCAACTCGATCATCGTGGCGGCTCCGGAGGAGGGGGTGGCCCTGGTCGAAAAGCTGATCAATGAGCTTGAGGACATGGTGGAAGACAAGACCCGCCCGAGACAGATTCCGCTCAAATTCGCCTCCGCAACAAGCGTGGCCAAGACCCTCAAGGAAATGTTCGTTACCGATAAGACCATGGAGCGGCAGGTCATCATTACCGGTGACGACAGCAGCAACATGTTGTTCGTGACCGCTTCGGAAGAGTTGTTCAAGGATATTTTAGAGGTCATCGAGGTTCTCGATCGCCAGGGCAGCCAGATGACGGAAGTTATTCCGCTGCAATACGCGATGGCCACCGACGTGGAAACCAGCCTGAAGACGATGGCCGCCCAATTGCTTGGCAAGACGGGCCTGTCGCAGGAGGCGTTTGCCTTCACCGCCGATCCGCGGACCAACTCGCTGGTCGTGGTCGGTTCGCCGAAGGCGTTATTGGTGGTGAAGACGGTATTGGCGAAGATTGATATCCCCGGTTCCGATACCAGTACGCCGACGACCGTGATGATTTCCCTGACCCGCAGCCGGGCGACGGATGTGGCCAACAGCATCAATGCGATCTATCGTGCGCAGCGGCCTACCGGCGGCGTACCCCCGCCCAGTGCGGTGGCCGAACCGAACAGTAACGTGGTCTATATCTATGGAACCAAACGCCAGATCGAGGAGATTCGGGCGGCGATCATCACGCCGCTGGAGGAGTTCAAGCCGGCCGCCGATCTTGAGCTTGCCGATTACCAAATACCTGTCAAACACGCCAACGTGGACGAAGTGGCCAACACATTGATGCAGTATTTCGTCAAGCGCAGCTCCAGCCTCGCCGCCGCGGGTATTACCGGCGAGGCCCCGGCGGATAAGGTCATTGCCATCCAGCCGGACGCCGCCTCCCGGCAGTTGTTCGTCAAATGCAACGCGAAAAACAGGGCGCTCATCGACGAACTGCTCAAGACGATGGATGTCGAGGGTATTACCGAGGCGGTTCGGCAGGTGAAGATATTCCCGTTGTCCTATACCCACCCGCAGTATGTGGCCACGGCTATCCAGACGATTTTTCCGCAACGGGCCAACATGTCCGAGAGCGAACGAATCCAGGTGGCCGGCGAGTGGAACACCATGACCCTCATCGTCAGCGCGAATGAAGAGAACATGAAGAAGATCGAGGAGTTGGTGACCAAGCTGGACAGTGCCGAAACGGCAAAAGGAGCGGAGAAGACCAACCGGGTATTTCAGTTGAAGTATGCCAACCCCGCTTATGTGTCTCAGGCGATTGCCAATACCTTTACTGTTCCCGGGCGTCCGACCCCGCCCGCAGAGCAGGTTACAGTAACCGCGGACTATCAGAATATGACGGTCATCGTCAGCGCCAACGAGAAGAACATGGCCAAGGTGGAGGAGCTCATAGAGGAGATGGATAAGGAACCGGCGGTGGGCTCGAATCAGAAGGTCATCAAGCTGCAATACGCCCAGGCGGACGAGCTGGCCCGGGCCTTGACCCAGGTGGCCTATGGGATGAGCCTGCGAAATCGCCAGGGGGCCATGCCCATCGTCATCACCGGGGATGCCAGTTCAAATTCCCTGGTGGTCTCGGCCGCCGCGAGCGATATGAAAGCCATCGAGAGCATGGTGGCCGAACTGGACAAGCCGGCCACCGACACGCTCCAGGAGATCCGTATCATCCCGCTGGAGGTCATGGACGTGGCCGAAGCCCAGAAGTTCCTTGCCGATTATCTGCGTAAGCCTGGTGTCGCCGGTCAGCGTGCGGGAGCCGAATTGATCGGCAACGTCAAGATCAGTATTTCCCAGACGATGAATAGCTTGATGGTTAGCGGGGCGACGGCCGAGCTGGATCGCATCGAGCAGATTGTCCGGGATATGGACAAGCAGGATATCGCCGGATCATCCACTCCGCGGACGATCCGGCTGAAGAACGCGTCGGCGTCGCAACTGGCCACCAGCCTGACCCGTATTTTCACCGAACCGGCCCAGAAAGATCGACGCAGTCAGCAGAACCCGGAAATGGTTCCGACGATTATTCCGGACGAGACCACCAATAGTCTGGTGGTCCGGGCCCGCCCGAACGATTTCAAGCTTATCGAGGAGATGGCTCAGCAGTTGGATACAAAACCCGAGGGCCCGGCCGGTGTTCGGGTGGTCCGGGTAGCCCGGGGGGTGGATGTGAACAGTCTGGCCCGGGAGTTGGAGACGACCATCAACCGGGGCGAAACGCTTAAGGCCCAGCAGAATCCGGGCTATAAACCCGCTCAGATCGCGGTCGGGGTCAATGAGCGGGTGCCGGCCTTGATCATCGGCGGTGCCCCCGAGTTATTTGATACGGTCGAGCAACTTGTCGAGCAGTTCCAGGAGATGCGCGGCGTGCAGGAATCGCCGGTGAAAGCCATGGTGGTGCCGCTCCGGGGCAATATGTCAGCCCGCGATATGCAGCAGATCCTGCAGGGCATCATCGACCAGCAGCAGGGTACAAGCACGACCACTGGCGGTACCGGAGCTTATCGTGGCGGGACACGTACGACGCGCGGACGGACGCGATAGCGGCTCGCCGCCCCTTCGTATGGGCGGCTTTTAAGGGTCGGTGGACCATTCGAGCAGGGCAGGGGCGTCGGCCGGCGGCCGGTAAATGTGCTGCCACTGGCAGGGATAGGGATATTCGATGATAATCCCGGCAACGCGGCTCGCCGGCGCGGGTGGGTCCGGCCGGGAAGGCGAAGAATTATTTGACTGATCGCAGGCGCGGTCTCGATGATAATGAATAAGGATACTGATTGAGGTTGGCCTTGGGCGCGGAAGGAGAAACGCCATGTTTTTGTGCCAATGGATGATACTGGCGGCGGCGATGGGACAGGCGACACAACCGGCGGACGCGGAATGGCCGCGTGGACCGGTCATCAGGGTCAGTCAGACCGATGACACGCTGAACGACCCGTTGGCCCAGGGTCTGCGGGTACGTCCACGGACCGAAGCCCGCCAGCAGCGTGAAGCCCGACGAGCGGCGACTACTCAACCGGCGACAGCGCAACCGGCTACACGCCCGGCCGCCGCTGACTCCGCCCCATCATCCATTCGTCCGGTTGCTCCCCGAATGAATGTCACCACGCGACCGGCCACTGCGGAAGCAATCCCGCCACTCGGTCGCCAGGCCGCCCCACGAATGACGGTCGCCACCCGGCCCGCATTGATGGATTTGGATCGCGACATTCTGGACATGATTCCCACAGGCGGGCACCAGGAAAGCGTTGAGGAGCAGGCCGCCCGGTACCTGGCGGATGTCGGCGAGTTGAGCGGCGATCCGGTCGAGGTCGAGACGACCGAATCCGGCGATCTGATTCTTTACGGTAATGAGGACGATCTGGCCAAACTCCAGGCGGTGATTGATGCCATTGACCGCGTGGCTTCCCCCCTGACCTTTGAAATCTTCGAGTTGAAGAACGCCCAGGCGGCCGCACTGGCGCCGGAGATTGTACGTCTCTGGAACGCGGCGAAAGCTCCCGCCACCGGGGCCATCCGCCCAGAGGACCGCCTGACCATCATTCCCAATGCGCGCAGTAACATGCTGATGGTAGCCGCCTCCGAGAATAATTTACCCGCTATTGCCGATATCATTGAAAAGTTGGACAAGCCCTTAGGGGAGGTCCAATTCCAATCCATCCAATTAAAGTTCATCAATGCCGCCGAGGCCAAGACCCAACTTGGGGACATGCTCAATTTGCTACAAAAGCGCCGGCAGGAGCAGGGGCAACTGGTGGATATCGTGGCCAACCATCGGTTGAACCAATTGCTGATCTCCGCCTCGGATGATGATTTTACACAAATCAAAAAATGGGTGGAACAGATCGACGTCGATCCGGTCGAAAGAGTTCCGGGGAAGGCCATCAAGGCGAAGTTTTTCTTCCTGAAGAAAGCGGTCGCCAAGGATCTGGCCGCCGCCATGGAATCAATGCTTCAGCCGGGTGGTGAGGAAGGCAAGGAGGCGCGGGAACAGATTCGCCGTCTGCAAGTGGTGTTCGAGAAGGAGAACATTCCGGAACTGGATCTGGAGAAGCCGATCAAGCTGGACGTCGATGACGGAGCGAACGCCATTCTGGTGACCACGACGGAATCGAACCTGGAGCCGATCGGCGAGATCATTCGTTTACTGGATACGCTGCCGATCGCCGAGGAGATGGCCATCAAGATTTTTGCGCTTCAGCACGCCGACGCGGAAGAGCTGGCCACGCGGCTGACCAATCTGTTTTCCGCCGGACAGCGGCTGCCCGTCCAGCCGGGTCGGGCCGACGTACCGGACCGGACCCCGCGCGGTTATCCCGGCGAGGCCCTGGCGTACAACGTGGCCCTGGCGGCCGACCGGCGGACCAATACGCTGGTAGTGGCCGGTCAACTGGAACAGCTTCTGTTGGTCAGTCAGATTGTCGAATCCGTGGACAAGCCCGGCTCGGCGAGCAAATTTATGCCGCGCATGATCAAGCTCGAACACGCCGATGTAAGGCGGGTACAGGAATTTGCCCAGAAGATAGCCGACCAATGGCAGAAGCTGGCCGCCGGCCAGGGGGCCATCGTGGCCGATCGCGAACAATCCCTGGTTATCGCCGATCTGCGTACCAACATGCTGATCGTGTGCGCCAACGAGGAGAATTTCGAGGAAATCCGCAAGCTGGCCGTACAATTGGATGAAAGCAAGGACTACGGCGGCGACATCAATATTATTACTTTGGACCCGAACAAGCTGACCGCCGCCGACCTGGCGGACAAGATTGCGAGCCTCTGGGACCGTCGGGCCAAACAGCGTCAGGAAGAGGGGTTGCCCGAGGACCGGCCGGTGATCGTCACCGATACCCGGAGCAATGCGTTGCTCATCGCCTCCAGCGTCGAGGATTTCCATGCTATTGAAAATGTGATTCAAAAGCTTGAGCAACAGAAGCTTGCCCCGATGGCCGATATCCGCCTGATTGAATTGACCTATAACAGCGCCGGTTCGGTCGGCAAGATTATCCAGGATTTGTGGGATAAGCGTATTCAGATGAGTCTGACCCAGGGTCAGCAGGAGCAACCCTCGGACCGGGTGGCCATCGTCGAGGAACCGCTGACGAACACCCTGCTGGTGGCCTCCACCAAGCTGAATTACGACGAAATCGTGGCCATGGTACGGAAGTTGGACAAGCTGCCGGCGGTCGAAGGGGCGATCCGAGCCTTCCCGGTCAAGAACGCGGACGTATCCAAGACGGCGGAGTTGATCGAGAAGATGTTCCAGCAATCCATCTATCGGGGATCGGCCAGTACCAGCGAGTTGCCCGAGGCGGAAACCAAGATATCCATCGTGGCCGACGTGCGGAGCAGCTCGCTGATCGTCAGCGCCAGCCCGCAGAATTTCGCCATCGTCGAGTTTCTGCTGCAGGAAATCGATAAGTCCGAGACGCCGTTGTTTCAGGCCGATGCCAAGTTCTTCCCCTTGCAATGGGCGGACGTGGTCAGCGTGGCCGACATTCTCACCCAGTTATTCAAAGGCATGCAGCAATCGCAACAGGATTTGCAAGACCAGTATCAGATCACGGTGATCCCGGACATTCGCAGCAACGTGCTGATCGTGGCCGGTACGCGCTTCGCCATGCAAAAGGCCGAAACACTGATCCCCAACCTCGATCGGGAGCCCGGCGCGCCGACCTCGGAGATGCGGGTGTACATGCTTCAGCAGGCCTCGGCCACTCAGTTGCAGCAGGTGCTGACCGATTTATTCGAGAACCGTGGGGGGCAGACCCAGAAGACCGAACGCACCCCAGTGACCATTCTGGCGGACGAGGGTTCCAATACGCTGATCGCCAACGCCTCGCAGGAAGACCACATGATCCTGGACGACCTGATCCGCAAGCTGGACCAGAAATCAACCCTCGCTCAGCATTTGGAGGTCATTCCATTGATGCAGGGCAAGGCCCAGCAGTTAGCGGATACGCTGGACAAGCTGCTCCAGCAACGGCAGCGCACCGGCGGCGGCGCGGGGCAAACCATGCAGGTCGATGTGGCCATTACTCCTGAAACCCGGACCAATTCGCTGCTGGTCTGGGCCCCTCCGGGCATGATGGATGAAATTCGGCAGATTGTCGCCGCTTTGGACAACAACATGGTCAAGACCACGATGGGGCTGCAAGTAGTGACCCTCCTGAACTCCAAGGCCCAGGACATGGCCGACATGCTTGATAAATTCTTCGAAAAAGCCCGTCAGGGTCAGAGCGACGAGGCCCGGCAGATGATTATCAAGTTCATGAAGGGCCACGACGAGATCACCAAGCAACCTATTTTTGACCAGTTGGTCTATCAGGACGTGACCGTGGAAGCATATACAGCCTCTAATTCGCTGGTACTCATGGCCCCGGAGGACAGCATTGCCATGATGGGCCAGTTGATCCGGATGCTGGACAGCGTGCAACCGATGATCGCCAGCATTCGCGAATTCCCTCTATACAACGCCAACGCGGCGGACATGAAGAAACTGCTGGACGAGTTGTTTCAGACGCAAGGAGGTGGAGGTGGCCGAAGTGGCGAGGAGGCCCGGCAAGTCGTCTTCAGCCCGACGGCGGCGGCGGCTATGGCCACGGCCGGAGGGGCGGCTATCGAGCTGACCTTCTCCGTGGATGAACGTACCAATACGCTGATCGCCGCGGGCAGCGAGGCCTATCTCAATGAGGTCGCGAATCTCGTCTACAAGCTCGATGAGCGGCAGATTGACGATCGGATCGTCGAAGTTCGCAGGCTTCGGAACGCACGGGCGGACGATGTGGCCTCGGCCATGACCGACTTTTTCAAGAACGAAAGTTCCATTATCGAGCAAGCCACCGGGGGAGCGGAAGAGGCGGCGAGTCGCCGACTTGAACGCGAGGTCTCTGTCACCAGCGTTCCACAAGAGGAAGGTGAGGCCAGCATCATTCTGGTCAGCTACAGCCCGCGCATGAAATCGCAAATTGAATCGATGATCGCCGAATTAGACCAGCCCCCGCCACAGGTCATGATCCAGGTGCTTATGGCCGAGGTTACCTTGAACAACAACTTTGAGATGGGTATGGAGTTCGCCTTCCAGGATCTGCTGTTCAGCGAGAAGGCCTATGTGGGGAATAACAATGTGGTCAAGGGCAATGGCCATGACTGGGTGGTGGGCACGGACCTGGGGGCCGCGCCTTCCGGTGTGGCGGGAATGAGTTTCACCATTACCGGCGAGGATTTCAACTTTTTGCTGCGGGCCCTGCAGACCGAGGGACGCCTCGAGGTGCTCAGTCGCCCGGCCGTCCTGGTCCGCGACGGCCAGGAAGCCAACATCAAGGTTGGCGATCAGGTGCCGGTGGTGAAAGATGCCTCGGTCAGCGGTAACGGCATTGTCACTCCGACGGTCAGCTACGAGGATGTGGGGATCGAGTTGGTGGTCACGCCCATTATCAATCCCGACGGCTTTGTGAATTTGCAGATCGCCCCGGCGATCAAGGCCATCGGAACATCCACGGTAACGGTGGCCACGGGAATTACCTTGCCGACCTTTACCAACCGCTCCGTGGAAACCTCGGTGACCGTCAAGGACGGCGAAACCATCATTATCGGCGGTTTGATTAAGACGGAAACCACGGATGACGAGACCAAGGTACCGCTGGCCGGCGATATCCCGATCCTGGGTAATTTGTTCCGTACCACCGGCAAGTCCAAGACCAAGACCGAACTGCTGATTGTATTGACCCCGCGGGTTATTCGCACGGTCGAGGACGCCCGACGGGTCTCGTTGGAAATGCGCGACCAGACAGGGATGATGGACAAGACGCGGACCAGTCCGCTGATGAACGGTCTCCAGGTCGATCCACAATCGGACGTATTCGGCCCGGACCAGTTGCGGATGGAGCAGCATGCGCCGAGTAGTACTCCGGCCACCGACGAGGAGATGGGACCGCAGATCGAAATACAGGAGTTCGGACCGGCCATGTCCGTGATGGAGCTGCAGCCGGCGATGTACAACTACGGCCCGGCCGATGATCGCATACGCAAGTGATGCTTCCGGCGGACACGCCGTTGTTTATGGGGGTATTTCAAATGCGCCGATCCGTCTTGTGTGCCGCACTCATGAGCGTCCTTCCGGTCTTGGTGCTGACGGGATGCCAGGATGCCAATAAGGGGGCCGGCCTCCATCGCCAACCCACACCGGAAGAAGTCTTGCGCATGCCCGTCGATTACAACATCAATACCATCGCGGTTTTCATCAACCCTAATTCCTCATGGATCTGGACGGAAGATCGTTCCCACGTTCAGGGTATGCTGGTCAGTTCGCTCTATTTACTCGGACATGACGGAAAGGGCGTGTTCGGCGACGGAGTCATTCGTCCACGCTTGTACATCATCGAGAGCACTCCTGACGGCCGAAAGAAACAGACCTTGTTCAAGGAATGGGCCTTTGACGTGGAGGATGCCTTGCCGTTTCGCATAAAAAAACCTGCTGCTCTTGGCTGGGGTTACGGCCTGTTACCGTTGGACTGGGGGGAGACGGATTTGGGCGGCCGCGATATCCGTGTGGTCATTTCGTTTTAACGAAGCAATGGACTGGTGATGACCCAAGGGGGGTTAATTAACCGTTT
>CAYNYK010000033.1:0-43511 GCA_964401335.1 uncultured Planctomycetales bacterium
TGTAAAAAGTTTAGGTTGCCACCGTTGTTAAGGGGTAAAATGTGAAAAGAGGGCATGGACGGTATTGTTCATCCTTTGAGAAGACCAAGGGCATGGCCAAACAAATATGCCTGCCGTCTATTCGCATGACTTCATGGGCTGCACTTTATGGTTCAATGGCCTTGGGTTGCGAGGTTGTCATCGTT
The DNA here is from genome assembly GCA_964401335.1 of uncultured Planctomycetales bacterium. Classification (GTDB taxonomy): domain Bacteria; phylum Planctomycetota; class Phycisphaerae; order UBA1845; family PWPN01; genus JAAYCU01. Next base: position 186 of record CAYNYK010000033.1, read on the forward strand.
TCCAGGGCTGCGCGGGCGGTGGCATTCTGGGGGTCGTGCTGCAAGGCGCTGCGATAATGTTCCGCGGCCTCGGCCGTTCGGCCGAGTTGACGAAGGAGGTCGGCCGTTTGGCAATGAATATTTACCCATCGCGGGTCGATACGCAGTGCTTGACGATAAAGTTCTATGGCACCTTCGATTTGACCCTGGCAGGCCATCGCCTCCCCCCAGAAGAGATAGACGAAGAAATTATCCGGTTCAATCTGTTGGGCCTGCCGATAGGAGGCGACGGCCTGTTCAAATTTGTTCTGGTCGGCCAGTGCCCGGCCGAGGTTGATATGGGCATTGACCATTTGAGGGGCGAGGGTAAGCGCTTTGCGAAAACAGGTTTCGGCCTCCACCGCGCGTTTTTGCAGGCGCAGCGCGTCGCCGTAATTGTTGTGGTAATCCGCATTGCCGGGATCAAGCTGTAAGGCACGTTGCCAGGCGGTTTCCGCCTCGGCGAAGCGCTCCAGTCGCACAAGCAGCAAGGCCAGGTTGTTGTACACCCGGGCCTGATTCGGGTCGAGACGGATCGACTCCTGATACGCCGCCACGGCCCGGTCCGGAAGGCCTGCTTGTTCAAGAACATATCCCAGCTGGTAATAAATATCCGGTTTTTCCTGCGGCAGCGCGGTTGCCAGGGCCTCTTCCAATAATGTCGCCGCTCGTTCCGGACGACCCACCTCGTTTTCCAGCAACGCCAAGGCGCTCAGGGTATCGGACCGACCGGGCTCGAGTTCGAGGGCTTTCTGGTAATACCGGAGCGCCTCATCCGTACGTCCCATCCTTGACAGGCAAACAGCCAGATTATGCCAGATGTCGGCGTCCTGATCCTGCACGTCAAGAGCTTTATGGTAGTATTCAATGGCTTCTTCATACGATCCCTGACGCGCATAAACATTGGCCAGATTATTGTACGGTCGCGGATTGCGCGGGGACTTGGCAATCGCATCCAGCCAGAGGTTTTCCGCGCTTTGGTAAATCCGGTTTCGGCTGATGGTGGTGGCCATCAGGGCGATCGCGATCGCCGCTACAATTAGAATCTGTCTTTTAAGACCGACGCGGTTACGCGTTCGCCAGAGAAGTTCAGCCACGATCAAGGCGGCCCCCACGCTGGGTAGGTAGGTTTTGTATTCGACGAGCAATTCAACCTGCGGTAGGCAAATATAGGGGATTAAGGCAATGTAGAACCAGAAAACGCCCAGCGAGGCCAGGGTATAACCTTTTCTAGCGCCAACGACCGCCGTGGCCAGCAACAAGGCATGAAAAGCCAGGGCTACGATGGCCCCGTGATCCAGCAAGTGCCGGGATACGTCAAAATAGTGATCGATGCAACTCCAGCGTGGCAACGGTAACCAAAGCAACTTCCAGTAGTGCACGAAGGCCCGCGCTTCGGTCAGAAAATGCTCCCAGGCTCCCCAGGTGACTCGTGGGTCGGGATTGTGAATTTTGAATTGGCCGGGATCGAACATGCCGAGGTGGTAGATGAAAAGAAGGATTCCCGCCAGCACGATTCCCGCGAGGGGGACCATGATTTTCAGATAGCGTTTCAGGACGGTACGGTCGCCTGCGCGCAGGCAGAACTCGACGGCCAGAATCGCGAACGGCAAAGTCAGACCCATATTCTTGGATCGATAGCTTAGCCAGTAACAAAACGGAACGGCGGCGGCCAGCAGAAGGCGGCGTATCGGCCAACGATGGGATACCGTCAAAGATTTGCCTCCGACAGTGGAGATATTGGCGGGGGCCTTCCGGGCTTTGAGCCAGGCCAGAACCGCCAGCATGTAGAACAACGAGGCCAGCGCTCCGCGACGCTGGAGGACATAGGCGACGCTGGCCGCCTGCATAGGGTGAACGGCAAACAGGCTGGCCGCCGCCAGGGGAATCCAAAGGGCCGGTCTTGATGTCGGGGCGATATACCCCACCAAGGCCCGCACCAGAAAGTATACCAGACAGGCATTAATCGCGTGGATGAACACGTTTACGACCACATAGGTAGTCACATCGTAATCATCCAGGCCGACGGCGTGATTGAACCAGCGGTTCAATGCAAAAGTGATTTGCGTGATGGGATATCCGGTGGGTATTACATGGGACCGTAATAAATTGCCGACCATTTGCCCGGGGTCGGCAAATTTCTGCATCGTGCCGCGTCCGGAATCGAAATAAAACTCCTCATGGTTCGCGTTCAGGTAAGTCAGGATGGTGATGGTTACAAGGAGGAGCAATGGTCCGAAGCGTCGCCAACGCCCCTGGTGGTTGAGCTGCGGGGGGCCGGGCTTGCCTGGTTGGGTTTGGTCATGGCCTTTTTCCCGCGCCTTTGCAGGATTCTTCTTGTTCCCGTGGTGGCTCATATACGCCTTTTATATCTTCTACATCGTATTGCGTACAGGATCGGCCGCGCTTGTCGAGCGAAATAGTCGGACTACAATTTTCATGCGTTGTTATAGGGTTAACGGGTGTGGAGAGTTCATTCAAGGAGAAACAACATGGTTCTAACCTTATCCACCATGATGCCGCTGGGGACCGTGGCGCCGGATTTCGCATTGCCGGATACCGAGGGGCGGACGGTACGGCTGGCCGATTTTGCGAATGCTCCGGCCTTGTTGGTGATTTTTATGTGTAATCATTGTCCGTATGTTAAGCATGTCCGCGCCGGACTGGCTGACCTTGCCCGTTCGTTGCGGGCGAAAGGGGTGGCGGTCGTGGGTATCAACGCAAACGACGCGAAAGCCTATCCCGATGACAGTCCTGAAAAAATGCGATTGGAGGCTGCGGAGGCGGGTTACACGTTTCCGTACCTTTACGACGAAACACAGGAGGTTGCCAAGGCCTACACCGCCGCCTGTACCCCGGATTTTTTCCTGTTTGACGCGGATCGGAGGCTCGTTTATCGCGGGCAGATGGATGACAGCCGGCCGGGCAATGATGAGCCGGTGACCGGGAAAGATCTGCGAATCGCGGTGGACGCATTGCTGGCCGGCCGCCCGGTGCCGACCGAACAGAAGCCGAGCATGGGCTGCAATATCAAATGGCGGCCGGGCAACGAGCCGGAGTATTTCAAATGAAAGGCTCAGCCGGGCGCGGTGACGGTTGTATATCGGCCGAGGCTGTAGTAGCGATTGGTCTTTGAAAGAAAGCCGGTGCCGGGGGCGATATTGCGTTGCTCGCCCGCGTAGGTTTCGGTATGTCGCTCACTCCAACTGACGGTGTGGCCGTCACAGAAGGAAACATTCGTTTTACCCCGGTGTCGGTAACCCTGGGTACCGGCGGATCGGCCGTCGAAGTCGTCTCCGCCATTATCCGGATCGTCCCAGGGGGCCCGCATGTACTTGTTGGCGCCGGAAGCATACTCACCGTCACCGAATAATGCGCATTCAACCGGGCGTATCACCTCGCTGACCTTGGCGGGGGCTTCGCGATATTCTCCCTGGCCGTGGCCGATGTAGCTCGTGTTGTAGTTGTAACCGGTGTATTTTTCCGTAGCCTGGCCGGTGGGGGAGGTAGCGGATCCGGGCGCATTGGCCGCGCCTTCAAACTCAGGGCATTGCTGAATCAGGTCCGCTCCGGCCCGTCCCCAGAGTAGGCCGGGAAGAGTTGAGTATTGTCGGGTGGTGGTATTAAAGATGGTGACGAAGTCCCATTTGTAGTAGATCCTCAGGTTGTTTTTGCGAACCATATATTGGGCGATCGGATAACGTTCCTGGTTGCTATAGGTGTAGGCTTGCGCGGCGACGGCCATTTGGTGAAGGTTGCTCATGCAGAGGGCGGCCCGGGCGCTGCGGCGGGCGTTAGCCAGGGCCGGAAGCAGGATGGATACGAGTAAGGCCAGCATGCTGATGGTGACCATAACCTCGATCAGGGTGAAGGCGCGAGGGAGACGCTGGTGCTGGTGGGGAAGGTTGGCCCTTGCTGGCGATTCGAGGCGTTGTTCCCTCGCTGGCGCTTCGGGTTGGTGGGCCCTTGCTGGCGCTGCGGGCAGGTGGTCCCTTGCTGCCGCGTCGGGCTGGGGAGGGGAGACGTGATGGGCAATTTTTGAGAGCATAGGTTTTTCACGGGCCACGGGTTAATCCAGGCAGCTCCAATCGAAGAGGATGTCCGGGCCGCTGTAGCACCTTTGAAAGAAACCGAAATCTTCCTGATCAACGTCACCATCTCCATCGAGGTCGGCACGCAGGCATGGATCACAATCCTCCGCTTGCGGATCGCAATATTTCCCGGGTGGCCCGATGGCTGGAGCGGTCCGGCATCGCTCGAAAATCTCGAAATCATCTCCGTCAACATCGGAATCGCAATCAAAATCCGGTATGTGGACGGGTAACACGATAGCAAAGGCATCGATTTCGGGAGACATTCCTTCGGTGGTCCAATAGCTGACGCGCACGTATTGAATCCAGGGAAGAGGGGGATCCAGATCGCGAAGATTGAAACCGGTGCCACCGGCGGAGTATCCATATTCCATTGCCATCTGGGCGACGGTTTTGCCCAAAAAATCGGCTGGTCCAAGGTTAGGATTGAGCGGATATGTCGCTACGGTAGGTGCGCCCCACCAAAAATTGTTTTGCAAAACGGGGTCGGGATTTTCAGGATCGTAGATACGCCCCAGGGTGGGGGCCCAATCGTCGGCGTAGGGGCCGTTGTTAAATGTGTACCAGATGATCCCGTCCTGGCTGACGGACACGATGCCCCGTTCGGCCGAAATATTTGGGGATTGAATGGTCAAATTGTTGGGGTCGCCGTTGTCCCAATACTGTCCCCCTCCGAGACCCTGAATGGTATTACCATAAATGATGAAATCGACGCCGCAGGGATTGAGCGGGTCGTCGTAAACCGGCCGATCGAACATGATGGTCAGCGAGGTTCCGGTACCGATACGGTAAATTTCATCCGGCATCCAGGGACCGAAGATCGGCAGAACGGCTACCACGTCTTCCATGTCCATATCACCAGCAGTATCGATAGTCGGGTGGCCGAGAACGGTTGTCGGATCGTTCCAGATGCTGGATTTTGAGTTGTCGTAGGAGATGACCACGGAGGCATAATCACTGGCGAAGGTCTTGACGGAATGCGCATGCAAAACCAGCGCGGATAGAAGACCGAATAGGACAAGTCGGGATACATGGAACCCAACCGGTCGGCGATTATTGTTTGAGGGCTTCATCGCATCTCCGAAGAAGTTTGAAAACCACACAATTCCTTGTTTTCGGGTCGGGCATGGGCAAACTCCACCACCGGAAATTTGCCCATGCTCTCCCCAATACGCTTTTTTATCCTCCAGCTCGGACCCGCCGAGCCATGAGCAGGCCGCAAGCCAGCAAGGCTATGGCCGCCGGTTCCGGTAGGGGCGCACCACCCCGGCCGTAAATCCAGCCGTCGCTGTAACCGTCGGAAATCACCCGATCGGCCACGCCGTACATGGGGGACAGCCACGCCTCGTTCGAACCATTCTTGACCCAGTAATGCCACCAATCATCGCCGCCGCCGTAGCCACTGTTGCTATAGCCGCCGTAACTGATACCGTCGATGAAAATTCCGAATCCGTAATTCTCCCGAATCGTCGTCAGAGTGGTGTGCTCCTCGATAATGTCCAGCAGGCCCAGGCCGGTGGTGGTACCGTCAAAATGCACGAGAAAATCGAACACCGCGCCTTCCTTGAACTCCAGATAAAGACTCGCGGAATTAGCTCCGCTACCCACTTCGATCGTCCCGGCCATTGTTGAATAACTGAACGAGACGCTTGCCGCTCCAAACACCAGAACGGCGAACCACTTTGCTTGAAACATTTTGCTCTCCTTCTCTTCCACGGCGGCCGACCTCGAGCCGCCTTGCCATAAAAAAATCCCAGTACCCGCGAGACACGGATACTGGGATGGTTTTCCGCCAAAACGACAAGGGACCCGACAAACCGACGCACATGGCGACGGCGAAGCGGATCCCGGGCAGACAAACGTTCGGTACCCATGCCCGGGGCACTTACACGACGAACACGCTTGCAGGCAGGTCTTCTGGCTTACGGAGGGTAGGATCGATTTACTGATTTTTACCGATCCGGTGTTCAGCCGCGCCTTCTCATCCGTCGATCCGATAGGACCGGGTGGACAATGGCTGTTGCGGCCGATACCTCCGATTACAGCGGCGGGTCCGCGGTGGCTTTGCACCACCTTCCCATTTCATTCCGCGAGGCGGAAACCGGCAATCGTGACCTATTCACTTGTGAACGAAACTTATCATAGCGTATCGCAAGGGCAACGCAAGAGGGGGCCTGCAAATTTTTTCTGCATCCGGATCACCCCCTTCCCGCTCATGAAATGTTGCGATGTTGAGAGCAATCATGGTTTTGGGGTTTGTCGGCAAGCTGTCCTAGCCTTATAATGGAATGGCCGCAGGAAGTTCCATCCTTTTTCCCCCTCATAGCGAAGGAGGTCCATGATGTACATGCATGACTGGACGAAGCGTTTGTTACGCGGCATGATCGGCGGCGTGCTCCTGGCGGCACTCATGGGCCCCTCCTGTGCGGATTTTCCCATCATTCTGCCCGACGACAAGCCGGTCCGGGTCGAATTGATCAACACGACGGATTATGAGATTGATCCGGGCCTGTATATCCATCCGGACGCCGGGGTCTACGACAGTGCCCGGTTGATTGCGGACGAGACCTGGATCAATATCGGCGACCCGCTGGCCCCCCTGGAACTGTGGACCTATGACTTTCGTTGCTCGGAGACCGGCACCATGGTCACCGATTTCGCCTGGCTGTTCCTGAACGATGAGGAATACGTGGTCAGCGAAAACAGCCCCCTGGTCACCATTGGCCGTGACTTCAAGTGCGGCGACACCGTGAGCTTTATTTTTGTCGATACCGTCGAGGGAGGTTTCTACACGGAAGTGTGGGTTAATGATGTGTTGATTGATGGTGTCATCCTGCCGGTGACCGTCGAACTGATCAATGAGACGGATTATCCCGTCGATCCGGGTTTATATGTCCATCCCGACGCCAACGTCAGCGACGATGCCCAACTCATTAATGATGAAACCTGGATCGACATCGGCGATCCGCTGGCCCCCTTGGAGATGTGGACCTCCGATTTTGACTGCTCGGAGACCGGTACCGTGGTTTCCGATTTCGCCTGGCAGTACCTCAACGACGAGGAATACATCACCAGCGTGAACGGTCCCTTGGTCCGCCGAGGCTATGACTTCCGCTGTGGTGATACCATCAGTTTTATCTTTTTCAATACCACCGGCGGGGGTTTTTACACGGAAGTGCAGATCAACGGCGTGACGCTGACGGAGTAATCCATAGCATGATCGCTCTCATGAGCGGTTCCCTGGCATCTTGCCTTTGGGTTCATACGCGCAGTAGGGTTCCTCGGCCAGATAGTCGCTGAACTGGTAGAAGGCCCGGGCCCGGCAGCCGCCGCAGAGCATTTTGAATTCGCAGCGTCCGCACTTGCCGCCAAGCTTGCCGGGGTCGCGAAGCTCGGCGAAAAGAGGGCTGTTCCGCCAGATGTCGCCGAAGGATTGGCTTCGGATGTCGCCGGCGGGCACGGGCAGGTAGCCGCAGGGGAACACCTCACCCTGATGGGAGACGAAGCAAACCGCGGAGCCGGCCAGGCAGCCGCGGGTGATCGAATGCAGCGAACCGTGACGACCGGCAGGGGCAGGGGTTTTGTTCTTTGGACGGTCCTTAACCTGTTGTCGGCGGATACGGAAGTAATGCGGGGCGCAGGTGGCCTTGATCTGCAACTTCGTTTGTTCTTCAAGGCGGGCCAGCAGTTGCAGCCGATCCTCGACTTCCCGCATGTCGAGCATTTGCTCCTCGGCGATCTGCTCGCCGCAACCGACCGGAACGAGCAGGAAATAGTGGACGGCGGCCACTCCCGACCGCTCGCCAAGTAGGAGCACATCTTCGATCTGGTCCATGTCGTGCCGGGCGATGGTGCAATTGATCTGGGTAGGTACGCCGAGCTTTCGGAGCAGATGGAGGGCCTGGACGGCCCGATCAAAAGAGCCGGTCAATCCGCGAAAATGATCATGAGTGGCGGCGTCGGCACCGTCGAGTGAAATACTGACCCGGTCAAAATCGGCGGCGGCAATCCGTTGGGCGATTGACTCATCGATGAGCGTACCATTGGTGGCCAGGGCGGTTAGCAACCCACGATTCTTGGCCCATTCGGCTAAATCGAATATGTCCGGCCGCAACAACGGCTCACCACCCGAAAAGACCAGAACGGGACGACCGACCTCGGCGATTTGATCGATCAATCGCCGGCCCTCGTCCGTGCTCAGGTCCGTACGCATCAGGTCATGGGCGACATCCAACCGCCGACAGTGCATGCATTCGAGATTGCAGCCGGCCGTGGTTTCCCAGAAGACAAGACGAAGGGGTGGGGGTCCTGGAACTTTGGGGGTGGATTCGGATGACTGATGGCCGGGCATAACGGCTATGGTATCACGATCGTTTGCGTTTCGCACGCCAAGCCGCCGACCGCCGGATCTACCGAGCAAAACTCAACCGTATATGTCCCGGCCGCCAGATTGGTGATGGTGGCCTCGACATCGTAACAACACATGCAGCGGCAGGGCATGGTCGTGGTTTCCTGCTCCGTCAGGATCAGCGTGTCGCCTTCCAGGACGGCCGTGATCGTTACTTCATCGACACAACAGTTGTAAGCGACATTTCGATGCAGAACATGCAATGCGCCCGTCTCGACGGTCAGTTCGAGGCTGGCGTCGCCACAATAGGGGTAGGTCTTGTCGTCGGTTTCCGCAGTGTCGATTTCGCGATGACACCCGCTGAGCGCCAGCTTGGCCACCTTGGGTTGGGTGGGCGGGATATCCGTCAGTGGGTTAGCCGAACCGCAACCGAGGACGGATAGGATGGCGGCGTAAACAAATCCCAGAAGCAAGGAACGACGAATCGTGGCCATGGTTTTATACTCCTTGCCCCTATTATAACAGAAAGAAGTGTCCGGTGCGATGCCCCAAAGAGAATTTGCAAGGCCGGGGAAGGGAGGTATTGGGACTTCATTGCCTATAACGGTTGCATGATTGCGCCACGGGCGGTACAAACATCGCTTTGTGTTCAGAAATGAGGAGTTGTTTGTGAATCATGCAGGCCGTTTCAGATTGGTATGGACACCGTTCTTAACGAAATCAGGGGGGGCTTTTCGGCAGGCCGTGGGGTTTGTGTGTCCTTCGTCGTTGGGGTCGGGTGGCGAGGTCAGCCTATGGATTGGCCGAAAGCAATATACGTCCTCGTTGGTTGAGTTATTGTCCTTTCCGGACCAAGAAGGGTGTTATTTCCTGCGCATCGCCCGGCCGGCGCGGCCGATGCGTTGCCGGGCCGTCTGGCGCACCGCCGAGGGGAAAACCTTTCGCGACACCCTCCTGCTGGAACCGGCCCGGCCCGTGCAGGTCCATACCGTTTTCGATTTCTGTTGGACGACGCCCCTGGGAACGACCGCGGATCAAGGGTATGACCGAAAGGCCATGATCCAACGATTATTGGACCATTTTCAAACCGCCGACAAGTTGACCGGTGATCCCAGACTGGTGATGAAAATGCCGTTTTACCACTTGGAAAGCGCCCTCATGGATGAGGAATTACCCGTGAGGATAAAGGAAAGGCTCGTCGAATATATCGGCGCGGGGCGAGTTACCTGGGATCTGGTGCCCAGCTTGGTCGACGATGAATTGTCGGACGCCGAGAGCTTGTGCCAACTGTTCTATCATGCACGGTATTTAGCCGAAAGTTCGCGTCGGCCGGTGCCGCGGACGGCGGATATCAGCGGAATGACCGCCGCGAGTGCTTCATTGGGTATGGCCGTTACCGCCGCCGGAGGGACGATGATACTGATGGGCGGTGATGAAGAGGCCCTGCCCCTCCGCGTGCCGCCCCTTTTCCGGTGGAAGCTGCCCGACGAGAGCATGGTGCTGGTACATTATCTTTCCAGCCTGGAAACGTCTCTGCTGCCTCCAGTGGATTGGCCTTGGGATCATTGGCTTTCCATTCAGCGCATCACGGATGCTAAAGAATCTGGGGCGTGCCAAACTCTTTGTGAAATTGAATGGATTCAGAGGCATTTCGATTTCCCGCGATATCGTTTGGGCACGATGGACGATTATGCCGACGCGTTGATCGGGCGGCATGGCAAGAAAATCCCGATAGTAGAAGGGGAATTTATCGAGGTTCGCGAGCCTGTTCCGACCGGCGATCCACGGGAGACGGCGGCGGAGCGTTCGCGGAGAGAAGATGATACGCTTGCGGACATCTTGCGGATGCTGGAGGGCGGGTTTTTCCGTCAATTTGCGACCTCGCGACAGTGGGCGGATACCTCCAAGGTATGCCGTCAGTTAATCGAAAGCGACGGGGCGGGAATCCTTGATACCGGCTGGCATCGGTTTTCGACCACCCGCAAGGCACGACCGACGATCCCGACGGGAAAGCATGTTTTGTTGTTTAACGCATTGAGCTGGCCGCGGGGTGGACTGGTCCGCCTGCCTGAGAGTAAACTGCCGGCCGGTCCGTTTGCTCTGCTGGATCCGACGACAAAAGGGGTCGTGCATTATGAGCGCAGGCGGGGATATGTCGAATTTATTGCTCCCATGGTGCCGGCCTGCGGGTATCTGGCTCTGGACATTCGCGAGACGGCCGGCCGCGAGCAGCCCGGCTTGTTCGCCGACTGGCAGGAGCGAACACTGACACTGCATACCTGTGACCAGTCCCTGATGTATAACCGGGTGGGTGGTCTTGCTCGTTGGCATGATCGGGCTCGGTCATACCAATGGTGTTCGGACATGGCGAAACATCCGCTCGGCTCTTTTTTGTATGAACGTCCCGATCGCCAGCGGTTGCTGGAGTATGCCCGCTCCGTCTATCGAAAGTGCCCCCCCGAATGGATGGACTATCTTCAGGGTTCAAAACAAAAGCAACCGGCGGAGCATGGGCTTGCCGCGCTCGGACCAGCGAGGATCACCTCTGAGGTCGGTCCCTTTTCCGCGCGAATCACGGTTGAGGCCGATGGCCCCGCGCGACCCACGACCGGGCAACCCTTTTCCTGTCGGACAAGTTTTACGCTCTATCGCGGCCGGCCGGAGTTGTACATCCATATGGCCTTGTCCAGCGGACCACGCGACCCAGGCCCCGAGGCCGGTTATGCATTCTTTCCTTTCGCCGGCGACGAACCCTGCGTTCTGGTCAACCGCATCCTTCATACGTTTCAGCCGAGCGAATACCTGGCCGGTCGATCGAACGCCGCCCGAATGTTCGTTCATCATGGATTACGCATGGAGTATACCCATGCGGGGATAAACTTTTTTCCGTTGCATACTCCCATGCTTGGTCTGGGTGGTCCGGCGGCCTGGCGGTTTGATCCGGCCGGCAGTTACAAGACGGGGCACGTTTATGCGGCTTTGATGACAACCCCGCCGGGACTGTCGCCGCCCACGGGCAAATGGTCCTATGATTTTGTTCTGCAGCCGACGGGTAATGACCAATGGGACGGGGGTCTGGCGCGCGGCGGGGCGGAACTGTTTCGTCCGCTGCTGGCCTCCGTGGTGGGGGATTTTAAGGGACACCCCGGCCAATCATTGTTAAGCGTTCATCCGGATAAGGTGCACCTATTAGCCCTTCAACCGGCGACTTTCGCGCCGGGCTTGATGCTCCGTCTGTGGAACTCGGATGTCGAGCCGATTACTGCTCGGATAAACTTGCCCGTATTGCGACGAGGGCAAGAACTCTTTGGCTGTGACCTGTTGGAACGTCCCCGGCGCAAAATTCAGGTAAACAAGGCAGGATTCGCCAACGTAAAGCTGGGACCACAACGAATGGTCACGCTGTTACTGGCGGAAAGCCGGAAGCGCACCATGACGGAAGCGACGGATTGAGCGAGACCTTCGGGGGTGTTGCCGCCCGTGGCGGGGAAAGCTCGGTCATCCGGCCTGTTTGCGGTTTATACCCGCCACCCACCGGAGAAACACGAACGACACAAGCGATCGATTTCTCCCTCAAGGTTTCATGAAAATTCATCCAGGCGGGCGAGATTTTCTTGCCCGTGCCTCGGCTCCGCGTTATGCTTTATCCCGAGGATCAAAAAAAGATTACCTTTAACAATCGGCAGGCACTCTGGAGTCCGCGGCCGTTAAGTTGCCACGAAATTGGTGCTTTCAGTCCGTCAGGGGTTCTATGAGATACAAGGTTGGTATATGGAAGGGCGAATCATGGATGGTCTCTGCATTATCCGCAAAGGCCGGAAGGTGAAAAGGAGCGGGAATGGCATTCTCTTTTCTGTTCCAGGCTGCTGCGGTCCGCAGGCTGGTCGAAATGTGAGGTGAATCGTGTCGCAAGTCCTCGATACTAACTGCGTCCCCGTTTCGCACTTCGTGTGGGTTGCCTAGGCTTATGAATAACGAATCGAACTATATCAAGGAGACGAATCATGGCCTGGAACCTGCTTCGGTAATTCCGGTTGCTCAGGAGATATCGAGAGACTTCCCCCACGTGCTCAAACCCTGGGGTTTCTGGGCGACGATGGGCTGGTCGCTGTTGATAGGCCTCATGGAAATCGTCGGGGGGATGGCCGTCTTGGTTGTGCTTTTGATTTGGGCTTCAGTCAACAAACCCGATCTGAACATGATCGTGTATATCGAAACGATATCCGAAAGTGGATGGTTCTTTTCCCTCAGCTATATCGTCGCTTCGTTAGTGGGTTGTGGTTTTGTTTTCTTGCCGGTGGTCATCCGGCGCTATCCGATAAGCAAGTACTTGGCCTTACGCCTGCCGAGTGGTCGACAGTTGGCTTTTTGGTCCCTGGCCATGATCATTTTTATTATCATGTCCGATGGGATCACTTGGTTGTCAGAGCGCCCCATAGTTTCACCATTCATGATAAACATCTACAAGACCGCGGGGCTTTTACCTATATTGTTGTTTACCTTGATTGTTGCCGCGCCGGTTGCGGAGGAACTCCTATTTCGCGGCTTCATGTACACCGGTCTGACCGGTTCACCGGTGGGTAACGTCGGTGCGATTGTGATCCCCAGCCTGATTTGGGCCGCGCTCCATCTGCAATATGACTGGTATGGCATATTGACAATCTTTTTGATGGGATTACTTTTGGGGGTATGTCGCTGGTTGACAAAATCAACCATTACGACGATGGTCCTTCACGCTATCGCCAGCCTGGTGGCTACCCTGGAGGTGATGGTGGTTGTCCATAATTAGTATGGGCCCAGCGGCGCTTGAATTTGATGGATCCTGAAAATCTTTCCGAGGCAATGGTCTCGTGCCTTGCGCCTTGAACCGGATCATCATCGGGAGTATGCGGTCATGAATGCACCTAAGAGCTGGAGATTGCGGATGAGGGGAACTCACCTCGTTTTATCTGTCTGGGCTTTGCTGATAACCACGTTTCCCTCATACGGACTATCCGTCCGCCTGACAAAGCCGGAAACCGGCCGTGTCGCAGAGTTCATGGATAATGCCATTTGTCCTGTGGACGAGAAACAACAGATTCTTGCCGTGCCCCAGGCGCTGGCGGGGGGGCAGTTGCTGGTCGTGGCCCCGTCAAACGCGGACGAAGTACGTTTCGAGATCGATCTGCGGAGCATGGTGTACGTATGCTGGACGGCGGGAGTTCCGGTCCCTGACGCCATTCGCTCATGGACGAAAACCGATATGATCGTGGGCGTCAATGATCCCACCTTCGCGGGGTATCAGGTTTATGCCCGGCGATTTCCGGCCGGCGAGGTCGTCGTACCCGCTCTGAAAGGTCCGGGGGCCGGTTTTATCGTCGTCAAGGAATCCGTACCTATCGGCGAATTGGACAAGCCCTATCCCCGCAAGGTCGGCTGGAATTTCACGACCTATGATATGGATTACTGCAAGGACATGATCCGTCATGCGCCGGAATACGGAATCAACCACCTGGAATTGTCCCACCGGATCGTGATGAACACGACCAATGTGCTGTACTCGCTCGAAGAGAACGGCCGGCCGGAATCGACCCCGGACCCGCATCGGCGGTCGAATATCCGCGAGTTGATCGATTACGCGCACGCCTACGGCATCCCTGAAGTGACCATCTGGGTGCATGAATTCTGCACGCGCGAAATGCCCGCCGAACTCGCGAAGCTCTGTTACGGCGAGGAAAAGGACGACCCGATCAACCGGCGAAAACGACGGGTACTTGATGCCAATCATGAGGAACTGTGGCAATGGCTGGCCTGGCGCTATGACAAACTATTCAGCGATACGACCATCGGTTGCCCGCAAGTGGACGGCGTGGTACTGACTTTCAGTGAAGTGGCCATGTTCAATGACGGCTACGAAATCTACGACCATCCGTTTTTCTTCTATGGGCCGGATAACACGGCCACCAATGTCGCGCGTTTCAAGAAAGTCATGGCGGTCATCCAGGAGCAATGCCGCAAGCACAAAAAGACATTTTACGTACGTACCTGGGCGGGAGGTCTGCCCGGTGAAAAATCGCCGCATTTCGATGAGATCGCCGATGCGATTCTCGAATACGGCAAGGAGACCGGCGATCGCGGCATCTGGTTACACAGCAAGAATGTGGGTACACCCAGCGGCCACGGGAGCGACTGGTGGAACATGGATTCGCCGAACCCGGTGCTCGGCAAGATCGCCAATCAGGGTTACAACGAGATGCTCGAATTCGACCTGGGTGGCGAATATTTCTGGCACGGCCTGGCCACCTATGTCATGAGCCGGTATTTCCAGACCTATCTACATTATTGCGAAGGGCGGGCGGCGGTGCGCGAGAAATGGATTGCCCCGGAGCGGGTCTTCAAACCTCAGGGGGCCGTCACCCGGGCGGACCGCTACGGGGGCTATCCGTTTTATACCGCTAACCGCCTGAACTTCTACGCCTTCAGCGAGCTTATGGCCGACCCCGACAAGGACTATCGCGCCATCATCCTGGAGTTTTGTCGTAAGCATTTTCCACCCGAGGCGGCGGAGGATATCGCCTATCACTATGATGATCCCGATCCCGACTGGGATAGTGACACACGGGCGGCCACGTGGCGGGCGGCCATCACCGCTCCACCGTTCGGGAGGAATATCCTCGATCCGGGGGCGCTCGGTTTTCCCGGACCACCCTCGATCGAACGGGCCAAGGCCTTGGCCTATGCGGCCATCGCCCGGATCGACCGCCATCGGGCCCAACTTCAGACTCAAACGACGTTGGATACCCGTACCTATAAGAACGATTACCAGGTGCTGCACGAGGGGCTTTCGCGGCCCCTGGTTGCCTTGGGCGGAACCATTCCCGCGGTTTACGGCTTTGGAAATCTCCGGCCGCGCGTGACCAGCTCAATCACTCCGGATTGCTCGATAGAAATTCAGCTGGTGGCGGGGATCGATGTGGATTCCCTGCGGGCGGAGTATGCAACCGATGGCGGAGTGAACTGGACCTCATGCCCGCCGTCCTGTTCGGCAAAAAAGGGCAGCACCGAGCTGGAACAGGTTATGGTTAAAGGTGTGCCGTTTAATCAGTTCAGCGATCAAAACCGGTTGCGTTTTTTCGTAAAAGACTTGCGCGGTGAACTTTGGCAAAGCGGACCGTTAAAAGTCACGATTATCCAGGGTCCGCAATGGAAGAAATGCCGGTCGGAAAAGACCGAGGACGGGCGGCTGAACGGTTATGTGCTTATGGATGGAAGAGATGCCATTCTCGATGTTTCCTCCGCCCAGTATGTCTATAGCATCGACTCCGGTCGCACGTGGTCGAAACCTACGGATAAATGGGCTTATCAATATGAATGCGACGTTCTCCCGGCCGAGGCGGGTTGGGTTAAGAGCGAAGGCCGGACCGGATATGAATCCATCCAGGACGGATATTTGCGCATCCATGATACCGGTACGCAATGGGGGGATAAGATCAAATATACCCGGCAAATCAAGGTGGATTCGTCTGTTGGATTTACCGTCGTTGCCCGGATGCGTTGCCTTGCCGGTGGGCATGCGATGGCCGGCAATTTGGGAGTGGCCGACGATCGCGCCTGTGAGTCGCTTTATTTGCTTCATGAACCGGGTCATACGGGTGTAGGGCTGGAACGCTCCGGGAAATTCGTGCCACTCGACGTGGAACAATGGCATACCTATCGCTTGGCCGTCCGTGGCGAAAATATTGATCTTTACGTGGATGAGAATGGGCAGCCGGTGATTGCCGGAACGGGTCTGTTCACCGAAAGCGGCAACTTCAGGAATGCAGTGATGATCGGTTCGGGGGCCAGCCAGCACACCCAGGATGTCTGGTATGATTTCGTTTATCTGCGAACCGATGGGGCGTGGGCCCCGGGGGATTGGTTCCGTGCGGAATGGGTATCGAAGCCGTGGGGCAACGAACTGCTGGCTGAAAAATTTGCTTCAGCCGAAGTACCGGCGGCGGAAATCCGCCTGCAGTTTCGCATTTTCGACGTTTATGGTAATGGTTTCCAAAGTCCCGTTTTTCGCCCCGGAACGCAACCGAAATAAAAAGGTTGTTTGGTTGTCACCAAAATTAAAAAAATAATCGTTTTTTCGTCAAGTTCCTTGATTTACCACACGGGGACATGGATTGAAATGACAAAAACCTGTGGGGCATCTGATAAATAATATAAAAATGCAATCAAGAAGTAGTATATGAAAATAATAAATACATTAATTATGGACAGTATCGTTTATTGAATTACTCCGGGCAGTCGCACGCAAGAGCAAGCAAATCCTCCTCTTGTATGTTTTGCCTCTTGAAGTATACTCTTTGGCGTATCAAATTGCAGCAAGGGCGTATCGGCCGCTTGAGTTCGCGATTCGATTAGGAATGGTAACGCGAGTATGCGGCAAATACGTCAAGGGCCGGAAATACAGAAAGATTACGCTGTTGGGTGGTGGATTATGGTTGCATTCCCCATCGATTAAATGTATATCTTTTACCGGAGTTCGCGCAGGAAGATTCGTATTTGGGTAAAGCCGAGGCAAACGATGACTTGGGCGCGGCTTTATCATGGGAGGAGGGAGTCGTTCCGTACGAACGATCCCGAGGCTCCTCAAGACAAAGTGAGATAAAAAACATCATGGCGGAAAAAGAACAGATCGACTGGACGGGACGGCCTTATCGGCTCGCGGGTAACTTGTTGGAAGCGTTTGAACAGGCCAGACGCCGGAAATTTGTTGTCGGTCGCAGGCGTAATTTGTTGGAGGCTTGGGAGAAATTCTGCTTGATGGAGGGAATACCCTGCATCATCGTCAAGCCCCGAAGGCAGCACGCCGGCGTTACCATGGATATTGTTCATTGTGATTTCGTGCTAACCGACGAATACATTGATCCTATCAGTGAGGCGATGCATGAAGCCTCGGAGCCGGATGCGGAAATCACCGTTGGCTTGGATTTCTGTTCTTCCGAGCTTGTGCTGCCGGATCAGGCCGAGGCCCTGGCGGCCAAGATGTGGAAAATCGTGGATAAGGCGCGCAAGGAGCTAAGTAATCCGGTCAGCGCTCAAGCCCGAAAGAAAATAGGAAAAAGGGCCAAGACCGGTGGTCCCCGGGAGATCGCCAATACTCGACCGCTACGCAGGTCTCATGGTTGATTCTTTGGCCTCGATTATTTTGGAGGTTGCGGTTCAAGGAGGGGCACGTGGGTGGGAGAGGGTGAGAAACCGACCGCTCCACCGTAATGTCGGCTTAAAAACGCACGCCTGACCGGAAGAAGATCATGCGAACGATTCATGTCGTCGAACGGACGTTACCCGTGGCCTGGGAACGGGCGGTCATCGCCTGTTGGTCGGAAGGGGAAAGTTTTCCAACCCAGTACGATAAGCCGGAGGATCCCCAAAGCCGCGATGTATGCGCCATGATTCATGTGACCGAGCCGCTGGCCGAGCCGCGTATTCATCGGGCTTTTCCCGGAGGATTGGAGGACCTTGAGAAATATCGGGCTGAAGTATTGTATGGTGTACACGATCATTGGATCGACCCGGCCGCGGGGAAATGGGAATACACCTATCACGAGCGGTTGTTTGAGTACGACGTGCCCGGCTTGGACAAACCCATCAACCAGATTGCGCAGTGCGTGGCGATGCTTCGAGCATGTGGTTTCACGCGCCGGGCGCAGGCCGTCACCTGGAAGGCGTGGGAAGATATGGGTATTGCCGACCCGGCCTGCCTCCAACGGATGCACTTCCGGGTGCAGAATGGGCGGCTGAACATGAACGTACACATGCGCAGTAATGACGCTTTCAAGGCCGCTTTCATGAATATGTATGCCTTCATCGAGTTGCAGGTCGAAATAGCCCGCGACCTGGGGGTTGAGGTGGGTTCATACTGCCACATTGCCGATTCATTTCACATCTACGGCAGCTATTTTGCCGAGTTCGAGGGCTTTCTCAAAATGGTCGCCAATCGTCGCCCGGAGGATCGCGTGTGGGCGGGGAGTTACGGTATTCCCATGTTCATCGAGGGCTGCGCGACGCTGCTGGCCGAGCCCGACATGCCCGAGGATAAAAAAGCGCTCGTTCGGGCACGTAAGGATTTTCTACACGGTTTGGAAACGTCCTGAGACGGCAAAATCACACAACCATGACAGTTTATAACCATTCGGGTACGCTGAATCTCTGCGTGCGTATTTTTCTCTTACCTGTCTATCGGCCCTTTTTTCCTGAACGAGTTTCCTGTAACTTGTTTGGTTGATCGTGAATCGAAATGTGTTGAAATAGGATCAACGGCATGTACGGAACATTAAAAAGCATATCCTGTTGGTGTATCGGTTTTGGAATGGTCTTTCTAACCGAGATGGTCGGCCTGCCCTTGGCCAGGGCGGACGCACAGTTGGCGATCTTTCACGATCCGAACGCTCCTCCACTGGTGCAACACGCCGGTCGTGAGCTGCAGAGCTACCTCGGACGCCTGTTCGATACTGAGGTGGTGCTGATTAAATCCCTGGAGACGATTCCGCAAGGCGTGAAAGCCTTCGTGGACGTCCGTTTACCAAGGAACGTGCCGGCCTATGCGGAGAAGGTTCCGCTTGATACCGTCAAGCCGGAGGGGTACCTCATCCACACTTTTAAGGAACAACAACCCCCGACTATTCTTCTTTTGGGTAAGGATGAAAAGGGCGTCCTGAACGGGGCCTATGGACTGGTCGAACGACTCTATGAAAAACTGCTTGGTTATGAAAACGCTGATATTGATTTTGAAATTGCTCCCGGAGCGGCCAGGATCAATGATCTGCTTCGCCTGGACCTGAACGAAACGCAGGCGCCCTTTTACCCCTGGCGCGGCGTTTACCTGCACAATCTGGAACTGGGTGTTGCCGATTTACTGAAACTCCCCGAAGGTCTGGAAGCAACCGCCGACATCTGGAAAAAATGGGTCGATTGGATCAGCCGCCACAAAGGCAATTATGTGGTCAACTGGCCTTACAACGACGGTTTCAACTGGTGGGAATTCGTGGTCCCCAAGGCCAAACAACTCGAGGGGCTTCATCGCTATTCACCGGAACAAGTAGCCCAGGCCATCGCGATTCGCAAGGAGCTTTTCAAATATGCCAATGATCGCGGTGTCCGGGTTTTCATCGGTTCCTATATTCCCGGCGGTGTTACCGTGCCGATCACCCAGAAAGTCCTGACCGAGCGAGGATTATGCGGCCGCGGACCGCTGAAGTTTTCCATGTGCCTGTCGCAGTTCGGCACCTGGGATATTTACCAGGAAATCGTCAAGGAGATTCATGCGACCTATCCGGAAATCGCCGGTCTGCATTTTCGCTGGTGGGCCGAATCGGGCGGCTGCTTCTGTACCGAATGTGAGGCTACCCGGCGGCGTACCGGCCAGACCTGGCCTACGGTGATGAAGTTTCTGCGCTTCCTGGTGGATACCTCGGTTGAGACCGCTCCGGACAAGCCGATCATCATTTCCGGATATCGCCGGGCATCAGGGGACATCGCCTATGCCCAAACCATGCCGCCCAATGTTATTTTTGAGTGCAAGTGGGGCTGGGGCGGACCGCAGGCCAGCAGCTTCTTCAACGACGGTAGCGACTGGGAGCCCACCTATCATCACAATATTCCGGAAGATTGGCTCAAAGCCCTGAATCGTCCCTTCCTAATCGACCATCGACTGACCACCGAATGCTCGAATCCCGTCGGAGTCGATCAAAGCTGGCAGTTGGGGTCAGGGATTTCCGAAACCGCCGCCAAGGCCGCCGAATTGCCGGCCGTCCAGGGGTTTCCGCTCGTGGTCTATGAACGCGATCAGGAATGGATTGTCGGTCTGCAGTTTCACACCTTGTTCAAACTCAACTGGGATCCCACGACCGACGTGTCCGTCTGGGTCCGCGACTATTTCCGTAATCATTATTCCAGCGAAGCCGCCGGCGATCTGGCCGAGGCCTTGCGCATCGATGGTGCCAACTGGTCCTATTACGTCGTGGATATGAACTGGATGAGTCAATTCCATTTCTCGGGATGGAGCTTCAACATCGATAAATTCTGGGTGCTCCCGGAACACTACCGTACGCGTAGTCTTCGCGAGTTGAATCGTCTGGCGGGTGATGCGCGCAAGGCCCTGGATTTATGCGAGCGCTCTGCCCCGAAGATTTATCCGGCCGCTCGCGAACGCTATCTTGATTTTCGTTACCAGTTGTCTATCCATTACCATTATTTCGCGGGTGTCCGGGCGGTCATGGAGGCCTTCGAGCAATTGCGGGCCGGTCGACAGGAGGAATATCGCAAGGGACTGGCCGACGCCTTGGATCATTGTCGTCAGATCTTGGTGGAATTCAACGAAAAACAGAACATGACCTTTAGCAACGAAATGGACGAAAACGTCACCGTGGAAAAGGAGACCGCCGGGCGAATGAATATCACCGACGCCATCGAGCGTCTGGAAAAAGCCCTGGCCGGTAAGACGACCTATACGGAGCTGAAACCGCTACCGATCGATCAGCGTTTACGGCCGGTTGACTCACGGGAGGTGACGGAATACGAAGGCAAGTCGTGTTATCATATTTCCGCCCCCAAGGCCTCCTATCTGGCCTATGCGGTACGGAACGAGCACGCCTATTTTGCCGATCGGGATTTCGATCTGGAAATCGAATATTACGATTCCGGCACGCCCGGCACAACGATTCGTATCGAATATGACTCGGCTTTGGGTGGCATCGTCCCCGAAAAAGGAGACGCCTATCGACTCGTCGAGTACAAAACGAAGGGGGAAAAGGGCTGGCAAAAAGCCGTTGTGCGTTTGTCTCAGGCCCGCTTCATGGACCGGCAGGCTGCGGGTGGCGATCTGCGCATCTCCGCCGGGGGTAATCATGATCTCCGCATAGCCGCCGTGCGCTTGCTTGAAATCGGCGAATAAGAAATCATGGGATCAGCGCGTATCGATTTCCAGGGCTTTCAGCAGACGCATGATTACCGGTGTACTGACTTCGTCGCGGTTGGCCAGGAAACGCTGAATAGCCTGCACGGAAACCTCCGCCTTGCGGGATAACTCTCGTTCAGAGATGTTTTTCTTGTTCATGGTTTCCTTGATGACTGTTCGGATTTGTTGTCGTGTCATGGTAGGAATTACCTTTCTTGCGCGAGAAGCGGCCAACCAAGAAGAATAACAAAGACAGGGGCCCGGAGGTTACCCGGGCCCCGGATGCACCAGTTATTTCCACCGGAACATTATTTCATCCATTTCGCGGCGGCTTTCCTCAGTTTCTCGACCATGTCCGTCTTTTCCCACGTGAACCCCGCGCCTGTGCGCCCAAAGTGACCGTTTCGGGCGGTTTCGCGATAGATGGGCCGCAGTAAGCGCAAGTGGTCGATGATCTCGCCCGGACGCAGAGGGAACAGATCGCGGATCAGGCTCGAAAGTTTCTTTTCATCGACTCGCCCGGTCCCGTAGGTGTCGATATTCACACTGACGGGCTCGGCCACCCCGATCGCGTATGCGAGTTGGACTTCGCATTCCTCGGCCAGATGGGCGGCCACGACATTCTTGGCGATGTAGCGGGCCATATACGCAGCGCTGCGATCGACCTTGCTGGGGTCCTTGCCGCTAAAAGCTCCCCCGCCATGTCGGCCGCGACCGCCGTAGGTATCCACGATGATTTTTCGTCCGGTAAGCCCGGAGTCACCGTGCGGACCGCCGATCACGAATCGACCGGTGGGGTTGATATGGAAACGAATGCCGTTACGCCAAAGATCGGGGCGTTCCTTGACCACCACCGGCTTGATGACCTTGTCAATGATCTGCTGCCGGGCTTTCTTGGACATATTGTTGCTGCGCGGGTCGATAACCGATTCGTTGTGCTGCGTCGAGATCACCACGGTATCGATACGGACCGGCTCGTCACCTGCATACTGCACGGTGACCTGGCTTTTGCCATCGGGACGAAGCCATTTAAGCACCCCTTGCTCGCGTACCTCCGTGAGCTTCTCCACCAACCGATGGGCGAGGTGAATAGGCAACGGCATCAGTGCTCGGGTTTCGCGACAGGCAAACCCGAACATCAATCCTTGATCGCCGGCTCCCTGCTCCCGACGTGATTTCTTGGATACGCCCTGGCTGATATCCGCCGATTGCGAATGCAGGGCCCGCAGTACCGCGCAACTGCGATAGTCGAAACCGGTAGCCGGATCGTCATAGCCGATCTCACGGACGGTTTCACGAGCGGTTTGCTCGGCCTGGGACAAGGCCAGCTCGGCCTCCTTGTTGTGCACGGTCACCTCGCCGGCCAGGGCGATCAGGCCGGTCGTGACCATCGTCTCGACGGCCACCCGGGCCAGCGGGTCCTTGCGGAGCAGGCTGTCCAGGATGGCATCGGAAATCTGGTCGCATACTTTGTCCGGGTGACCTTGTGAAACGGACTCGGAGGTAAACAGGTAATTCTTCTTGGCCACGATCATATTCCTTTCCCATAATAGTCCACGAAAGGGTAATCCGCTAAAAACGATATACGATACGGCGGAGTATGATAGTTGAAAGCTCGCTTCGCGACAAGCGGGCCGGAGGCTTGCCCTTTGACCGTCGTGGATATAACCTGCTTCGTTCGGGTTTGAACCGGAGCCGTACGATCACGGCCGAAAGGAAGACGACGGCAGGGAAATGGAGGTTGCCTGATTCATGAATGATACACGTATCGACCGATTGGCGGATGTCCTGGTAAATTATTCGGTTCGGGTCAAGCGTGATGATCTGGTGCGGATCAGCGCTTCGACTGTTAGCCTTCCTTTGGTAAGGGCCTTGTTTCGGGAAGTGCTCCGGGCGGGGGGCCACCCGTTTCTGCGTTTACGAGACGATCAGTGCGCGGACCTGTTTTACGCGCTAGCCCACGAAAGACAACTCAAATACGTCAGCCCGCTCCTCAAAGCAGAGGTCCAGGCCATCGATTGTTCGATCGGCGTGTGGGCGGAGGAAAACACCAAGGCGATGACCCGGGTGGACCCGAAAAAGCAGGCCATGGTCAGCCAGGCCCAGAAACCGGTCTGGGATCTCTTCATGAAACGGGCGGCGGCCAAGGGTAAGAAACAGCTTCGCTGGGTCGGAACCCAGTATCCCTGTCCGTCGGCCGCTCAAGATGCGGAAATGTCCTTGGCTCAGTATGCGGATTTCGTGTTCCGTGCCGGTCTTCTGCACCATAAGGATCCCGCCGCCCAGTGGCGTAAGATCAGCGTCCGCCAGCAGCACCTTTGCGATTTTCTGAACAAACGACGGGAGATGCGGATCAAAACCCCGCAGGGTACGGATATCCGTTTCGGTATCGCCGGTCGCAAGTGGATCAACTGCGACGGAAAACTCAATTTCCCCGATGGTGAGATCTTTACCGGGCCGCACGAGAACGCCACCGACGGCGTGGTATGTTTTAGTTTTCCAGCAGTTCATGGCGGGCGCGAGGTTCACGACATTCGTCTACAATTCAAGGCGGGCAAGGTGGTCGATGCCTCGGCTTCCAAAGGCGAGGATTTCCTGATCAAGATGCTCGATCAGGACGCGGGGGCCCGCGTGTTGGGCGAGTTGGCCATCGGTACCAATTACGATATTCAGGAATATACGCGCAATACTCTTTTCGATGAGAAAATCGGGGGCACGTTTCACGCGGCGGTCGGAGCTTCCTATCCGGAGACCGGCGCGAAAAACAAGAGCGGCCTGCATTGGGATATGGTCTGCGATTTACGCAAGGGGGGTGTTATTGAGGCGGACGGCAAAGCGATCCTGCGGAACGGGCGTTTTGTTAAGGCGGCCTGGCCGCAACCGGCACGGGGTTTTTAGGATTAACACGAGGGGTGAACGCAATGGCTTTCCGAAAACCTTTTCATTACGGGTGGTGTCTGTTGTGGGTGAGTATCTGTTTCGGTCAGGCGACAAGCACGCGGCCGGCCGATCCCGCCGAACTGCCCAAGCCGCTGCGCGTGACCATGGCCACGCAAGACAACATCGTTATCGTGGGTTCTTATACCGCCCCCGCGGATAACGAAAAACACCCCGTTGTGATTCTCCTGCCGATGTATAAACACGACCGCTCCAGTTACGATCCCCTGCTCCCGGCCTTGCATCGCGCCGGTTTTGCCGTGCTGGCCCTCGATCCGCGCGGGCATGGCGAAAGCGTCGGCCCGGCGGAGCTCGGCCTGACCCGGCGAGTGGAGCAGCGCGATCCGAAATTATTTGCCGAGATGTATCGCGATGTCGAGGCCGCGTATCAATGGTTGGCCGAGCAACCCAATGTTGATCGTACCCGCTTCGTGCTGGTCGGGGCCAGCGTGGGGTGTAGCGTAGCCCTGGATTACGCGAGCCGGGACGCAAGCGTCGATGGTATGGTTTGCCTGACTCCGGGAACAGATTATCTCGGTCTCGATTCGATTCGCCATATTCAGAAGTACGGCCGGCGACCATTATTGCTGTTGGCCAGTGAGGACGAAAAAGCGGCGGCCGAGCAGTTGAAGAAGTTCGCGCCCGATACCCGAGAGGAGATTATCCCAAACCCCGCGCGCACGGATTTACACGGCACGCGAATGTTCGGCCAGGTCAAGGGCATCGAGGAGCGAATCGTCGAATTTCTTACCGAAGCCGCCGGCCCCAAATCGATGCATCCGGTGGTGGCCAGTCTGCGGAGCGAGGTATACCATGAGCCGGATTCACCCGCCGCCAAACGCATCAAGGAAGGCAATCGTCGTTGGTTCTCGTCCTCCCAGGAAGCCGAATCCCGCGGCTTGCGACCGCCCAAAAAGAAAACTCACTGACCTCCCTTGACTTTGCCTCTTTTTCCTCGCTTAACTCTACCCAAAATTAAAGAATCATCAGAATAGGATATGTGCATAAGTCGCTTTAATATAACGACTTATGTATTCTCTAAGTCATGGCGAACATGATTTTGCAGAAGCTGAATAAAAATAGAGAGCGCAAGACGTATTTGGGGGAAAATACCCCAAAAAATCCTTGCTATTACGCGACCATGGTGTACACTTATCATATAGTAACGGGCATAATTGATTCCGCGTTTTTGATCCATATCTTGTTTTCCAAACAAAGAGCGGAATCAGCGTATCGGCCGGAGAAAAACCAAACACTCCTGAAAAGTAACCGGGCACTTCTTTTCACGCTTCATTACCTGAGAGAACGGTCTCCCTCGGGCGCATTTTGTACGGCGATTCCCTTTGCCTTTCAGGTTTGTTCGTAATGACACTTCGAGCGGTGGGTATGTCCATGAGTGATCACATTATGGTGATTTTAAGAGGAGGACCAACAATGCGAGGAAAACATATTTTGACATGCGCGGTTTTAGCCCTGATCGCCATACTGTTCATTGCGGCAGGATCGGCTAAGGGAGTTACCATTTATTACCAATCGGCCAACACGGATATTTATCTCGGGGAGCCTTATAACAACCTGGAATTCGAGAATCCGTTAAGCGGCAGCGAAACGATCAAAGGGTACGCGATATTGGAGTGGAGAGACGCGGATTACAGCGCGGGTCCGCCGCCCTGGTACGACGATTGGACGACCGCCAATACGGGCGTTGAAGGGGACGCCAACGAGATCTGGCTGCGCCAGAATGGACATTCCATAACGACGACGACTACGATTCCCAGCAAGGTTGTTTCCATCCACATGGTGGGGGATGTGAATGACGGATTGGCCAAGGTGTATGTGGACGGGGTGGAAGTGGCCAGTATGGATATGTACACGCAGGGCGGGTCCCAAACGGTGCTGATCATTGTAAAGGATCTGTCCAAGACGGTGCATACCATTGACGTTAATGATCTTGGACTGGGTGGAGGTCAACATGGTGACGAGGATGACGTCGCCACTCTCGGTGCCGCCGCCCTGGAAAAACGCGTCAAATGGAGCCAGCCTCCGGAGCCCACCCAACCTGACGACTGGTTCTACGGTTGGAATGAGCCATCGGATTGGTGGAATGGTCCGGTGGTGGCGGACGACTGGGTCTGCACCACCGCCGATCCGGTGACGGATGTGCACTGGTGGGGCTCGTTCCTGAATTGGACGGGCGCGGAGCCGCCGCGTTTACCCAGTCACTTCCACATCACGATCTGGACGGATGCGCCTATTGGGCAGGAGCCCTGGAGTCGCCCGGGTGTCGTCCTGCATAGTATTTTGGCTTACAACTACACGTGCCAACGGGCGGGCATGGATTACGATCCGCGGACCGGGCGGTGGGAAACCTGTTTCCGCTTCGATTACGTGATACCTCAAGGGGAATGGTTCTATCAGGAACCGGGCGGGACTGCTCCTAACATTTACTGGGTCAGTATCGCCGCATGCGATGAGGGGACCATGACGGAATTCCCCTGGGGCTGGAAGACCCGGCCTCGCGATCCAGCCTCGCCTGCTCCGGATGCGGCGGTGGTCATACTGGACCCCATTCAACCGGTGGTTGGCAACGTGTTTAATGCAGGTTATCCCATCTGGTGGCCGCACACCGGCAATGCCTGGGACATGGCCTTCGAGCTGACCAGTGAGCATGTAGCCCCGCCGAAATGGGAGCAATTGCCTAACCCAGCTTGGTCCGGCCTGCACGATCACGATTACGCCGGTGGTTGGCGGCGGATGGCGGATGATTGGCAGTGCGAGGGCGGGCCAGTGACCGATCTGCATTGGTGGGGTAATTATGAGCTGGACGACTTTGGTAACGAGAAACGGGGTTCGGGTATCAGCCAGTTCCACCTCAGTATTCATACGCCACAATTGCAGAATCCCTGCCTGCCGGCCGAACCGGCGGTTTGGGCAAGGAATGTACCGTTTGCCTCGGTCAACGAGACGGACACAGGCATGATCAACAGTGAGGGGGGTAAGATTTATAAATATGAGTATATTTTGCCTGAGCCGTACGATCAGGTCATGGGGAGCATGTACTTCTTCGACGTAAACTCCATCTCCGTCAACTCGGCTAATCCGGCGATTTGGCGGTGGCAGGAATCCAATCGCTACATTTACCGGCTCTGCCCATCGGTCGAACGAACCAATTCTACACCTTGGCAGGTCAATCCTTTCTATAGTGACATGGCCTTTGCGATAACCTCCGGGACCGGTGGAATGTATGTGAAGTGGTCTCAGCCGCCGATGCCTTATGTACCGGACAATGTTTACAACGGCTGGAACGAAAAATCGGTATACACCAGCGAGCAGATCGCGGCCGACGACTGGCTTTGCACCACTAACGATCCGGTGGCGGATATTCACTGGTGGGGTTCCTATATTGGTTGGTCGGAATCTGTCCCGCCGGAGGTGCCTCGCCCCAATGGGTTCCATCTTGCGATCTGGACGGATGTGGCCCCGAACGGTTCGGGATACAGCCATCCGGGTGAGGTACTCTGGGAGTATGAATGTCGGGTTTATACGTGGGAATTCGTCGGCTGGGATATCGATCCGCGTAATCCCACGGCCCCACCGGAGGCTTGCTTCAAGTTCAGTTGTGATCTGCCGGAAGGTCAATGGTTTATTCAAGGGCCTGGCGACAACATTTATTGGGTGAGTATTGCCGCGATTTACGACAGCGGTTTGCCTACCCAATATGCCTGGGGTTGGAAGACCCGTCCAAGGGACGCGAATTTGCCGGCTCCGGATGACGGTGTGCGCATCTTCGACCCGACCGCGCCGATTTCCGGCAGCGTATGGGGCAGTGGTGAACCAATCGAATACCCGGCCGGTACTTCCCGGGATCTGGCCTTTGAGTTGACCACCAAGGAAGCACCTAAGCCGGATACCTTCATGTTTGAGTTCTCCTTGGATATTGCCTCGGATAAGGAGTTAAGCGATCCGCAGGTGGATGGCGACGAGGCCTTTGATCCTGGTGACGTTTACTGGTGGCGGAGTGCACCGGTCATTCCCCCTGGCCGGGATGGCTTCAAGGACGATCTGACCATCTTTGGCTGGGATCCCTCACCGAATCCGCCGGATGGGGCAATCCCGCCAGCTACGAGGGTACCGGTGCCGATGTTGCTGCCTAAACCCTGGCCGGCCGTGACTTATGACCCGGCATATTTCGATCTGGACGGGCATGACCAGATCGACATTTCCTTGTACGAGTTTGAGCTGCCCTATATGCCTCGGGAACTGCCCAAAGAACAGTTGCCGATATCACAATGCATTTACCCGCCGCAGTTCCTGATTATTTCCTATGACGATGATCAGGCCGCGGGTTGGAAAGTGGGTGATGTACCGGTGACGGTACCATCACCCGCAGGGATCATCTATGGATCGGGAGTGGGCGGCGATGAGCTTTTGTCTTTGGTTCTGGGACCTGCGCCCATACCGCCGTTCCCGGTTCTGGTTCCGCCGTCTGGAATTGCTGACGAGCAAAGTGTACATCAGAGCCTCGCCCCGAATCCGGGCGGTGATTCACAAGATGACGATGTGGATTCGCTGGATATCGTTTGCAGCGAAGGACAGTGTCCGATCTGGTATTTCACTTCGGACCACGAGGCGCCGGGCATGAATCCGGCCGGCGGCCCGCTGGATCCGGGGGATATCTATCAGGTGACGGCCGCGGGTCCGGTTCTGGCCATTGATGCTCAGGCGAATTTAGGTCTGCCGCAGGGCACGGATGTGGATGCGTTCGAGTTTGCCTGGCTGAGCGCAACGACCGGTGGTGCGCCGGTGCTGGCGGTGATCTTCAGCGTGGATGAGGACGATCCGCTGACGCCCAATGTAAATGAATCCGGCGGACTGAATCCCAACATGATTTACTATTCCTTGCTCGCGGGCTGGAATAGTGTGCTGATGTCGCAGCCGTGTGACGATGACGTGGACGCCATCACCATCTGGACGAGAGAACTGCCGGATGTCCAGTTGCCGTTCATGATCAGCGCGGTGTCTCGCCGGCAGCATGGAGCGAATCCCGCCCAGACGTTCGATGTCAGCCTGCCGTTGTCGCCGCCGAGTGCGGCCGGTATCGAGTGCCGCAAGGATGCAGTCAACAACGGCCCGATCAAGGTTGTCGTGACCTTTAATGAACCGGTTAGCGGCCCGGTCACGGTGACCAACGCTACGCTGGTGCTGGTCACCCCGGTGGGCAATGACCTGGTCATCGACCTGAGCGGGGCGGTGAATAATTCCTGCGTGAAGCTGGATTTGTCCGGCATCACGGATGCCTCGGGCAACCCGTTAACTGGCGACACCGATATTCATATCCGCTCGGTTATCGGCGAAGTGAATAAAATTGCGCCGGTTAATACTCTGGATCTTTCGGCAGTCAAAGCTCAGCTGTTTCAACCGGTGACTGCGGCCAATTTCCGATGTGATGTGAATGCAGATGATAAAATCAATACCCTGGATCTAACGGTGGTCAAGAGTAACCTATTCAGTTCTGCCACCTGTCCGTAAGAGTGGCCGAAGAATACCAGAAGCGACCCCATGTCAGGCAAGCGGGCCCGGTGAACAGCCGGGCCCGCTTTTTGCGCTCGATTACAACGGCCAGGCGGCAATGGACTTCTGGATTTCAGGAATATCCGGCGCAAAAGTATCCTTACGCCCGGCGGCCTCGAAGATATAGATAGTCCTGCCCCGGATGAACAGGGAAACCATGTACACGTAATCAATCCCGTCCTGGTTAATGGAAAAAGTCATTTCCGTGCCTTTGAGGCCGTGGTCGTTGGCGATTTCCCGTCGATTATCAAGTTTGTAGCCGCCGATCTCGGTCAGACGCGTTTGTATCGCTTTTTCCCAGTAGGCCAGGTCGCCGTTGTCCGGGTTACTCTCCGTGCTCAACATCAAGGCCGACCCGTCGGCGGAGACGGCCCGGTACTTGGCATTATAAGGGGTGGGAGCTTGCACATAGCCTTTCGGAAGCGGATAGCTGCAACCCAGGGCGGACATCAGCAAAACGGATAAGGTAAGTCGGCGCATTTGAATATCTCCGATTAACGTCCCATCTGTAATACGCGATCGATTCCAAGATTATTAACCCAGGCGAAGGGAATGACCGGCCGGCGGTGGGAGGCCTGCCCTTGGCCGGCCTGCATGAAAATCACGGTGATCGTGCTGAACTGGACCTGCTTCTCCAGATTGGCCAGCCGACCCTTGATCCGTTCGATCTCCTCGCTGAGGCGGGTAAGTTCTTTCTCGACGGCCAGGATGTCCTTGACCTCGTTGGCTTTCTGCATGATGGCTAAGAGCCGGTCCCGGGCCGCCTCGAGGTTCTTTAACCGAAGCTGCAGATCGACGTATTCATCGGTGATGTCCTGCACGTTGATGTTCTTTTCAAGCGTCTGACCAAGTTGGGTGATCTGCTCCAGGATGGGCTGGAACTGCTTGGCCGGCACGCGAATCGTAATCGAGACATTCTGCAGAGTTTGCAGATATCCGCCGGCCTGCTCGGCCATTCTCCGGACGGCCGCGATCGACGACTCGACATCCGCGACGGCCATGCTCAAATGAGCGGTGTAAATCAGAATCCGGTCGGCCGCCGGCCTCGATTCATCGACCTCGGCGGCCAGCTCAGGCGCCGCCATCTCCTTTACGAGAGCTTGATCCGCAGGCATTTGGCGCGCCGGCGATGCTGGAGCATTCGAACGATCGTAACTTGGTAAGTCGTGATATGCCATCGCCAGTTCATTCTTTGGTGATGCGCAACCGGTGAGCAATAACAGAAACATGAGGCCATAAATGAGTAGATCAGATATCCTGTTCATACGTCACCTCCAACCCTAAACTTATACGCACAAGGTTCGGGACTCTCATAGAGCACCTGCCCGTTACGCATGATTTCCTCGATGAATGGATCACCTAAAGCGAGTCGATCGCGACATTGATCGGGCGAACGAACGAGCAGGTCGAGGGGAAAGGTCGGCTTGACTCGGTTACGAATTTGGGCGGACATCTCCCAGCTTTTTTGCCGGTAAGGCATGATGACCAGAATATCGGCATCAGAATCGGGGTTCGGTTGGCCGCTGGCCAGAGAACCAAACAGGATGATCCGGTGAGGATGGAACTCCCGGGCGATTTGTCCAGCCAACTGCTGAATCGCTTTCATGGTTATCATGGCGATACCGTCCTCGAATCATCATTTTCTCCCCTCTATTGAAAACCAAACAACTTCCCGATGCAACCGGCTGTCTCGGTCTACGCCCTTGAATGGATGAGGACACGTTTCCCGATTGTAAAGAATTGCCGTCAAGGTGGAAGGCTGGTAATATGAACCTGATGATGACGATACTCCAGATGCTATCCGGATCGCTCATGGCCATGCGCCGGCCCGCGTAGAGCGGGCCAATCCCAGGCGCTTTCACTATGTTCCCATTCCAAAATATTCATGAGGTGGTATTCTAAGGGCCGATGTTTGGCACAATTAGCGATTTTTATATACGAGGTGAGTACGAATCATGGGTGAAAAAAGATATCTGGTGACCTCCGCATTACCCTATTCCAACGGCCGCCTGCACGTCGGGCATATCGCCGGGGCCTACCTGCCCGCCGACACTTATGTCCGATACTTGCGGGCCTCCGGCCGTGAAGTACGCTTCATTTGCGGCAGCGACGATAACGGGGTGGCCTCGCTGATTTCCGCCCGCAAGGAAGGGCGGACCGTCGAGGAGCTGACCGCCCACTACAACGCTCGCCAGGCGGCCGACTTCGCCGGATTGGGTATTTTCTTCGACATCTACGGGGGCACGCATCAGCCCGATTTCGTCGAGCTGCACAACCGCATCAGCCAGGATTTCTTCAAGAGTATTTTCGAGAAGGGTTATTTCGTCAAAAAAACGACCAAACAGTTTTACGACGAGCAGGCCGGCCAGTTCCTGCCCGACCGCTATGTCAAGGGTACTTGTTACCACAAGAAACCCGACGGCACGCCCTGCGGCTATGACAGTGCGTTCGGCGACCAGTGCGAGTCCTGCGGGGCGGCCATCGACCCCATGTTACTGGTTAATCCGGTCAGCACCATCACCGGCACCCGGCCGGTGCCCCGCGAAACCACCCATTGGTACATGCAATTGCCCCAGTTTGAGACCCGGCTACGCCAATGGCTGGAGAGTAAAAGAGAAGCTCGCGATGGAGAACCCGCCTGGCGCGAGGCGGTGCTCAATTTCTCGCTCGGCCAGATCAAACAGGGCCTGCCTGAACGGGCAATGACCCGCGATCTGGACTGGGGCGTCCCCGTGCCGCTGGATGACCCTGACGCGCGGGGCAAGGTGCTTTACGTCTGGTTCGACGCCCCGATCGGTTACGTATCTTTCACCGCCCGCTACTGTCAGCAGCATGATGGCGACTGGCAGGCCTTCACCCGCTGGTGGAAAGACCCCGATTGCCGGATCGTGCATTTTATCGGCGAGGATAATACCGTCTTCCATGCTCTGACTTGGCCGGCCATGCTCATGGCCGAAGGCACCTACCAATTGCCTTGGCAGGTTGTGGCCAATGCTTTCCTGAACATCAAGTTCCCCGGCAAGGAAGAGGAAAAAATCAGCAAGAGCCGCGGGACGGCTATCTGGATCGAGGAGTATCTCAAAACCTTCGATCCCGACCCGTTACGTTATTACCTGACCGCCATCGCTCCGGAGAGCCAGCGAACCGCCTTCGACGTGGACGACTATATCACCCGCAACAATTCGGAGTTACTCAACGCCCTGGGCAATTTCATCAACCGAACGCTGACCTTTGCCGTGCGTTATTTTGAAGGAAAGGTGCCGGACGCCGGGCAGCGCGAAGCGGTGGATAACGAACACATGGCCGCCATTGCCGCCCAGGCGCGGAAAGTAGCCGAGAATATCGAGGCCTTCCGTTTCAAGAACGCCTTGGCCGAGGTCATGGCCCTGGCCCGCGCCGGTAACGTCTACTTCGACGCCAAGCAGCCGTGGAAGCAGCGTAAAGACGACCTGGCTGCCTGCGGCACCACCATCAACGTCTGTGTCCAGACGGTCAAGGCTTTGGCCACCCTGGTGGCCCCGTTCCTGCCATTTTCGGCCGCGAAGACGGCCGCGATGCTCGGCCTGGATCTGAAGGGTGCCAGTGGAACCAATCCGTGCGGCCGAGCCCTGGCCGAGGCCTTACCCTGGTCCGGCGCGACCCGGGAACTCCCCGCCGGCCACCCCCTCGGCGAACCGGCCATCCTCTTCAAAAAACTCGACGCGGCCGAACTGTTCGGCGAGAAAAAGTAGGTAACCCCGACAAAAGCGCAACCCAACCTTTGGGATCGAAAGCCCACAAGTATCAAACCCGATAGGGTTGAAGGAATGTAGTCCATCTGAATTGTAGCCCAGCTTGTGGGATCGAAAGCCCATGAATATCAAACCCAAGAGGGCTGCAGGAATTGAACCCCGGCTAAAGCCTAGCCCAGCCCGTGGGATCGAAAGCCCATGAATATCAAACCCGATAGGGTTGAAGGAATGTAGCCCCGGCTGAAGCGCAGCGCAAGCCGGGGTAACGTAACCGGCAACCCACCATAAGCCCCCAACGGGGGCGACGGAATACGGCCCGTCCGGTTGTGGATTCATTATGTGCGGCCAAAATTCTCATCCGGCTGTTATCGCCTTTTTTCATCAACTTGCCAGCGAATTGCCATAACCGATGACGGCGATCGCCAGCAGAATGGCCGCCAGGCCGAGGTACATGGTCCTCAACGGTGTTCCTTTACCTTCCCGCCATTTGCCGGTGATGATCCCCCAGGCGTTCGAGGCGGCGATGCAACACCCCATGGTGATAGCCCAGCCGGCGGAGTTGCCCAGGCTGCCCATCTGAGCGGCGGCCCGCCCGAACAGCATAATGGACGACACCCAGATGACTCCCATCAGCATCGCATGGAACCAATGACCGGCCGTCTTCGACGCGCGGTATCCTGACCATGTTTTGTTTCGGGTCAACAAGATCGAGCAGTAGAGGGCGTTGGTGACAAATCCGCCCAGCAGGGCGACGGCCCAGATGGCGTCCGAAGCGCCGCCGGCCGACTTGCCCAGCGACTTGGCCGCGTCCTTGAGCGGATCGGCGTAGGCATTCGCGAAATTGATCATGGGATTGAAAATGCCGGAAAGAATGCAGAGGGTGAGCCCTCTTGCGAAAGCCCTGGCGGACACGCCCGGCGCGATCGGATCGGACGGCCGATTTGGCCCTGCGGCCTTTTTAATCTGGGCCTCCTTGCGGCTGCCCGCGACCGCACAGATGACCACCCCGACAATCATGATGGCGATCCCGGCCGTGATGGTGAGTCCGCCGGCCGTCATGAACATCTCCGGTCTGGAGGCCATCGGGATCAGCGAGCCGAGGGCCAGGGTCAGCCCGATGCTGATCGCGAACGCGAGGCTCATCCCCAGGATAGAGATGCTTTGGCCGAAGGTGACCGCCCCCAGTCCCCAGCCGAGGCCGAACAGGAAGATCATCGCAAGGGTTCCCGCTCCGGACTGCGCGTAGATCGCCATAACCTTGGGACAGGTTATCAGGGCGATGGCCCAGGGTACGATTACCAAGGCCGTAACCGACCAGAGCAGCCAGGTCGTTTCCCGCGCCCACTTCGTCGTTTTTTTCATTGGCAGGCTGAAACTACCCATCAGAACGCCGCTGATAACCGCCAGAAGAAAGCCCAGACTTGGATTCAAGAGCGTGTCCCTTTCTGATGATCGCGGACCATCAAACAATTACGGATCAACGCTGAGGATAGGTTTTTCCGGATACCGCGCCAACCCAAGTAAAACACGGGATAAATCTCATCCGTTGGCAAACCCCAAACCCGACATCGCCGACTCTATCTGTCTTTGCCCCTCCTGCACCTGCTCCGAACTCGCCCCGGTGCGATCATCTCCCGCAATCTCCAATTTCCAATTTCCAATCTCCGCTCCTCAGCGTCTCTGCGCGATTATTCCCGTCGGGTATCGGGTGGCTCATGCATCCCCGCGCACGGGGGTGGGTGGAGCCGCGATGACCCACGGTGGGCAACCTGCCATTTTCATAGTTCATCGATACCGACGCGAGCGTGTCCTATCTCATCGTCAATCAATTGTGGAAGGCTGGTTGATCGTGCGCGCCGGTGCCGGCACCGAGAAGTCTAACAGCTTCACCACCCGTTCCACTCCCGGCGCTTTTTCCGGACCACCCCGCGTGTTCTTTATAGATGGCCACGCGGTGCGGCCACCGAAATTCTAATCAGGAGCGTTTTCCCATGACGCCGTTTTATGGATATCAGAAAAACCGGCCTCTGTACCAAAGCCTGTCAAGATCGTGTAACTTTTCCGAGGGGATATCGGAACAAAAAGAAAAAAAACGCCAAACGCACGAAACCAAAATCACTAAAAACCGCCATAATGGCTTACAAATTAAGTACATACGGAGTATTGTGAATACTAACTTATGAGTGGCGGAACAAAGTTTTACGCGGTGATGTCCGACACGCTGGATCAAGCGGATGCAACTATACGCCGCCGCTTGCATGTTGTTGCCGCAATTGATCCACCCTTTGGACAAGGGATTCCACTTGCCGGCGGGCTTCTCACCAGAATTCGAGAGATACCGCGAAAAAAGTTGATAGTAGGGAGGGGAATGTAGGCGAGCGAGCGAGTGGGTCGGTAGCGTGTGTCTCAATGAACGCCGAAAGCCTTTTTTGTTCACCACGGTCATTCGACCTGGAGGTTCTCGATAGGCGTAGCCCCACGGAGCCGGGCCTGGGCGGACTTGGGCGGACCACGGGTGGCCGCTGCAATATCCGGAAAGGCCGAAAGGTGAAAGGGAGTGAAAATCAGTAATGCCTTCTTCTTCTTTTCCTATTGGATCGTATGGGCTGGTTAGCCTGAGCAATCGGGATCGGAGGGAGCCGCTTGGCCGCTGATGCAGCGCTGGAAGATTCCAAAATCTTCCTGATCGATGTCTTCATCATCATCCAATCGGGCATTCAGGCATTGAGAATCCAACCGCGGGATACCCGGTCCGGACAAGCATTCGCGAAAATGGACATAATCATCCTCATCCACATCGCCGTCGCCGTCAAAGTCACCGGCAATTACCCACGGACAACCCGTGGCGTCGACTACCGCGCCGGGTACGGTAGAGGGGCATAGATCGCAAACGTCACCTACCCCGTCAGCGTCGGTATCCTGCTGCTCGGAATTGTTCACCGCCGGACAGTTGTCAAAGCGGTTAAGTACCTGATCGAGATCGCTGTCACAGGCATTACCGAGGCCGTCGCTGTTGGAGTCGGCTTGATCGGGGTTGTAATCGATCCGGCAGTTGTCGCATTCATCGCCTAATCCGTCATGGTCGTAATCGAGCTGGGTGGCGTTGGCGATTGACGGACAGTTGTCGTAAGCATCCATCACTTTGTCGCCGTCGGTGTCCGAATTGGCGGGAAGGTTCAGGCCGCGTTCCGGTCGAGTGAAATTGTGGCAATAGCTGCAATCGTAGCGACGCCGGTCCACATGTCGGGAGTGCGTCGAGCTGAAGCTGCTGGATTCATTGCCGTGACAGTCGTTGCAGAGATCGGAGGTGGGTTTCTTGGGCGCATATCCGAGCTTGCCTTGCAGATTCATGACCACGGGACCGCCGGCCAGGGAGGCATGGCATTTTCCGCAGGCCAGCGCGGAGGATACGGGGGCGACACCGTGATTGATTGTCTGAAACTCGTGGACGGTGACGAGATTGTAACCGCCGGTCAATCCGGCGGAGGTCATGCCGTCCTGGATCGCCCGGGGGTAATCGCCCGTGACGAAGAAAGTGAAAGCAGAGTGGGGGACGATTTGACCGGTGCCCGTGTGCCGCGCAGCGTCGGAACGATGTTCTTTCATCGGGTAGATCTGAGCCCCGGAGGACGTGATGCTTCCGCGGGGCAAGGCCAGATCGTATTCGCCGCTGGCGTTAGCATTGATCGATTGGCCGAGGGCGTAAAGCTGACTGGAACCGTCGTACCACTGATAAGAGGGTATCACTTGGCTGCTTCTGGTTTCCGTGGGCTTGAAGCCACCTTGACCATTGAACATGGCGGAGGTCCAGACGGGGGTGCTCCAATTACGGTTTACTTCCGTGCTGACCTCGGTGGCATAGTCGGGGATATGACAGGTCTGGCAAGCCACCCGATAGGTATGAAGGTTGGTTCTGGCCGAGTTGCTGGTGGCGAAATGCAATTGCTGCGCATGGCAGTCGGTACAGGTGAACGACCACCGGAAGTCGGTGGGTCGCAGATCGAGACCCCGGCCGAGCACCTTGTGGTCGAGGAACAAATGGCAATATTGGCAGTCAAAATTTTCGCCGAGAGGAGACATGTGCACATCGGCGGCGAGGGACGGCGCAATCGAGTCCAGAGAAAGATCGCCGCGCTTGGCTCCGTCACTGCCGGAGGCCGTCGCATGACAACGGAGGCAGGAGGCGCGGGTCGGCAGGTGGACCGTGCGCGCCGCTTGCAGAATACTGATAGACATTCTGGATTCGTCCGGCTGGTACTGAAAGTTGCCGGAAGCGTCTTCGACGGGCAATTGCCAGGTATGGTTATTGCCTTGATAATCGGTGAAAGTCAGAGTTTCCATCGGGCCGGCGGGTTTGCGCTCGTAAGCGTCCTGGTGGCATAACAGGCAGTCGATGTTGGCCAGTTGCGATTCGCGGACCATGGCCAGGGGGGCCTTGCCGTTACCCGCGTGACAGGCCGCGCAGGTTGACCTTCGCGAACTGGTGGGGGTGCCACAATAACTGTTGAAGGCCAGTTGGCGCTTGCCGGCGTTTCCGGTGATGTTCGTAACCGTCGGTGTCGGCCCGGTCCATTGGTAGTGCACGGATTCGAACATATCGTGGGCCTCGACGCGATGGCAGGTAAGGCAAGTCTGGGGGCCGTTGTATTGGTTGATTCCCTGATGAGCAGTACCGGCGAAAACAACGGCGACCGGACACGGGACGATCATCAGAACGACAAGAGGGGTGATTGTCCGTGAGCACGGAAGGTAGGGACCGTTAAGTTTCATTGATTTTCCCCTCGACGAAAGTATCGTTTTGCCGGCCGGACCATATGCACCGTACAGGCCAGGCATGGATCAAACGAATGAACCACTCTAAGAACTTCAATGGGTTGGTTGGTATCGGCCACGGGAACACCGATCAAGGCCTGTTCGATAGGTCCCTTGACATCGGCATCATCCATGGGTGATGCGTTCCAGGCGGTCGGAGTGACGACCTGATAGCGGGCGATTTTTGAATTGCTGATCTGAAGCCAATGGCCGAGGGCTCCGCGGGGGGCCTCGGTCAGGCCCACGCCCGTGGCGGTGGCGGGGACGGCTTTGGTCGTTACCGTCGCCGCGCCGACCACGAGCTGGTCGAGCCAATTATTCATGGCGTCAGCAACTTTCTTGGTTTCCAGGGCCCTGGCCGCCAGACGGTCCAGTACGGAAATTCCGTTTCGGTAATCGCCATTGACCCACATGCGGGCGAGTGGGCCCACCTCATGCGGCTTGCCCAGATAACGCGGGGCCTTGTCCCACGAATAAGCCCCGGCCTTCTCCAGTTCAGGCACGGTGATTCCCGAGGCTGGCGGTAGATTGCCGCTGGCGGCGGTGTACCAGGAGTATTTTACGTATTCGGTGATCGCATTGGCATCCACCGACTGTAATACGTTGTCGGTAAGACGGCCGCGAGCCAGCAAACGATTGGTACCGGTGGCGTCAAGGTCGAATACACCGTAGGACAAAAGGTTGCCGCAGCCTTGACCCAGCTGGTAGTACTGAGGGAAAAGGGCGGCAACGGCGAGCGTATCGGGAATCAGAACAGAGTCGATAAACCCACGGATTTCCGTAAGCAATGCGCGAAAGTCGGCGATTTTTTGAGCGGTTACGGCCTCGGTATTTCCTCCGCAGACGAAGGTGGCAGTACAGGGCAGCTTGGCTCCGAAGATGGCGCCCATCTGGTGGGCTTTGCGGCGAATGGCCAGGGCCTGGACATAGTGATTGACCAGAGTGGCGGCGGTCGAACCGGCGACCATGTCAGGGGTGACATAGCGTGGCGTCCAGGGGGCAAGGTCGAGGATGCCGGAAGTATCGATATAATCAAGGGCGGCTAAATGATAAAAATGAAGCACATGGGATTGGATATGGTCCGCGCCAAGGACCAGATTACGCAGGATGCGTCCGTTCGCCGGCGGCGTGTTCGCAAAGGCGGCTTCGAGGACCATGCTGGCGGCCATGGCATGAGAGGTGGGGCATACGCCGCAGATGCGCTGCGTGTAATGCACGGCGTCACGCGGGTCGCGGTTGGCCAGAATCGGCTCGAAACCACGGAAAGCGGTCGCTGAACTTCGGGCGTCGACAACCTGGGGGGTGCCGCCGACGTTATCGATGGAGACCTCGATGGCCAAGTGCCCCTCGATGCGGGTCAGCGGGTCAATTCTTACTGTGGTCGGCATGTATTGATCCTTCCTTGCCGCTCTATTTGAAGAACGGGGACATACCGTCAGGGAAATCGGGTTGCACGCAACCGATGCACGGGCTGCGTCCCCCGATGCACCAGTTGACGCCGAATTCACCGGCGGCGCTGTTGTTAAATCTCCGCATATAACAGTCGGCGTATGTACGGGGCCCTTTGCAGCCGAGGTCTTCGAGGCATCCGCGCTGGCCAAGAGCGGTGGCGTCGTTATCGGCGTTACAGTGATCGTGTCGTTCGTGACAGTAATCATGGATGCGCTTACCGAAGTATTCCAGCGGTCGACGAGAAGCATCCAAGGGCGGGGCCTGTCCCTGACTTTGCAGGTATGCGATGGTCCCTACGATCCAATCGGGGTGGGCGGGGCAGCCGGGTATATTGATGATTTTATCCAAGTTGCCCAGTAGACCGGTGACGCCGACGCAGTTGGTCGGGTTGGGCGCTCCGGCGGAGACCCCGCCATACGCGGCACAGCTTCCGACGGCGAGAATGAACGCCGCGTTGGGGCTGTAAGTCTGGACGGCGTTCTGCATGGTCATCCCGGTCCAGATCTCGCAGTATTTTCCGTTACCGCCGGTGGGGATGGCCCCCTCGATCACGAGGACATATCCACCCGCTGCGTGTGTGTTTTCCGCGCTGTCGACCGCAAGCTCTCCCGCGGCGGCCATGAGCGTGGGATGATAGGTTAAGTCGATGGTGTTGAGCAGGAGGGCGTCCGCAGTGGCGTAATAAATGGTATTAAGCAGGGATACGCTGTCCCCGTTACAGCCGAGTCCCTGGAGCCAGATGACCGGTGTCTTGGATGGCGTGGCAAGGGCTTCGGCCAGAGCGGAGGCGCCCAGACCGTTGAGTTTATAGGCTGCGGTGATGGCGGCCAAAGCCTTGAGCAGTTCGCGCCGACTAAGGTTCATGGATGGCTCTCCCGTCGTGATTCCGTGTCGCCGGATCACTGATGCGCCCCGGTCAGGTAGTTCTTGAACAAAAGAAAATCGCTGTTATTGACCAGGCCGTCACTATTCAAATCCGCATCCGCGCATCCGGATCCGATAGGCGCGGAGCTCCCAAGGCATACCTGTAAAATACCGAAATCGGATTGATCCACGTCCGAATCGCCGTCCAGATCGCCGGAGGCCCATTTCACCGTAATCGATACCGCCGCCGAAGTGGTGGTGGCGCCGTCATTGTCAGTGACTTTTGCGGTCAGAGAATAGATCCCTTTAGGGGCTTGAGACCAGAGACAACTATAGGGTGCGGTCGTGTCCTCGCCGATCTTGTTGCCGTTAGCGAAAAACTCGACCTTGCTAACACTGCCGTCCGGATCCGAAGCGCTGGCGGTTATGGGAATATCGACGGGGGCGGGCTGAAAGACCGTCCCTGTCTCCGGGCTGTCTATGGCGACCACCGGTGTCATGTTGGGCGGGGGGACTTGCAGGTAAACGTGTTCTTCGGCGTAGAAGAGTTCCCCCGTACTGCTCTGACCGGCCACCATGAAGACCAGTTCGTAGTAGTCGTAAACGGCCGCGGGACCGATGGTGAGATCGTACGAGGCGAATGCCGGATCGACCCCCCAGGCAAGGTAGAAGTCATTGAAGCTGTAGGTTCCGGGGGCCCCGCCCCAGTTGGCCCAGTCGCAGTCGGCAAGATAGCCAAGAGCGGCGCCGGTAGTAATCCCGCCGTAGCGGAATCCCTTGAGACCGAAGGCATAACGGTCTCCGGTAGCCAGCCCGCCGGCGCTGGCATAGAGAGATTTGTTTTGGTTTCGCCAGGCGCGAAAGACCTTGTGCTCGCCGTTACGGTTGGGATTGGCGGTACCGTCATCTCCGAAGATAACCAGCAGATCATTGCGATAGACATCATGACAAGCAGCGCAATTGCCATTACGCGTCCAGGCCGGCTCGGCCAGAAGAATATGTGGCCATCCCCAAAAGAGACACATGGTCAAACAAAAGGCAAACCGCTTCATGGTGGGGCCATCCCTCCTGCTTCCATATTCAAATCCCACGGACGGTACACAGGATCATCCCTGGTGGGCGGACGGAGCAAAAAAACGAGCCTCGAATATTTCCTTGTCATTGCCCTTCAAAAACACCGTTCGGCAAGCCAAGCCCGAAACAGAGGTATATACGTGTAAATATGTGAACACGCCAGGTAATATCCACCTGGATGGCATGAACAACCTCTTTGCAACCGATATTTCGGGAATACTCCGTCCGACTCCGTTTGACTGAATGATTGCATTGTACCACCCGCCGCCAGGGAGTCAATCATTTTCCCGTTGATTTTGTTGATATTTTTAATCGACCCGGCTGAAAGCTGCGGCTTGCCGGGCGGCGAATTTCAGCCATACGCGGTAACATTTCGATCGTATTGGGATCATGTCTGTCTCGCGAACGAACAGGATACAACATCGAGTGGTCACG
The DNA here is from genome assembly GCA_964401335.1 of uncultured Planctomycetales bacterium. Lineage (GTDB taxonomy): Bacteria > Planctomycetota > Phycisphaerae > UBA1845 > PWPN01 > JAAYCU01. The sequence goes on from CAYNYK010000033.1 coordinate 42,444, forward strand.
GTTGTTGCAATATCGAGACAAGGCCGGCTCCAGGCAATTACTCGCAATTCCGACGATAACCCAACCTGGGCCAGCGCGGCCACGTATTGCGAATATGGCGAATTAGGCAACGTCCTGCGCACCGGCCAGGACGCGGACGGTACACCGGGACTGGCACTCGGATCGGCAACCGATCGAATCACGGAAGCGGTCACCTATTACAGCCAGGTAGGATAACAGGGGACAGTCACCTATTAAATGACGCTTCTGGAGAAATCGGGGGAAACCAAGAAGAAAGTTGATAGTAGAGAGGGGAAAGGGGATAGCGAACAGCAGTCAGCAATCAGTAGTCAGCGATTCCGCCGTGGCGATTCTAACAGTCTAATAGCCTAACAGCCTGTCGCCGGTCTGACCTCGCGGCCTAACTCACTTGCTAACTTGCTGCCTTGCTCCCTCAAACAACCTGCTCCGATCCTTCACGTTCCCACGGGTCACCTTAACGTGTTTTTTGACTAGCCATCTAACCGCGCCCGTTCCACGCCCCGGAGGAACTTCAATGGTCACGACAAACAACCCCGCATTCTTCTTTCCCCAACAAAGCCGGTCGGCCATTGCACCACCACGCTGTCACAAATATTCCCCTCCGTGTCTCCGGTGCGTCAGGATACCAGGTTTTCTTGTGGGATGAAAGGAGTCCACCATGCAATGATCCGCTTGGCATGTAGTCGTCCGGGCGTGGCGGTTGGGCAACCGACAGCCATGAAGCACCCGGCACGGCGAACGCATGAGCCGTAGCGCTAAGCGAACCCAAATGAGCCTCGTTACACCCATCGAGAGCGGCCAATTGGTCGGAGATGACGAAGCCTAGGATCGGCGGTGAAGTAGCGGATACGAGCAACCGCCGGGCTCTCCGGGGTCAAAGGGGACGGCGCGTGCGGACAGAAGAATCTGGAAACCTGAGAGGCCCGGCACGCCGGGGTCGTGCCCCGAACGTCGGACGGGAATCCATAACCGCCCGACGCGGCGTGAACGGGAGTCGGATGGGTCCATAGTAGCGAGGAAGCGGGGTAACGCCCGTGGAGCGAAGGG
>CAYNYK010000034.1:0-42129 GCA_964401335.1 uncultured Planctomycetales bacterium
GTTCACCTTGCGGCGAACGAAGACTGGAGGCGGCGGGAATCGAACCCGCGTCCCGTGACAATTCAACCGAGGTTTCTACGTGCGTAGCCGTCTGTTTTGATCTCGGCCGCCCGACGCCCAGCGACAGGCTTCGGTCGGCCCAGCGTCGTGATGTACAAACTCGCGTGTCACGTCACCTACCCTCGCGAGCAGACCTGCTGTCTTCGCCCCATCAACTAGCAGGTGTCATCGATGGGACGGGTCGCCTTTTTAGGCGGCCATACGCAACGGTTGACCGTTGGCATTTAAAAGTTTCGTCAGGTGTTTAGCCAGGCCTCCTGACAACCTGGGCACGCGGCCTCGACCTCATTTGCCCGGTCGAACCCAATTCGCCCCCTTTTGTACTTTCGCCTTGACGGCCCTTGAAACCCGTCGGACACGGCCGGCAAGCCGGGACCACGGGTTTCACAGGTTCGCCATCCATTTCTATTATACCCCATCGGCCGGCCGAGGGGCAGCCCTGAATTCCCCGGGCCGTCAGGGGGAGGTGTGGCCTTAAGCCTTGGCAAGACTGAAAAAATGAACATAGAAAGCGAAAGCGACCCGTGTGGCACCTTCAAGCTGCGTACACCCAGGGCATACAAAGCTTGTGGGTGCAGGCCGCGAGAAGCTTGCCACACACGAAAGCACCCACAAACATAGTCCCGGCTCGACGCCGGAACACCGTTTGAAGGTGCCACCCGCCCGAGGCGTGGCGGATCGAAACCGAACTGTCAATACAAGAATATATCCCAAAATCCTATAGCGTCGCCCCGCCCCAGGCCAACGAGCACCGGCGAGACGCCGGTGCCACACCGGTGTCACACTGGTGCCACATCGGTACCAAATCCAGACACCGGCGAGACACCGGTGCCACACCGGTGCCAAAATCCATACACCGGCGAGACGCCGGTGCCACACCGGTGTCACACTGGTGCCACACCGGTTTTAGGATTCCCTAAGTCATCTTGCCGGGACAATACGTTGAACATCCAACAGGGAGATCCCCTTGGGCAAGATCATAAAAGTTTCGTCGCGAGAGGTTGCCAGGGTCAGCAAAGAACCGGCATAGTCCGAAACCTTGCGGCCGGCGGACCATACGCTCACCTCCGCCTCGCCCCACGGATTGCGCAAACGGCATGGGCCGCCGAGTTGGGAGCGGATTTCCACAAACTCGACACGGCCGTCACGCATGGAAGAACTTACCAGAAAGCCACCCCGGCTGAGCAGGGTGAAGGCCGCGTCCCATTTTTTCGGCCAGGCCGTGAAAAGCCGGATGACCGGCTCTCCACCCGGCGACGGCGGCACACTTTGACAGAGGGCCAATTGTAGGGCATCGGCCACCCTGCCAAGGTGTTGATAATTCGGTTCTCCCTCGCCCACCATAAGCCCATGGCGACGACCGATGGTGCAATTTTTAAGGTTCAATTGGGCGGGTAGCAACAGCTCGATGGCGTCGTCGCGACCGAGCTTTGCCGCGGCGATAGGGAGCCAGTCCAGACTGGTCAGCACGCGATCCTTGTCAGGTTTGTAACTACGATGAAAGGCCACCTGACCCAAGGATATCTCGACGGGGTCCGACTCCAGAGTGCAAAGATCATAAAAAACAATGGGCAGCAGACCTGTAGGATATTCGCCACCGCCGCCGAAAACCGGCGTGCCCGTAAAAGCCAGCCAGCAGCGCTTGGTCGGGGAGCCGGGAGGAAGCATTTTTTCGGGTAATTCCGCGGTCGGTATGGGAGCCAATTGATCCAGAAAATCGCGCCAGGCCGCACGCAAATCGGCGTCAACGTCCAGGATCTCCGACGCCCGAATGGCAACGGGGATAATTCCGTGCATACCGCTCATCTCTTCCAGGGTATCTTGGCCGTCCCATACCGGTTCATGGTTGTTCACTCGATAAATATGGTATTTACCGTCGTCACCCTTCCTAACATTGGGGTAATTGCGATAGAATTCGGCCGACCCTTTGATCATGGGATAGGCCCGTTCGCGCAGCCATTGCTTATCGCCGCTGTGCTCGTACCTCAGCCAGTATTGGTGGGCGATCTTGGCCGTCGTGGAGAAAATGTGCAGGACCGAGCCGTACGGTCCGTTGGGGGCCTGCGGCCGGTTAAAAACCTCGCGTGTGCCGTCCTCCCACTTGAAGTTATAGATCCAGTTCCAGCGACTCGAATGAGGATGCTGAAACCGCGCAGCACCGCGGAATTGCGCCGAGCGCTCCTCCCACGGCTTTTGGAACAGATACAAAGCCCGCATCTCTTCGGCAAGATCGTCGGGCATGGCGGCCAAGCCGTCGAACCACGTCGTTTCCGGAAGATAAACCCCCTTGCTACCCCACTGCTGACGGGCGGCCAAGGAACAGGCTTCATACATCCCTGAGTACATATCGAACATCGGATCGGTCAGTTCCAGATGATTGGCCACCGGCAAAGCTTGATAGAAACAACTGAGATTATGCCACCAGTGTTGCGAGCCCCAGGGACGGGCATCGCCCTTGGTAAGCCAGATCATCCCGTTGAACTTCGGCGGCAACGACCCCCGCGAACTCGAAGCCATCAGGTACAGATAGTAGTTGTAATGCGCTTCGATAGTGTCAGCGATACCATCGGCGCTGTGCAAATGAACGAATGATCGGCTCCAGAAGGCATCCCACCACGAGGCATTGGATTCAACAATGCCCGCATATCCCTTGGCCGTGGTGGTCTCCAGTTGACGCAGAGCAGATTCCACTACGTTCGCTTTGGGATCGAAGCTGGCCGCACTGGCGATGAGAAATGTCATCGTGCCCGGCCCTGCCTCGGCGGCCAGCCGTGCTTGTGATACATCCGTCCAACGGATCCGGGCATCCCGCCCGACGATCCCCAACGCCACCGCCGAGCGGCAGCAGAAATCGCCCTCCCGAAATTCCTGGGTCAGGATGAGCCGGCCATCCTGTTCTTCCAATCGGGAAATAGCCGTATGATGGAAAGTCTGGACCACGGGCGGTCGAAGCATCCGAAGACTGGCCCGGATTGAAACCGGCTTATCGCGGCGATCCTCGATACGGACGGCCATCACGTCTTGCTCCTGCCAGACCACGGCTTGGGCGGTGACTCCGTTGCCCTCGACGGTCACTCGACCGTCATACACCGCCAGATGCTGGCGCGTCTGTTCGGCGGGAAATGCATCCTCGCCGAAATCCACGAAGTCGATGTCCACGTAAGCGCACCCCCCGCAGTAGTCCTGATGGCGCAGGGGAAAACTCTGGGTATCACGGTTATTCGCGTAGACATCGACCCGGTTGATCTGGAACTTCAGCGACGAAGGCATGGTCCAAACGAGTGTACCCATCCGGCCGTTGCCCACCGGCAGGCCGTCATTGCTGTCGGCGACGGCCTGCGCATACGTAAGATCAGCTCGTTGAATCAGCGCACGATGGTCAACCGAAAGGACGCTGGACGACTCCGCGTAAACACTTGAGGCGGTAGCGACCAACCCCAAAATCGCAAACAAGAATACCTGGACCGCATTGGTATGCTGTGACTGTTTATTCATGGTATTCCTTACGTGAAAAGCAATATTCTCGCGAACGGCATTGTAATCTATTTCGCCCAAATCGCAAAATGGCATTCTGAAATGACCACCTTGAAAACGCGAATCGTTTATGCTGAATTTGAAATTTCAGATTTGAGATTTGAACTTCCAGATTCCAGGATACCTATCCGCTCGACCTCTCTGGACATGCTGCTTGTTCGCGCCTGGGGTACTTGCGCAAGCGAATATTAAGCCTACGACTACTGTCCGGGTGGCATTCAAGACGGAAAACATTATCATGGTTCTGGTTTCGCGAACTATCGCATAAATTGCGGAGGAGTCCCATGTCCATCATTATGTCCCTGCTGATGAGTCAGATGCTGCTGATGGCTCCCGCTTCTAGCGACCGCTTCGACGGCCGTTATTTCAGCGGCGCCGGCGATGTCGAATACCTGCAACTCCTGGATATTTCCCGGCGTATGTTCAGCCCGGACCCGGAGTTTCAGAACGTGTCCATGCTTTACAAACCCGAATGGAACGGCCTGGTCGAAGGCCCCGTCTGGGGTATGTGGTGGATCCAGAACAGTTACGGCCCGACCTTCTGTGCCCTGCCCTTCTACGACCAACCGCTCATCACCCTCCTCCAAAACGCGCAAGACCTCTGGTTCGACCAGATGGGCGACGGCCGCACCGTTCGACCGTTCAGGATGGGCAGTAAAGCCTTCGACTGGATACCGCCCGACGGCTGCCTTTGCGACGCGGCCAGACCGGGTGAATTCATCGCCAAACAAGGTGACGGGCGGGTGGATATACACGACTGGGGCTTCGAGTTTACCGCCGCCGGCACGTTGATGCAGGCCGAACTGCTGCTCATCAGCCGCGATCGAAAAGCCATCGATCACTATCTGCCCAAATTGCAGCGCTGCCTCGACTTCATCGAGTCCCGACGCGATCCGAAGAATAATCTTTTCCTCGTCGGCCCGGCGGCCAATCTGCTCGCCCCAAGTTATGCCGGTTACAAAAAACCCGACGGCACCTACGACAAGGCCTACCTTGCGGGCCTGTCCATCACCTACATTGCCGCTCTCGACCGTCAGATCGAACTGTACAAGCTTGTCGGAGATGATGAAAAGGCCGTAATTTGCAAGAAACGCCGCGAACTTACCCGTACCGGCCTGCCCCAATTGATGACCGAGGAAGGGTATTTTATCAAATACCTGGACCCCGACGGCACCCGCCACGGGGTCTACGGAGCGGAAAAACACGGCTACTTTGAATCATCTCCCAACCATGACGCCATCGCTCACCGCGTGGTTGACGAGCAGCAGGCACAAAAGATCTACGCCAAAATCGCATCGATCGCCGGCCTGCGCCCGCATGATCTGATCCTGCCCAATTATCCTGGGTTGGACGACATGTACGAAAAACCCGAGGGCTTATGGCGGTTCGGGTACTGGGTCAACGGCGGACACTGGTCCACTTGTGAGGCCCGCATGATCCTGGCCTACTATCGTCTCGGCAAATTCGAGGATGCCCGTCGCTCCATGAAGCAACTTCTTACCTTCGCCCGCAAATTCCGCATGGATGCTCCCCTTACCGATTTCGGTAGCGAGGTTTATCATCGGCATCTGCCGACCAACCTCTGTTACGACAACTTTGGCCCGCCGGCGGCCATGATTCGCGGCCTGTTTGAATACCGTTACACCGCCGAGGGACTGACTCTGCTTCCGCATATTCCGCCAGGCATCACCGAGTTGCAACAACATTTCCCAATCCGCTTCGGCGACAAACGGCTTTACCTCGCGGCCGCCGGCACCGGTCCAATTACGCAGGTCTTCGTCAATGGTTCGGCGTGGGGCACGTTTACCGGTGATTCGATATTTCTGCCCTACGACCGTATACCGGTCACGGCCATCGTGGAAATCATCATGGATCATGCGCCGCGTCCAAAATTACAACCCCCCGAGGCCACACCTAAGCTGACTCTCCCACCCGTAACGGAAAAGATGGACCCCGATTTGGCCGATCTTCGTGAAAAAGCGCAAACCCTACTGGTTTTCGCGGATAAACTTGACCAAGAGGGTCTCGGCAACAGCTACGAAGCCGCCCATGCCCGCCTGGCCGTTCAGTGTGTAATCACAGCGCATGTGCGTCGACAAATGTTGGCCGTAAAGATGCTGGAACCTTTGCCCGATCCGTCCGCCACTGCCGCCGATAAAGCCTACATCGGCGCTGCTTTCGATCTGTACAAGGGACTGGTTGCCGTCCTCGATGGCTATGCCAATTCGGATAACGCTCAGAAACAAAAGGTTTACCAGTTATGGCGGGGAATACCAAAGACAGAGTAGTGATTCCCGGATAGAGGCACTGGAACAAGCAAGCAGGCAAATGCCTGTGAAAGCCTGCGGTAATAGGAGCGGCGATGCCTGAACCCATCCAGCCATTCCTGTTCGATCCTGATCCGGTCTCGCCACCAAACGCAGCTTGCCATTCGACAGGCGTGATCGTTCGCGAGACGCGCTGCAAAAGCCTGCTGAATGCCGGCGGAATCTTCGATTACTCATTCAACTGTTACACCGGCTGTCAGAACGGCTGCGCCTATTGCTACGCCCGCTATATGCAACGCTTTCATCCACATACCGAACCCTGGGGCGCATTCGTGGATGTCAAGATCAACGCCGTGGAAGTCCTCAAGCGCCAGTTGCGTAAACTGTCGCCGGGTAACGTCTTCGTCTGTAGCGCGTGCGACGGTTGGCAGAAGGTTGAAGAGCATTACCAGCTTACCCGGCAGTGCTGTCGGTTGCTGCTGGACGCGGGATTTCACCTGAACATTTTGACCAAGAGCAAATTGGTCCTGCGCGATCTCGATATCCTCACTGGCCGCTCGGTTCGTCTCGGTGTAACCATCACCACGCCCGACGAACGCTGGGCCCGTATCTGGGAAGCCGGCGCATCCTCAGTGACCGATCGCGTGGAGATACTCAAGCAGGCCAAGGCCGTCGGGCTTAATACCGCGGTCATGTTCGGCCCGCTCCTGCCCGGCATCAGCGACACGGACGAGGCCTTGTACCGCCTCTTTGCCCTGGCCGCCGAAGCCGGCGTCGAGCGTATCTGGACCTATATTCTGAATCCCCGGCCGCGGGTCTGGCCGAGCGTTCAGCAGGTATTACGCCACCATTGCTCGGATCTCTATGAAGACTTTCGTCGTATGCTCTTTGATGCAGAGGCCCGCCGGACTTATCGTCGGCTGCTCAACCAGCGTATCCGTAAAGCCGCCGCGCGTGCGGGGGTATCAGGCCAAATGAGATAGTCTATGAACCGTTATCTTGGCGGTCTCCGACAAAATCATTGACCTGTTTTCCAGGGACCACGCCTCATATCTGCGATGCGACGGCATCCCCGCCTTATTCAACAAGGAAATCCAGCCATAATCCGTCTAGGACTTGGCCGATACTCAGCCATATATGCGCGCCCGACTGGACTTCGGCAGGCACCGAACACAGAAGTGCGCCGTTGGAAAGAGCAGCCTGTCCATCCATTCGGCGGTTGTCATAAAGCCATGCGATGTGCGTCGGATCGATTTTCACCCCCGAAGGAATGCTGATCCTAATCGTCCCCCCAGGTTTTACCAGGTGATCGGCACAAGAAAGCGTCAGCGGTCGCGGACGATTCACTTGTCGAATTCGATATTTGAAGGCCGGCTCCGCTTGAGGCAGGACATGAAGCAGGCCGCGACTCCACCGCAGTTCAGGAGCCGGGGCGGCCGATCCGTCTTCCTTCTGAGCAAGCATTTCGACATCCTGGCCTTGGTTGAGATTCGCTAGTTCGGGCAGGAAAGCAAAATCCGTAAATTTCGTGGTCGGTATAATCCACCAATCCTCGCCATCTTTTTTAAGGGCCGCGCAACCCTCGATGGCCAGCGGGCCGAGAAAAACAAAACCACCCCGGCTGTCCGCGTAATACTGTTCCGTGCCCGCGCTGTAATCGACGCGCTGACGAGGACCGGATCGGGCTTCCGGTCCCGCAACTGCCATTACCGCCGAGTAAACCAGCAAGTCATCCGCGGATCGTTGCACCAGATAACCCCATCGATCCAACTCGAAATCACGATCGTTGATCCTTACATTCCACGGTTCGTCATGGCCGTTGACGTATACTTGCGTGCCGTTTTCGTAAACAACATGCAGGCGATTGTTGAGATAGGCTCCGCTGACCAGGGCGGTGGAGGTATCCAGGAACCGCCCTTCGTGCTCGTATTCAATGGTGGTCACCGGGATCATGGCATAACGCTGCTGAGCCTGTTGCATCATGTAGTAAGTTTTCAAATCTCCGGGCAAATCAAAATGCCCACAGTAGCCAATGTGCCCATAAGCGATGGTCGCGGCCAGAAACTGGTCCTGATGCTCGGGCTTATCGAAAGGACAATTTCTGAAGTACATTCCCTGCGTACCCATGCCTGCGTCCATCTGCAACGGATGAATCTTAAGCAGGTCAAAGTCCACCAAGAGCGGCAGTTTGTGCGGCTCTTCGTGAGCGATCTGGCCATAATTGCCGTCGGTCAGGCCGGCATAGATCCAATGCAGCGGACCTTCCGAATACACCGGGCCAGGGTAAACAATTTTCTCATTGCAGAAGATACGGCCGTAACATTCGTAGGTCCGACGAAACATTCCCGCCCCCGGCACGCGTACATCGTAATCCACCCGGTGCCAGGGCGCCACCGACGTAATGACATCACAATAGGAGTGATTCGTATCGAACTTTTTCTGAATCCGCGGAGCCAGCAGGGCCTGCATTTCCATCGCCCACATGGGCTTGGCGTTATAACAACGTGACCAACCGCGCGGCCACCATAATCCATCGGTCCAGCGGAGTACGTAGTTTTCATTGAAATAACTGTTGACCGGCGCATAATCGAGATAATTGGTGTACAACCCTACCCGCCAACCGAGGGCCTTGATCGCGGTGACCATTCTCGCCAGGGCCGGATCTCCACCGCGCTTGGGCCCGGCGTTCAGGCGAAAAGTAAAACTCTCGCCCGTATCCCGCCAGGTGTTTTCGTGAAAACGAACCGTTATTTTATCGCAACCATGATTGCGCAGGCGCGTGGCATCGTCGATTTCCATTTGATGATCGAAACCGCCCCGCCATCGCCACAAACGCTCCGCTTGGACATGACGCCATGGAGAGGGAGGATTGGGAATCGTCGGTAACACCTCATGCACATCCGGCGAGGCCGTGATGAAGAATCGTTCGCGTATGGGGTTGCGAATACCGTCGGTTTTCTTGTTGTATTTGAGATCGGCGCTGTAAGTTGCCCAGTCCGGACCTTCCTCGGCCTTGCCATGCACCTCCGAGGCATCCGAATGGTACCAGTCGAAAAGGTTGGTTAGAAATAAACCGTGGGTATAGAGCACGCGAGGGTCTTTATTCAGCCACCCATAGGTCAGGAAGGGAAAGTTAAACAATTTGGCGTCGGGTACCGGCTCGGCCCGGCCACTATCCACCAGCATGGCTACCGGCTTGGACACCTCGATATCCACAACCAATGACTTCTGAAGAATTTGCAGACGATAGGTGAGGTCGGTTTGGAGGTCCTTATAAGTCAGTCGCCAGAGCACCTCCAGTTGGCCATCGTTCAGGGTTTGCCTCAACAGTTGATGGCCAACGGCCGGATCGTCCACCTCGACTTTCTTTCCGTTATCCGCGAAACAAATGCCGCCGCGCGCACATGGATGCAGGGTTTTGCCCTGCCAAAACAGTTCAATATCCCCCAAGGTGGCATCCGTGGGCCGGTAATGGTAGGTCATTTCGTTTTGCGCGTCCCTATAAGTGAACAGAGTTGCTTCGCCATCTTGTCGCGTATCGTTACGAAAGTCCCGCGTTTTGTTCGTCGGCAGGATGGTCTCCGGCCGGGTCGGGAAAGGAAGTTTCTCTGGCCAGGGGGCGAATTCGAGCGGATCGAGGCGTTCCTTATACGTGTACAACGGACCGAGAAAGATGGCCCGTTTCTCGGGATTGGTTGTGTTGGTGAACTGGATACCATGGAACGTGAAGGGACGCTTGGCCTGGGCCTCCTGCTTTTTAGTGAGGCGCCCGTGCATCATGAACCAGTATATGTAATCAATCTGTTCCAGGTCGATCTTGAAGCTTTTCCCTTCCGCATCGAGAAGCAGAATTTTCACATGCGGTAACGCTGGATTAGGGTGCGTCTTGTGCCCCCAATGGTTACCCACGTTCCAGAAGTTCACACAGTCCCAGGGTTCGGGAATAGGAATCGGCCGGCTTGGCCGGATAATCAGGGCCGGTTTCTTATCCCCGCGAGCGGCATAGACCAACTTGGCGCAGTAGTCTCGGAAAAGTCGCCACTCCTGTGAAAGATAGAGCCAGCCTTCCGCGTTTTCGCCTTCCACTTCCCAACCGGTCAGATCATCGAAAGCCACCAGGGGCTCACCCTGCTCACTACGTCCTTCCATTTCATAGGGTTTTTCTCCCACGGGGCCCGGCTCGGGATCCGCACCACCGGCCGGATGGATAATCACCTGCTCATCATCCGCGAACACGGCGGGTAGCCAGGCCGCGCTGATCCATGCTATAAGAATAGCCACGTGTTTAATGCACTTCATCAATCCATCACTCCATCACCTGTTTTATCCGAATGTTTGTATCTGTCCATTACTCTGACAGGTCGCTTTAATATGTGTTCTCCCGATCATTTTTCGGGCAGCACATGGATAGCGGCCTCTTCAGAAAAGCTTCCTACCGTGATCCGGTGAGTGCCGTATATATATTGCGGGTCTCGCTCCACCAGCCGCAAATTATCTCTGATCATCTTGGGGGATACGGAATAAGCAATTTCAGCGCTTTCGCCGGGCTTCAGTTCCGGCCATCGGGTCAAAATTTCATGCCCGTCGAACAGAAAGGCAGCCTTGGCCAGCCCGGCCTGGTCACAACGGTTGGACACCACCGCTCGGACTTTGAAATCCTCATTCAAGCCGACATCGGTCCTCGAAACCGTCAAATCGCTGAAGGCCAGTTTTTCGAGCGGGATCGGTCTGGTCAAGCACCAATGCTCGAGTTCCGCCCGGGCGGGTTGATTGGTGGCGCTGTGCGCGAAAGTAAAAACCCCCACATCCTGAACCTCGGCGGCCGAACGCATGGTACAGAGGCCTCCTTTGACATACTCATTGGGTACTCCTCCGGACTTGTTGATATTCCATAATTGGCCGTCCCAGCTTACGTAACCACTAAAATCGCTTCCTTGTTTAACCAAGCGGTACCAGGAGGTATACGTGGCCCCGCCATAGAGGGTCATATCCACCATCCCGTCACCGTCGAGATCCGTTTGAAACATCTGATTCCCCCCGTATTTTTTTTCAATGTAGAGCAATCCCAAGCCGGGTGATTCGGCCCCTTGTCGAGTCAGATCATTACGGACCACTAGGCCAACCGCTCCTTTCGGGCTGGTCGCCGAATGGCCTAACAAATGCATGGTAGCCACAAAGTCGCCTTCGACATCCGGGACATACATGACCGCACAAGGGCCGTTGCAATACAACGGCCCCCTCTGATCCCCGGCGGCATCGATGATGATCCGATCGCGTGTTTGCGCAAACCGCGTTTCCACGTTGGCGAAAGTGGCAAAGGGCCAGGCGGGCCAATCCCCCACACGTAGCAAACGCGGACCTTTTTCGGCAAAACGATGCTCAACGACCACCTGTTTTTCCTCGCCCGGCTTCAAGGTTACGGTCTGACTGGCCACCGCCTGATCGTTGGCATACAAAACGACCTCCTTGTCACCCGTAGCACCGCCGATGTTTTTGATCGGTACGGTCACCCGGGTCCATTCTCCCGCCGCCTCGGGAGCGACTATTTCCATTTGCTCACCATATGCAAACGCCGCCGGCGCGGATTGGACCCTTGCCACTGCGGATAAGGGGCCGAACGAAACACGGTAATCCCGTGGCTCGTAATAACGCGACGTTTCCAGCTCGACCAGCCGACTTTCATCCTGTTCGAGCCATAACCACTTGGCCACGTCATCCATTCCGTTTACGTTGATCTGGGCACGAACAAATCCGCTGACTCCCTCATTGGTCAGCTTGGCTTTCACTTGAAACCGTTCATTGGGCTTGATTTGCTCCGATACGGACAATTCACTGAAGCGAATTCTGCTTGATACCGGAAAGGCGTCCTCCGCCCCCAGTCCTTCGCCGGCGGCCAAGGGGGTCTTCGTTCGGCGAAAGTCCATACCGGTAAAAGACAAGTTAAATGTACCGGGACCAAGGACCTCCACAAATCTATCCACGGCTGGCGCGGCTGAGTCATATATCGCAAAACCGTTGACCCTTTCCAGTTGAATCGCCGCCGCCCGGTTGCTCAAACCGGTAATGTTTAATCCCCGTATCTCAAAGTCGCCACTGTCGGCAAATACCAAAGCGGAATCGGTTTTGTCGGTCAGGTTCAGTCGGACGGTGTCCATGCGCACATCCTGAACCCACCGCATGTTCAGCCAGTGGGTTAGTTTCCAGCCGGAATCGGTAACGCGGATATTGCTCAAATTCACACCACGGATGGGCGCTTCGGGCAGACCATGGATTCGCGACGAGGCTTTCAGGTCTTCGGCAACGACATTGTCGATCGACAGGTTGGAGATTACCGGATGCAGCACATCCATGGAGGTGATGTCAAACATTTGCAGGCAATTGCGCAGCACGATATTGGAATAGGTGACATTCTCGATCAACCGGTCGGGCACGCCGGGAATATCCGGCCGCATCAGTTGGATGGTAAACATCGCGCCGGTGTTCTCAAAGATGCAGTTGTTCACCAGAATGTTACGGAATACGCCGGCGGTACCTGTACCAAACTTGATGGCGGGATGGCCGGTATTGCGCACGATGGTGTTGGCGATAATAATGTTTTGAGACAGGAATCCGCACGGCGGCCCGGCTTGCGCCATGGTTTCATTCTTGATGGTGATGGCGTCGTCGCCCGAGTTTTCGATCAGTACCCCGTCATAGAGCACATCCTGCGAACAGACCGGGTTGATCCCGTCCGCGAAACTGTTCAAACAGTTTATACGCACAAAAGAAACCCGCTGGCAACCGTAAACCGTGATGCACCAGCCCGGTGAATCCACGACGGTAATGTTTTCCAGCAAAATGTCCTTGGAGTTCTCGAATAGAATCGGCAAAGGCCCCCGCCCACCCCCGGGATTCAGGGCAAGATTGCCGTTGATCGTGCCCCCGCCGGTAATGGTTACCCGCCGAACCCTATCACCGTGCAGAAATACATACCGTGAACCCGTGATATTCACGAAACACTCCTTGTCCGGCTTGATGTAGTCGTTCATGTCCTTGCTTTGCAGAAGCACGGCCCCCCCTTCAAGGTAAAGGGTAAGATTGTCCCGCAAACACAAGGTTCCGGCCTTGTAGATACCCGGTGGAACGTAAACCATACCCCCACCCGCCGCCGAGCAGGCATCAATCGCCTTTTGGATGGCGGTCGTATCCAGGGTATGACCATCGCCTTTGGCCCCAAAAACACGCACATCGTATACCGGGCGCGGCGTTTGACCGTTCACCGGCAGGGCCCACAGCACAAAGAGGCATAATCCACTTACGATGTTCAATTTCTTTCGCGTCACGCATGCGCTCCTTTGTGTTTTTACGTAACAATCATTCATCCTTGAGACCGGCCTTCTTGAGCACTTCCTCCGCCTCGCCGGCTCGGCCGAGTTCCTTCAAGGCCTTGGCTTGTAAACGAATATCCTCCGCTTCCATGCGTCCCGCGCCGGCGGCCGCCTTTTCGAGGTATTCACGAGCCCGGGCGTCATTTTTCAACGCCTTATAGCAACGAGCCAATCCGTAATACTCCTTGACATAGTTAGGATTCGGCGGCCGACCGGTGCCCAGGTTTTTCGGGTATTCCATAGCCGCCAGGAAATCCTGGATCGCCTCTGCGTAATGCCCCTGTTTGATAACTCGCTCGGCCCGACCATGTAGGGCCTCGCGATAGGCCTGCCGCGCCCCGCGCCAACCCTCCCAGGGATGATACGTGCGGCCGCGCAGAATCTTCAAGGCCTCGTCATAATTGCCCACATCGACGTTATACACCGCCTGGCGCAGGGCGATATTGAAATTGTCCCGCACCTTTTCCGGGGCGGCGACCATCATGGCCGCCCTTTTATCATGTTGCTTCGTCTCCGCGTACAACGCATCAAGGCTCATATACAGGCTGTAATCCTCCGGGGCGTGGCGGATGGCCTTTTCGTATTCGGCAATCGCTTTGGCCGAATCTTGCTGTTTGTGCCAATAAATTTCCCCAAGATTGCGATGCAACACCGAATACTTCGGGTCGGCCTCGGCGGCTTTCTGAAATTGAACAAGTCCCTCTTCCCAGCGCAGCTTGCTGGTCAACAGATTGCCGAGATAGTAACGCCATTTCCATTCATTCGGGCAATAAGCCAAGGCGGACTCAAGGACTGCCAGGCTTTCGATACGGAAAGGAAACACATAATCGGGTGAAAGTTTCAGTGCCTGTTCATAATCACGCCTTGCCTCTTCCCGACGACCCAGCCGATCATAGTAGTAACCTCGATACAGGTGGATAAATGGATGCGGCGTCGCCGACTTGCGTTTCTCATAAATATCAAGAGCGGCGATCGCGTCTTCGAGCAGATTCATCTCCGCGTAATCACTGGCGGTTTCCAGATAATTCTGCGGATCGTCACGGAGTAAATCCAGCTCATCCCTCAAACCGAGAAAGACCTTTTCCACGACCGCCAGAGGCTGGAGCGGATCGTCGCGAAGCACCGCATCAAGCAACCCCGCGGCTTCATCCTTCATCCCACGATGTCGTAAAATCGCGGCCAATTGCACGCGGGCTTTCAGGTTGTCGGGTCCGAAGCGTACCGCTCTGCGCAAGAGATTTTCAGCCTTGGCCAGATCCCCTTCGCTGACCGCCAGAGCGGCCAGCACATAAGGAGCGACATGGCGATAGGCCGTTCGCCGGCCGGCCATGTGCAGATCCTCCTGGGTTCGTTCCTCGATTCCCAGTTGGATCTTGCACAGAGCCCGATAGTATCGCGCCATGTCGTCATCTTCGTTGCGCTGCAACACTTTGTGCAACAACTCCAAGGCCTGAGCAAATTGCCCCTGTTTATAGCGGATAATACCCAATTCGCGCAAAGCGGGTGTGTAATTCGGATCCTTGCGCAGGGTCGCCTCGTACCCAGTGATTGCCCCTTCGGTGGAAAAATGCTTTTGGGCGGAATAGCTGCGTAAATACGTATCCTCGAGGCCGACAGCGGAACCCAATGCAAGCGTCTGCTCGCGGGCATGGGCGGGCTGGTCCGAGTCCGCCTCATCAGATGATAGGACCGGCTCGAGAACAGGTGGTGGACTGGCGGGCGTTTCGGTCGAATAATCGACCATCATTCGCCCCTGAGCGTCGGTCAAGACCAAACGGCAAGGCGCATTCGTTTTGGCGAGCGGTATCTTTTCCATAAAAGCCTTGGTTGGATTCATATCAAGGGTACGATCGAAAACGTTATCCGATCCGCGAAAGATTTGCAGACGTGCACCATCCAGTGGCCGCGTAACGTTCAAGCCCACGAAAACGTGATCGTTGCGCACTTGCAGGTTAGCGGCGGCGTCCGGTGTGGCCATCACCAACCCGCCCATACCCTTGAGCGGATACCAATACTCCGTCCAGCTTTCGCTCGTATGCGGCTCCATGATCCAGGCGTCACCCTGGGTGGTCAGCCGCCCGGCCTGCACCTCGATATATTGTCCGTCATCGTCGGTAAGGATTTCCTCCCAAAGCCGACCTTTGGGAGCGGTACCCCACGTCCAGAATTTCTTGCCCGGACTCTCGTAGCGATCCGCCCAGTGGACCGTGCCGTTATCGCGTTCATGGTTATATACGCCGTTAAAATCACCGGGTACTCCGCAGAAGATACTTTCGGAATTCGGAATGTTTTTATACCAGGAAATATCGATGCCTTTGTCGATCGGCCAGGACATCGTAGCGGTACGGCTGTGGCCGTAGGTGTAATCGGTGGGCGGGAAAATAATCTGTGTATCCTCCCAGGCATGGACCCCCGCGTTCGCCCAGAAATAGGCCGGATGGTGGACCAGCGTGGGATTCTGCAGGAGGATCCGGTTTTCGAAATAGGCGCGGTCGGGATAGAGGGTCGTCCCGACTACCCACCGCATGCGCCGCACCCACTCGGTAGCCCCCACCACGCAAGTAGCGCTTCCGTCGTCGTGTCGCACGATTTTGTATTGCACGGGCGAATAGCCGTTGACCGTATGCCCGACCGTGGGGAAATTCCACTCGATCCCTCCGGACAGCCAGGCCCCGCGCATGGCCACCAGTCCCGGTTTGATGACGTGATTATGGTAGATGAAATCAAAATCATTGTTGGTCTTGTCATGAGCTGCATACAAGCGCCCACCGAGATCGGGCAGGATAAGCACCCGGATATATTCGTTTTCCAGAACGACCACCCGGTGCGTCGCGTTTTCCTTAATCCGGGTGATGTCATCCTGCATGGCGTAAGGATAAACATTGCTTTTCCATAAAACCGGATTTTTATTCTCCGGCCCGATCAGATAGGTGGGGATTTCCATGTTGACTTCCCGCACCTGAACCTCGGCGGCAAGGCCCGTATGTAACAGGCAAGTCATCAAGATACCGATGCACAAATATCCATTTCGCATAGCATTCCCTCACGGACAAAGACCACTGCGAATCACGACCGGCGACAAGAAGCTGTATGATACTCCTTGATCATGAACACGGCCACACCTAATCTTCAAAGGAGCGGAAATTTGTTCATCCCTTTCATAGGCAACCACACTTCGGTCATATACGGGCATAAAGTCATAAGCCACTGGACGCGCTTCGATCCATAAGGTACGGTTGTGCCACAAATAGAAAAAACCTTTTGGAGTACATCCCATGCCGTATTCGAGACGCCAAATGCTGAAAAATGCGGCCAGCAGTGCCGCGGGCCTGACCTTATTCACCGGTTCGCTTCAGGCGGCGAACACCAGTCGCCCCGCGGGCGTGAAAATCGGCATGTGCGACTGGAGCCTCAAACGGCTGGACCCGACGGTTTTCGCAATCGCCCGGCAGATCGGACTGGACGGCGTACAAGTAAGCGTCGGAAAGGCTGAAAACAACTTATGGTTGCGCCAACCGGAAATACAACGGCAATATCTTGACACCGCCAAGGCCGCGGGGGTGAAAATATGCTCGCTCGCCTTGGGCGAGTTGAATCAAGTACCGCTCATGTCGGAGCCGCGCGCGGCGATCTGGACGGCCGACAGCATCGAGGTGGCCCAAACGCTGGGAGTACGCAATATCTTGCTGGCCTTCTTCGGTACGGGCGAGCTGCGCGAAGAGAACGCCACGGACATGCGACGAGTCATCGAGGTCCTTAAGGAACTGGCCCCGCGGGCGGAGAAAGCGGGCGTGGTTTTGGGCGTCGAGTCCTATCTGTCACTTAAGGGACACCTTCGCATTCTCGATGCGGTTGCTTCTCCCGCCGTGCAGGTCTATTACGATTTCTACAATTCGCACGTTACCAAGGGTTACGATTTCCGCAACGATCTTAAAACTCTTGGCCGCGAACGCATTTGCGAAGTGCATTTCAAGGAAGGTCCGCACATGCTCGGCGCCAGTGGAAAACCTGATTGGGTCGCGGTGGTCGCGACTTTGCGGGAAATCGGCTACGACGGTTGGGTGGTCCTTGAAACGGTCGCGCCCAGCGGTGACCTGGTGGCCGATACCCGGCGCAATCTGGATTATGCGCGGAATCTGTTTCGCTGATCCATCGGCCGTTATTCGCTCGCGGACCGCCGTTTCTTCTCCAGAAGCCTCCAGTAGGCAAGCTGCTTGCGTACGGATTGCGGCCCGGCATTGCCTTCGCTGCGGTAGCGACCCACGACATTGGCGGCCGTCAGATAGTTAAAAACATCCGGCCCGATTTGTTTGCACACCGATTGAAACCGGGCAAGGCTCAAATCAGACAGTTCGCAATCGGCCTTTTCGCACTGGGCCACCAGTTTGCCCACGATCTGATGGGCCTTGCGGAACGGCACACCCTTGCTCACCAGATACTCGGCCAGCACGGTGGCATCCAAAAAGCCGCGCTCCGTCGCCGCCCGCAGGCGATCCAGGTTAAAAGTCGTGTTCCGCACGACCGCCGCGACGACTTCCAACGATTGTTTCAACGTGTCGTGGGCGCTGAACAGGTGAATCTTGTCCTCTTGCAGATCGCGGTTGTATGCCTGGGGCAATCCCTTGGCCAAGGTCAACATCCCGACTAGCGCTCCGTGCAGACGCCCGACCTTGCCGCGGACCAGTTCCAGCACGTCGGGGTTTTTTTTCTGCGGCATCATCGAGGAGCCGGTGCAGAAGGCGTCGGCGATGGAAATAAACCGGAATTCCTGGGAAGAAAATAGTATCCAATCCTCCGCCAGGCGGGACAGATGCACCGCGCACAAAGCGGCGGCCGCCAGAAATTCGATGATGAAATCCCGGTCGCTGGTGGCATCAATGCTGTTCCGGGAGATCTCGGCGAATCCCAGACGCCGGGCCACCGCGCGTCGGTCGATTGGAAGCGTGGAACCGGCCAGGGCTCCGCTACCTAGCGGGCAAACGTTGACGCGCGTGCGAAGGTCCATGAATCGTTCGCGATCGCGCTCAAATTGCTCGACATAAGCCAACAGATAGGCCGCCACCGTGATCGGCTGGGCCCGCTGTAAATGCGTGTAGGAGGGCATGACCGCCTCGACGTAACGCTCGGCCGATCGTAAAAAATCCCATTGCAGATCGGCCAGCAGAGGGAGCATATCCAAGTCGATCGCATCCCGGACATACAATCGCAGATCCAAAGCGATTTGATCATTCCGCGAGCGGGCGGTATGCAGCCGCCGGCCGGGCTCGCCGATCCGCTCGATCAGGGCGGCCTCGAGCGCCATGTGAATGTCCTCGTGGGCGGGATCCCACTTGAACCGGTCCTGACGTATCCGCGTTTCGATATCCTTGAAGCCACGGCGGATGGCCCGCAAATCCTTGTGCGTGATCAGCCCCACGTCGGCCAGCATCTCCGCATGGGCGATACTCCCGGCAATATCGTAAGGCCACAGGCGTTTATCAAAGGAGAGGCTTTCCACGAATTCCTCAGTCAGTCGGTCCGCCGCCTGTGAAAAGCGGGCTTGCCAGCTTTTTTGTCCGGTTGGAGGCATGGTCCTTTACTCCCGAAAAAACATTACGTTGGCCGGATCGTATTCCAGGCCCGCCTTTCGGTCAATCAGGTTGTCGTCTCAAGGCTTCACCCTGCCTGGGAAGGATGCTACAATACTCATGATGACGTTAAAAATAGAGTCCCCAATCCTGCTCCCCCCCCGCTCCCCGCTTACCCAGGAACTTCCTGGATCTGGATACGTAACTCAGCAAAAGCCCCTCCGTCCATGGCTCAAAACGGCCCTTTTGCTCCTCCTGACCATCACGGCCGTGACCCGCGCGCAAAAGGACGAACCGCTAACCGCCGTCCCCGAGGCGGAGGCCGCCCTTCTGAAAGATGCCGGTCCCGGATTCAGTATCAAGAAGACCGACCATTTCCTCATCGCCTACGATACCCCCACCAGCCTGGTCAACCCATTCGCCCAACGGATCGAGTGGACCTATGGGGCGGTTTATCGCTTTTGTGAGAGTAACGAGATTCCCGCCAAACGACCCACGCGCCGGCTTGAGGTGATTTTTTTCAGTGAGCCGACAGCTTACTACGAACATGCCCGCCAATTGCGTGTTCCCGCGGAAGGCACCTATGGGCTGTATCACTACCATCGCAACCGCTCCCTCTTCTTCGACGTGAGTCGGCACCCCGATTTGATGGAATTGGAAAAGGGGATCGCCGCCGCCCAGGCGAACATCGACGAACTCATGCGACAAATGCGCGAAGTTCGGGGCCAATATACGCCGGTGGAAATCACCTTCGCGGACGGCCGACGGGTTCAATTGACCAAAGCGCAGGCCGATCAGGAGCTGCGCAGCGCCCGTGGCGACTTAAAAAAACTCGATGCCCGCCGGGCAAGTTTTATCACCCGAATCAATCGATCCGTCATTCAACATGAAATTGCTCATCAGGTCACATTCAACGCCGGGATCCTACGGGTGGAGGTGGATAATCCCAAATGGATTGTGGAAGGCCTGGCGGTCATGTTCGAGACTCCGCCTGGCGGCCGCGGCATGGGCATCAGCGGGACGAACACCATGCGGCTGGAGGATTTCCGAAACGCAATCGCCGGGGATGGCGACTCGGACAAATTGTCTACCAACGATTATCTCCGAGCGGTTGCGGCCGGTCGTCTCCCCTCCCTGCGTGAGCTGGTCGGCGATTCGCGGATTTTCGAAGCGCGCGGCGAGAATGGGGCCAACGCTTACGCCTGCACCTGGGCTTTGACCCATTATCTTGTTCGGAGGAATAAGACCAACCTGTTGGCCTACCTCAAGGAGCTCTCGGAACGCCCTCCGGAACAAGTCTCTTCATCCTCCAGGGAATTGGCCCTTTTTGAAAAGCATTTCGGCCCCATCAATGACGCCTTTATCGATGATTTTTGCCGGTTTATCTTCCGCATCCGTTTTCGTTGAAGGTTCCCGGAGACAGTTGTCAATGCGCATAGTCGGCCTGTTTAACCCGGCTTCTTGAGGCCGCACTCTTCCAGCCATCGATCCAGCGCCCGTCCGACACCCCTTGCAAGGTTTTCGGGGCCGCTTGAGGTGGTGGCCTTGGACCGTCCAATCAGGTTGGCTTCCGTGAGCACTGCGCCGCTTTGGGCGTCGATCAGCTTGGTGCGTACGACCATCTCTTCCAACGGGCCGATGGCCGTATCGACCACCCCGCCCGTTTCGTAATGAATGATCTCGGCGCGCAGTTTGAGTCCCGGTTGTCCAGTCGCCTTAAGACCTCGTTTATCGATTTCGTCGACGATTTGTTGCCGAACCAGCATGGTCACGTTTCCGGGCGTCGGCAGGCCGGGCGAAACGACGAGCGACTCGATCGTCAGGCCTTTATACTGATGGAGGTCCCTGCTCCGCGCAATATAGACCACTTTGCCGGACGCACCGATAACAGTCCCTGCCCCTTCCGAAATCAGCCGACCCACGCAACCGAAATTTCCCAGACCCAACATCACCATCGTCAAACTCATGACCATGAATTTTCGCATCGTTTCGTCTCCGGTTTACGTTTTAACACTTCTCTATCCGAACGCAAAACTCGACTCCTCATCCCGGCCACGATAATCATCCTCACCCGCCTGGGTTCATGTGCCCGCCCGGTTCAACAAAAACATTGGGGTACTCCACCATCATATTGACCAACTCGGTGAGGAACTCTGACGACTCCCGTTCCCGTGCCTCAACTATTGGAGGGTTTGGCCACCGGCACTTGATCCGTCGTGGATACGGCCTGCTCGGCTTTTTGCTCCGCCTGTTTTTTCAGTTCGTTGATTTTATCCTCAAGACGCTGCTTGAGATACTTCTCCCGACGATGTTTTTCCTTGCCTGCCAGACGCAGAAACACGCCCGCTCCGACCAGCATGATTACAACAATCATTATAGTATGAGCATCATCAATAGGCATGGGCGTCAACCTCCATTACCTCAGCCAGCGGAATCCAGCCCGCGGAATCCGCCCTATCGATTCATCGGCTCACCCTCAGCCAATATTGATCTATACTCAGTAGTTCCTGCCGGGGTTATTCCCGGACCAAGCTCGCCCAGAAGCCGCCGTCCCGCCAATCGGCCGGATCGCTCGTCCCTCGTGGCCAGGTTCGCCCGCTATTCCGCAACCGCCATTGTCGTTTTTCCTGTACAAAACGAGTCACGACATGCTCGTTTTCCGCCGGTTCAATACTGCACGTGCTGTACATCAGGCGGGTATGTTCCATTGCCAGACTATCCGCCCGCATCAGCAGCTCCAACTGAATCCGGGTTAAATGCGTCATAAGTTGGTCGTCGATGCGATAGCGGGCCTCCGGCCGGCGGGCAAACACACCGCTGTTGCCGCAAGGGGCATCCACGAGAATCCAATCCACGCGATCCTGTTTTTTCACGACCCCGCTCAGATCGGATAAGGGGGTCGGGCAAATCGACGTCAGACCCAATCGTCGAGCATTATCCTGCAAGGCGGCCAACTTAGCATCGTCCCTGTCGCTGGCGATAATAACACCTTGATCTCCCATCGTTTCCGCCATGAAGGTGGCCTTTGTGCCCAGCCCGGCGCATAAATCCACCACCACCTGCCCGCTCCGCAGGTTCATGTGCCTGACCGGCAACATGGCCGTAGGATCCTGTGGCTGAAACCAGCCTTCCACGAATGCCGTGGAACGCATCATCGGAGGGCCGCCAAGCAATACCACCATATCACCTTCACCCGTCAGGCAGACCTCGTATCCTTCGCTCTTGAGCCGGTCCACAAGCTGCGGCGCGTCGGTTCGCAAACGGTTCGGCCGAAGGAAAAGCGGCGGACGACAAAGACCCGCCCGGCAGATTTCCTGGGTTCGCTCCATGCCAAAAACCAACACCCAACGGTGAACAAGAGCAAGCGGGTGGGAAGTGGCATAAGCAAGGTGTTCAATCGGCTGATATGTCGGATCCGGTAATATCTCCTGTTTGAACTGGCAACTGAACTGCCCATCTACCGGAACCGACCGGGCCGGCTCGCACTGTGTCGACAAAATCCGCCGATTTTCGATCTGACGTATCAATTGGCGCAAAACTGCATTCACGAAACTTCCGCCGCGAACGCCGGTCCGTTCTTTTGCCAGCTTTACCGCCTCGTTGACGGCGGCAAATGACGGAATTCCGTCCAACCAAATAATTTGATAGGCTCCGAGTAACAAGATCTGCTGCAAACGTCGATCCACCCGCTTCCAACCCCGCTCGGTAAAGGTTCCAAGCAAACGGGAAAGGGTCAAACGATGCCGGATGACACCCATCACCAGTTCCAAAGTCAGGTCATATTCCCGCTCCGGCAATCGATTCTGACGGAGCCAGCGATCCATCAACTCCCGGCCGGCCAGCCCGTTCGGCCATACTTGATCGAGAATAAACACCGCCGCCGTTCGCGCATCTAATGGACGGAGGGCATGCTGGTTTTCAGGTCCTTGTTTCACATATTGCCCTTACAATGTTGCCACCCTCTTATCATGTCTCCCTCGGCACAGTAACCGCTCCTCCCTCGACCGTGCCGGAACACCTGTTTTTGAGGCATGATACCCGATCAGCCGATAAAGAAATAATCGGGGTTGCATTTTTTTATCCAATCATTGATAATAGTCGTTCTGTATGTCATGAAGAAGATGTTCTTTTTCTGGTTTTTGGATACAAAAAGTGGCTAAATCGGAGACTATTCAGGTAGAAGCCAGAGTCGTCAAGGCCTTGCCCAACGCCCAATTTCTGGTCGTGGCCAAAACCGGTGAGGAGGAGCACGAAATTCTGGCTCACATCGCCGGCAAGATGCGAAAACACTTTATTCGTATCGTGCCGGGGGATCAGGTCATCGTCGAAATCTCACCCTACGATCTCGCCCGCGGAAGAATCGTTTATCGCCAACGCTGAGGCGACGCTTGCTCATCGTTTTATTTCAACGCCAGCAAAGCCCTTCCACTGTCCCCAAGGAATACCAGTCCAAAAACAAGCAAGGCCAATCCGCAAACCAAGGCAAGCCCCTTTTGTGTCCGAGCGCCTAACAAACGCGCCCCTCGGTAACTGGCCTGTGAGAGTATTTCCAGCCAGACCAGATCACATGACCAATGCACCAGGGCAAAGAAGGCAAAAGCCAAGACTCCCAGTCGCCAGGCCTGTCCGGCCAGAGCCATGCCCACCGTCGCCCACCATAGGAGGAAATACGGATTGCCCCCGGTCAGCAGAATCCCGATCCAGAGCGGACTTCGCTCCGCATATTTCGCGCCTGAATCGTTATTCCGGGCGAGATCTCTGAAGATTTGCCCACCCATCAACACGAGCATCAGCCCCCCCGCCAGACCGATAACGATCTGAACTTCCTTGATCTTAAAAACGAGGTGCATACCCGCCATAATCAGTAACATCAACGGAAACTCGACCACTCCGTGACCTACAGCGATCCAGGCGCCGGCATGACGCGAACGGCTACCCGCCGCCAGGGTGGCGGCCGTCACCGGCCCGGGAGCCATGACCCCCGACAAGGATATGGTTATCGCGGATAAAAGAAACGTGATTATCTCGAACACAAGAATTCCTCCGGCTCGTATCAGCCGGCTCGGCCTTCATATCCAGAAGGTATCTTATCTCATGCAGGACGGTTCTGACAGGCGGTGATTCTCTTTTTCCCTTCACCCCACGGGAATAAAACCAAGGGTCTGACACGGAGCGGCCTTCAGACTGCCAACGATAACGGGTTGGTCCAGCATGAATCGCACCACGTGATTTGTTCCGCGTTTTTTGATAATCTATACACCGATCGAGAGGTTATGCGATCGCCGCGTGGGTTCGCTGGGGACAAGTTTTAATGAATATCCGGCTATTTTCAGCGATAGGGACTTTGGGGCTGTTGCTCAGCGTATCGGGTTGCGCCGGTCCGGGGCCGAAGATGTTTCCACCTGCCCCGATACGGATTCAAACCCTTGACCAAGGCGGGCTGGAAAGGTGGTACGATACCGACGGCAACGGGCGGGCCGATTATGTCGAAAGGCTGAACACGGAGGGGATCGTCGAATCCCTCGGGTGGGACACCAACGGCGACGGGCGGGCGGACGAACAGGTAGTTCTGGCGGAGGTTCCGGAAGATGAAATCCGCCACCTCGTTATTATTCTCGACAGCTTACCCTATCGCATGGTGGACGAAATTTGGCAACAAGGCCGCCTGCGTTTCTGCCATCCACCGGCGCGGATCATCAGCCCGTTCCCGGCCATGACCGACCTATCGCTAAGCGAGTTCTTCGGCGTCTCACCCTGCCTGGGTATCGAATCGGCCTACTATGACGGGCACCGGCTCAGCAGCCCTTACAACGTCTATCTGAATAGCGGTAACGTCAAATGGGACCGATGCGTGGATTACCGCATGAACAACCTGGCTCACCTCTTCGCCTACGATCCGGACCAGGTCCTGAAGTGGTTAAACCACGAATTGGGTGAAATCCGCAATACCTTTCTGACCGGCAGAAAAAAAACCACCATCGGCTACGTGGTGGGCACTTCGGCGGCCGGCACCCGCCTCGGTCGTAATGGACTGATCGTCTCCCTGGTGCAGGTCGATCGGATGGGGCAGGCCCTTCTGCATGACACCCGCGGCCGGGCAAGAATTACGCTGCTTTCAGATCACGGCATTAATCTCGTACCCAGCAAACGTATCCCCCTTCCGGAACTGTTGGCGCAATTTGGTTACCGCGTCAAAAACAATCTTGCGGGGCCCAATGACGTGGTCGTGCCGGAGTTCGGGATGGTGACATGCGCGGCCATCTATACCCAAAATCCCGCGTCCGTCGCGGCCGACGTGCTCGGCATCGAAGGAATCGCCGCCACTTATTACCTGGATGTCAACGACGAAGTGGTTATTCTCTCCCATTCGGGACGGGCAAGAATTGCCCAGAGACCCCAGGGCCGCTTCCGCTACCTGGCCGAATGGGGTGATCCCCTCGAGCTGCTCACGATCATTGAGCAATTACGGCAGAAAGGTTCCGTTGATACGGAAGGCTTCATGGACGACCAGATCCTTTATGAGGCAACCCGAGAGCATTGTTATCCGGATGGCGTATATCGCCTGTGGCGGGCTTTTCATGGGCTGATCCAAAACCAGCCACAAGTGCTGATCTCCGTTCGGGACGGCTGGCACTGCGGCTGCAAGACGATGTCCGAGCTGGTCGATATGGCCGCTACTCACGGCAATCTCGAAACGAGAAGTTCTATCGGTTTTGTCGCCAGCATGATGGGCCGCCCCCCGGCCATTACCCGCATGGAACATTTACGTCAGGTCCTCGAGCAGATGGGCGTGCCTTTCGAGAACAGGGCCGCAAATCCACGGGAATAACCAACCGTCACAAATCAGACATGGAACTCACCCCGTGGATCAGATAGAAGGAAAAATGTGGATCAAGTCTCGTTAGACGCTCGAAAACGTATCGTTCGTCTGGCGACCCCAACCACAACTGGCCGCATAATCGAGCAGCTTGGTCAGCCGTTCAACATCGAGGGTCGGAAACTCTATGCGGCGATCGGCCATCACCTCACGGGTGTGGGTGCAGTCGAACAGGGGATTATGCACCATTCGCGGGGTTAACAACTGGTATTGCTCCCACAACAGCGATTCGGCCGGCGTACAATGCCCGATGACCTCGTGGATGTCCGTGAAATATCCCCCATACAGGCCGAAATATTGCTCGTAACAACGTTTGATCATGTCATTCGTCGGGGGTTGCGGATTGGTCAGGTGGTAAATACGTCCGTGAAATTTCGGATCGTGGACCACCTCGTCGATGATGCGGGCAACAAAATCGATGGGTACCAGGTTCTGCGGACTCTCCGGACGGCCGGGGATACGTAACGGAATATACGTCATCTTACCGTTACCCGCATCGGCATAATGTTGCTTAAGCACCCCGATCAGTCTGGCCGATTGATAAAATCCTGCGAACTGGCAGGTGTAACCGGTCTCCGAATCGCCCACCAGAAAACTCGGGCGAAAAATGGTTAACGAACTTCCGCTTTGTTCAGCCCAGTCGCGCAGTAAGATCTCCGCTTGCCATTTGCTGCGTTCGTAATCCGTCTGAAAATCGGGTTGTGGCCAGTGAAAGTCTTCCGGAATAACCCCCTGGTTCCAGCCACAGGTATAGGCGGTGCTCACCGCGAACATCCGTTTGACCCCGTGACGTTGGGCCCACTTGGCAAGTGCGACCGCTCCCTTGAAATTGGTGGCCATCGGATCGCCGTTTCCATTGGAAAAAAGCTTTAGACTGGCCGCACAGTGCAACACGGCCTCGGTCGGCCCCCAATGGGCATCGGGAAGGCGATCGGGCAGGGAACCTTCGACGGGCACAAACTGACCGGTTTCGAGGAAGGGGGTCAGATCCATTCCGATCCGTCCCAGCATCTGGGTTAGACGAGGAAGAGCATCTCCCAAGGGGGGGCGCAACATTGCTACCATCCGCCGCCCTCTTTTCAAACAATCGCGCAATACATATTGACCCAGGAAGCCGGTGGCCCCGGTTATCATGATAGTGGGCAAATACGTGGAATCCATACCGGCCAACAATCTCCCTGACTCAGTGCAACCTTACCAAAGAAAATACCAAAGGAGGCTATCTTAGCCCAAAACGCCCCTTCTTGCCAACCCTATCGAGGACCGGGATAGGGCGGGCCGGTCTGATACAGGTCCGCTCGAATAATCGCATGGGTGATCTGGCGAATGTGGAACAGCGAATCGATCGCCCGACGAAGGGTCGCCTGTTTCAAAGTCTCAGGGCAAGGCTCATCGAGCGTCCAGCCATCCGGGCCGATCACCTGCGATAGTCCCCCTCCTGTTACTCCGGCTTCCCTAAAATGGACACGGGCGGCGGGGCAACGTTGGGTGGTGATATAAAAACAAAACCGCTTGTCCGTTAGCGGCCGACGAAACCGGAAAACCATCCGACTGACCCCCTCCTCGTCGGCTTGACTGATTTCCACGTCAAAAAGTTCTCCATGAACGAGCTCTCCGGTATCAAATCGGCCGTTTTTACGCATCCCCTCGACCAGAAAACGGCCCAAGGCCCCGGAAAAATATGGCCGCCCCTCGACCGCAAGGGCAAAGGATCGGTCATCCAACTGTTCCACCCGGCAACGTTGTTGCATCGCGATAACATAACTCGGTGCGTAGGTCAGAACATGGGCACGAAAAGCCGGTTTGGGCAAACCCGCCCGGGAGTATTCTTCGGCAAGATGCAATTGCGCGTAAATATTGACGAACGGCAGGTTAATGAAAAAAACGTCCGTGGCTTCCAGCGGCGGGGGTTCCTCCATGATTTTCGAGATCGTCAGTTGCTCCGCCGCCCGCATACCATTCCAGAGCGTCCGGTAGATGGGCATGTAGATCGTCGTGGCGACCAGGAACCACAGGGCCACATACTTGCTCCAATTCCACCTGGCACCAGGCTTGAGACGGTCGTGCAAGGCCGGCCCGAGCATCATGGCCACGGCAAATCCCATCGCGGGCATATAACCTGAATGCGGGGTGGCCAGGACCGGCAAGACGGGCAGAACGGCCAGAACAATCCACAGCGGCCAAAGCCACCAGCCCCGAGCCTTGCGGCAGGCAACGTAATAACCCACCCCCATCACCCCCAGGATTCCAATCATCAGCAGACAATCGCCCGGAACTTCAAGGAACGGATTGAATCGGCCACTGGGGCCGACGGTCAGCGGCGAGAGCCAGACCGCGGCCGTAAGATAATGCAGCCCTTTGGCTAACAGCCAGAACACATAGCCCGTACCATCGGGTCTGCGAACATAGAAATCCGGAACCATGCTCTCGCTGACCATCAGTCGCCAAAACAAAAACGCAAAGGCCACCGCGGCCAGGATTAGATAAGCCACCCAACGCCCGCGAAGCTGCCGCCACCCACCGAAAGCGAGGTCCACACAGGGTATAAAAACAAGCAAAACCAAGGCATTTTCTCGGCTGAGCAGAGCCAATGCCCAAAGAATAACCCCAACAATAAAGACGCCGGGCCGCAGGGGCGACACGCCTGCGGATTCTCCGCCACGGTCGTCATAGGGATACAAATCCAGGCCGGACGCGCGCATGTAGCATAACAATGCACCCATCATAAGGATGGTCTGCAAGACGGTGTTCTGGGCCGCGATCCAGCCAACCGCGAACAGGCTGTGCGAATAGACGACAAACAACAGCCCTCCCACCACCGACCAGAACCGCCGCCGGGTTAGTCGTAAACACAGATGGTGAACAAGCAATGTCCCGATCCAATGCAGCACGAGGCTGACGGCGTGCAGGGCCGCCAGACTACCTCCCGAAAGATGATACGCCAGCTTGGTCACAAAAATGGCGAAAGGCCGGGCATAGGTCCAGCGCGCGGGCTTCTCCTGCCACCAACTGACCACGAATCGTTCCGGGTCGATGGTGCCGGCATCCATGAGCGCATGAAAAGACCAGTCGTTATCGCTATACCGGGTCAGATGCCAATGATCGTCGAGAAATAAGCCGTCATTCAGCGACCAGCCGTGCGCGGCCAGCATCGCCCCCGCGAAAAACAACGGCACAAAGATAAAATACGAACGGCTATACATGGCGTCACAACAAAAACCTTGCGAATATTTGAGTGGGCACCGATATAAAGGCTTTTTCGGTCGAACCCTAATCCATTCCCCGGTCGCGTCTATCCTTTGCGGCATACCCCGTCATCGGGTGCTTTTATGGTTTGTGGCCGCGTTCCTATTCAACGGCTTTTTTCGCCTCGCGAAGTTCGTCCGCCAGGTTTATCCCGTCCAAGGCGGGGTAATCCTTGAGCCGCTCCTGTTCACCCAATAAGCCCAGCACCGTCGGGGTAAAGTCCACCAACCGGGCATAAGGAATACTCGCCCCTCGGGGCAAGTCCGGACCGCTGAAAAACATGGGCAAACGCATGTCCCGCTGCGAAATGGAACCGTGTCCGCCACGCTCGCCCTTGTAGAATGCCCACCCGTCGGCGGCCATCAGCACGATATCGCCGGTCCGCGGGGAATCGAACATTTCCACCGCCTGCGCAACCACGTCCGGACATTCCAACCGGGCGGTCGCCGCCAGCCAGGCCCGCGAGGGATGCCCGTCGGCGGCCAGAAAATCCGCCAGTTGCGGAACTTTTTTGTAACCCAGCGGATCACCCTTCATGTCCGTCATCCGGTAATACAACTCCCCTTCCCGCTGAAAACGCTCCACGATCACCGAGCCATCGCGGGTCAATACCCGCGCCCGATTCGGTCCTGCCCGGGTAAATAGCCAACCCACGGCCGGTTGATCGAGTATCGACGGTTCCGAATGAATCCAACGGAGTACTTCCTCCGGACCGGGTCGTTTGTGCCAGCCCTGCTCACCGCGTAAATGGATCATCGCCGCACGGCCGGCATCCACGTTGGCCACCGCGTCATAGGATTCCATGAGCTGGTAACGGTCCTCGTAAAATTCAAGGTCAATCGCCTTGCTCCGAACCCGCATCTTTTTCTCATGCCGCAACCAGCCAAGCAGGTCAAGTTGCTGCTTTCTCCCCACCGGAGCCATACCATGATCCGCGAGCAACACATAATAAGTCGAATCATGCAGACCGGCCTTCTTCAACGCCTCCGTCACTTGCCCGACTATATCGTCAATGTTGACCAGGGCCCCTTCGTAATGTCCGGACAGTGGCCCGCTACGATGACCCACCTCATCCACGCCGGGATAATAGCTCATGATCACCGTCGGCCAACGCTTGACCTTGTTGGCGATGGTCCCCGCGCTCGCGTAACTCTGCCCCGCATGCCAGTCCGCATGGATAAACCGGTGGATCGCCCAGTAGCAGGCGAACATGTATTCATTGTCAATCGTTGTCGTCACTCCCCGGCGGGTGTGCCCCTGAATGTTGAGGGTAAAATGCTCCCGCAACATGTCGTATAGCGTCGGTTGGACCATGTGTTCGTTAACGGTCCGGTAGGTTTCGAAGGTCATGTAGTAGCGACTTACCAAACTGTAACGGTCAAACCAGTAATTGCCCATGATCCCGTGGTGGCCGGGATACAAACCGGTGATCATCGAGGAGCAATTGGCATAGGTAATGGAAGGCAGGCTGCTGACCGCATAGTCAACGCCGACCCCACCGTCAAGAAAATGCTTTTGTATGTTAGGCAATCGACCCACGGCGGCCAGCTCGCGCATGCGATAGGCATCCATCCCGTCCGCGAAGAAAATGACCACCGAGCGGGCCGGCCGTTGAACGTCGGGGTTTAACCGGATCGTCATCGCCGGCTCCATCATGCAGCCGGCCAGCAGGCTGATACACCCCCAACAAGCCAACAAACAACAACGACTACGATAACCACTTGATATTTTCACGTATATATTCCAAACGCTGTCGGCCGCGATTGCCCCTCCATCGCTAAGACCCGCGAGCGGCAAAAGAGGCCCCCCGGCCCGTAGCAGCTAACCATCCCACGCTTCGTCTATTCGACAAGCGGGGTATTATAGGCCATATGCGTTCCCTGTCACGTTCTGACGGTAAGCCGAAATGGGACCGGCTCGGTAACGGAAACGACTGGTTGGGACGGTTTGTTTTTCGCTCTGAGACAGCGCCGGCGAGACGAGGGGATTGAAGGACGGCGGGACAGAGCGACCGAGAGATTGGGTAAGGAACCCCCACCAAGCCCACACCAGCCCGAAGCAGTTTACATCGCTTGCCCACCCAGGCGGGTAAACTGCGTCGGGCTGGTAGACCAAATCCTAGCTTGCGCGTCGGGCTGGTAAATACTTTCCCTAGCTCTTACTTCGGGCTGGTTGACGAAACGTGGCGGGTGTGGCGTACGTTGATAACCTTTGGGGAACATGGCCGTCGTGACAAACATACCAACGCGGGCTATTATTTCCGGCTGGTTGATGACCGAAGGCGGATGGAACCGGCCCTTGGCGGATGGATGAATTGGAGAATGTTGCGTTTATGAAATATGCGATTATTGTACCCGACGGCGCGGCCGACGATCCCCTGGCCGAGTACGGGGGGCAAACCCCCTTCGAGGCGGCCAGAATTCCCCACATGGACTGGATCGCGGAACACGGGCGTATGGGCCTGATTAAAACCGTACCCGAGGGTATGACCCCCGGCAGCGACGTGGCCACCCTGTCCGTGGTCGGCTATGACCCGAAAATCTATTACACCGGCCGGGCCCCCCTCGAAGCGGTGGCCAAGAAGATCTCCCTCGAACCGGACGAACTCGTCTTCCGCTGCAACCTGGTAACGCTGGGCGAGGAAACGATGGAGGACTTTTCGGCCGGGCATATTTCCCAGCCCGAGGCCGAAGCACTTATCGCCGAACTTCAGCGGCAACTTGGCGACGAGCGTATCCGTTTCCATACGGGCGTCGGATACCGGCACCTGATGACGGTCAAGAACGCCGGAGATATCAAGGTTGATTGCACCCCCCCGCACGACATACCCGGCCAGAACATCACCGGCTACCTGCCCGTCGGCAAAGGCAGCGACCTGGTCCGCTCGTTGATGACCCGTTCGCGGGAGGTGCTGGAAAACCACGAAATCAACCAGACCCGCCGCGATCTCGGGGAAAACCCCGCGAACT
The DNA here is from genome assembly GCA_964401335.1 of uncultured Planctomycetales bacterium. Taxonomy (GTDB): domain Bacteria; phylum Planctomycetota; class Phycisphaerae; order UBA1845; family PWPN01; genus JAAYCU01. Next base: position 31,888 of record CAYNYK010000034.1, read on the forward strand.
CGATCTGGCTCTGGGGCCAGGGCCCCATGCCCAAGCTGCCAAACTTCCGGCAGCGGTTTGGAATCCGATGCGCGGCCATCACGGCCGTCGATCTTTTCCGGGGTATCGCCTTGAGCATCGGTTGGCGGATGATCGACGTGCCCGGGGCCACCGGTTACATCGATACCAACTACGCCGGCAAGGGGCAGGCGGCCGTGCAGGCTCTGGACGAGGTCGATCTGGTGGCGGTCCACATCGAGGCCCCGGACGAAATGGGCCACAACGGTGACGCCGCCAACAAGATCAAGGCCCTCGAGCAGATTGACGAGCATATCGTCGGGCCGCTGCTGGAAAAGCTGCAAAGTTTCGACGAGTGGCGCATCCTCTGTCTGCCCGACCACCCGACACCCGTGGCCAAACGCACCCACGTGTCCGACCCCGTACCCTTCGGGATGGCCGGCACCCGTATCATCGCGGATAAGTCCGAGCGTTTCACCGAGGAGCAGGGACGGCAGAGCGATTTGCACATTGACCCCGGACACGAGCTGATGGAATATTTCCTCAAGTCGGGACAGGAGGGCTGAGTGGAGGGGAAACGCGACACCGGTGACGAATCCACCCGATGGTTTCAAGACCGACAGGTAACCGCCCAACAGCGGAAACGCCTTTTCGGACCGGCGATTTTGCGTTTTGCCGCCGAATCGGTGCCGAGCCTGCATAAACTTGGCGGTCCGGCCCCGGCAGAATGTCTACTCGAACTGACCGATGCGGCCGGAGGTCTGGTTCCCTGGTGCGGGCCGGATTTCTTCGACCGGCTGCTTGGGGCCTGGGGTAAGGAAGAGCTGACGGTAAGATTGGCGGCCACGCCAGGGGCGATCTTGAACGAAACGATCTTGGAACGCCTGGCCGACATCCGAGGCCGCGCCACGGGCTGGCAGCTGGTCGCCGATTCCGACGGTGGCGGGTTGACCTCCATGGCCGCCCTCAACCGCCTGCTGGCCGGGCCGTACCACCAGATCGATTTTCATGCTGATTACCTGCCGGGCGACGAGGAAACCGATTACCAACCCCATACACCCTCTAAAAATCGCGTTTTCAGCGCCATGCGGGAGCTGATCCTCTTGCGAAATGCCCGCCAACAGGATAAACCTACGGTTTTGTGGATTTATCGGCCGGCATCGGCCGAAACCGCCCACCGCCTGAGGGCCGAAGCGCTCGCCCGTCAGTTGCAGGTGGACCGATTCGAGAGCGCCTAGACGGTGGATCCATATTCATGAGTATCGTCGTGCAGAAATTCGGCGGATCCAGCGTGGCGGACGCGGAAAAAATTCACCGGGCCGCCCGCCGGGCCATCAAAGCCAAGCTTGACGGCCACCAGGTGGTGATGACCGTGTCGGCCATGGGCAAAACCACCGACAAGCTGATCGCCTTGGCCAACGAAGTCAATCCGAACCCGCCCAAACGCGAAATGGACATGCTGTTGACTACCGGCGAACAGGTTTCCATCTCATTGATGGCCATGGCCATCGAAGCGGCCGGTCATGAGGCCATCAGCTTCACCGGCGGGCAGATCGGCATGCTTACGGATGATTCGCACACCAAGGCCCGCATCCATTCGATCGATGCCGCGCGTATCAAGCGTGAGTTGGACGCCGGCAAAATCGTCATTATTGCCGGCTTCCAGGGGGTCACCGAGCAAGGAGCCCTCACCACCCTCGGTCGCGGCGGCTCGGACACCACGGCCGTCGCCCTGGCCGCCGCCCTGAAAGCGGACAGTTGCGAAATCTATACCGACGTGGACGGGGTCTATACCACCGACCCGCGGATTGTCCCGCAGGCCCGCAAAATGGACGAAATCACTTACGACGAGATGCTCGAGCTGGCCTCGCTCGGGGCCAAGGTCATGCACTCGCGCTCCATCGAGTTCGGCAAGAAATACAACGTACCCATCCATGTGCGTAGTTCGTTAACCGATACGAAAGGAACCATGATCGTGGCAGAAACGACCGGAATGGAAGGAATCGTCGTTCGCGGAGTGACCCTTAAACGCGACCTGGCCCGCGTAGTCATGATCGGCGTGCCCAACAAACCCGGCATCGCCGCCCGCATTTTTGCTCATGTAGCCAAACATAAGATCGTCGTCGACGACATCATCCAGAATATTTACGAGCATGGCCAAGTGGCCAACATCAGCTTTACCACCTCGCTGGCCGACGCCAAGGAGGCCGTCGCCTGTGGCGAGGAGCTGGCCAAGGAAATCGGTTTCAAGCAGGTGGAGTTGGATGAAAACGTGGCCAAGGTCAGCATCGTGGGCATCGGCATGAAGACCCACACGGGTGTGGCCGCGAAAATGTTCAACGCCCTGGCCGAGGCCAAGGTCAACATCCAGAATATCAATACCAGCGAGATCGTCATCAGTTGCCTGATCGACCAGAAGGACGGGGAACTGGCCCTGAAAACCCTCCACGCCGCCTTTGAGCTGGATAAAAGCAACGGAAGTTGATCTGAATTATTCACCATGATGACCTGGAAACAATACGTGTGTTCCATCGCGATGATACACTTGCCCGCTGAGCGTGGATCATCCATGCCCGTTTCTTGATTTTGTTTCCCCTGCGGGACTCCGTGGTCCAATACGCCGATTCAGCCGCCCGGAGTGCGCCCAGGGCCGCGAAGGTTATTTTTGAAAATCACGAAGTCCGCCTGATCCACGTCGTTATCCCGATCCAGATCGGCATCGGTACAACCCTGTCCGGGCAGGATTCCTGAACCGGAGTAACAGGCCTGCAAGTAACCGAAATCCTCCAGATCCACGTCGCCGTCACGATCCAAGTCGCCCGGATCACCGGCGATCATGAAAGACCAATCCTCACCGGGCACAATACCGAAGCTGGTCACTTCATCAATTCGCCAGTAATACGTCTGGTTCTTATCCATCGTTCCCGGATCCCAACTCGTTTCGGCTTGTTGCGCGACCAGCGGAGGCGGATTATCCATACCGAAATACACCCGATGTGCCGTTGCCCCGATTCCCGCCGTCCAAACCAAATCGGCGTTCGGGTCCACATGTCGATCACCGTTGGCCGGCGTCAACTGGGTAGCCTTCGCAAGCAAGCCATCGTCAGGATGCCAATACAATAACCCGTTGGCCTGCTCGAAAACATCGGGCAACCCATCGGCATCGGTATCCACCTCGTTTTCGTCGGTGGCCACGATGATTTCCTTCCTCCCCTCGATATTATTCACCCAACGGAACCAGGTCACCAAATCGTGAACCATATCGTAATAGAGGCTATAGCGACCGAGGGTGGTCGGCGCGGTTACGTTAAAGGTAAACGTGTGAGATTGGCCGGGGGCGATCGTCGTAGCACTGGGCAAGGTATGCCGCGGATTGAATTCGGTACCACCGATATACAACCGGCTACCGTCGTCGGAAGTCGTATAAAACGTATAGATGCCGTCGGTGGGAACCTGGACATACGCGGTGAACTTGAAACCGAAATAATCACCGCGCTCGGCGGGGCTGAGGCTGAAATTATTCAAGGTCCCTGTTTTGACCGGCGTCAATGAATCGAAATTGGGCAGGTTGCTCCAGGTCCCATGATAATAGGCATAATTAACTCCGGCCGTCGCAGGATCGGTTCGGCGGAAGAGGGCCGAGTCGGGGATCAATTGCTTGGTGATCCCCGGCCCTTCATAACGGACTTCGAGCACCGCCGAGCCGGTTCTCTCGAAGTAAGTAACTTCTATCGGGTGTTTACCGGCAAACAGATGGATGGACCCGCTTCGTTCCTGGGTGCCATGCAGTCCGTCATTGTCCACCACCATGAGCTTATCCGCGGGTGAACCGACGGGCAGCCAGGCGTGGCTGAGACGATAATAGTTCTCCTCACTCCAGGTGTCCCAGCCATCATTGCGGACCGTGACACTCACCGGATAGCTCTGGCCGGCGGTCATCACCCGCGGGATGGTATCCTCCACCCAGGTTGCCCGGTGGTTGTTGTTACCCCCCAGATGGTGGCGCATCAAATAATAGAACGTATAGGCGTCGAGGAACCGGTGATTGTGACCCGAAGCGGCCCAATTGTTCTCCAGTTGTTGCAGTGCGGAGGGATACCAGAGAATAGCCCGATACCAGGCGAAATTGACACCCGTAGCATAGTCGATGATCGGGGAGTCGGCATTTTCCAGATCACCATTGGCATTCTTGATCGGAATGTTGTTATACAAGGTGATATTCGTGGTACTACCCCACAGGCCGATACCATCGCCGCTAAACGGTTGATAGGTCTGAAAATCGGTGGTTCCGGTGGAGCCCATATAACCGTTGAGCAGCCAGGCACTGATCGAATAATCCAGCAGGCGATAGTACTCGCGACAATGCGTCTGCCAGACCGCCACACCACTGGGATATCCCGCAGGCGATCGGTTACCGTACAGTTGACCCGGATTGATGTAACCCGCTCCGGAATCCCAGGCCACGAAATAATCCTTTTCCGTTTTATGGCGATACATGTAATCGATGGCCGGGGCGATACGGTCGGCCAGGTTGGGATCGACGGCCCAGGTCGCGTAAATCTGCCCACGGGCCGCATCCGCATAGCGATCGACGGCCAAGTGCTCAAGGGTCCACGATACACAATCGTAATCCCCCATACCCACCATGATGTAGTTGCCGGGTACCACTTGATTATTAGCGCCGATCAAACCGCGCGAAACCATCTGTTCATAGGTGGGAGGCGGGTTCTGCACGAAAGGCCGCTCGTCCATAACCGGTCGCAGACCGGCATAAAAAGAGGTGTTATACGTCCAGAAAACCTCCATGTAGGCGTTGTAGGCGGAAATCAACCGAACGGTTTCCCATTCGGTGGGCACGGGATCGTGTTGGCCACCAACCATGCTGGTGTATTTGTAGCCGATGTTGGGAAAGCCGCAGAACTTAATCATGGCCCCCTTGCGCGTCTGCGTGTTGCAGGCATCCAGGATGGCCTTGTAGGTATTCAAATCCGTACCCAAAGGCTGCGTCGGGTCGTCGTTGGGGATTTCATCCCCCCAGGGCGACAGCTCAAAACAGAAGCCGCGACGAGCAACGGCAAAGTCCAAATTGGATAACGAGTAGGTGCGTTGAATGTATTTCAGGCCCCACAAATCCAGGGAGTAACTCAGAACGGTCGGATCGCATTGGCCGGCATCCAGGTAAATATTCTTCGCCCAGATATAGGCATCGCATTTGGCGCTGCCCGTCGAGGGAGTCGTCGTTTGCCAGATAGTTCCCGAACCGGTAAATTTCCCGGTCAGATCGACCAGCACGGGCAAGCCCGGCCCGTTGGCATCGATGACCAGGTAACGATAGAGCGAACCCGCGGTGGTATCCTTGCGGACGGCCAGCGCGTTTTCCACCCCCGCGGCGGTGGTGGCCGCCAGGGACGTGGAAATGACGCCGGTATCAGGATCGGGATCGTAGGCAACCACCCCTTCAACCAGGTCACGGTAACTGGCCAGTAACTCGGCGAAATCGGCCATATACACCACCGACCACCCTTCGCACAAGCCGCCGCTCTCGACGAGACGATTCAGCCAGACGACCTGATAATTATCATGGATCAGAAATATCCGCGGCACCTGGCGATTGGCCAGGCCCTGTAAACAAATGGAGGCGTGATAGATGTCCCACCGCTGGGCGGTGGTCATACTACTGGTGGTACGTAAATCGAATACGTGAATGGTGGGCCGCGGAGCGTCGGCCCTGGATACGGAGTGGAAGCTGGCGAACAGGATGAAGCAAACGAGTGATGCTCGAAATATCCGCATGGCAACCTCCATATTTTTCAGCAGCCGGGGGGCCGATCCGCTCCCCCCAGGCAGTTTTTGAAGATCGTAAAATCCGCCTGATCCACGTCGTTATCATCGTCCAGATCGGCATCCTCGCACCCGGGCATCGGTGGAATCTTGCTGCCGCTGTAGCAGCGCTGAAGATACGCGAAATCCTGCAGATCCACATCCTCGTCACCGTCGAAGTCCGGGTTGGGAGGCTTACGCAACACGATCACAATGACATCGGCATAGGCCATGTATTCGGAATCGTCGGCGACCAGATGCAGTACATAGGTTCCTTTTGTGCTAAATGAAGCGGTCGTAACAACCGCACTGGGATTTCCAAAACTGACCGTACCGGGCCCACTTTGCATAACCCAGAGTGTGGTCACGGTGCCGGGCGGATTCGGTAGACCGTCATCGACCACCGTGCCGTTCAATTCAGCCACCGATGGTAAGGTTATTTCCAGATTGGGCCCCGCATCCACCACTGGGGGCAGATTCGGCGGAAGGTCTTCCAGGATTTCCACTTTATCCAGATCGAGGCGGGCTCGTCCGTATGTATAAGCACGAAATTGCAGTTGGTGGTTGTTGCCCGGCCCATTAAAGACAAGATCGAATGGTTCATAGACGTTGGCCTGGGTCCAGGTCCGGCGATTAATGGACTGTGCCATTAATTGGATACCACCGGTGGAATCGTACACATCCAGCCGGACAATGGTGTAATCATCCTGCGTATTGTTATCCACCCGAAGCCAGAACCGGCCGGTGAGTTTCTTGGCCGGCAACGTCTGGACATAGGGCCCGTTAGCCATGTAACAATACCTATTGGCGGTCGTGGCCCGCCAGCCACCGGTAATGGCGCTGCCGCATTGATGGCTCAAGTCGCTTTCCGCTTCATAGGTGGCGATGACGGCTTGGGGAACCGGCTCGCAAAGCGGTGTATCGGCACACGCGGTCGGCGCGTAACCGGTCGGATACGAAGGCCGGCAATAGTTTGAATGACCGTATAGCCAGCCCTTCTCGCGCAAAACTTCGCGCAACTTGGCCAGCCAGTCGAAGCAGCCATAGGTCGTCGGGGCCAGGGTGGTCCCCTCCGCCCACTCATCGTAAGCCTGAATATAAATCCAGGCGTTGTCGGCGTTGTTATAAAGCAGATCGTTGAGATTGTAGCCCCATTCGGTCAGGGAACGTTCCTGATTATACCGCGGCATATTGGTCATATCGCCGGGGATCCCGCAATTTTGACCATCAGGCTGATAACCCCAGCTTTCGATGTTCCAACTCGTACAAGTGCCCAGTACCGGCCTAAATCCACCGCTATTACAGGTTTTAACGAAATTGGAGGCGCTGCTTTGTCGGCTGCTGCGACTGGCCATGGCCCAATAGACACATTGCCAATGGTAAAACCCCGTGACTCGTTTCAGGCCGGTGCTGCCATCGGCGGCCGCGAAGAGGGGATTGATGGTCATGACCCCGCCGCCCGGCTGGCAAGGCTGGCCAAGGGTGCAATTCTCGCTCAGCATGATCATGACCGGCCCACAGGCAGCACGAACGGTATCAATGGCACTGGCCACCTGCTGGGCCGTTGCCCCATCGGAGCAATGCCAGAAGAAAACCGGCCGACCATCGATACGCATCAGTTTCGTGCTCGGTCCATAATAATTGATGATATTGATGGTCGCGGTGGCCAGGTCGGCCGGATACATGCGTAAACCTTCCAGGGTCGGAGTCCACATGATCTCCGCGTCCGTCGCCGCCTGGTTGATAAGATTCAAGCGGGTGTAGTCCACGGTGGTCCCAAAGGTATGTGGATTGACGACGGTCACGCCGGCATTGGCCATGCTCTGAAAATCAAAACGCATCACGTTGACGTTGGTCCGATTGTTCAGCTCCAGACCAAGCAGAGGGAACTGGCGAACCAGGTCTCCTATCCACGGAATATCCGGACAGTCAGGCAACGTCCAGCGCGGTTGAATCGGATAGTAGGCCACGATCACCTGATGTTCGCCGCTCAAAGCCGACGTGGGGACTAAGGGGATCAAGACCCCCAGTACAGCTAATACATAAGGACACAGATATGCACTATTGCTATGCTGAACAGCTCTCATGTTTAAATCTTTTCAACCTCTCTGCCCATCTGGAAAAACCTGGCGTCATTTCTTGCCCACTTCGTTTACTTTTTGCGCCTTGACCGGTGCCTCGGGTGGCCAAAGCCCGTGCCAATGGGGCGTGGCATCGGTCCAATCGACAAGCAGATCGTTAAACACGATATTCGACGCATTGGCAAATTCGAATAACCAGCACATCTGGGGCTTCAACATGCGCGGCGCGACGGTTAATTTTACGTTCTCGAAGGTGACTCCGCTAATCGGATCAGCGGCCATGCTTTCGATCGGGCAACAATAGGGCGCCCGGCATACGATGTCTCGTACCCGAACATTGCGGATCGTACTCGTACCCAGCCGCGGATTGATTGTAAACAGAAAGGGTTGACCGCTGTAATCCTCGCCCGGAACCTCGACCAGGTCCATGCGAATATTCCGCCAGGTAATGTCGGAAAGGGTACCCCCGTCCCGGGCCCAGATGGCCAGACCCCGGGAACTGTGTACCACATCAATGTTCTCGAATAGCACATTACGGATCTCCGCCCGCGTCTCCGTACCGATCTTCAGAGCGGTCTTCTTGGTGGTGATGACCGAATCGCGTACAACCACCTTATCCACCGGCCTTAAAAGTCCCGAATTGTTCGTGGTCTTGACCGCAACGGCGTCATCTCCACAATAGAAAAAAGTCCTTTCGATCAAAACCTCTTGCGATGAATCCGGATCCACTCCGTCGCCGTTGGGAACCTGCCAATCGGTGATAATCTTCACGTCGGCCACCCGTACGTTGTCACTATGCAGGATATGCAGGCTCCACGAGCCGGGGTGGCGCAGCACCACCCCTTCAATCTGAATATCATGGCTGTCCGTCACATCGACAACCTGAATCCGCCGATCATAGGTTTTGCGCATGATCCAGCCGTTGGCATCCAACGTTCCTCGGCCGGAGAGACGGGAATGTTTGGCCCGATCAAACAGCAGCAAACGGCTGAAACTATGCTGTACGCCGGGATCGCCGGATTCGGGCTGGTCGGGCGGACAAGCGGCCGGATCGTCAACCATTTGAAGAACAGCGCCCCCCGCCAGATAGAGATGCGTGTTATCGCGCACACGCAGGGTACCGGTGTAATACTTGCCGGGCGGAACATACACGATCCCGCCGCCGGGTTTGGCCGCACAATCATCAAGGGCTTTCTGAATTTTCACCGTCTGGGCAACCGGTTCGTAGATAACACCATAATCGAGAATATTGAGTACATTTGAACCGGACGGGTCCGGCGCATCGGTTTCGGCCGGTTCGGCAATGATTAACAGCCGGGGCAATTCGAGATCGCCGGTTTTGAGAAAGACCAGCCTTGGTCCCGGCCCCTGAATAGAAAACGTGACTTGCCGACCCTCAACGCGAACCTCTCGCGCCAAATGTTCCGGCTTGATTTTCGTGGAGAATTCACCGGCCGCCTCGATGCTTACTTTGACCTTGGCTTCCACGGGACCGCTGTAACGCGCGTAATACACCGGAACCTTAACCCCAACGCGTTCGAGCGGGATACGCTGACCATTGACTTGCACGGTATAAGGCGCACCCATCCCTTCCGCGGGATCGATCGGATGAACCACCACCGGGGCGGTCATTAACCCTCCCACTCCCAGAGAGAGTACCGCGATGACTCTGGTCGCAAAAGCCATTGGCCAGATACCTTTTTATGAGCTATCAGTCTCTCTCGCCGGCCGTGGAAACCGTGGTGATTCCACCTGTATCATCAACAACCGGGCGGGCGATCGGCTCCTCCCAGGCAGGCCTTAAACTGGGTAAAATCGGTTTGATCGACATCGTTATCGCCATCGAGATCGGCCTTGGCGCAACCGGTGGGATACGCAACTCCAGACCCGGAATAACAGGTCTGCAGGAATCCAAAGTCCGCCAGATCGACATCAAGGTCCGCGTCAAAGTCCGCCTTGCTTGTCACCAGAACCTGCCAACTCTCGGTGTCCGAACCATATGGGTTCTGGGCAGTGATCGTGATACTCTGGAAGGTGCCGAACTGAGCGGAAGTAGGCGTCCATCCATATACGCGGCCGGCACCATCCACCTGTAAACCGGAAGGTCCGCTGACGACCGACCAAGTGATCGTGGGGGTACCCTGCGTCAGGCTCAGTTGTTTGATGTATTCCGCGTTAACCACGGCCCCGTCAGGATCCGGCGTAACTTCCGCGATGATCGGAGCAATGGCTTCACCGCCCAACGGCGTGGCCGCGTTACCCAGATCTTGTTCATAAACGCGAATCAATGAGTATACCGTGCCTGGTGTACCACCGATATCGGTAACAATCTGAGCAATGGAGC
>CAYNYK010000035.1:0-3591 GCA_964401335.1 uncultured Planctomycetales bacterium
GCCGAAGTCATGCCGCCTGACCACAAAACTGGCCAACCGAAAACGGCACTAGAACGACCGTGGCCGCGGCCACGATCATGGCAAGTAGAAGATGGCTGAGTTTTACCGATACCGTGGTTTTCACCGTTCGGGTTTCAGCCGCGGTTTCGTCGCCGGGATGGATTTCACGAGGTACCTCCGCGGTATAGGACCATATTTCGATACGATTCACGAAACCAAAGGCAGGTACGATATCCTGCCAAATACCCCAAATACCGGGGAGCAGGCCGAAAGCAACCAACCAGCGCAAGAGGGTCTTTGTCCGTTCGCTAAGTTCTTCGGTGGTCTGTTGATCGCTCGGCGAGGAAGGTGGCGCTTGACCGGTGGACTCGGCCGGGGGTGTGGAGGCCGCGCGTTCTTCCTTGGCGATTCGTATAGCCAGCTTGTGGTGGGCAACTACAATGGCCCGGACAATGGTAGCGCGTATGACCAACAGCACGACGATGAGCCACATTGTTCGGGAGATCCGGCGGATCAATTCCGTAGCGGTATAATGATAACCCACGACCGAGGCGATCAGCAGCACAAGAGGAATCGAGGTCGCCAAGAGGTACCAAAACCACCTTTGGGGTGGAATACGTTTGGCATTGTCGTCCTGTTCGGGGGGAGCCAAAACGCCGAGTCGTGGATGCAAAAGCCGGTGGGCGAAAACCGTCAAAAGCCCCATAAGGCATGCAAAGATCAATCGGCCCACGGTGCCGCGCCAGTTTTCATCGGGTTGGTAGTTCGCAAAAAAGGCCGCGAATGCCAAAGGAGCGCTGGCAACGGTTAACCAGCGCAGATTATTTCGGATGAGCGATATGCGTCTCGGGTTCCAATGAAAGTGGGTCTCGGCGACGCCGTCCTTGCGGAAGATGTTCAACAGGAAAAGCATGATAAACAGAAATAGAGGGATACTCCGCAGGGCTTGGGACAGGGCGTAGGCGAAATCGTAGACATCTTTCGAGTCGGCCGGCACGGACCAGTACATGCGGCGGCCCAGAAACCACAGAAACATGGGTATAGGGAGGGCATAGTACAGGTCAATGAGTATTTCTTGCCAGGTCAAAGCGAATGAATCGGTGTAGATATGCCGCACGCGTTGATCGATATTTTTTCGTCGCTCGCGTATCTTCCGGACAGCCACCAGCCAGAGCAGCGCAAGCAGAACGACGACGGCGTAAGGGGTCGCGTTATGAATCAAATCGAGTAATAGAGCGTCGAAAATGGCAGGAATAACGCCCGAAGGTGGGATGAGACGGTCCGGCCACTTGGCATTGAAGAGCAAATCGTTACTGGGCAGCCAGAGCACGCGTTCATTTATGAAATCCTCGAATTCCTGGGTCTTGGCGACAAGATTGCTGGCCGCACCATTCAGGTCAATAAGGTTTTTCCAATAGGTGTCATAGTCTTTCAAAAGGGCGTCCAAGACTTCCTGGTGTCCACGTAACAGGTTCCTCACCTCCGGCTCAATCCGAACCCTGTCGAGATCGGGGTTTGTTCTTTGCAAGTCCATCAGTTGGGCTTGGACCCGTTGTTCCAGGTTGTCGTACAACGATCGCTGCTGACCGAGTTCGATTTGGCGAAATTGAACTTGGTTGATTTGGCTATTGATTGCCCGAATATCCCGTCGATAGCCGGCAATATTGGGTAATTGAGCCCGTTGTTTACTGAGCAGGGGACCGACGTAAGCGGCCATGCCGGCGGATTGGATCTTGTCTCGTAAAAGCCTTAGTTCCTTATCAAGTTGTTGGGCGGTTTCATTCAATTTTTTTTCACTTGCGACGCTTTCGCTGATCTTGATGTTCAGTTCGCCCCGCTCTTTGGCTAATTGCTTGTTTGCCTCGGCCAGATCGCGCAGGGCAGTCGGAGCCTGGGCGAGTTGGCGTTCTGCTTCCTGACGCTGCTTTTCGATTTCAGCAAGGCGTTTTTCGGCGGCGTGTTTTTGCCAGATTTCCACGAGGGCTTGAGCCTTGGTCGCCTCGATTCGGGCCACTTCACGACGGGCGTTGAGCACATCCGCCCCTACGGTGTCATAGACGCGCGATTCCTGCTCGTAGGCCTTGATTTCATTTTCGAGTGCTCTCCGATTGGCCAGCAAAGCCTCTCGCCGCGCACTGACCACCTCCGGGGCGATGCCAACCGATGGTGGGGTGTTGATGTTTCGATTCACTTCTTCAAGTTGTGCACGGGCTTGAGCCAGCTTCTGGGGCAATTTGCTCCGACGATCCGACCAGATTTGGATATTCTCTTCGCTTTTCTGAAACGCTTCCCGCCGGCTACGTGCCTCGGTTTCCGCATCTTGGAGACTCTGGGTGATAAACGCGAGCGTCGCATTCGCGGGAATATCAACGGTAAGTTGCGTGGCGGGGGCAGTGGTTGCTTGTTCCAGCCGGCTACGAAGTTGAGCCAGTTCGGCGGGAAGCTGCTGACGCTGCTGCTCGAATCGTTGCGTTTCCTGGATCCAGGCGTTGGCCAATTTAAGCTGGCCAAGGGTTTGACCTAGGAGGCCGAGCAATTCCGTTTTAATCGCAGGATCGATATTGATGGAGGATTCGACCTGCCGAATGCGCGCTTCTACGGTTTCCGGCTTGAGTTCGCTGATGACCAAGTCGGCGGCCTGCTCAGATTGTGTAGTTGGTTGGGAGCTGGCCCCCTCCGGCCCGGTCGTCTCGGCCCCAATGCCCAAGGTGGACAGAAGAAGGGTAATGATTGCCGTCTTGGTAACATGACGATTCAAGGTTGACTTTCCGATTCGATGTCTCACCCACGCGATAACTGAGCGCGGACCCTATTTCCGCTTGGCTTTGCCGGGAGTCAATTTATTCGGCCCGGATGGATAAAGCAAGGCGATGGAAAGGCGGTGAAGACCGTGGCTGCGGCCGTAAGAACGGACCCTGCCCGGGCGTTCCGGGCAACATCTTCATAACTTGCGGCTAATGGGTATTTACCTATCTGTATAAATGTGTTAGAATAGTTGCATCGATAACTTTGGAGAGGTTACGCTTTTATGTAGAAGCGGTCGCCTGGGCGACAGGTCGCGAGATTTGAGGAAATGGAATAATCGGGGCGTAGCTCAGCCTGGCCTAGAGCGGTCGCCTGGGCGACAGGTCGCGAGATTTGAGGAAATGGAATAATCGGGGCGTAGCTCAGCCTGGCCTAGAGCGCTTGACTGGGGGTCAAGAGGTCGGAGGTTCAAATCCTCTCGCCCCGATACATGGGCCGTCCTGCGAGGATGGCCCATTTTGTTGGTGATCGCTATGTTTTACGTCTATGTTCTCCTGAGCGAGCAGACCGGGCGCACGTATGTCGGCTCGACGGACGATGTGGATCGTCGTTTTCACCAGCACAATGCTGGATACTCCTTAAGCACCCGGCACGGTAGGCCCTGGCGTCTTCTACACGTCGAATCATTCAAGACCCGTTCCGAAGCGGTCCGGAAAGAACGCTACTACAAAACGGGTAAAGGTCGCGCGGCGTTAGGGGCGAAGCTGGCCTAGAGCGGTCGCCTGGGCGACAGGTCGGAGGTTCAAATCCTCTCGCCCCGATACATGGGCCGTCCTGCGAGGATGG
>CAYNYK010000035.1:3691-41849 GCA_964401335.1 uncultured Planctomycetales bacterium
GTTCCGAAGCGGTCCGGAAAGAACGCTACTACAAAACGGGTAAAGGTCGCGCGGCAATCCAGGCGATCCGGGCCTAGATCTGTACAACGAAAAGTTCCTTAACGATAATACCTTCCATGACGTACATGGTTTGAAAGAGTATTGTCTATGTCTTAGGTCGCGGGGATTAAATGATCGTAACGAAAAAGGATCTGCGCCTGGGATTAGACCACCTCAGATTACGTGCGGACGATTACGTCATTGTGCATTGTTCTTTCAAGAGCTTTGGGACGGTGCAAGGCGGGCCGCCGGCCGTCGTGGAAGCTCTTCTGGAAACGGTCGGCGAACAAGGCTTGCTCATGATGCCGACGTACGGACACACGGAAGATAAAAACGGTGATCTGGTACCTCTTGACCCGGCTACGACAGTCATCACCACGGGAATCGTGCCGGCCACCTTCGCTCGCGACCCGCGATCGTATCGCGGACTGCATCCTCTGTATTCGATTACGTACGCCGGCCGTCATGCCGAGGAACTGGCCCGGGAAAATGAGCGGCTCATGTTTCCCTATGGGTTGGACCAGCCTTTTCATGTCCTTCTGAGAGAACGGGGCTTCGTGCTGCTAATGGGCGTTGGCAATGCGAGTAATTCGGCCATTCATATGTTGGAGGAAATTCTCGACCCATCCTATTTGCAGGAAAAAAAGAGCCAGGCACACTTGACTATTAAGGATTTCTTTGCGATGCCTATCGCCAAACAACGGGAAAGCCTTCAGCATCATCGGGCCGGTCCGCAGCGTGATTTTACGCGTCTCGATCCCTTATTGGAGCAGAATGGCTCTGTTGCCCAGGCCCGAATCGGCAACTCAATGGTAAGGCTCATGCCGCTCCTGACCGTTCAGAGGGTGCTCGAAGAGGCCATGCGAAAAGATCCGTATTTTCTGGTTCTATCGTAACATGGGTCCAGAACAACACCTTGGGGAGGTGAGGGACGGCCGGTCTCGAAGCAAGCCATCCAGGATTGCGTGACCATTTGCCAACCCTGTCATGAAACGTTATGCTTGAATCTCGATAAACATAGACACATGTATCGACGGGCGAGGGAGAAACCGGCTCCCCGAACGCTGTTTACCGGTTCGAACCCGGACACCCGTAATTCAGTGTTTCCTTTAGGGGTAGCCTTTGTTTTGCTACCCCGGCCGATAAACCCTCACGCTTGCGTGGGGGTTTTTGGTTGCGCGACCTCAAGACATGGTACGAGGTGAGGGGCAAACCTCCCTTTCCTTTGCAAATGCCATCGGGAGTGCAATATTCATAAGACAGGCGAGACTATCTCAAAGAAGGGGAGGGCAACTGGCATTTCCAGTAGAAATCGGCGACAATGCCCGACCGGCCGATGAAATAAGGTGACGGCCGGCCGACACCAATGGAAATTATCAAGTGACCATGACGACGGTTGTATACGGAAAGAACGGTATTCAGAGCCATGAGTATTCAACAGCAGGTTGAAGATCGAAAGATTAAGCTGGAACGAATACGCGAATTGGGGATCGACCCTTACGGCGGGCGTCTGGAAAATGTACGGCCGATTGCCGAGGTACGCCAAGAGGGTGAAGCCCTCCATATCGCTCCGGGCCAGCACGCGGAAGGCATCCGCGTCCGAGTAGCCGGACGGCTGGTGCTGTACCGGCCGACGGGCAAGTTGATTTTCATGCAGATTCGCGACAGTGGCGGCGTCATCCAAGTGGGGGTGAGTAAGGCGGCCGTGAGTGAAAAGGAATTTACTCTCGCCAGTAAATTGCTGAATCTCGGCGACCTGATCGGTGTAGATGGGCTGCTTGGCAGGACCAAAACGGGGGAATTGACCGTCTGGGCCGATGCGGTAACCATGCTATGCAAGGCTGTGCAGCCGCCGCCGGAAAAATGGCACGGACTGAAGGATATCGATCTACGGTATCGCCGACGCTATGTGGACTTGTTCTCTAACCCCGAAGTTCTGGAAACCTTCAAACAACGCAGCGCGATCATTGACGCCATTCGTCGTTGCCTGGTAGACCGTAGATTTTTCGAGGTGGAAACACCGGTCTTGCAGCCGATCTACGGCGGGGCGGCGGCCCGTCCCTTTGTAACGTACCACAATACGCTGGACATGAAGCTTTTTCTGCGGATCAGTCCGGAGTTGTATCTCAAACGGCTGCTGGTGGGGGGGATGGAGCGGGTGTTTGAGTTCTCCCGGGTTTTTCGCAACGAGGGGATCGATACCTCGCACAATCCCGAGTTCACCCTGCTGGAGCTGTATCAAGCCTACGGTGATTATAACGACATGATGGACATCACCGAGGCGATAGTGGCCGCCGCTATTGAGCGGATCGGGGGCGGGTACCAGCGGCCGTTCGGTGAATTAATGATCGACTATACTGCACCCTGGCCGCGACGTTATTACGCTGACCTGCTTGAGGAGTATGCGGGAGTAAAGCTTGATAATATCGCCGCCGTTCGGGCCAAAGCGACGGAATTAGGCATTGAACAGGCCAAGCTTGCGGATGTCATTGTGATTAATGAAGTCTTCGAAGCCCTGGTGGAACCCAAGCTGATTCAACCCACTTTCGTGCTGGATTATCCTGCCCCTTTATGCCCGCTAACCCGGCGTAAGAGCGACGACCCGAAAATTGCCCTGCGTTTCGAGGCCTTCGTGGCCGGTACGGAGGTCGGCAATGCGTATACGGAATTGAATGACCCGCGGGTTCAGCAGGAGAATTTCCAACGACAACTCGCCGGCGAGAAACGTGATGAGACCATGGCGGTGATGGACGAGGATTTCGTGCGGGCATTGGAATACGGTAGGCCGCCGGCGGGGGGGTTGGGGATCGGGGTGGATCGGCTGGTGATGCTGTTGACCAATTCGCCGAGCATCCGTGACGTGATTCTTTTTCCTCTCCAGCGCCCGCTCAGCCCAGCAGAGGTGGAAGCGCAGGAGAACGAATTGGCAAACGAGGAATCGGTATAGCATCCAGGGTGCAATCCCTGCATGGCGCGGTAATGGTCCTCTATGTATAAGCTTTTTCTTTGTCTTCGGTATCTGCACAAGCGGCGAATCGCCTTTTTTGCCGTGGCCGCGGTCTGCCTTTGCGTGGCCATGGTGCTGATCGTGGTCAGCGTCATGGATGGCTTCCTCCAGATGGTCAAGGACCGTTCGCGGGGCATGCTGGGCGATCTGGTGATGGAGAACGGCACCTTACAGGGGTTTGCCTTCTATCAGGAATTCATCGATACGATCAAAGCGGAGATGCCCGATATCGTCGAGGAAGCGACGCCGGTGATCATCAGTTACGGAGTAATCCGATTTCCTAATAGCGGGCGGACCAATATGGCCCAACTGGTGGGCATTCGTCTGGAGGAAACCTGCCGGGTCAATGAATTCAGTAAAGGCCTTTTTTACGAGCAATATTATCCCGGTTCGACCACGCTGGGAAAATTCGAAATGCCCTGTTACGGGCGGGACGCTCAAGGTAACAGCATATTGCCCCCGGACCTGGAGGCCGGCTGGCAGCAATGGTGGAAAAAGGCCACACCCAAGGAGCGGCGGAACGCCGAAATCAATGAGGACGCGTCCTACAAACGCCCTGGTTACTATCGCCCGATCCCGCTGGAGGAAAGCGCGAAACGAGGTTCCTTTGAGCCGACTTGGGTAGGCCCTGCCCGGGACGGTGTGATCCTGGGTACCGATCTGTGCGCAACGCGGAACGAAAGCGGCAAGTATGTGCGTCATTATTACCGAGGCGAGGAGGTTTCCGTTACTTTCGTGCCCTTCAGCGATACGGGTCAATTGAGCGATCTAAGCGCGCACAGTCGGTTGTATCGGTATGCCGATGACGTACGCACCGGGGTTTACGACATCGACTCCATCAGTGTTTACCTGGATTTTAACGAGTTGCAGAAGAACCTGCGTATGGATTCCGCCCCGCTGGCGGATTATCTCGGCGGTCATGAACTGCCGCCTCGAACGACCCAGGTGCAATTCCGGCTGAACGACGCTCTGAAAAAACGTTACGGAAAGAGCTGGGTCGAGGCCATACGCGGTGAACTGATGACCCGATGGAGCCAGTTCGCCGACGAACAGGCCAGGCAATGGGCCGCCCTGACCGAAAGCCGTATTCGCGCTTATGAACAGGGCCATGCGGCTACCGCGCCGACCACGGAGGAGGCGGATTTTTGGGGTACCGCGCTCAGCGCACAAGAGCGTATCACCCAGATCCTTTCGCGAGTCACCGTACCTCTGAGTTGGGTCGATATCCAAACTTGGGAAGAGAAGCAGGCGCGTTTTATTCTCGCCGTCGAAAAAGAAAAGATACTAGTGACTATCCTGTTCGGAGTCATCAGTGTGGTGGCGGTTTTTTTGGTGGGTTGTATTTTCTACATGATCGTCCAGCAAAAGACACGGGACATCGGTATTGTCAAGAGCGTGGGAGCGACGGCCTTCGGTGTAGCGCAGATTTTCCTGACTTACGGGGCGGCGGTGGGCGTTGTGGGCGGGGCGATGGGTACAATCCTGGGAACCGTTTTCGTCTGGAAAATCAACGAGATTCAGGACATGCTCCGATGGATTAACCCTACCTTGCAGGTCTGGAGCCCGGATGTCTATTCCTTTGATCGAATCCCGAATGAAGTCACCTGGTTAAACGTGCTTGTGATCTACGCGGTGGCCATTGTCGCCTCGATGTTTGGCTCCTTGATGGCCGCCTGGAGGGCCGCACGGGTCTGGCCGGTGGAGGCGTTGCGCTATGAGTAACCTGATTCTTAAGGCCAGCGGCCTGCATAAGTCCTATCAACTGGGACGGGTGTCGCTCCGGGTGCTCAAGGGGGTCTCGCTGACCGTTCAGCGTGGTGAATTCGTGGCCATCATGGGCAGTTCAGGAAGCGGTAAAAGTACTTTGCTGCATCTGATGGGTGCCTTGGATATTCCTGACCAAGGCACCGTTCGTTTCGAAAATGAAGACATCTTTATGGGATCGGCCGCCCGTCGCGACCGGTTGCGCAATCAGATTTTTGGCTTCGTATTTCAGTTCTATCACCTGTTGCCTGAACTGGACGTGTTGGAAAATGTGCTCCTGCCCTGCATGGTAGGTCATTCGGTGCTGAGCTGGATGCGCAATCGTTCGGAAATGCGTCGACATGCTCGGGAGCTGGTCGAGCGGATCGGGTTGGGCGACCGCCTTCGCCATCGCCCCAATGAGTTATCGGGCGGTGAGCGTCAACGCGTGGCTATTGCCCGCGCCTTGGCCAACAAGCCTCAAGTCTTGCTTGCCGATGAACCTACGGGTAATCTGGATACGGTGACCGGTGCGGAAATCCTGGGCGTGTTGAAAACGCTCAATGAGCAAGGGCAGACCATCGTTATGGTTACGCACGACCCCAAGGTGGCGGCGGCGGCCCATCGCACGGTTCGTTTGGTGGACGGCAGGATGGTCGGCACTCCAAACGGCTGAGACCCGTGGAATAACCACGTTTTCCGTAAACGGAAGAATGTTTATGGCTAATTTCGATCAAAAAAATGAGTTTGCGCCCAATCCGAATCTGAAAATCTGG
The DNA here is from genome assembly GCA_964401335.1 of uncultured Planctomycetales bacterium. Taxonomy (GTDB): domain Bacteria; phylum Planctomycetota; class Phycisphaerae; order UBA1845; family PWPN01; genus JAAYCU01. Next base: position 9,257 of record CAYNYK010000035.1, read on the forward strand.
CTCGACGGTCGGCTGGTTCCCGTGGCCGATGCGAAAATCAGCGTCTTCGATCATGGATTATTATACGGAGACGGTGTATTCGAAGGGTTACGCAGTTACGGCGGCCGGGTTTTTCGCCTCAAACAGCATCTACAGCGACTGGAGGATTCGGCCCGGGCCATACGTTTGGTCATGCCCATGTCCAAGGCGGAAATGACCGAAGCGATTTACCAGACGATGGAAGCCAACGGCATTCGCGACGGTTACATCCGGTTGGTGGTCACTCGCGGAGTGGGTACCTTGGGACTGAGTCCCAACCGGACAAGCTGTCCTTCCGTGTTTATCATTGCCAGCCAGATCGAACTGTACCCCCGTGATCTATACGAGAAGGGCATGGCGGTGGTCAGCACGAGCATCGTGCGCAATCACCCCAACGCCTTGTCCGCCCGGATCAAGAGCTGCAACTATCTGAACAATATCCTGGCCAAAATCGAGGCCCTGGATGCCGGCGTGCATGAGGCCATCATGTATAATCACTGTGGTTATGTGGCGGAGTGTACGGGAGACAACATCTTTCTGGTCCGCAACGGAGTGGTCCAGACCCCGCCGATCACCGCCGGCATCCTCGAAGGCATTACCCGCGACGCGGTCATTGAGTTGATCCGTAAGCGAAACATACCTATCCGCGAGATGGACCTGACCAGGCATGATTTGTACGTTGCCGACGAATGCTTCCTGACCGGCTCCGCGGCCGAGGTCATCCCGGTAACCTCGATCGACGGCCGCCCTATCGGAAACGCACAACCGGGGAAGATTACCCTGCAGTTGGTTGCCGATTTTCGGGAGTTGGTCAAAAGCGAGGAATAGACAAGAATTATCGAAAGATGTCCTCGAAACGGGCGCAGATTATCTGCACCGAGCGAGCGAGTGATCGATTATTCGTTGAATCTGCCGCTTATTGCGTCGTTTGGTTTGAATAAGTTTCCCAGCTAAAAATCGTGAAAAAGGCACGGATGACTTGACAAACTCCGTTAATGTCTATATATAGATAGATAAATGCTCTTTAAGGGTTGGACGGAACCGGGCGGGCAAGACATAACTCTTTATGAAGAAAGGAATAAGGATCATGCATTGTAACCAGTGTGAGCAGGTGTTTCGCGGCGTGGCCTGTACGGAGGTGGGAGTATGCGGGAAAAATGCGGATGTCGAGTCCTTGCAGCAGATTTTGCTATATGGTCTGAAGGGCATGGCCGCTTACGCTCATCACGCCCGGCGTTTGGGACAGACGGACGAGGCGGTTGATAGCTTCGTCGAGGAAGCCCTATTTGCCACGATGACCAACGTCAATTTTGACATGGGCGCGTTGTTGGAGATGGTTTTGGAATGCGGCCGGCAAAATTTGCGGGTGATGCAGATGCTCAATGACGGACATGTGCAAAGGTTTGGGCAGCCGTCGCCCACAAAGGTCTATGAAGGAACCAAAGCCGGACCGGGTATTCTGATCACCGGTCATGACCTGCTGGATTTGGCCGATCTACTCGCGCAGGTGAAGGGTACGAACATTCATGTTTATACCCACGGCGAGATGCTGCCGGCACACATGTATCCCGCCTTACGTGAGCATCCAAACCTGGCGGGACATTACGGCGATGCCTGGCAAAAGCAGAGATCGGAATTCGAGCGGTTTAGCGGTCCCATTGTCGGCACAACCAACTGTGTCCTGATTCCCCGCGACAACAACACGTATCTTGACCGGTTCTTTACCACGCGGGCGACGGCCGTTCCCGGGGCCAGGCGTCTGCTGAACAATGATTTTTCCGAGGTCATTGCTCGAGCCCGTACCTGTAAACCGCTCACGGACAATAAAGAACGTGAATCAACGATCGGGTTTCATCATTCGGTGATCACCGCCCTGGCCGACAAGGTGATCGCGGCCGTCAAGAGCGGGGCGATTCGTCATTTTTTCGTGATCGGCGGTTGCGACGGGGCCGAACCGGGTCGGAATTACTTCTACGATTTCGCCGTAAAAACACCCAAGGACACAGTGATCTTGACCCTGGGTTGCGGCAAATATCGAATTCGCAATTACAATTACGGCGAGATCGGCGGTATCCCCCGACTACTGGACATGGGGCAATGCAACGACGCCTATGGGGCCATACAGGTGGCGGTGGCCCTGGCCAAGGCGTTCCATTGCGGGGTCAATGACCTGCCTTTATCGCTGGTCATCTCCTGGTTCGAGCAGAAGGCCGTCGCGGTCTTACTGACACTGTTGGCCTTGGGGGTTAAAAACATTCGGATCGGTCCGGCCCTGCCGGCTTTCGTTACGCCGAACGTCATGAAGGTCTTGCAGGATAAGTACAATCTCATGCCGATCGGCAAAGATGCCGAGGCTGACCTAAAGGAAATTTTAGGAGGCCGGCAACAAGTGAATTAAAATAACGTGAATTATGGTGCTAGAAAGATAGATTGCTGAACCGATCCTGATAATCCACTATAATGGCGAGTTGTTGTTTTCGGGATCAGGCAAAGACGAGACGGCGCCCCTTTGGCTTGCGAATAGGGTCGTGGAATTCTTTCACGGTTTTAATCCATAGGCGAATTGCGGCCTTAACGTTTTTTAATGCAGATTCATGTGTATTTCCGTGAGCCATACAGCCCGGGAGTTCAGGCACTTCGGCAACAAAGGCGTTGTCCTGTTCGCTCCAATAAATGATGATTTCATATCGTTCCATTTGCATTAATCTCCTAACCTATATTTCATGATTATGTTGCGAATCTGTCTCACTTGGTATGGTTTTGCCTTGTTGCCATCTCGCTGAAGATTGACTTTCTCTTCAATACCACATTTTCTGAAAATGTGATGACTCCCACTTGTACGCATCTCAAATCAACATTTTAGCAAAGGTTGACCAAATCATCAAAACGAATGTTGGCGTCAGCTCTGCCATCAAGAATTTGTTGAAGGAGCTTTTCACGTTTGGCCATGACGATAGCTTACGAATTTCGCCACATGTTATCAATGATAAAGTATTCAGCCAATTGCATCGATAAATGAATACTATGCCTTGGGGATGAATAAGACTTCTACCGCTTCCAGGGCGGCTGTTCCGGCAAATAACTTTGAAATTCGTCGATCAAGGACTGCTCGTATTGATCGGTGTATTGGCCTTTAAGGAATTTGTCGATGGCTTCATCGTGGAACCGTTGCCAACTTGCCTCTTCATTACCCGGGTTAATCGGGTAGAACCGGGCTTTGTTGGCCCGGGCGGCCTTTAGGTCACCGGGAGCGTCGCCGATCATAAGGATCTTGTCGGGGGTGTAACGATCTTTGGTGGCCATCGCGATATGCTCCGTTTTGGTCCCCATTTCCTGGCCACAGATCAGGCGGACATACTTGTCGATCGCATGTTCCTGCCACTCGCGAACCAGGGCCTCGGTCGGCGTCTGGCTGACGACCAGCAGATCGGCTTGGGGCTGTAAACGGGTCAGTGATTCGCGTACGTAAGGGAAGGGGGGGACGTTTTCTACAAGATCGGCGATACTGGCGTTGACCGCGTTGCTCCAGGCCATGGCCTGTTTGAGCACCGCATCACCCGTCTTGTCGATCAGAGCTTGCAGGTTTTTATTATCCAGCGGCACACCCGAGGCGATGAAGTCACGGATGGGCTTGGCTTCGGGAATCTTCGCCCCGCGGGCCTGCACCTCGGGCCGTTCGCGCAGCAGGTCGAATACCTTGATCAACGCGGGCCAGCGGTTGATTCCACGGTCCTTGGAATAGAGATTGACGAACTCCGCCACCTGCCGAGCGTATTTGGAAACGCATTGCAACTTCCAATGCTTGATGATATTGGGGATGAAGCATTCCTTATGCTTGATCTCCATGGAATCGAAGATGCAGCCGTCGGAATCGATCCCAACAAAAAAGTCGTGTTGCGGTTTGAAGTTAATCAAGGGTTCGCGTGGGTCACTCACTTTAGGCCTCTCCTAATGGATTAAACGCCGCCGAACGCGCTGTATCCGCCGTCGACGGGAATGGTAATACCGGTAACGAATTTTGAGGCGTCCGAAAGCAACCAGACGATGGTACCGTACAGGTCTTCGGGGTCGCCGAAACGGTTCATGGGGGTATGGGCGATAATGGACTTTCCGCGGGCGGTCAGTTCGCCGGTGTCCTTATCGGTAAGCAGGAAGCGATTTTGATTGGTCAGGAAAAAGCCGGGGGCAACGGCGTTGACCCGGATTTTGGGTGAATATTCCTGAGCCATGTGGACGGCCAGCCATTCGGTAAAATTCTTGACGCCACTTTTAGCCGCCGAGTAAGCCGGGATGCGGGTCAGGGGTTTGAAGGCGTTCATGCTGGCAATATTGAGAATGATGCCTTCACCACGGTCGGCCATCGCCTTGCCGAAGATCATGCAAGGTAGGATGGTGCCGATGATGTTGAGGTCCATCACCTTGCGGAAGGCGTCGATAGGCAGGTCGAAGAACTTCTGCTGCGGGTTGGTGGTGGCCGACGGATGGTTCCCGCCGGCCCCGTTGATGAGAATATCCACCCGCCCGAAAGCCTTGAGACAATGATCGAAAGCGACCACCACACTGTCGCGTTCCAGAACATTGACCGCCACCGCGACGGCCTGTCCCCCGGCGGCGGTGATGGTCTTGACGACTTCCTCGGCCGCCTCGAGTTTCAGGTCCAGGACGGCTACCTTTGCGCCGGCGGCGGCCAGATGTTGGGCGATCCCGCCGCAGAGTACTCCGCCGCCGCCGGTAATCGCCACCGTTTTTCCGGTCAGATCGAATGGGGATGTCATGGTTGCACTCTCGTATTGTTGGGTCACATACGGCGGGTTTGATCCGCTCGTCGGTGTTGCCGTTGCCCCTTGCGGGGCAATTTCCCTCGCTCGCGCTTCGGGCTGGTATACCCTTGCTAGCGCTTCGGGCTGGTATGCCCTTGCTTGCCCGCTAAAGCGAGATAAACTGCTGCGGGCTGGTATCTGGGACGACGTACGCTCTCTTTTAGATTTCGTTTTCCGGTACCAAATCGCTGTAAGGATCAAACCACTCGGGCTTGAACTCGACGCGTTTCTTCTTTTCCATGGCTAGATTGGAGGCTAAAGTAATGGCCGCGTCGATCAGGGCAACCCGCCCGTGACAGCGGGGCACGCCGTCCTTGGGCATGGGATCCTCCTTGCTCGGAAGATGCATCGCGTCCGGGTTGCGAATCAGCCAGGCCATGTGTTCCTGTTCCTCGCGATAACCACGGCTGGTGATCGTTTCGGCCGCCCCGATTCCGGTGGCCCAGGCGGCGGTCGAGCCGGAATCCATCGTCGGACGCTCCAACCGCTGCTCCGCCCAGGTGATATGCGTATCCTTGCTCGGGTTCTGGCCTTCAAAATAATCGGCATAGGGTACGCGCGTATCCAGCGAATTAGCCCCTTCCTTGAACAGATAGGCGCTTTGCTCGGCCTGGATAATCATGGTTCCCTTGGTACCCATGACCTGCTCGCCGTAAGCATCAAACGCGTTCGTGCAAATAGAGGAATAGGCAACAGTGACATCGTATTCTTCATTCTTTTCACGATCCTCCACGGGGAAGTCGTAGATCAGATGGACATGATCAAAGACATCCCGTCCGTCGGTGAAGAAGGAAACCTTACCAACGCCCTGAACCGATCGAGGATGGGACTTATTCAGAAAGATGCTGACCGCGTCAAGCTGATGACTTCCCAGTTCGACCATCAGCCCGCCACCGGTGCGGTTATCCAGCCGCCATTGAATAAGCTGTTGCAGCGAGGCATAACCGTACTTGGCAAAATCGATATTTTGGTCTTCAGGAGGGATGGGAGGACGCCAGCCGTCAAAAGCGCCTTCCTTGGCCCCTTCCGCGCCGCCCGAGGTCTGGTTGCGATGCCAGAAAGCCCGGATGGCCCGAACGTCGCCAAGGATGCCCTGTTTCATGATGGACAGGGCGTTCGCGTAAAGATAACTGTAATGCCGCTGGTGCCCGATGGCCAGCATTTTCTTCTGCTCATCGGCGACCCGGACCATTTCCTTGCACTCCGCGACCGTCTTGGCCATCAGTTTTTCGCAGAGAACGTGCTTGCCGGCCTTGAGGGCCTCGACCGTGGCGTGCTTATGCAAATGCAACGGCAGGGCGACGATGATCAACTCGATGCTCGGATCTTTGAGCATCTCCATGTAATCTTCGTATAACTTGATGTTCTTGGCCTTGGTGCCGTACTTCTCGTTCAACAGCTTGCGGGCCCGCTCCTGGTTGGAAGGCCGAATGTCCGAAAAGGCCACAATGTCGATGAAATCCGGGTTGCTTTGGGAAATATGCGCGTAGCAACCCTGATTGCCCGTGCCGATCAAGCCGGTGCGAACCGGGTCGCCTTTCAGCTTTTCATAACCCCAGTAAATCGAGGCGGCGGTGGGGATGGCCAAAGCGCCGGTGAGCATTTGTCGCCGACTGATTTTAATCGCGTCGCCGAAATTGTCCTTACCAATCTGCCGTTGCTTGTCGTTGAGCACCATATTATCTTTCCTCTTTTAATGATTCCGGATCACTGCTTGCTGATTTATCCCATGCTTACGAGTTTTATTTTCCTGTCCACGGACTTTCTGTTACCCGTCAATAAGGTTTCGTTGGCGTGACGGAGCAACAGGCGAGGCGGCGCCGGCAAAGGAAGGCAATAATGCCATCCACTCCGCCCCAGCGTCCGATCCCCGAAGTCATAATCATGAACAATGCGATCATTTCGATCAGGTTCTTGTCGATGATCAAATAGTGGCCTTCGGCCATTGGATTCTCCGGCAGACCGGGCCAGGGTGGGATCGCGAAATAATACATGGCCAACAGCCCAATGCCGCCCAAGGCCGCCAGTCGGGTGAACAAGCCAAGAATCAGACAGATACCTACCGCGGTCAAGGCGATCATATTGGCCCAGTCAATCCATTCGGTCTGGCTTTTCTCCGGTGGTAACGCACCCGCCGCCAACTGTTTGGCGGTCAAACGCTTCTCACCCGTGCGGTTGAGGATGTTATTTTCCATCGCTTTCAAAGGCGTCTGAGCCCGGGCCAACAGGGCGGCTAGTGCTTTCGATTTCTTCTGGTACATATAGACCAGGCGCTCGCGCTCATAATCCGCCCGTTTGGATAAGGTCTCCTGCAGGGTGATTTCCTCAAGCAACTTTTCATAGTCTTTTGCCTGAGCCTGGAAATCGGGGTCGGCGAATATGGCATCAACCTGCTGGTAATAAGGTATGAGCTCGATGGCTTGTTCGTTGGTCAACTTGTAGTGTTTCTTGATGACTTCATAACGGTCCTTGATATGATCTTTTTGCGCTTGCGCCGCCGAGGGAAGCAACAGACGTTCCTTCCCATCCGGATCTTTTACCATCATCCGAAAAACCGGACGAAACGGGCCGGCCGAGGCCAACAGATAGGGGGTGGCCTTCCAGTCCGGTTGGACCAGTTTCCAGGCGCCTTCATAAAAGAAATGCCAGCCGATGGCGATACGCAAAAGCATCATGAAAAAAAGGGTCCAGCCGGTAACGGTGCGCACCGAAGGGTGTCGAACCGCCAGTTGAGGTGTTGTGTCGCTCATGGAATTCCTACCGTTTGAAATCCGAAGACATCGTTCTCCGTCGATCCGCTTCCCCGACAAGCGGGGGTGGCGGTACCTATGGTATCGCGTGTTAAGCGGCCGACAACCCTCGGCCGCGAACAATCGTTACATCCGTTCGTGGCAGATTAAACGTTACCACGCGGGGCGATCGTCCCTTGCGTTCGCCCGGCTTGGGCTTGAGGACGAGCAGGGCGGCGATTTCCGGATGATTGTGGCAGAAATCAGTGGCCTTGTCGAGTCCCATGACGAACAATCCCGTGGCCAGGGCGTCGGCGGTGGCCGCGTCGTCCGCCAATACGGAGACACTGCCCAGTTCATCCGCCGGCAAACCCGTACGGGGATCGAGTATGTGGCCGTACCGTCGCCCCTTATGCTCACCGTATCGATACGTTGCCGCCGATGTGCCCATCGCCCGATTCCATACCCGAATCGTGGCCACGCGCTTGTCGGGCTGGAACGGATCGCGAATTCCGACCAGCCAGCCGCGCTGGCGGCCTAATGGGCAACCCAGGCCGTAAACGCTGCTCCCACCGCCCTGTAGCAAGGCACAAGAAACACCGAGTGGTTCGCGAATGCGAAGCACCGCTTGGTCAATGGCGTAACCTTTTCCGATGCTCCCCAGGTTTATTTCCAAACCTCGCTGTTGATAATGTACGGTTTGTTGTTCATCGTTGAGTTGAACATGCGGCATTCCGCTCCGAGCAAGGGCGAAGGTTCGCTCCGTCTCGGTTGGAACACGCGGCGGACCGTGTAGAAACCCCCAGGCCCGAACCAGTGCGCCGGCGGACACATCGAAGGCTCCCTGAGTGCAGTCGGTCAATTCCCTTGCGCGACGAAGCAATTTATACAACCGATGATCCACGCGCACGGGTTGTTCTGCCGCATGGGCATTGACGTAAGACACCGCGCTGTCGCCGCGGAAGACGCTCAGCAGCGTTTCCATCTCCTCGATTTCGTTCAGGGCCGTTTCGGCGGCTAGCATAGGGTTGGGCACGAAAGGAGGCAGGTAAAGGTTGAAGGGGCAAGCCATCGCCCGGCGCGAAAAACACCAATACCCCATCCGTGGTTCATTGCTTGCCGACTCGAATTCCGGCAGGAAAAGTTCCAAAAGGCCGCCTGTGGCCGACCCCAGACCGCGGGCGCTGAAGAAACTACGTCGTGACCAGCCGCCATTCTGTTCCCGTTCCCGGTTCACCATCATTCAGACACGATCGATTAACTCAGGGTTAGTCGACCCCAAAGTAAAATTACAGCTTAGGGCTTGAACCAAAGGCGGTATTATGCCGAGATTGTGTCCTGAATGCAAACAAAATAACCAACTTGATGTATCTTAAGTGCTGCATGTCCGCGTAATGAATGAGGGGCAAAGGTTAGCGGCCGGGAAGCGTAAAAACCATAACGCCACAAGCTATATTTTTTCGATGGGTTTCACCATTTTTGAGGGGTTAATGGATTTGCCGGCGTTGATACATTTATCTTAGAAAAATTTTTGTTCCTCGTTCCGCGCCCAGTTGCCGGGCGGCATTTCCGCCGTTGACGGCGATTTCCAGAAGGGCGGTACTGCCGATCAAGGCCAAGGGATGACCTGCGGGGGCATCCGCGTAGGTCATTCGGATGGGTCCGACATCGTGATCGCCGATCCATACATGCTGAGATTTCCAACTCGATCCCCGTGCCCCCAGATCCATCGTGGAAATGTTCGTGATGAGATTACCGAAGTGATCGATGGAAATGACCTGACCTTCCAGCGCACCGTCCGTGTAAACCATCGGTCGGACCAGATCCAGCAACTCGATATGGTCGGCCACCGGTCCGAGGTTTTGCATGGATACGTTCAGGGACAGATGCGCCGCGACGGGAGCCATGAGATCCCGTCCCTGGAAGGTACGCGCAGGGCTGGTCGCGAAGAGTTGGCGATTTTCGATGACCCTTATTTCCTCTAGATTCCCGTCACGATGGAGCAACGTCAACAGGCCGTTGTCGGGAGCGATGACAATCCGCTCATTGTATCGGGCGGCGAGGATTCGCCGGTGCGTCCCCACCGTGGGATCGACGACCGCCAGGAAGATCGTTTTCACGGGAAAGAAGGGAAATGCCTGCCGAAGTACAAAAGCCCCGTGGAACACGTCCCGCGGAGCGATCTCGTGAGTGATGTCCACGAGGGTTGCCTTGGGATTGATCTGAAGGATGACCCCTTTCATGGCCCCGACGTAGTAATCGTGCGTGCCAAAATCAGTGAGCAGGGCAATAATGGACATCGTTAGTCTCTCGTGTCCTCCCTCGCGGGAAAGTCGTCGCTGTCATCGTGCAAGGCACGTGAATATGCGCCACGCGCAAAACCATCCGTAACCACGACAAGGACCGCTGGAATCCGTATAATAGTTATCTAATGCAGGCTAATCAATCCATAGGCCTACGTTGCCAGAATCCCGTCGAGCGTATAAAAAGCATACGTGGGTTGGGTATCTGCAAACAACGACCGGTGGAATGTTCCGCTTTCGGGAGTGGATCATGAAGTTACATACAAACGTGTTCCTTTGGCTCTGTTCATCCGTCCTGATGAATATTTCGGATATCGGCTTCTTGCACGCCAACGAAAAGTCGTCTGTCCCTTCGCGGCCCCATATCGTTTTCATTCTTGCCGACGACCTAGGTTGGATGGATGTGGGTTATCACGGAAGCGAGATCCGCACGCCGCATCTCGATAAATTGGCAACCGGTGGTGCGCGCCTTAATCAGTTTTATGTTCAACCCCTATGTTCGCCCACCCGGGCCGCGCTGCTGACAGGACGATATCCCATGCGTTACGGCATGCAGGCAGGCTTGGTTCGGCCGTGGGCGCGCTACGGTCTTCCGCACGAGGAACGTCTTTTGCCTCAGGCCCTGAAAACCGCTGGTTATACGACCGCCATCGTCGGTAAATGGCATCTGGGTCACATGTGCCCGGCCGATCTGCCTTCCAACCGAGGATTTGACCATCAGTACGGCCTGCTCAACGGGGCGTGCGATTATTACACCCATCAGGCGCGCGGCGGACATGATCTCAGTCGTGACGGCCGTCCCATTCAACAGGAAGGGTACATCACGGATTTGTTTGCCGACGAAGCCGTTCGCCTTATCGAGGGGCACGATTTTTCCCGACCGTTTTTCATGTATCTGGCGTTTAACGCCCCCCACGCACCGGTTAAAAGCGCGGACGGCGTGATCCAGGCCCCACCCCGATATGTCGAGCAGTACAAACAGATTCCCAAGGAGGGACGACGTATTCACGCGGCCATGGTGACCTGCATGGATGATGCGATTGGCAGGGTACTCGCCGCCCTCGAACGTCGCGGTGTTCGGGATCAGACGCTGATCATTTTTTCGTCGGATAACGGCGGGGTAAATGAAGGTAAACCCGAAACCGTTTTGCTTCGCGGCGAAAAAAATAAACTTTACGAGGGTGGAGTACGCGTTCCGGCCCTGGCCTGCTGGCCCGGTCGCATCAAACCGGGTACCGTGGTGGATGTGCCCCTGCATATCGTAGACATATATCCCACCCTATTGCGATTAGCCGGTGGTTCGCTCGAACAGCCTTTGCCCTTGGACGGAAAAGACGCTTGGCCTGCTATTACCGAAAACGCACCCTCTCCGCATGATTGCATATTGATCAATGCTGCTCCGTTCACGGGAGCGATCCGCTGCGGAGACTGGAAACTGGTATGCAACGGTCATCTGCCCGGTTCATCCTACTTTGGGCCGCCGGTCACGGAAAAACGATACGAACTGTTCAATCTTCGCCAGGATCCGAACGAAACCAATGATCTAGCCCAACAGCATCCCGATAAAGTGGTCGAATTACGCAACTTCCTGGAGATTTATTATCAGCAGGCCGTGCCGGTGCGTATGAATCCTAATCAACCACCCGGTGGTTTTGGTTGTTGGAAAGCACCCCCGGTATGGGGTGTGTTCGATTCCGTCAACACGCGTACAGAGGGCCCATCATGATCGATCGATCGTCTTGAGTGATCGATTTGACATAATCCATCTCATTGATTAGAACAACGTGAGGATTGCTTGACCTGTGAGGTTCCAAGCGAATGTTGAGATGGCTGCTTACTTACGGATGGCTATTTTTAGGGGCTGGAGTTTCCGTCCAGGCCGCGGACGTGCTCACCCAATCCGTGACGACGGAAACATCCGCGCTTGCCGCATACGAAACAGGTTTTGCTTATACGGTCATGCGTGCCCCCGATGGGCGAGGAGTCCGGCTCAACGACATGGTAGCCATCGAGGATGACGGCCCCGGCTCGGGCTGGAGCCAGAAAGGAACCTGCGTCGAGCCTTTGTATCGTGGTGTATTGGCAAAAAAGACGTTCTGGGTTGAGAGGCCATTTGCCCACGAGGCTTATGTTGTTTTATTTCTGGATCCACCCCAAGAGACGGAGTTCAATAAGCCATTTTATTATTTGCTGGTTAACGGGCGGCGGATTGAGGGCCCTCCTGCTCCCGCCCATGAGCGGGTCTGGCAGGCGGTATCCATACCTCCCTCATTACTTAAAAAAGGCCTCAACGAAATCATTGTAGGTTGTGATGCCGAACAGGATAAGGGCTGCACTTTGCATCTGGCCCGGGAGGATGAATACGATGCGGGTGGTGCGAAATACACCTACCAAGGCAACACGGCCATGATTTGCGCGGATCAGGTGGAGATCGATCCGGCGCATTCCGAATTCCGCCCCATCCAGGTCGGCGAACATTCCAGCAAATCCCGGGATGGTGGAAAAACCTGGGTCAAAGGAAAAATCGGCGAAACCGATGACGTGGTAGGCGAGTACACCATTCGCTTGTGTCTCAAACAGTATCATCCCACCGGCCGGCTGAGGTCATCGGCAATCGATCTTTGGGACGGTCTGCCGGGGTTCGATAAAATCAAACCGATTTGTCAGGTCGAGAACCTGAAAATCGAAGTAACCGGCGAAACCTTTCCAGATACGCAAATCGTCTGGTCCGTCCGTTTTGCCGACACGGCCGACATGAACAGCGTGCAATGGGGTGATTTTGCGGAAGTAGGAGCTGGTTCCAAGGGTATATTCACCTTGGACAATAAAGGTAAACGCTACTTGCAATGGGAGGCTGAACTGAAGACCGCCGATCCCCTGCAATCTCCGGTTGTAAAAAAAGTCTCTGTTGCCCGTGAGTTGAGCTATTCGCCGCCCCCTGATAAGGCCTTCTATGTCTGGCAATATGAGAATGTTGAGCATGTCTATCGCTCGTTTAAGTTTTCATACGAGAATCCCGCTCATCCCAAACTGGAATTACTTCGCCAGCGCCTGAAAACAGACGAGTTACTAGCGGACGCCCACGGCGATTTTGAAAAAGTCAATCGTTTACGGCATTACATTTCCACCTTGTGGAAACACGGTAATCCGGCCGCCCCCACGTATCCGGAGTGGGATGCCCTTCAAATTCTTGACAACAAGGATCAACGCGGTTGCGGTGGCATGTGCGTCCAATTTTCTCATGTCTTGGCACAGGGTTTGATTGCCCTCGGCTACCACGCACACCATACCATGTTTGGCCACGAGGTGACCGAGGTGTATGTGGATGAACTCGGTAAATGGGTACACGTGGATGCCTGGAGTTCCACGGACGCCTACGAATACAACACTGAAACCGGCATGCCCTTAAACGTTTTGGAGCAGCATCAATATTACCTGAAGGGGATGGGTTTTTCCGCTCAACGGCCTATCGACTGGTTATCCCCGCAGGTTCAGGGACCGGCCGGCGGGCAATTTGCTCCCCAGCCCGTGAGTTATTCAGGCCTGATCCCTATCGCGGATGCATCGAAGGCCGGTGTCCATTACCACAAAAACGTCGCTTTTCTCCGCTTTGCCCCGCGCAACGATTACTTTTCCCGTCCCTTCCCTCGTCCGCTGACCGAGGGCATGAGTCACTGGCCGTGGACGGGATACATCAACTGGTATGACGAGGCCACGCCGCGCAAACTTCAATACGCTCTGCATAGCGACCGGACGGCGGACTTATATCCGACCATGAACCGTGTGCAGTTTAGCGCGGTTTACGGCCTGGAGGAAGGCGATATTCTGATCGACATGTTTACCTTCGCCCCTTATTTCGCGGGTTTTGAGATCAACGTAGACCGGGCCGGCTGGCAGCCGTCCCCCGCCCGCTTCGTTTGGAAACTTCGGCCCAGCGCGCTAAACACCCTGCAAATGCGAGTGAAAAACAAATTGGGGCCAACGGGTAAAGAATCGGGTTTGCAAGTTATTTGGCACCATAAAGCGCCCTCGCAAACGAGAACTCCCTGACGCGTGATTGATAAATGTCGAATACTTGCTGATAGGAGAGAACATGTGCAGTAATTGTATTCGAGCGTACGTGACTATCCCCGCGGTGGGCATCATGGCATTAATTTGTTCAATCAACAACGCCTTGGCCCAGGATGCCGGCCCCACCGCCCATGCTTTTCCCGTAGAAAAATTACCGCCCGGTTATGTCCGCGGCGAGGTGGTCAGTTATTCCTACGTGCCGAACCGTTTATGGGGCCGAGCCGAGAGCATCGGGATTCTGCCGTATCTGTTTGAATACGGCCTGATGGCTCACAAGGATGGCACATCCCTTGAGCAATTTCACGAGGAGAACATCCGCCGCATTGACATGGCCGCCCGATGGTCCACCGTGATCCAACTTTATCCCCGCCGCATGGAATACCGCGACGAAATCATCAACCTGATGATCCGTTGTTTCAAGCATAGGCAATTAATCGCGTTTTCCGATTACTATGGTCCCGGCAGCCCGGATGCTCTGGAAAGGACGACCGCTATTCTGGACAAGTTGTGGGAGAATCGCGAGACAATATTGACCAGCCCGGAGGGCGATCAGGCGACCGGCCGACAATTAATCAACAATATCCTGCTGGTGAAAATCGGCGATGAAGAGTTCCCAACCATCAAAACCGAGGGGCTGGCCAACATGCAACGTATTTTCGACGACAAGATCAAGAATCGACGGATCGACGGCCAGCGTCCTTTCGCCCATATTAAAAGCTGGTACAACGAGGTGCATTGCGGTTTCAAGTCCTTTGCCATCGACCAGCAGGACGTGGACCAGGGCAGGGGCAAGCTGCCGGCGAATATCGATTTCTTCGGCGTGGATGTCTACCACTGGTGGGGTTTCGGTAGCAGCCCGTTTGACCCCGACAACCCCTCGGTAACCACTGAAAAGATTAAAGAGCATGCTGTCTGGTGGCAGAACGTCATTACCAGGTATTACGGCCCCGATTTCCGGGTAACCCGCGGCGATCCCTGGATCGCGGAACACAAAAACGATACCCACGCCCTGATGCAGGCCATCGATCTGGCCGGTGCCGATCAGGCCATGATGATCTTCATCGGCACGTCGGATTATCTGAAGGAAAGATCCTATACGACGCCGATCGAGGTCATGGATGCGTATTACGATTCGCTAAAAGCCGGGCCCTGGGTGGGCCTGAGCTGGTGGATATTCGACGAATTCAAGGAGGACATCGGCACGCTGGCCTATCTGGATAAGAAATTGATTCACTACACGCCGGACAACGAAAAGGGTTCACCCTATTCGGCCGAAAGGCTCGAAAGCTATCGGCAACGATTCATCGCGTCACGCATGCGCATGTTCAAGGATGTCGTATACAACCAGTTTGGATACCTGAATGGTCCGGCACCGGAGTCGAATAGTCATTAACAGGAGAAAACCATGTGGACCTTCCAGCGAATCATGCTGGCAATTCTTGCATTAACCGTCCCGGGCATCGTTGTCCTTGCGGCGGAAAACAGTCCGACCGCCGACGCTTTCCTGATGGAGAAATTGCCGCCCGGTTATGTCCGTGGCGAAGTGGTCAGTTATTCGTATGTGCCCAACCGGCGCTGGGGCCGGGCGGAGAGCATCGGCATTCTGCCTTATCTCTTTGAATACGCCTTGCTGACCATGAAGGACGGCACCCCCCTTGAGCAATATCACGCGGAAAACGTTCGCCGTATTGATATGGTCAGTCAATGGTCAACCGCTATCATGCTTTATCCTCGTCACGATGAATATCACGATGAGATTATCCGACTGATGATTCGCTGTTTTCATAACCGGCAACTTATCATTCTCAGCGATGGGGTCGATCACGATCAGCCAGATAATCCGAATAACTACCGGAAATTGACCCATATCCTGGATACCTTATGGGCTTCGCGCGATCAGGATCTGACGAACCCGGAGGGTGATCGGGCTACCGGTCGGCAGTTGATCAATAATCTGTTGGCCGTCAACATTGGTGACGAGGGATTCAGCAGATTAAAGACTCAGGGTATGGAAACCGCTTACCGTGAGTTCGATCGAAAAATCAAGAACCGCCTGCTCAACGGTGAACGGCCTTTCGCGCATATTAAGGCATGGTATAACGATCTGCACGGCGGGTTCGGAGCGTATGCCATCGATGAAAAGGATACCGCGGCGGGACGTTCCAAGCTTCCGGCCAACACCGATATCTTCGGGGTGGATGTGTACCATTGGTGGGGTTTCGAGCACATCCCTTTCGACCCGGATGATCCGAAAGTATCGCGTCAGCAGATATTGGACCAGGTCATCGGCTGGCAAAACGTGATTACCAAATATTATGGTCCCGGCTTCAGGGCGGAACGAGGTGACGGATGGGACCCCAAGTATAAGAATGATACGCATCTCCTGTTGCAGGGGCTGGATTACGCCGGTGCGGATCGTGCGCAAATGTGGTTTATCGCCAATTCGGACAGTATTGAAGGCAAAACCTATACGACGCCGATTGAAACCATGGATGCCTTTTATGATTCGCTCAAGGCCGGTCCGTGGACGGGATTATCCTGGTGGAATTTCAACGGTTATCAGGAAGGCGGAAGGCGCGGGGCCGGGGCCAATTTCCCAGGCACTCTCCGTTATATCGATAAGGAACTGAAGCATTACACGCCGGAACATCCGGACGGAGTGGACTACACGCAAGAACAACTGGAAAGCTATCGCAAGCGGTTCATCGCGTCGCGGATGCGGATGTTTAACGATGTGGTGTATCACCAGTTTGCCTATCTGAATGGAAATATGCCGAAGGACAAACAGCCTTGAACAGGAGAAAACGATGCGAAGATCAAGACAAATCACGTATGCCGCACTGTGGTCGATCGCGACGGGGATAGGTTGCCTTGCGGCGGACGGTACCAGGACCGCCCAGGATCAGACGGTGGAAAAACTTCCCCCCGGATACGTTCGCGGCGACGTGGTCAGTTATTCCTACGTACCCATCCGTCATTGGCGCCCGAAGGAGGGCATTGGCATTCTGCCTTATCTTTTTGAGTACAACCTGATGGAACAAAAGGACGGAACGTCGCTGGAACAGTATCACCAGGAGAATGTCCGCCGAATCGATATCGCCGGCCAATGGTCGACGGCCATCATGCTTTATCCCCGACATCCGGAGTATCAAAACGAAATCATCAATCTCATGATTCGTTGTTTCAAGAATCGCCAGTTGATCATCCTGAGTGATTATTTCGACGAGGAAGCGAAAGATGGACATCCGCATTACGAGAAAGTGATCAACATCCTGGACCAGTTATGGCGGAATCGAAATAAAAAACTGACCAATCCTGAAGGTGACCAGGCCACCGGGCTGCAGTTGATCAACAATGTTCTGGCGGTCAAGCTGGGCGATGAGGGCGAGGGCGGCCTCAAAACCGCCGGCATGCACAAGCTCTATAACACCTTCAATACGCGTGTTCGCTACGCTAAGCGCGACGGCCTACAGCCTTACCGCCATATTCGCGGTTGGTACAACATGTTCGGTTACGCCGCCCTGAATTACGACGGCTTTTATGCCGCCAGCCAGGAGGATGCGGACAAGCATCGTCGGGTCAAGCTGCCGGCCAACACGCAGGCGATCGGGGTCGATGTGTACCATTACTGGCTGCATGATTACAGCCCCTTTGATCCCGGTGACCTGAGCATTCCCCGGGAAAAAGTCCGAGCCCACACCAAGGAATGGCATCGCCTGCGCACCCAATATTACCCGGACGGGCTGGATGTTCGCGTGTGCGACCCGGCTCAAGGTCAGGCGAATTGGATCCCCGAATGCTGGAATGATACACATGCCTTGCTCAAGGCCATTGAATTGGCCGGAGCCGAGGAAGCCATGATGTGGTATATCGGCGTGAGCGGGCAAATCGACGCCACCATCTCCAAAAAGACCGCGACCTACACCACGCCGATCGAAACCATGGAACTGTACTACGAGAACCTCAAGGCCGGTCCCTGGGTGGCGTTGAGTTGGTGGATATTCGGTACCTACAAGGATACCCACGGCGGCCTGGAATACTACGACAAGACCCTCAAGCATTACACGCCCGAACATCCCGAGGGTGTACCCTATTCGCCGGAAATGCTCGACTATTGGCATCGGGAATATGTGGCCATGAAGATGCGCATGTTCAACGATGTGGTTTATAACCAATTCAAGCACTTAAACGGTGATCGACCGCCGAAAGACAAGTAACGGCGTCAGCCGGAACTGCTCGGCTTGGCTGGAGAATATCATGCGTTTTTGTTGGCTGCTGCTTTGGATGGCGATAGGTGCCGCGATTATTCAGGCTGAGCCGATCGAATTGCCGACCTGGGAAGCTCCCGCCGATTATCAACGCATTCCTTTTCAGATTGGATCCCGATTCAAAGAAGCGCGTATCTGGATTCGCGGGGTCGAGTGCGCCCGTCACTATTTCGACGAATTCCTGCCGGCCGTCTTTGATCGCGGTCTCTTGATCGACGAGATGGACCTGGCCGGAGGGGAACTGGAATGGATCTTCACCGGTCCGCGCGGGGGATTGACCGTGCGTATCGGTCCTCAAACCGTTGAGGTCCAACAGCGATTTTACGATTCCTTTGGGTTTGCCGATCTGGATGACGGAAAAGTCAAGGCCCACCGGTACGAACAGAAACCCTGGTATAGCGGCAAAGTGGAGTATCGTAACCGGTTAAATGCGGTGGGGATCGTCTTGGACCACCGGCTTGGTTTGTCCTTGATGCTGAATGGCCGGGAAGTTTTGCGCCAGGAATGTGTTTTTGATCTGCACCGGCATCAACTTCGTCTAAGCAATGCCCAGGCCACGGTGTGCGGTAGCTTGAGCAGTCCCAAGCCGGTCGAGGTAGAGATTCAGGTAGATACCAGTCGGCGGTATCAGACCATGATCGGATTCGGCGGATGCCCCGCCGAATCTGCTGGTGGCCGCTTTTACGGGGGAGGGGGATGCCTGCACCGTCGTTTTACTGAATCGCGCAACCGTGCCGATGAAGGTGGGCATTAAGGGACTGAACAATCGTTATCCTTACGTTGAACGCGTTGATCCATATCGGGAAAACGAGTTGGATCCCGCCTTGATTCTCGACGATGGGCGGGTTTGCATTCCGCCGGGAGCAATCGTCACCCTTTCCAACTTAAGATTGAAATCTGAAAACATCAAGAATAATCAGCCCTGATAATGGCTAAACACAAATCGGTTAATCCCATCGCAGTTGAATACGGGCGTAGCGCATGCACGGACCGGAATCGCAAGTACTTGCCCCGATCAAGTCGATCATATTCGAAGGTTTCGTACCCGCCCGCGGTGAAGCCGTTAGATACGAACCCAACGGATGTTTCATAGCCATTGGCTGAAAGTCTGCTTGACCTTCGCTTTGGAGGACACGGGCCAGGAAATTGCCGGAGATGGTTGCACCTTGAGTGTCCACCTGGGAACCATAAGCGACAACATAGAGATCGCCTTCCGCCGTAACATGGAATCGAGCATAACCGGGATTGAAGCCCTTTGAGTTGGGTTTACTTTCCGCGAGCGTGCGGCGGGTGACTATTTGTCCGTCCCTGATGATGACGTATTCGAGATGTACCGTCATGGGTTGGCCGGGGAAGTATTTGTCACGCAGGAATTCGTATTGGAAAGGCCGCTTCAGGTACAAAAGATGCGCGGCCCCTTGCTCGTCGAGGTAGAGATCAAGATTACTGATATGCCCGCCGGTCTTTTCCACGGTATCCACCTCGATGGGCTCGGCGAAAGCTGTTTTCGAGATATCCGGTGTGTAACTATAGAACAGCCGGCGAAAGACGTAATCCCACTTGTTCTTGAGCTTTTCAAACTTTAATTCCTGCCACTCTTCCACCGGCTCGACAATGTCCCCGATGGCCATGACGTGGGCGGCATGGTCGCGCAAAGCAACTTGCGGGTAACACGCGCGGATCGGAAAGGTGATTTTACCCTTGGCCTGCCAGGTGCCGGACTTGTCCCGGTAGCTGACCATTTGTGGACCAGCCCCGATGCTGTTGTCGGCATTCAGCAGTAAAAGTTCTCCATTTCTACCGTCGGCTGCAAACCCCCGATAGGAATGGTCGGTGAATTGTGGCTTCTCCGTCCAGACGGGGGTGCTTACTTGAGGAGCGGCGGCGAGGTTTTTCGGGTCGAACGCCAGAATCAAAGGTTGGCAAGTTCCATATTGGACTCCCGGAGGGTGGAGAGAAGGATTGACGGACAGAAATAACGCGCCGTTGTCGAAGAGAGCGATCGGACAAGGTTCACGTTGCTTGTATTCCTGTTCACTTTGTTCGAGTTTCCAGCCGCTTGTATCGCGATGCCATAATTGCCAGCGCGTATTGCACAGCGGGGGTACATCCTTGCCGGTTTCGATCATGGAGAAATAGACATCCTGACCATTCCGGGCGATGACCGTCGAGCCATAGCACCATAATGGGCCGGCGCCGTTGTTGGCCGCCGTATAGGTTGTAACGATCTCTTCGATCTCGATGACCGGTTGAACATCGGCCAGGACCGGGCTCATCATTCCCAAGGAAAAGCACAAAATCCACGCTCTTGCCCTGCATTTTCCTGGATTGTGTATTTGTCTGAGCATAAGCCAATATTTCCTACCAAAGGATCCTTGCTTGCCCGGTCGATCCATAGCGGATAACCTGTAGCCCGTCGTCATAATCCCTGCCACAATCTTTGTAAAGCGGAGGTACGCTCTCATGAATCGTCGCGAGTTCCTGCAGGTAACGTCGGCCGGTGCGTTGGCGGCGGTTTCCAGTGATATCCGGGCGGCGGAAAACCAGCCGACGTCCCTGCCTTTGACTCAGGATAAACCCTTGCCACAATTGGGAACGCATTGGCCAAACGTATTCCAGAAGCTTTCCGCCCGCTGTCAGCCGAAAATGAGCTATCTGGAACATCGCTTTTCGGATCCTCAATCCTGGTCCGAGAAGGCCCGCGCTACCCTGTTCGAGCATCTGCACTACAATCCGCCGCCCTGCGACCCTGCTCCTGAAGTCGTGGAAAAGGTCGATAGGGACAGTTATGTTCGCGAGCGGGTGCTGATCAACATCGAACCGGATATTCGGGTGGCCGTCTATTGCTTGATACCCAAGAACCTGCAAGGGCCGGCTCCGGCGGTGGTCAACCTGCACGATCACGGTGGATTTTATTTCTGGGGTAAGGAAAAAGTGGTCCACGTCGAGCCGGAACATCCAGCCCTGGCAAAATTCAAACAGACTTACTATGGCGGACGGAGTACGGCCGATGAGCTGGCCAAACGCGGATACGTCGTGATCGCTCCGGACATGCTGCATTGGGGCGAGCGGGGAATGTATTTTGATGCGGACCCTGAACGGATCACAAAACGCACGATGGACGTCACCGCGGAGGACATCGTGCAGTTTAATGCGCGCTCCTGGGCACATGAGGAATTGTTGATGCGTACGGCATTGACTTGTGGAACTACTTGGGCGGGCATAAACATCTGGGGTGATCTACGGGCGACCGATTACCTGTTGACCCGCCCGGAGGTTGACGTAAAACGCGTTGGCTGCATGGGTTTGAGTCTCGGGTCGGTGCGTTCCATTTACCTGGGGGCCTTGCACCCGGCCGTCCGGGCGTCGGTGGCCGTCTGCTGGATGTCCGACTATCAGCCGCTGGTCAAATACCATGTGCGTAACACGGTCGTATAAACCAAACACGTACCCGCCGTTAACGGTTACCACATTTGCCGGAAATTGGCCGCCATCCTTTGCCGGGGGGGGTTGATGACCATCAGCGGCACGAAAGATGGCCTGTTTCCGTTTTCAGCCGTCGAAAGGGCCATCGACAAATGTCGGGCGATCTTCGCCAAGATGGGCTGTCCGGAAAACTATGAGGGACTCATATTCGACGCCCCCCACGAGTTCAATCTGGCCATGCAGGAAAGGGGTTTCGACTGGCTGGCCAAACAACTTCAGGGTGCGGGGAAGGGGGTATAAACCATGCCGACCGGGACACCAAACGAAAGACTCCCACAAACCCAGGGTTTCCCGCAAGCCGAGCTCGGCAGTCATTGGCCGCGTTTTTTCGAGACTCTCGTCGCCCGCCGTGATCCGCGACGAGGCTATCTTAACGATATATACACCGATCCCGACGCATGGTGTCGGCAAACGCGTGAGTATGCGCTGTCCCAACTACACTTTGATCCGCCGCCATGCGACCCGAATCCTGAGGTTATCGAGCGTGTGGATCAGGGTACGTACGTTCGCGAGAAGGTTGTCATCCATACAACGCCGGACATCCGCTTCGCCGTTTATGTGCTGATCCCAAAGGGTCTGGACAAACCGGCTCCGGGAATGGTCAATCTCCACGATCACAGCAATTTCTACTTGTGGGGCAAGGAGAAACTGGTTGAGATCAAGGGGGAACATCCGGAGTTGACGGCCTTCAAACAAAAGGCTTACGGCGGACGCAGCACGGCCGACGAGCTGGCCAAACGCGGGTTTGCGGTCATCGTGCCCGACCTGCTGCACTGGGGCGAGCGGGCGATGTATCTGGCGAACGATCCCGAACGCATCCGAAAGCGTACCCGGGATGTCACGACCGAGGACATCAAACGGTTCGATGAGCGGTCCTGGGACCATGAAGAGCTTCTGATGCGTACCGCCCTGACCTGCGGGACGACCTGGGCGGGCATCAATGTTTGGGACGATATGCGCGTGACTGACTACTTGATCAGCCGACCGGAAGTCGATCCGACACGAATCGGTTGCGTGGGGCACAGCATGGGGGGGATGCGTGCGGTCCTGCTCGGGGCCTTCCATCCGGCCGTGCGGGCTTCGGTGCCGGTCTGTTTTGCGGCGGACTATCGGCATCTGGTCAAATGCTGGATAGCCTTGGCCGTCGGTTTCGCCGATCTCGTACCCGGCATCTACAACGACCTCGACTGGGCGGACCTGGTCGGGTTGCATTGGCCGGGGGCCGTGCTCAGCCTGCAAAACACCCATGATGCCACCTTCGAAAGCATCAGCGCGGGGATCGACAAGGCCAAACGGATCTTCACGAAAATGGGGTGTCCGGAAAAGTACGAGGTCGTCTTTGTCGAGGGCAGGCATCGTTTTGACACGGGTATGCAGGAGACAGCGTTCGCCTGGCTGGATAAACAACTCAATAACCGGTGATGTCCAACGGAGGTCATAGAAACCTTGTGTAATGAATCCACAAAGGAGCGAAGGATGAGAAAGCATGTTTGCGGAATAGCGTGGCTGGCGCTGGTTATCGGTCCGTCGGCCCTGTTTGCCGGTCAGACGGATTGGCCAATGTACCCGAGTAATCCGTTCCAGATCGACCTGGAGATTACGTATTCCGAGGACAGTGCCGGGGGGATCGTCGTTGCCGACCTTACCGGTGACGGCCGCATGGATTACCTGATGACCGTACCCGGACACGTGGCCGCCTATGCGAATGACGGGCGTAAGCTGTGGCTGTTGAAGACCGACGTGCGCGTCGACGGTTCGTCCGAGCGCGAGGGCCTGCCCGGTCATCATGGCCCCGGTGTGCAGGCGGCGGACGTGGACGGCGACGGAAAGACCAAGGTTCTTTTTCTTACGCAAAGCCGCACCCTGCAAGTCGTCGACGGAACCACGGGACAAGCCAAGTGGTCGGCAACTCCTCCCGTGCCGGAAAAGGCCGAGCGCTGGGAGCATCTGGTCGTTACTCGCTTTCGCGATAAAGACCGTGTCGATGTGCTTCTGCAGGTGACCAATGCCAAGGGCTATCGCGTGGGCCACATGCTTGCGGCCTATGCAATCGATGATTTACGGGAGCGCAAATACAAGCCCTTGTGGGAACGGAACGACTTTCTGACCTGCGCGCATAATGGGGCCCGGGTGGCCGACCTGAACGGTGACGGGCTGGATGAGGTGCTTGGCGGGGACATTATCGACGGCGGGGGCAAGTTGCTAGTCAAGATCCCGCTCAAGGGACATATCGATTCAATCTTCGTGGCGGATGTGCGGCCTGATATCAAAGGCCTGGAAGTGATTGCTTTGGAGGAGGGAGGTGGCAACCGTGTGTTTCTCTACAATCATGAGCGGGTGATCTGGGAGACCCATTACAAGCATTGGGAGCCGCAGAATGCCGCCATAGGGGAATTTGATCCTGCCCGGCCCGGTCTGGAGATATGGTGTCGCAGTCGCTTCGACGAGAATCAGAAACCGTTTGTATTCGACGCGGAAGGCAAACAGATCGCCGCGTACGAGATGAGCCAGGTCGCGCCCAAAGACTGGACCAACCGAGGTGTTGAACTGATCCATACCGTGGACTGGACAGGCGAGGCAAAACAACTGGCCGCCGCCAAGGAACGCCACAAATCCGGTGATGTCGCCTTGTTTGATCCGATGACCGGGACATTTGTGCAACGTTTTTCGACGAAAGCGGATCGGCTGTATGTAGCCGATGTAGCCGGAGACTGGCGGGAAGAGTTGATCGTTCTCAGCGGTAACAAGTTGCTGATTTATCAAAACGAAGAGGCCAATCCGAACCCGGATCGGCCTCGCCTTTGGACAAAACCGCAATACCGGCGAAGCAAAATGACCTGGAACTATTACAGCCCGTAAGACGGCTCCATGGTGTGACGCAAAGGCGGATAGGTCGGTGGAGCAGCCCGGATAATCAGCAACCGGCCGATACCCATTCCGGATGTGGATATGTGCCGTGTTTCGCGCTATCATTGACTGGCGTGTTTGCCATAAAATCGTGAAAAACGGAGTCGTAATGCCCCATTCGAGATCACTGGTTTTGAACCTGGTGGTGCTGGTCGGTCTTTATTCGGGGGAATTGAGCATTTCCGCCTGCACGACACCGGTGTACGAATATGCCCTGCTGAACTGGCCGGCGGACCCATACGGGATTTTCGTGTTCCACCGTGGCGATCTCAGTCGGGAGGAGCAGGCGGAAATCGAGGAATTGAAGCGTTCGCCAGCCGAACCGGTGGTTCGATTGGTGGACGTGCAGGCTGATTTGGATGAACCTGCGCGCCGTTTGTGGGAGAGGCAGGGCGAGGTAACGTTGCCGTGGATGGTGGTCTGTCGGCCATCGCCACCCGGTCGTGAACGCGTGGCCTGGACAGGGTCGCTGAATAGGGAGAATGTGCAAAGGGTACTGGACTCGCCGATGCGACAGGAAATTGCCCGACGGATACTCCACGGTGACGGCGCGGTTTGGATATTCCTCGAAAGCGGCGTGCGGGACAAGGACGATGAGGCCGCACGACTGCTCGAATCCGAGCTAAAACGGCTAAGCAAAATCGTGCGGCCGGTTTATCCAATCGCTACGGAGACGCAGGCGGCGGAAGCCGTCGAGGCCACAACGGGTGAGGCGGTACACTTCTCAATGATGCGCCTGGCCCGCGATAATTTCGAGGAGAAGTTCCTAATCGATCTATTGCTGGACAGCGAGCCGGATTTGCGGGGCCTGGCCGAGCCGATGACGTTTCCAATGTTCGGGCGGGGACGAGTGTTGTATGCCTTGGTGGGCAAGGGCATCCATGCAGGAAACATACACGAGGCCTGCACGTTTCTGGTGGAAGGTTGCTCTTGTATCGTCAAGGCGGAGAACCCCGGAAGCGATCTGTTGATGGCGGTAGACTGGCAAGGCTTGCTGGAAGGGCTTCCGGTAACGACCACTAGGGCCGCGGAGATTAATCGCCGCGATCTACTGCGCGAGGTTGAGCCGTTGCCGGTGACGGGGGGTGGTCACTGGTGGCGTATTGGCCTGCTCGGACTGATCGTCGGGGTGGCGGCTGTCGGGCTGATTGGTTGGATCACCCTGAGACGGGTAAAAACGCACTGAGCGTTTCGTAAAAACCACTTCGAGCGGAATGGATTAGTTCCACTTTGTTTGCCTTGCTTGGTAACGATAGCGAGCGGGAATCGGCTTGCCGGGGTGGCGATCAACCGATATAAATGTGCCTAAAAGGATAACTGGAGGGGTTAAGGTTAGATCAGGGAGGACCAGCGACATGGCAAAATATGCGGTGATTGTGGTGGCGGCAGGGAAAGGCGAGCGTTTTGGCGGATCGGAGAACAAGATCTTCGCGAAGGTGGACGGCCGAGCCATGTTTCTGAAGGCGGTTGAGGCCTTTGTGAACCGGGAAGATGTCTGTCAGACGATTCTGGTGGTTTCGCCGGCGGACGATCAACAAATAAGGGAGAAATTCGGCGCAAATTTGGGCTTCATGGGTGTACAACTGGCGATAGGGGGTGCGGAACGGGCGGATTCAGTAGCCAACGCCCTGGCGGTCGTTCGGGAAGACGCGGATTATGTGGCCATCCACGATGCGGCCCGTCCCTGCGTTTCCCAGCCGCTGATTGATGCGGTCTTTGCCGAAGCCCCCAAGAGTGGGGCGGCCATCCTGGCGGCACCGATCACCGGTACATTGAAAGAGGTTGGGGAAAGCCGAGTGATCGAGGGCACGGTTTCGCGGGTCAACCTCTGGGAGGCCCAGACACCCCAGGTTTTCAAGCGGGCGTTGATCCTGGAGGCTTATGAAAAACGGGCTGAGTTCGAGGGGTCACCAACGGATGACGCACAGTTAGTGGAGGCCATAGGACACCCGGTTTCGGTGGTGGAGTCCAACTTTACGAATCTTAAGGTTACGAACAAAGGGGACATTACCTTGGCCAATGCGATTATTCGCACGCTGCCTAAATCCGCCCCGAAAACTCCGCTCAGCCCCTTCGAGGAGGCGCAATGGTGAAAGATTTTCCAACTTGACTATTTTGCCCGGTTTTGGTTTACTTCTTGCAACAGTATGAATTACGGAAACTTGGCGCGGTTACGGAGTTCGAGGAAGGTAAGGTTTACTATCTTCGGTGGTATGAATCTTTGCGGGATTCGGTTGCAAAGCCGCCTGCATATAAACAGTGGATTTATCGCTTCGTATCCAACGCCAGACGACGAAAAACCAGGTTTGGTGAAGTGCTGAACCTGTTTGAAGATCATCCTTCCCGGGAGTGCAAACCCATGAGATGCAAGTCGGTAATGCTCAGGCAAATTCAAATAGCGGCAATGGCGACCACCATCCTCCTTTTATGGACAACAGGGTGCCGGACGGACGCACTGGTTGGCGAGCAACGAGTGGACGATAACCGGCTGCCGCCGGCAGACGATGCCGCGTCAGCGGCGGGACCGGCGGTTTTGACGGGTAACTTAACCGAACAGGAGCTGGTGGACGAACTTATTCGCCAGCGCGCCCTTTATGCGCGTTATCTGCAAGCGTTAGCGACATTTTACAGGGAGAAGGGTTATATACAAAAAGAGTCTTGGGCGGAGGAGGAGTTGGCGGACTTGCGGAGGGTGACGCCGTATCGATATCTGAGCGACGGCGTGGAAGTACCTCCGTCGGCGGCGGGTAAAGGCAAGGTTAAGAGTGTCCCGCCGGTGGTGTCCCTCGATTCGCCGCCGGGAGTGGACATTCCGCCTATCCCCGTCGCGGACCGGTCGGAAGTCGACCTGGTCGAGGAACTGATACTGCACCGGAACATGTACGCGCGGTTTCTGAATGCATTGGGCAGCTATTACATGGAAAAAGGGCCGGAATATAAGGTGAACTGGGTGCGCGAGGAACAGCGGCAATTGCGCCGAGTCAAACCGTATCCATACATCATGGAAGCCAGCGTACCGCCGCCCGATTTACGCCCGACGGATTCGATCGCGGAAGCGGACAAGCTTTATCAAGACGCTCTGGCTTTGATGAAAAAGGCCGGACACGGAGTACCGATCTGGTATCATGCGGGGACGATGAAACTGGCTTTGGCCAAGTTGAAGGAACTGGTCGATAAGTACCCGACCAGCGACAAGATTGATGATGCCGCTTTCTATATTGGGGAGATCCATAAGGAGTATGGATTAGGTGAATCCGGGCTGGAATTGGACAACGAACTTGCCTTGAAATGGTATCAACGGGCGATCGACTGGGACCCGAAAACACCGCACCCGGTGCGTTTTCAGATGGCGGTGGTACTCGATTACCGGCTGCATGAGCGGGAGCGGGCTTTGGCCATGTATCAACGGGTTTTGTCGGAGGAGAAGGAACTCAACGAGTCGAACACGCATTGGGCGAATGTGCGAATCGGACAATTGACCAGGGAAAAAACCCGCCACGCTCCGGGCGATACGGTGACGGAGGAGGAACGCGAGCCGACCCCGGTCCCCATGCCCGCGGAGGGACCGCTTGAGCCATAAAATAGGCAATGCCGATTCCCGCCTGAGGAATCTCGGGCGATTTCGCAAGTGAGCAGAAGCAAGAGGTAGCGGAGAAAAAACGAGGGAATAAAACAATCCGATACGTGATGACAAGTGAGGACCATGAAATTAGCAACCTGTAACGAGCCGTGGCGTGATCAATCGGTGGAGGAAATCTTTCGCATCGCTCGGAAAATCGGTTATGACGGAGTGGAAATTGCCCCGTTTACCATTGCCGAGCACGTGGACGAGATCAGCGCGGAGCGTCGTCGTCAGATTGTGCGGGCAGCGGGTGATGCCGGAGTGGAGATCATTGGTCTGCATTGGCTTTTCGTTTCACCCAAGGGACTGCATCTGACCACGCCGGACGTAGTGGTACGGCGTAAATCGGCCGAGTATCTACGCAAACTGATACATTTTTGTGGCGATCTGGGCGGAACGGTAATGACCTTCGGCTCGCCGGCCCAGCGGAGCATCGAGCCGCCGAACACGCATGAGCAGGGTTGGAAGAACGCGGTCGAGGTTTTTGCCTCGGTGGCCGACGATTGCGCCCAGCGGGGTGTGCGGATATGCCTGGAAGGGCTGACGCCCAAGGAAACGAATTTCCTCAACACCGTGGATGAGGCGGCCAAGCTGGCCGCCGAGGTCGGTCATCCGAACATCGGTTATATGCTGGATATGAAGGCCATGTCGGCCATGCCGGATGGGATCATCGGTACCATACGGAAGCATGGGGCTCGGGCGGGCCATTTTCACGCCAATGATCCCTCCGGGGTGGGGGTGGGTATGCCGCCGCCGGAGGGCAAGCCGCCGGAGCTGGTCCCGATCCTGCGAGCTTTACGTGAGAGCGGGTATACGGGATGGATTTCGGTTGAACCGTTCAAATACGAACCCGATCCCACCACCGTGGCCGAGGTAGGCTTCAAGACCTTGAAAGCCGCCCTGACCTGAATTCGCAATCCGCTTACATAAGAGAGGTGTATCCATGACCCGATGCCATTGGTCTCTAATCGTGTTGGTCGTTGTTCCGCTGGTCGGTTGCGCTGAAACCGGGACGAGCAAACCAACGAACTCTCCCGACCTGCCGATACAGATCAATTATACGTATCCGTTCGACAGTCCGGCGGTGCCGAATTGTGTACCTATTCGACATCCACTCAACAGGCAGGCAAGTTATTTGTTACAGAAGCGAGGCGGGGGAGTTACGCCTGCTCAATTGGATGAGCAGGGTCGCCTCTGGTTCTGGCAAGCGGCGGGCAAGGAGGGAGAGGTTGTTCAATATCTGCTTGACCAAACAAAAGCTCCGGCAGAGGGCAATGGCGTGGAAGTCAAGGCGGCCGGCGAGCATAAACTGGAAGTGTTCATCAACGGCCAATTGTTCACCGCCTTTCAGTATCCCGAGGGCGAGGATGAGTTCAAGCCTTTCTTGTATCCGGTGATCGGGCCGACGGGCGAGCCGGTGACCCGAGATTTCCCCATGCAGGACAATCCTGTTGAAAAGGAAAACAAACGGCAGGACCATCCGCATCACCGTTCGCTCTGGTGTGCGCATGGGGACGTACGAACCAAGAATTTCGAGGAAGTCGGTACGGATTACTGGTCGCAGATGAAAAGGCCGCAGCAGGGCCGCCAAGTGGTTCGCCGGATCGCGCGGACGGTAAGCGGTCCGGTGTTCGGGCTGATCGAAGCGGAGATCGACTGGCTGGGGCCGGACGGGCAACGTCAACTGACGGAGAGCCGAATATACACATTTTTCATTGGGAGCGATGATGTGCGGGTGATCGACGCGAAAAGTGTATTTACTTTCCCCGAAGGTGACGTGATGTTCGCGGATACCAAGGAAGGGGGCATCGTTTCGGTACGACTGGCGGTCAGCCTGGACGAAAAGGGGATTGATTCCCCACGGGAATTGCATGGGCAGATGATCAACAGTCGCGGCGGGGCGGGGGCAGGCCAATGCTGGGGCAAACGCGCCGAATGGTGCGATTATTACGGACCGACGCTCAGCGGTGCCATAGTCGGAATCGCGATCATGGATTCGCCGAGCAATCCCCGGCATCCGACATACTGGCATATACGGGATTACGGACTGTACACGGCCAACCCGTTCGGCGTGAAGGATTTCACCCGGGACAAAAACCAGAACGGCTCCATGCTCTGTAAGCAGGGTGAACGGCTGGAATTCAACTATCGCGTGTTGATCCACAAAGGGGATACACGGGAAGCGCGGGTGGAGGACTGTTACAAGATGTATCGAATTCCTTTGGACGTGATTCCCAGGTAATTTTAATCCAAAATAGCCCGTAAAAAAGCCCGGCGTCGTCAGACCCCGGGCTTTTTGTTGAGTTTAATCAGAAACGGTCCAGGTCACATTACTTTTCAGCGAACTGGGCGTCAAACACGATGGCCGAGGACGGGAAGTCTACGGCTCGGACGAATCGACAAGCCTCGGCGGCCCCATGCTCGTGATCCATGCCGCCATCCTCCCATTCGACGGAAAGCGGTCCGTCATAGCGGATTTCGTTCAGGGCCCGTATGATCGCCTCAAAATCGATGCATCCGCGCCCCAGGGAGCGGAATTCCCAATAACGGTCGGGGTGCCCGAAATCCAGGTGTCCGCCAAAGACCCCGGCCCGCGTGGGCTGAGACGACCAGTATACGTCTTTCATGTGTACGTGATAAATACGATCGCGAAGTTCCCGGATCAGACGCACATAATCGACCCCCTGGTAGCCGAGATGGCTGGGATCATAGTTGAAACCAAAGCGTTTATGTCCTTTGACCGCCTCGACGGCCCGAACAGCGGAGGAGATATCGAAGGCAATTTCCGTCGGGTGGATCTCCAAGGCGAAGTAGACATCTTCCTGTTCAAAAACGTCGAGAATGGGCTTGAAGCGTTTAGCGAAATCCTTGTAACCATTTTCAATCTGCCCCGGAAGGACCGGGGGGAAGGAATAGAGCAGGTGCCAGATGCTGCTACCGGTGAATCCGTTGACCACGACACGTTTAATCTGTTTCTTGACGGCCGGGGGGGCGGCGTCGAAAAATTTGCGGGCGGCGCGGGCGGTGTCCATCATTTCCGCCGCGGCCCGACGGCGGACGCCCTCGGCCTGGCCATCGCCCCATACGTGGGAGGGCAGGATGGCTTTATGACGTTCGTCGATCAGGTCACAGATGGCCTGCCCGACCAAGTGGCTGCTGATGGCAAAGGATTTCAAACCGTACTTCTGCAACACTTCCCATTTGCGCTTGCAGTAGCTGCGGTCCTCCAAGGCCTTGCTGACCTCGAAGTGGTCTCCCCAGCAGGGCAGCTCGATGCCGTCGTATCCGAATTTCTTGGCTTTCTTGCAGACCTGCTCGAATTTCAAATCCGCCCATTGTCCGGTAAAGAGTGTGACCGGTCGTGCCATGAGAGATCATCCTTTCGTCAAGTAAAGGGACTCGAAAAGCCAACGCGCGGCCAGCAACGGACACTGGACGAACGTTGTCACCGGCGCAGGCTTCGGCCACGCAATTAAGAGGTTAAAAGAACCAAAACCGGACCGTCAGCCAAGCCGCCGATGTCGCTGGCGAAATAATAACGGAGACTTCCGTGGCTGGCAATCGAAATCGTAAATATTTGTGAAACAATTACTTATGGAGCGTATCGCGAAAGGAGGGCCAGGGAAAGCCCCGGAAGCATCATGGCCCGCAAACGCAGCCGTTCGCTGAGATGACTAAAAACGGGGGAAACGCCAAAGGTTAAATGAACCTTTCGGGTACCCGTCAGGAGGTCTTCCCGCATCAGTTGATCACGTCCGAAGGCGACGGCCGAGAGGCGGGCGGAAAAACCAATAAGTGCGGGAAGCAGGATCCAGGCGGTCAGTCCGGCCAGAAGATCATAACCGAAATAAGCCCGCCCGGTGAATGCATGGGCGACAAGTTTGACCCGCATGGCCCGGAACACAGGCTCCAAGTCCGTTTCAGATGCTGGTCGAATCCGCAACAAGGTTGAAAAATCAACTGTGGGCCAATCGGGCATCAATTGGGGAATGACGCCGGAGGTCCGGACGAATTGTCGAGCCAGGATATAGCGTTTCCATGAACGTCCAAGCCTGGCCCAGCGAGAGAGATGGAGTGTTGCCGGTTCGTCGTGCA
Organism: uncultured Planctomycetales bacterium; assembly: GCA_964401335.1. GTDB lineage: Bacteria > Planctomycetota > Phycisphaerae > UBA1845 > PWPN01 > JAAYCU01. The sequence goes on from CAYNYK010000035.1 coordinate 41,576, forward strand.
GGCAATGCAGGAACAACCACTGGCGAAACAAACGATGGGCGCGATTGGGGAGTAAAGGCTCATCCGAATGATGGCCCACCTCTTCACGGGCCGCACCGGCCAACAGGTCGATGAGCTCGATAAAACGTCGTTCGTCGAGTTTTTGAATACGGAGGTTGTAAAGAAGGTCGAGCAAATGGGCAATCATCCGCCAGAGAACACGAAGGGGTTGGGTATCGTCGGTAAACAGATCCTCGATGCGTTCGTCGAGGGTGATCCATTCAGCGGGGCGAAG
>CAYNYK010000036.1:0-38164 GCA_964401335.1 uncultured Planctomycetales bacterium
CCCATACCTCCCCCCCGTGTAGTGCAGTTGCCTCGATTCCCGCCTGTACCGTCCGCTTGGATAAAGCCCACGATGAGCCATCGTTGCCGTCATTGCCGTCTGGGGTGATCCGGACGATCATAGTTGGCCCCGGTGAATGCGCGGTGCCATCAGACTCGTCCGCGCCAATATCCACGTAACCACCAATGATCCGCGGCTGGCCATCCATGTCCACCCAGCCAGATTGAATTGCCGTGTTATCGCCTGCATTCACGCAAGGAGAATTCGGTTGCAGATGCAAATTCCCGTGGGCGAGACTTGCCAGTTGCGGGTCAACCGAGATGTTGCCATTGATACCCGTTGGATCATTGATGCCCCAGTAATTGTATCCTTCATTGCCGTATACGCAGTTATACCGAAGCGTAGTTGTTCCGCCTGTCGCGTATACTCCGGATGGATTGAACGCGACAATAGTGTTTATCATTGTCATATTGGACATGGAACTTCTAATTCCAGCGCCACTGGAGGCATGATTGGATGTAATAATATTGTTTATGATTATCGGCGAACCACTTTTACAATAGATGCCACCGCCACCTGAGGAAGAGGTGGCAACATTACTTATTATTATGTTGTCTGCGATCATCGGAGAGGAAGAGGAGCAATAGATTCCCCCGCCGACGGAGGCAATGTTGCCTATAATCTTATTATTCACGATCGTGGGGGACGACGAAGAACAGGAGATACCACCGCTGCTACCATTACGGATAATAAATCCATCAATCCTGGTATTTGAAGTCGCTCCTGAAGGCACGGTCGCAACGGTTCCAGACTGGTTCCCATCCAGGATTGTCGGGCAAGTATTCCAGTTGCGTTGGGACAGATAAATCTCAGTTGCCGCAAACCCACCGTACAGGCCTACGCCGCTTTTAAGCGTGATTTTTTCCACGTATGTTCCTGCGGCCACCCAGACCTGGTCGCCCGAGACGGCGTTGTCCAATCCGGCCTGTACGGTCAGCTTGGCCATCGCCCAGCTCTGTCCGTTGTTGCCGTCATTACCGGATTTGGATACATAAAGGGTCGCGGCCGCGGCGGCCCCCGTGCCGGCCGCGCTCCAGATCAGCGCCAACGATGCCATGAGCCACTGGCTACACATTCTTCCTTTGGACATATTTACTCCTCTTGCCCGCTCACCGAAAGAATACCGCATACTCATATAAATCTCTTCAATTTGGCGGCCCTGTCGCTCTGTCCCGCAGAACGACCGGCGGCACCCCAATCACGACCGAGGCCATAAAAGCAATGACGATTTTCCGCTTTTCCTCTCCTTCTCCTTCTCGTCGGCGTTGTCATGAGGTGCGTTCGGAGAAGGGGTTATCTCGGCCCTCTCGATAAGCCTTGCTGAACAGTATATCACATCATGCGGTCCGCGCCCACCTTTTTTGGTAATTTTTATCGTTATTTTGGATAAGCCGACTTGACGAGAAACGATAGGATGCGGTCGTAGCTGGGGGATAAAGCGATGGCATGGCTGCCTTTGCAGCAATGGAGCGCAAGGGATGCCTGGATCGTCGGAAGAACCCTATTTGAGAACTTGGCTTACATGGTGCCCGCGGGTATCCCACCCTTTCAGGGGCAAAGGATGGATACCCATGCGTTCCAGCCGTACGCAAGCTGTACGAGCGCACATTTGTCGCGCGCAGCAGTACAGTCGGATTGTGCGGTTATTCGAATAGAGAGTCCCGGCTCACCATCTTCGGCGGCGGGTCTTCATCAGGGTCAAACCGATCAAGCTCAAGGTCAGCGAAGCACTGGCTCCGCCGCCGCACAACTTGCCGGTCGAGGGCGTCGGCGTACCGGAATCGTCCCCTGTACCGTCATCACCAGAATCGTCGCCGGTATCGTCACCCGTGTCGTCGCCAGTATCGTCGCCGATGTCATCACCCGTATCGTCGCCGGCATCGTCACCGGTGTCATCGCCGGTGTCGTCACCGGTATCCGAGCCGGCGGCGGCGACATTGATAACCAGGCCGGCGTCCGAGAACCCGCCCCGCCCGTCATTGACGGTGAGGACGGCCGCATATTGACCCTTGGCCGTATAGGTATGCGTGGTTGAATTGGTGCTGGTCGTGGCACTTTGGCCATCACCAAAATTCCAGGCATAGGACAGAGTATCGCCATCCGGGTCGGTGGACCCGGCGGCGCTGAATTGGACGGTCAGGGGAACTGTACCTTCAACCATGTTCGCGGAGATCAGGGCTGTCGGAGCATTGTTCTCCGGATCAACGGTACCACCGCCACCGCCTCCACCACCACCGCCTGATCCGCTATCGGTGACTCGCAACACAAAAATGGCTGACGGATCATAGGGACCACCGAAGGAGTGGTTACTGTCGGCACATGTCCAAAGGTATCCTCTGCCGGTGTCACCGGTGACAAAGGTATATTCGCCGACTGGAAGATCGCCGATCGACTGAACGGTAATGACAAGAAAACTGTTATAGGTGGCGGCCGCGAATCCCCCGGCGCTGCTCTTGAAGTAAGCGAACTGGGGCAAGCCGGAAAGCAGTGCGCCGTTGGTTGGATACGTGCCGATCGGACCGTTGACGGTGGCTTGGCCGACCCATTCGCTGCTGGAAAAAGGATTGTCCGCGCCGCGAACTACCGGATTGGTTCCAGAATAGCTGAACAAGTCACCGCGGTTACAGAGCAACCCGAATTGCACACCCTCCAATTCGAAATTCACGGTATCGCTCCCAAAATCACCTCCGGTGAATTTCAGGTCGTGGGTCAACTTGACGGTGAACGTCAGAGTGACCACGCCGGTGGGCGTGGTGAGCTGGCTTGGTCCATCCACGGTGAAATCAAGACGAGCGTTCCCAACGAATTGTTCACCGGTGGCGTAAATCGTTATCGGAACCGCCAGAAGTAAGACCTTCACGAATTTTATTCTTGCCAGCATGATTACCACTCCCATGTCTGGAGGCCTCGGGTTTTTAGGTTTATCGACCGAGTCAACCGGCGGCTGTGCTAATTTTGCGTTCGGATTGAACAACGTCGGTGCGTTTATTATAGCGGATTCTCCCTTTGTGAGCATAGGGTCTGATTGGGCACGCAGGTTGCTCTATTTCAAGAATCGTTGTTTTCCGAAACGGATTTGAAAATGAAAAAGTACATTAAGGGGCGCCCCATTTCAGGACAAACAGCGCATTAAAACAATCCCCACAGGGCTAGAGGACGCCGTTTTTGGAAATAGAGGATAAAAAAAGTGCCATAACTCTGGTTTTATACTATCGAAAGGTCTATAGCAATGTATACATGACAAGATTCAACGGGCTGACCTGGGTTTAGGAAAGTGAAGCGAATATGAGTAAAAAAGCGGACATGTTGCTTCAGCGACCATGTTGGCCTCATATTTCTTTGTTGGAGCCGCACAAAAAGATATCCCCTGCAACGTATCCTGACCTCAATACTTCGCCGGTATTCGACCATGATCGGACGCTTCCTTGTCGATGTGATGAGTTTTCGGAAATAGAAACGTGCTCATGAGCCAGGACATTTTTTTGCGAAGGAGAAACCCATGCAAATAGGACAAACTTGGTACAGAAAGGTTGTTTATTATCTCATGGTCTCTCTTGTCTTGCCCACGGCCATCCTGGTCACTACCAGTACGGGCTGCGGGGCGGTGGGGGCCACATGTCTGACGGGGCCGCTGGCCTTCGGCGGTTTGGCCATTTGGTTGCTTAGCCAGCCGCGAGGCGATACTGGCGGTAACGGCGGCGGCGATGATGAACCCGGACAGCCAATCCCAGGCGTCGACGGTCTCAATTGCTGGGATCTAAACGGGGACGGGGTGGCCGACCCTGAAGAGGACATTAATGGCGACGGGGTCTGGGATGCACTGGATTGTCAGGGGGCCGACGGTGCCGATGGCATTCCCGGCCCTCCCGGTGCTGACGGCAACGATGGCGCTCCCGGTCCGCAAGGACCTCCCGGTCCCCAAGGACCTCCCGGCCCGAGTGGTGGCGGTGGCCCTCCCGGTTCAGATGGCCTGAACTGCTGGGATTTGGATGGTGATGGGATAAAAGATCCGGAAGAAGACATCAACCTGGATGGCGTATGGGATGCACTGGATTGCCAGGGTGCTGATGGCGAACCGGGGCGACCTGGTCCGGTCTGTTTTGACATGTTTGTCGAAGATTTCTTCACCTATAAGGAGCTTCTGCCTGTCGGCCTCAATCCCTATATAGGCCAGTTGCCTACCGATCCGGTCCCCATCCGTGAACCATGGCTTGGCCAGAAGTTTTTTGGCAAGACAAGTATCATGGGGGTTCTGGCCTATCGTTTTGCCATCCCCTACATCTATGACAACCCGAATCCGGTAACCATGCGTTTGTTCTTCTGGCGGGAAGGACCGTTGGATGGTTGTTTTGTCTTCCGACTGGATGCTTATCGTCTCCGCGATGGCGGGGGTATCGACCCATACGGTTCCACCCGTTACATCCGGATCATCGTCAGCAACCAGGAAGTGATCGCTCATCCGAACGGTATCATGGTGGTCGTGGATCTGCCCTTGAACGTCATCGGCCAAGGGTTGGAGTTCCCCAACGACCTTCTGCCGGCCGATTTCCTGGCTTTTGAGCTGAATACGGTCCTGGAGAAAGTGGAGAACACACCGGTGACGTTGCTCGACGGCGGAGTGTACACGATTCTCGGTGTTGAGTTTATTGAAAGTTGTACGGGCCAGGCCATTCTGGATTTCAATCGGGCGGTCATTGACGACAGTTATGTTGACCTGTGCGAGATCTGCGTGAGCAACGAAGAATGCGACGACGGCGATCCCTGCACGGAAGATGCTTGTGTGGAAAACGCATGCATGAGCACCCCTATCGATTGCAACGATAATGACCCCTGCACGGTGGATTCATGTGATGACGGCGAATGTTACCACGCGCCCATCCAGTGTCCGCAAGGCGAGGTTTGCGATCCACAAACCGGAGAATGCGTACCCGATGATCCGGAGTGCGAGCTCGATGAGGATTGCGACAATGAGTGCTGCGTCAATGGCCAGTGTGTCGCCGCCGATGCCGACGGGGATGGTGTTCTCGATTGCCACGACGAATGTCCGGAATCCGAGAACGTGGGTGAAACGATCGTCGTCGTCCCGAATTGCCTGTCGATCGAGAACACGCCTGACGAGGAAGGTTGTACTCCGACCGATCTGGTCGATTTGGAGGCCTGGGAGGACTGCGTGGCCGATTGTGTCTGTAGTAATAATGTCTATGGGCAACAACAGGCCTGCATCGTGCAGAACTGTGCCCCCTTGATCGTTGAGCTGGGTTTCAGCACGGGCGATCTCGCCAGTTGCACCGCCAGCGATTGGGACGACTTCATCCCCGATGGAGGCTGCATCTCCCTGAGCCAATAGCATGAAATCGGCTTGAAACCAGTTGTAACCGGCTCCCCCGAGGGTTCAAAACAGAACCCTCGGGGGTTGTTTTATGAATATCGATAAAAATGACGGGGGAAAAGGTGCCGGTCGCCCGCGTGCCCGAGCCGGCCGCTTAAAAAATCATGGCCGGCACGAATCCGTAACGGAGAAATCTACAACAGGTTACATCGATATGCCTTGGCTATTTCCATCCTTGCAACGGCCGATAACTTCGCTCTCGAAATAACTTCGCAAGGATATCTTTACATGCTCATGAACGATGCTCTTGTCAACCATAGCCTGCGGGGGTATAATGAAACAAGAGTGGGAACGCTGTGCTCACATGCGGAGTGTAGTCGACGTAATGGCATTATGAGCAAAACAAAGACATTGTAAAGGTATGCCGAGTAATATAAAGGTGTGGAGCATGCCGTAGACAATGTAGTTTTCAACTTTTTGGCCTCATCTGTCCGCAGGAGTTCGTGAAGGCCAAAAAACATGGGGAATAGGAAGCACACGGGGGGTTAGAAGCATGGGCATGCAAGATGAATAAGAGTGTCTGTGTTTCGAAATGAAGGAACATTTTATAATCCTCTCCAAAGTATTTTTAGAAGATCGAGACGGGTAAATTTCCCGGAAACCGACCCTTAAGCGGGCGGGATCGTGCAACCATGATTCACCCGATCCCGCCGGGAAAAGACCAGGCCCCCTGAGGAGGTCTGTGCGCGAGCTGTATTGTAACTTCGTTGCGAAGCCTGACGGTTAGTAACCGGCGTTTTTCGTGAAAAAGGGTGGTGCAGTCGAGCGCGTCTTTTTGCCCGAATTTTTGCCTGCCCCGCAAGGTGCCAGTGACAAGGGTTTGTTTCCTGATGAAGGGGAAAGCATGGAATTCCTTCAAAAGCGGAGTTTCTGCATCAGGGAGCATGAAATAAGTTGTCTATCAAGCCGAAGTGGTCTGAACGGTTATTACGAATCAATGACAGGAGAGAAATCATGAGAAGTCGATCAGGATTGAGTGAGGGGGCATTATTTACGCTCACCTTGTTGGCAATGCTTCTGTCCGCAATGTCGGTGCAGGCGGAGCCCATTCCGGGGTCATCCAATACGATGGTGAATGGAGGATTTGAGGCTGAGTGGGATTCGTGGGAACACGGATCCGGTCTGGATCTTACCTACGATTATAGCGTGGAGCCTTGGGACCGTTTTGTTACATGCACGTCACCCATGTCAGACCTTATGCTCAGGCAGATAGTGGACGTAAGCACGAATCCGCTCTGGAACGACAACTTTCACTCCATGATCGTCGATTTGACAGTAGACATTTGGATCGATAATGTGGCACCTGGTTATGCCGTCACATTCTGGCTTGACTGGTGGAACGAAGACAAGAACTCGATTGATGATCCGAGCCTCTTAGGTGATCCGGACGGCAGATCCGTCGGCGTGACCTACACGTTCACCGAAATACCGGGATATGTGGCACTAACCTGGCTTACGGTGAACCCGTTCAACCGTGATAGTACGCTGTTCGCCAATTTCCAGCCGCGGTGGGTGTCCGTCGAGGCAGAACTGGTGCAGCCGGGCGGCTACGGTATCGGGATCGACAAATTCATCCTGACCAGCCAGTGTGTTCCCGAGCCCGCCGCGCTCTCTTTGCTGGTTCTGGGCGGGTTGGCATCGCTACGACGAAGGCGATAAAGGCCAAGAATCCACGGGGGAGGAAGAAGCCCGATCAAACGCAATAAATGCATGTCGATATTCTATCGTGTGCATATTTCGTCCTCCTCCCCAAAGGTGTTGTTTAAGACGCGAGTCTCAGGTGTTTGTTTCCAAACAAAGGAGGAACCATGAACATCCTACAGAAATGGTATAAAAAACTGATTTATTGTCTAATAGTTTCGCTTGTTTTGCCCACGGCCATGCTGGTCACCGCGAGTACGGGAGGGTGCGGGGGAACATGTTGCATGGCCCCGCTGGCTTTCGGTGGCCTGGCCATCTGGTTATTGGGTCAACCGCGGGATGATGGCGGCGACCGGGGCGATGATAATGACGGCGACATCGGCCAGCCGATCCCGGGGGTTAACGGGATTAATTGCTGGGACTTGAACGGCGACGGGGTTAACGACCCCGAAGAAGACGTTAACGGCGACGGTGTCTGGAGTGCGCTGGATTGCCAAGGGGCCGACGGCACGGATGGAGCGGATGGAGCGGATGGTGCGGATGGTGCGGATGGGGCCGACGGCGCCGATGGCGCTCCCGGTCCGCAAGGCCCGGCCGGCCCTAGTGGTGGTGGCGGACCTCCCGGTGCGGATGGTTTGCATTGCTGGGACCTGAACGGGGATGGGGTGAAAGATCCCGCCGAAGACGTAAACAACGATGGTTATTGGGATGCGCTGGATTGCCGTGGTTCGGACGGTACTTGCCCGGACTGCCCGAATTGCTGCTCCACCTGCTTCGACGTATTCGTCGAGGATTTCTTTACCTATAAGGAACTTCTACCCGTTGGTGCAAACCCCTATATGGGGCAGTTGCCCACCGAGCCGGTCCCCATTCGCGAACCGTGGCTGGGCGAAAAACCGAATAATCTCAAAGGGGTTCTGGCCTACCGTTTTGCCGTCCCGTACATTTACAATTTCTGTAATGAGGACCAGGCTTCACGTAATCCGATCACCATGCGTATGTTCTTCTGGCGGGAAGGGCCGCCCGGCTGTTTCGTGTTCCGCCTGGATGCCTACCGGCTCCGTAATGGCGGAGGCATCGAAGACTACGGCCTCGGCCGCTACATCAAAATGCCCTCCGATTCGGGCGACGGCGTGATGGTGGTCATCGATCTGCCCCTGAGCGAGCCCTTCCCGCTGGGTCTTGGCTTGCTCAACGATCTCGATCCGGCCGATTTCCTGGCCTTCGAGCTGAACACGGTTCTGGCTTATGAAGAGGGCCAACCGATCACCCAGACGGACGGGGCCATCTATACCATGCTTGGCGTCGAGTTTATCGAAAGCTGCGAAGCGCAGGCCATCCTGGTTTTCGACGAAGTCGTCGTTGGCGACGTCCACGAGGGCCTGTGCGAAACCTGTGTGAGCAACGAAGAGTGCGACGACAGCGATCCATGCACGGAAGATGCTTGCGTCGAAGGCGCATGCATGAACACCCCCGTGGATTGTGACGATTCCGACCTATGCACGATGGATTCCTGTGACAACGGGGAGTGTTACCACGCCCCCATCCAGTGTCCGCAAGGCGAGGTCTGCGATCCGCAAACCGGGGAGTGCGCTTCCGAGCCCGAGTGTGAAAGCGAAGCCGATTGCAATGATGCTGATTTATGCACGATGGATTCCTGTGATAACGGGGAATGTTACTATACCCCCGTCGAGTGTCCGCAAGGTGAGTTTTGCGATTCGGCAACGGGTACGTGCGTCCCCCTGCAATCTCAACCGGCGTTCTAGTGAAAATAATCCCGATGACACCGGTGAAGACTGAGGCCAATCCAACGACCCCCGAGGGTTCCACCTGAAGCCCTCGGGGGTTTTGTTTTTCGGATGGCAAGGGAAAGCGACGGCATGCGGATGCACCGGCCGCTCAAAAAAATGATCGATTCCGCAGGCATAATCAATATCCAAAGCGATACCGGCCGGTACGAATCCGTAACTGCAACAGATTCGGTATTTTATGATCCATGCGCCCCAGGCGGGTCCGTCTTTTCTACGTCCGAAAAAAAAACGCTCTCGATCGTATGATGCAACTCTGACGGATAATTCTTTAAACATTTTTCTTGCAAACCGAGACCCTCGCGGATAGAATGAAGACAAGGTTTGTAGAGGTGCTCTCGGGAACGGATTGGGGCCAATCACATCGGCGTCGAGAGCAGGGCATAGACATTTAGAATAAGGTATTAACGTCGTAAGCAGGTGTGCAATCTGCGCGGCTGGTCTTGTTCATCGGTTTGTGTAAAGGCCGCGCTCTGCGGGGGGAATAGGCACAGTCAAACACGACAAGTGCATGTCCGTTCTTTGTTGAGTGCGCATTTTATTATCCTCCCCATAGGTGTCTCTGAAAACGCAAGTGTGGGTCTGCTTATCTCGAAATGGAGGAAAAAACCATGAAAATCGCACAATCTTGGTCCAGAAAACTTGTCTATTGTGTCATGGTCACGCTGATCCTGCCGGCGACCATGCTGTTCACCACCAGCGGCGGCTGCGCGGCGGGCGGGGCGTGTCTCACGGGGCCGCTGGCTTTCGGTAGTTTGGCCATCTGGCTATTGACTCAGCCGCAGGATGATACCGGCGACCGCGGTGACGGCAATGGTGATGACACCGGCCAGCCGATCCCGGGGGTAAACGGCATTAATTGCTGGGACCTGAACGGTGACGGGGTCAACGACCCTGAAGAAGACGTTAACGGCGACGGTGTCTGGAGTGCGCTGGACTGCCAAGGGGCGGATGGTACGGATGGCGCGGACGGGGCTGATGGAGCGGACGGCGCCGACGGCGCTGCCGGTTCGCAAGGCGCTCCCGGTCCGCAAGGCCCGGCCGGCCCTAGTGGTGGTGGCGGACCCGCCGGACCTCCCGGCGCGGATGGCCTGCATTGTTGGGACCTGAACGGGGATGGGGTGAAAGATCCCGCCGAAGACGTAAACAACGATGGTTATTGGGATGCGCTGGATTGCCGTGGTTCGGACGGTACTTGCCCGGACTGCCCGAATTGCTGCTCCACCTGCTTCGACGTATTCGTCGAGGATTTCTTTACCTATAAGGAACTTCTACCCGTTGGTGCAAACCCCTATATGGGGCAGTTGCCCACCGAGCCGGTCCCCATTCGCGAACCGTGGCTGGGCGAAAAACCGAATAATCTCAAAGGGGTTCTGGCCTACCGTTTTGCCGTCCCGTACATTTACAATTTCTGTAATGAGGACCAGGCTTCACGTAATCCGATCACCATGCGTATGTTCTTCTGGCGGGAAGGGCCGCCCGGCTGTTTCGTGTTCCGCCTGGATGCCTACCGGCTCCGTAATGGCGGAGGCATCGAAGACTACGGCCTCGGCCGCTACATCAAAATGCCCTCCGATTCGGGCGACGGCGTGATGGTGGTCATCGATCTGCCCCTGAGCGAGCCCTTCCCGCTGGGTCTTGGCTTGCTCAACGATCTCGATCCGGCCGATTTCCTGGCCTTCGAGCTGAACACGATTCTGGATTATGAACGTGATGAAAAAGGTGAGCCTATAGTAACCAAACCGATAACCCAAACGGACGGGGCCATCTATACCATGCTCGGCGTCGAGTTCATCGAAAGCTGCGAAGAGCAAACCGTGTACGTTTTCGACGGCGCTAAAGTTAGCGGCACTTACGAAAATATTTGCGAAGACGATGAATGCGTTGTCGACGCGGATTGCCCCCAGCATGAAACCGATCCGTGTATGAGGCCGGTATGCCTGGAAAATAACACATGTGGTTTTGAGGATATCCCGGATTGTTGCATGGAAGATGCGGACTGCCCCGCGCACGAGACGGATGTATGCCTGAGTCCGGTATGCACGGACAATAACACCTGTGGCTTCGAGGAGATTCCGGATTGTTGCGTGGCCGACGAGGACTGCCCCGCGCATCCGACGGACGTATGCATGATTCCGGTCTGCGGCGAGAATCACACCTGCGGCTACGAGGAAGACCCGAATTGCTGCTGGGAAGGCGAGACGGCCTGGGCCGCCGGCAATCGCTATGTGGAACAGGGAAACTGGGCCACCTACACGACGTACGTCGCAGACAGTACGGTCACCTTGTACGCCGGCCAGACCATGGACGCGGGTACGGTTCACTTTTCTGAGGTCGTGGGCGGCCAAGTGACCGTCACCATTACCCTCAACGCCGGTTTCCGCTTCAAGGGGATCAGCGAGAACGTCAAGATCCAGGATTATGCGACGGCGCCATCGGGCAACCCGTCTCCGGGTCTGTTTGCCACGAAGGGTACCGCGATAACGTCGCCTTTCAGCATCCTCGTACCCGCGAACAACTACTACGGTGTACACGTTGACGTTGAGCATCAAGTGGAATGCGATTTGAGGGTGGCGGAATGACTACGGATTAGCCTTGTCACGCCGAGGCGAACTGATTCATGGATGAAACGCATATTACGTGACGGATAGTACAGGAGACCGAATGTTCGGTCCGGACAATTACGTGTGAACGAATCCAGCCGGGATACTCGAAGGAGTACCCGGCTGGATTTTTTTAATGCGGGTCGCCAGGCCATTGTCCAATGCCGGGACGGTTCGTTCAGCCGTCGGTGGAATTCGGCGGTTCTGATCAGGCCAATCCGCGAAGGTGTTCCAGACTGGCGGCGGCCTGTTCGATGGTGCCGCATTCGACGCTGAAGCAGATCGAGCGGTCAAGCGGCTTGAGGATCTTGATGACCTCCTTCCAGTCGATGACCCCCTGCCCGCAGGCGCAACCCACCGGCGTGCCGGTGACCTTGCCACGTTCGTCCTGGCTCTGGGTGATGCTGATGTCCTTGGCGTGCAGGTGGACCAGCCGATCGCGAACACGGGCCAGCCACTTGTAGGGATCCTGACCGGCGAGGTAGGCGTTGCCGGTGTCGAAATTAATGCCGATGGCCGGCGATTTGACGAGCCCGTAAATGCGGTCCAAACCGTCGGGGGTTTTGCTGTATTGTTGATGACATTCGAGGCCGATCTGAATGTTCCGCCGCTCGGCAGCGCGGGCGGCCAGTTGCAGTGTATAAGCCATCAATTCGTGGTCGGTCTGGGCATTGGTAAAATCAGGCTTGGGGCCTTCGTCCGTGTTGACTACCGGGGCGCCCACTTCGGCCGCCCAACGAATGGCGGCGCGCAGATAGTTGACCGATATGTCCGGTTTGCACAGTGGACAATGGGCGCTGAGACTCGAGCATTGCACGTTGTGTTTTGCACACAGTTCGCGGATTTCCAGCGGGTCGTCCCATAAAGATACGGAATGGAAGTAGCCGGCCTCGCTGAGCAGCTCCCGGCCATAATGGACCATCGGTTCGATAAATTGATAGCCCAGTTCGGCGGCCTTGGCCACTCCCGCGGCGAAGGACATATCGTGGTGCCGAACAAACTCCATGTTGACGCCGATTTGAATGGCGGCCATACAAATACCTCCTGTAATGAATGGCTGTCGCCGACTATATCTCCAGCGACCAGGGTTTGCGATATTCCTTATTCACGAGCGCGTTGGCCTCCGGATCGCCGATGACCTCTTCCTTCTCCGCATCCCAGCGGATACGCCGGCCGACGCGCCAGGCGATGTTCATCAGGTGGCCGGGATTGCTCGCGAAATGACCCGCCTCAATCGTTCCAATCGTGCCGCGCTTCTGCATCATCTTGAACAAATCCCGCAGGCGATCGGCCGTCGCCCGAAAGTGAAGATCGACGGCATTGTTTGTGACATCCTGAAATTGATCTTCCATGATCTTCTTGCCGTCGCGCGTTTCCGAATAGAGCCAGTAACCCCGACGGCTGACCACCAGCGTCGCGTTCGATCCGTGAAAGGATTTGCCGTGGGGAGCGCCCTCGATCAGACGGACGTTACCGCCGCGATAGGTGAAGGTCATCAAAAAACCTTTCTTCGCGATCGGCCCCGGCCCGTATTCGCAGCAGCCGTCGAAAGTATCCGGCCACTGCCAGTTGGTATCGAGAACGTACGTACCGCCGGTGCCATTGGCGGCCACCGGTGAAGTCACGCCCATCGCCCAGTTGACGATATCGTAATGATGCACGGCCCAGTCGACCTGCCAGCCGCCGCCGTAATCGAAGAACCAATAGTGGTGCAGAAAACGATTGGGATTGTAGGCGACGGCCGGCGACGGCCCGACCCAGGTATCCCAGTCCAGTTCAGGCGGCGGTGCCGCATCCGCCGGCCGACCGGGGCCGGGGTAATAGTATTGCAGGTCCCAGGTATGCACGTGGGAGATGTCGCCCAGGACGCCGGACCGTACGATCTCGACGGCCTTCTGGTAGGTCTCGCGCATGCGCTGCTGGGTGCCGATCTGAATGATGCGGTTGTACTTTCGGGCCGCGTTGATGACCGCCCGACCTTCGCCGATCCGGCTGGCCAGAGGCTTTTCCAGATAGACATCCTTGCCCGCCTGGCAGGCATGGATCGCCGCCATCGCGTGCCAATGACCGGGGGTGGCCACGATCACGGCATCAATCGATTTGTCCTCGAGTAACTTCTGGTAATTGCGGTAGGTGGCCGGCCGGCCGTCAAGGAGTTTGTGTATATTGTTCAACCGTTCACTGTTTACGTCGCAAATGGCGGCTATATCGACTTCGTCGGCCATATAATTGCGAAACACGTGCTGCATGTTGTTGGCCCGCCCGCCACAGCCGATCAGACCTAGCCGTACTTTGCTGTTGGACCCGGATTTCGGCGCGGCCTGGGCAAAGAGCGTGTGCCGCCCTAATAACCCCGCGCCTACCAACGTCGAACCCGTCCCAGCCAGAAAGCTTCGTCGTGACTGTCGAGCACTCATGAAAAACCTCCAATGATGTTATTCCTCAACAACCGGTCCTCGTGGCCGGACGATATGGCCCGCTCATTGTAAACCAACCGGCATCCGACAGAAAGACGATCGGCCGGGTGGCATGGGCAGGCCCTTGTCACGCATAGCGGGACAAGGGTTTGCCCGTGCTTTTAAGGCCGCGGGGCAGCACACGAATATTCCCAAATAAGTCGGAATTTACCGTATCATTTTTCTTCGGAGGCACCCTCAACCAAGGTGTATGCATGTATTTAGTGACGGGTTGCGAGTGCCACACGGTTCGCTTTCGCTGTCTATGTGCATTTCTCAGTCGGGCCGAGGCTTATGGCCACCCCCGTGCTCTTGCGATCCATCAGATTATGGTTGATTCTTCTTGTTTGTTTCTTTCAGGATATCCAGCGGGCGCCCCTTGAGCCGTGCGTTCCAACCCGCCGGCTTTTTCGGCCAAGGCAGATCGAGGTTGGTGCGGTCCTCCTCGGTCAGCACCTGACGCAGGATCTGCTCGAAAGTCAAACCCGTGTCGCCGAAACGCTTCATCCAGTCAAGGGTCTGCTGATGGAGTTGCTGGCGCAGCTTGGCGTATTCGGGCAAGTCGTACAGATTGCGCGTTTCCCACGGGTCCGTAACCCGATCATACAGACAATTGAAGTTTTTCTTGTGGTAGAGATCCGGCTTGCTGTCCCCCGTGCGCACCGTGAATGAGTAGGTGTACCGCCGCGTGTAGATACCCCGCCAATCCAGGGGAAGAATAAATAACGGCTGGAATTCGACGGCATCCTCCCGGCCCTCGGCAATGGCGATCGCGAGATTGTGGCCCTGGCACGTATCCGGCACCGGCAATTCCATCATACTCAACAGCGTCGGCATGATATCGAAGGCGCCCATGAGCAATTCACTGACCCCGGGCTTCAAATGACCGGGGTAACGGATCAACAGCGGCACGCGGCAGGAGCCGTGCTCGGCCCGGGCCTTATTGCCCGGCCAATCATAGGACATCAGCAGATCACCGTGATCGGAAGTGAAGACCACGATCGTGTTCTCAGCCAGGTGCTTCTCTTCAAGCTTCTCCATCAGCCAGCCGAAGGCCCGGTCCAGGCTGGAGATCATGGCCATGTGCCCCTGATACATCTGCCGGACCTGCGGCGTATCTTTGACCGTGGGGCGAAGATGGAGCTTGGCCGGATCGTAGAGTTTCAGGCAATCCTCGGGCGCGTTATAGCCGGCCTGTTCCTTGCCCCAGTTGTGCGGCGGATGCCAGGACAGGAACAAGGCGAACGGTTTGTCCGCATGCTTGTCGATGAATTGCATCGCCTGCCGGGTCTGGGCATAAGGTTCCCAGTCGCCGTAAAGTGTTCGTTGGCCGTTTTCGTCCCAGTAATAGGCCCGTTCCTTGTCAAACACGAGCGTGCAATTGTTGCTCAGGAACTCGTAATCGAACCCGTAACGATACGGCCCGGGCGGGATCGGGCGCACGCGGTCGCCGCCGTACAAATGCCACTTGCCGTAGTAGCCGGTGCGATAGCCGGCATCGCGCAAGACTTCGCCGAAATAGCGCCCCTGGCCGGGCAGGATTTGTATATCATTCGCCATGCCGCCGCTTTGCAGAGGGTGCTGGCCGCTCATCAGGATTCCCCGGTAAGGCGTGCATACCGGCGAGTTGGAAATACAGTGATTGAACCGCACCGCACCCTGGGCAAACCGGTCGAGTTGCGGAGTGATGATCTCTTTATTTCCATAGCAACCCAGCATGTCCGAGGATTGCTGATCGCTGAAGACGAAGACCAGATTGGGGCGTTTCTTCGCGGCCGTATTTTCCTCGGCTATGACGGCTGATACCAACGTCGAAATGGCGGCGGCGGCCATAAGGATTCTTGGGGTGACTTGGTTTCTGGCATGCATGAATACGCTCCTTTTACGTTGGGATAAAATATCCGAGCAACGCATAAGGCTATATGAACGAACCGACTTGTTCAACCTGGCGAACGTTCGATTATGGTTTCTTTGTTACGCGCATGAATTTCTGTGCGTGTGGCGCATAGACATCACCAAGATACAGGTTACCGCCATGATCGACGGCGATGCTGTGGACCCAGATCAACTGCCCCGGTCGCCAGTCGTGCTGAGCCCCTTGGGGGAAACACGCCAGCTCAAGAACGCGGCCGGTGGTGTCGAACTTCATCACCAGTTGGTCTTTGGGCGGCACGCCGAGCATTTTTCGCCCGTTTCCTTCAAAACCCGTATAGGGCATGGGCGACGAACCGCAGACGTAGACTTCATCGCGCGGGGTAATATGAATGCCCCAGGGGATCAATAGATTGCTCCACAGGCCTAGGGATTTGCCGTTTTGATCGAAAACCTGGATGCGGGCATTGTTGCGCTCAACCACGTAGAGTCGCCCCTTGGAATCCAGGGCGATGCCGTGCGGAAGATTCAATTCACCGACGCCCAGGCCTCTTTTCCCCCAGGCTTTGATGAAACGCCCGCGGGCATCGAAATGCACGATACGGTTGTTTATGTACCCGTCGGCAACGAAGACCTCGCCGGACGGGGTGATGGCCACATCCGTCGGCTTGTTAAAGTGCTTTTCATCCTCGCCGATCTCGTTCAACGTCCCGAGCGTCAGGAGCAAGTGGCCCTTCTCGTCGAATTTTCTAACCGTATGATCCTGGGCATCGACAATCCACACGCTCCCGTCAGGGGCGATGCGCACGCCGTGCGCGGATTTGAAAAGGCCTTCGCCCCATCCGAAAAGATACTTGCCGTCGGTGGAATAAACCTGCACGACCTGCTCACCATTATTAAGCGTCCAGATGCGCTCCTGCCGATCGATGGTCAGGCCGCGCATGCCCTTGGTTACCGGGGCGGCGGGTAATTTGTCCGGCCAGGTTTCGACCGGCTGATAAACAACGGGCAAGGCCATGTCGGCGTCCGCCGGCTGGGTGGTGGCGATAGGCTGATACTCGGCGGCGTTCAATCCTGTCGCTAAAGACGACAACAGATAAAGTATCATGAAGCACCGGCCGATCGTCCGGTCCGATGTCCAGCCATCACGTGTTGGTTTCATGCACGGCCTTCCTTTTATACTCACTTGGATGATTCGCGACGGCCTCGTTCGCTTTCGGCCACCTGCCGAAGCTCGTTGTAGATTTTTCGGGCGGCCTCGACGCGCTCGAGCAACGCAGGCCCCTGCAAGGCCAACTGTTGCATGGTGTAGTTGTCCTGCAACTGACCGGCCTTGTCTTTTTCGATGGCCTCGTTCACGATTTTCACCACGTCGTCCAGATTGGCGATGCGCTTACCGATCAGATCTTCGACGTCGGCGTACTTCCAGAAACGTAGCCCCTTGCGCACCACGTAGACCGGCGTGGTATGCGACTTGGTGCCATCGCTCCCCTCCGCCCGAGCGGCGATCCAGCAGCCGTCCCCGCCGTCAATTTCAAAATCGAGTTTGAGTTCTTTCTGGTCGCCCTCGGGGGCCTTGGCCTTCTGAATAACCTCGCCGTGCCGCACGATTTCGAGCTTGGTAATGGCCCGATACTTGCCATCGCTCCAGGCCCGGGCCCGCACACGCAGTTTGTGATTGTCGCTGAGCACCAGTTCGTCGCCGGGGATGGTGTCATCCACGAACAACTCGAGCATGGGTCCGTTGGTCACGAACGTACGGCCGTTGCGGACCGCGTTGAACCATGCATCAGCGGTGAACGGCGTCTTGCCGACATGAGCATAGAGGCGGACCTCACCGACGGTCGAGCCCCAAGGCACATCCGAGCCGGCCGACGCGGTCATCTTGTAGCCGAGGTTGAGGAACTCGTAATAGAGCTCCGTGCCCAGGCGAGAGAATTGCAGAATCTCGTTGAAATCGGGCCGGACCAGAGGCACGAAAACACTCATGGCCCGCTGAACATTGAAGAGCTTATCGCCGATATGGGCATATCCGCTGAGCCCGCCCTGCTTGTGGACGGTCTCGAACACCCAGTCGTAGAGGAAATACTTGCTGGTGTCGCGGACCATTTCCCGGATGTTCATGCTGAGGGTGTGGCCGATGCCGTCGCTGTGGGTACGGGGGCACTCCTGGCCGGGGCACAGAATGTAATCGCCGTCAATGATCCGGTAGCTCGGCCCGAAACCGCGCTGCTCGAACCAGGTGCGAAAGATGTCGCCCATCTTGACGATGTTGGCCACATGAATGTCCTCGGCCTGGATCCAGGCCATCAGCCGCCGGGCGTCGTCGTCGCTCATGATCCGGTTGTGCACGTGATCGTCGCCGGTGTACCAGCCGAGACCGCGCATGTCCACCCAGTGGGAAAGACGATACCGTTTATCGACCGTCTTCCTTGGCTCGACATTGATCGTATCGAAAATCGGGAGGTGTTCGATGCCGCGACGGATAACGATATCGTATTCGCCCGGCGGCAAGGCCATATCGAGCGGCCCGGGTACAATCCACCAACATTTACCGGCCACCGGGCCTTGCGGAGGCCCGCCGCCGCGCCAATCCAGATGGTGGCCTTGCCCGTCAAACTGCTGGCCGATTTCCACCGCGTTGGTCGGGCGCCGGTCGCGGCCGGTGGCCTTGTGCTTCAAGCTGACCATGGCCGGTGTCGGCTGATCGTTCTCCGCCGATTCGATACGCAGATTCAGGCGACCCGAATCCGGAGCAACGATCGATACCGGAAGGTAGAGGGCCGCGCCGCCCTCGCGCTGCAAAACCAATTCGAGCACGGTCCGGCGGGTCTGGGCATAGGGAACATCGACGAAAAGCCATGTTGTGCCCGCCCCGGCGATTTTTATGGGTACGTCGGACAGGCGCATATCAGACAGATCGGCGGTGGCCTGCCGCAGGTAGGTCTTTCCCTCGCCGGCGACGATCTTCACCAGAAAAGCGCCGAAGTCGGAGGGTAAGGCGATCGGCTCGGAGGGGATGCCGGCGATTTTATCGTCCTTGATAGTGATCTGGATCGTCCCCGGATTTTGCTCGAGGAGGGTCAGGATTTTTTCGCTGGCCTGCCGCTGTGTATCCATTATCTTCTGCAAATCCTGTTCTGTTTTGGCTTTCTTGATGGCCGCGGACGCCTCGCGCATGGCCCGCAGATTTTCATCCAGTTGGCCGCGAATCGGCTCAACACAAAGCCAAGGATATTGCCCGAGCAGTTTTCCGGTGAAATCCATCAGCTCATTGGAGGACATTGGATCGGGTTCCGCCAGAACCCCGGCGCGAGGGAGCAAGACCAGCACACCCATCAAGGCCAGTTGAACAAACCATTTTGAATGAAACATATCTAGCCTCCAGTTTGTGGGGGTTTCTTACGATACCATATCGCAACGGCGGCCATAATCAACAGAGCAAATACAAAAACGATCAGGACCGTCGCCAAGAGGTTCCACGACGACAAATCTCTTTCGACCACGACTGCCCGCATCCGGCCGGGTTCGGTGTCATTGGACTTTGGGGATGTGGTCGTTTGCGGGAGCGTATTTTCTGCATCATCGATTTTTCCCCGTCGATCCACTTCCTGTTGATTTTCGTTGGACGGCGTGGTGCTCGCTGTCTGTCGGACACCGGCGACGAAAGTCAACGGCGATGCCGGATTGTCGGTGGGCAGTTCTCCGGCTTCGAGGCGGAACCCGTCCCGGCTGTCCGCGATAAAATGAGGTACGGCCGACACGCCGGCCCAGAGCCGGTCGATAAGTTCGATCTGGCTGCCGGTTTTTATCCATTCCGGAATTCGGGCGAAATAGGTCAACGTCAGCCGATGATGCACCGGCGCGATCTGGTCTACGCCCAGCAGATCGAGGGCCGGACCGTACATCGGGTACACTTCCACCTCCCGGCCGTCAATGAGCAGGGTTACGCCCCGATCCGTCTGCTCGGTAAGGCTCTTCAGATAGGCCTCAACTTCGGCGGGCCTGATCGTCCCGTCCCCGTCGCCATCCATCCGCCGTCGCTCGATCTGCGAACGCATTTCAAAGAAGGTCAGCTCGATCCGGATATCGATGTTTTTCGCCCCGACGGTCAAATAATTTCGATGCTCGATAAAAGTCATGAACAAAGGATGGCCCGAGGCCGTCGAAGTCATCGCGCAGATCATCACGGTCAAGGCGGGAAGCAAACTGCCAAACCATCGTCCGCGCATGCCGACAGTATACCCGTTCGTGTATACCGGTGCGATGTCCTCCCAGACCGAAGGGCGAGTAAGGGTTCTTTTTACCAGCCTGCAGCGCAAGCAAGGGAAAGGGAGGGGAGAGGGATGGAGAGACGGAGAGACAGAGCGAAGGAGAGAGTGACAGAATATCTTTGCGATCTTCCTGCCCAATCACATGTTATTTTTGTTCATTAGGACAAAGTGCATTCACCGTCACCGATTGGCATATTGGGCGGCCAGCGTGCCGCGCGCGAGCTGGCGAACATACACAACCAAGATCAACAGGTTGAACATCAGCCAGGCGATAACGGCGTAAAATTCCTGTTCGATATGCACAATGCGTCGGCAAATCGAAAAGATATTTTGATAACGCATCAGCAAGGCCCAGGAAAGCGCGGATACGACCGACCAGATGAGCACATGACCGCTGAGATAGGACGCCACCTGAAAAGCCGGATGCAACAGGTTCTGCTTGCTGGTCAGTCGAAGGCGCCATCCTACAAGGGCGGCCGCCAGGAGGGTGCAGGGGATGAGCAAGGCCGCGCCGCCGGCCCCGATGGCGAAATAATAAGCAGCTACATACGATTCGATCTAGTGCGAATCGGAATATCCGTAGCGAATCATGACCGTCAGAGGCAGATACAACAGGGCGAGCAGGAAAAAAACGAACGAAT
Organism: uncultured Planctomycetales bacterium; assembly: GCA_964401335.1. GTDB lineage: Bacteria > Planctomycetota > Phycisphaerae > UBA1845 > PWPN01 > JAAYCU01. The sequence continues at coordinate 20,745 of CAYNYK010000036.1, forward strand.
TGAATATCAAATAAAGGCGGTGGTCATGCAGATTCCGGCGAATTGGAATCTGCCGCCCGAGCTTGACAGGGTGTAAGAATGCTTGCCAACCGGTCCACCACCAGGCACGTAGAAAGCCGATTTCCTTGCGTCGATGCCAGGTGGTTCCCGTTCGCACTTGCGGACCGAGCGAATCCATGACGAGTTCTCCGCACTCCGGGCAACGCCCTTCCATCCGGGCCGCCGTCAGGTTGTACCCGCAGAATTCGCATAATGGCGGCCGGTCAACGGTTGGGATACTTCGCTTGGCGGCTACCGCCCGGAGCAGCATCCAGAACAGGCCGGCCAGGACAAGCAAGACTAAAGAAAACATGATGTCCTCATAATGGCGAACGTACCAAGGCCGAATTTGGTAATACAAGTCCCAATTGATGCTGTTGGGAAAGACCCGATCTCGCCACAGATTCTCCGCCTGATCCAAAGCGACCGCCAGGAATGCGATCACGAATGCCGCTGGACAGATGCAGATGGTACGTAACCAGCAATGCCGCAGGGCGTGGCCGTAACTGGCTCGTAGCCGTTCGTCGCCCGCACCCCAGGGCGATACCAAGAAGGCCAGCAACAGAAAACCGCCTTCCAGAAAAATCGCGTAAAGGCCCACGAAAACAAATAATTGTACATAGAAGCGGGATAGCTCCAAATAAAACCAAAGTATACCTTCGATAAATTCGTTCAGAGCACGGACCGGATCGAACGGTGTTTCCCCCCAGATGACGAGGAAAGCGATGAAAAAGATTGAAAAAACGAGGGCCGTCACATGGATCAGAAATGCCAACCATAAACGTACATGCTGCGTCCGCCGGGCCGTGGTGGCCGGCAGCAGCCAGGCCGTGAAAAAAACCATCCACGCCGGCCAGCGATTCTCCGTTGGAACGGCCGAGACTGCCGCAGCGCATGGAGATAGGGGATCATCAAGTGGAGGCGCAGTAGATTGCGACTCATCAGGCCGTGCGCGACGTTCAGACGAATCGGTTGCTTCCATAAAAAACCCCACGGAATCCCTAAACATGTTTGGCCAACCGCCGAAATCATACGAAATCGTCGTGGGGAATCAAGAGCGAATAGTTGATAGCGGTCAAGGAAGCATTGCTTACCAGCCCGAAGCGCTAGCGAGGGACGGAGGCAGTACGATGTTACCCAAGCCCGAAACCGTTTACATACCGTGTTGGGCCTGTAAGCAAGCGAGGAGACAATACCGCCAGCGCGCGGCTTCGCTCTTGCTTACTATATACAGAGTCTCCGTGCCTCCGGGTCTCCGTGGTGAACAAACCTCAGAACGCCCCGCGGCAGGAGAGCACGGCGGGGATGGTCTTGATGAGAATTTCCAGATCGAGCAGCAGGCCGCGATGCTCGATGTAGTACAGATCAAGCTGCATCCATTCGTGATAGGGGATTTCGCATCGGCCGCTGATCTGCCAGAGGCAGGTCAATCCCGGCGGTACGCCCAGCCGACGGCGTTCCGCGTAGGTCCGGGTGGAAACCTCGGGCAAGGGTAACGGACGCGGGCCGACCAGACTCATGTCGCCCCGGAGCACGTTAAAGAGCTGGGGCAACTCGTCAATGCTGGTCCGGCGAAGAAACGCGCCGGTACGGGTGAGTCGCGGATCGCGGCGGATTTTGAAACACGGCCCGTCGCCCAGTTCGTTCAACGCCCGGAGCGTCGCTTGTTCGGCGTCGGCCCCGTCGTACATCGAGCGGAATTTATACATGGAAAACGGTCGCCCACCCTGCCCGGCCCGCGACTGGCGAAAGAAGATCGGGCCGCGGCTGGTCAACTTGATCGCCATCGCGGTGGTCAACGTGATCGGTAACGTGAGCAATATCAGCAGGCAGCTCAAGATGATATCTATCGCCCGCTTGGCGAACAGGTAGCCGCGCTGCCGCCATCCGGCATAAACCGGCTCTTCCGGCAACGTAACCACGTTTTCCAGCGCGGCCTGGGCCAGGGCCCATTCATACATAGTCGTGCGTGTCGAAGCCATTATCCATCCACCCTCAAAAATTACGAAAATCCGAGAATACCAGACCACCACTTATGGGAACTTGGCTTTCCGGGTGCTCCCACCTTTCATGAAAGCTCAAATAGTCTGGTAGTCTCTTCACCCCCCACGCGGGCGATGGTGCCCCTTTCGCCCCTCATTCAGAACGGCCCAGACGAACCGGGCGTTACCCACCAGATACCGCCGCCACCGTTCGCTCGGCCGATGCATCAACCGAAAAATCCACTCTCCACCGTGCCGGCAAAGCCATTGCGGCGCCCGGGGTTCGCGCTCGGCGAAATAATCGAACAAGGCCCCTACCGACCAGCAGACCGGCACTTCCAGTTGCTCGTGCCAGCGCTCGATCCATTCCTCCTGCCGCGGACTGCCCAAACCGACGAGCAGAATATCGGGCCGGGCGGCGCTAATGCGGGTAACGACGGCCTCTGAGTCCGTCTCCTGAAAATAGCCATCGTGCGTACCGGCGATTTTCAAGCCGGACACCCGCTTTTTCAGAGTGGTGGCGGCCGCGTCGGCCACGCCCGCCTGCCCGCCCAATAAAAACACGCTTACCTGCGCCGCCGCGCACCGCTGGGCAAAGGTCTCAAAATAGTCGGCGGCACTGAGCCGTTGCGGCAGGGGTCGGCCAAGCCATCGGCTTGCCCAGACCACGCTCATTCCATCGGCATACAGCAGCTCGCACGTCGCCAAAATTTGGCGGAATTCCGGCCGGTCCAGGGTCAGGTTAAAGGTATGCGCGTTCAGATAATGTGCCCGCGTCCGCCGGCCCTGCCGGGCGCGGCCGACCAGCGCATCGAGCAACTGCCGCAGATCGACCGGGCGAACGGGCAGTCCGCAAATATCGACTGCGGCAGGTAGCTCATCGGGTATGGGGGACCGGGTCGCCATTGACCCTCCGTCGATCAGGGTAGCGCGGCCGGGCGCACCGCGCGCGGTAGAGTTTTTCGTACAAATCTTCGTAACGCCGAGCCACCAACTCGACGGCGAACCGTTGCCGGGCGAATTCACGGCCGTCATGGGCCAGCCGCCGCCGCAAGGGCTCATCGTTCAATATCCGTACAATCGCCGCGGCCAGCGCCGCAGGATCTCGCGGCGGAACCAACAGTCCCGATCGCTCATGCTCGATAGCCTCGGCCAGGCCGCCGACCGACGACGCAACCACCGGCAGCCCCGCAACGTGAGCCTCCAATAAAGCGTTGGGCATGCCCTCCATCAGCGACGGCATCACGAACAGATCGCCGGCCGGTAGCACCGTTTCCACGTCCTCACGAAAGCCGGCCAGTTGCACAACACCCTCGATACCCATCGACCGAATTCGGACAACGAGGTTGTCTCTGAGCGGTCCATCGCCGACCACCACGAAACGAGCGGCCGGAAGTTGCCGGTGAATCGCGGCGGCCGCCTCGATCAGGATGTCGATGCCTTTTTCGTAACTCAGGCGGGCGACGGCCAACACCAGCGGGCTCCTGTCAGGAATGCCCCACTCATGACGGATACGTGTACGGGCGCTCCCGTCATCGGCCGTCGCGGGAAATTCGATCCCTGTATGAATCGTATGCACGCGGTCGGACGGCCAACGCAGGCGGCGGATGCGGTCCTCGCGGACGGCCTCGCTGACCGCCAGCAGGTCGGTAGCCAGGCGACGGCAAACACGGTCGAGAAAATCATCCACCCGGCGAACCTTGTCCCGGCGGTAGTCCCCCAAGGCGTAGGCCGTGCTCAGAACGACCGGAACGCCCGCCAGCCGGGCGGCCAGCCCGCCGTACAGGTCGGCGCGTAGCAGATGCGTATGCACGACCTGAGGCCGATAAGCTCGGATAAGCCCCAACACCCGCCCAAGGGCTGCCGGACTGGCCCTTCCCGGTACATTGAAATTGAAGGCCGGCATTCCTAGAGCGCTGAACCGCTCCATCATCAGCCCGCCTTCGTAGAAGCAGGCGATGGCCGACTCGAAACGCGATCGATCCAGCCGACCGAGCAGCCGATAAAGCCACTTCGTATCCGTCTTGACCTCGAACGTGGAAACCAGATGCAGAATACGCATGGATGAACGCCGGCTTGAATGAACGTATGCGGACAAAGATCGCCTCAATCCAATTCTATCATCGAAACAGGCTGTCAGGGCAACAAGCCGTCGCCCGGTATCCGTGAAGACCGCCATTATGGCCCGTTCGCATGAAGCTTAAGACTGATTCACCCGGAGGTAAAACCATACCTTAAGGAGATTCGGCAAATTCACGTGGTTGAATTGCTTGGGTTTTCCGGAATGGACGCTTGTCGCCGCATTCCGCGCGTTATAGGCCCTTGCCCCGGAACTTGTCCGCGTTTTGCCCAGGCCCACTCCGCCGATCAGGATGGCGTTGGCTTTATCCTCGATGAACTTGAGGCGGAAGAGGTCCTGGACGACCGACCGATTGATCTTCGTCGGCCAGATGAAGTCGCGACCCTATTCGTGCTTACCAACCTTGAACCACACTTGCTTTCTGCCTATGCTTCTGATTATTTCAATCACGGGTAAAGGCGAATAAATGAATCCCCAGACCCCTGCCGTGCTCGAATGAGAATCCTTTCTCGTTCGTCCTGCTGGGGAATCCTTTCCCCTGCCTTTTCATGGGATCGGAATCCCATCCGTGCTCGAACGAGAATCCTTTCTCGTTTGTCCTGCTGGGGAATCCTTTCCCCTGCCTTTTCATGGGATCGGAATCCCATGTACAAAAGGACCGAGATGAGAATCTCGGTCCAGCATGTTACGCTGGAATTGATGTCCACATTATTCGCACAACCACCTGCGGAATCATCGCTTCCCTCTCTCGAAACGAGATGGGACACCCGGCCGAAAACAGCGAACGTAACACCTTGCAAATAATGAACATAAGGAATTCGGCAGATCAAAAGCCTTGTAAGTTTCCTGTCTTCTCTTAATCAGACTGTGGCTCCCTCCTTAACCTCTCCCCTTGTCTTCCCCTCGCCCCGTCTCCCCTTCTATCTTTTTCGCGGCGGATTTGCCGAGAGCGAAGCTTTTTGTTACATTGTCTGGTCTGTAAACATGCTCCGACCCGGATACCGTTGCCGAGGGGGGCGCTTTCGTTCCTTACCGGCGGCGCGGGTTGGTTTTCGTTTTTCTAAGGGAGCGTCCTAAACCGGTGTGGCACCGGCGTCTCGCCGGTGTGTGTTCGTCGACCACGCAAGGCCGACACTACTGGATTTTAGAACGTACACTAAGGGAGCCATTGGAATGGCAGTACGTATTCGTTTGAAACGCTTTGGATGTCGCCATAGGCCGACATACCGTGTGGCCGCCATGGACAGCCGACGGGCTCGGGACGGGCTAGTGCTTGAAGAGCTGGGTCTTTACGATCCCTGCAATACCAATCCGGACTTGCGGGTCAAGTTGAACCAGGAGCGGATCACGCACTGGTTGGGGGTCGGGGCCACGCCTTCGGACACGGTTCGCCAATTGTTAAAGAAGACGGGCGTGGCCGTGGGGACGAAAAAGTGAGATAGCGTCGTGCGGATCGATGTCCTGACCCTGTTCCCCGAGGCGCTGACTCCTTTTTTTTCCGCCAGCATCATCGGGCGGGCTCAGGCGGCCGGTTGCGTGTCGATCCGTTGCATCAACATCCGCGATTTTGCCCTGGATGCACGCGGGACCGTGGATGATCGGCCGTTCGGCGGCGGGCCGGGCATGGTGATGATGTGCCAGACCCTCTTCGACGCGGTCGAGAAAGTGGAAGCGGAAGAGCCGGTGCCGGCCACCCGGATTCTACTGACTCCCCAGGGTGAGACCCTGAACCAGGCCATCTGCCGCGAGTTGTCCGAGTTACCGCGCTTGTTGGTTATCTGCGGGCACTATGAAGGTTTCGACGAGCGGATTCGGCTGGGTTTGAAGCCCCGGGAAATCTCCATCGGCGATTATGTACTGTCCGGCGGCGAGGCGGCGGCCATGGTCCTGATCGACGCGGTGGTGCGGCTATTGCCGGGTGCCTTGGGTGACGAGGAGTCCTGCAACGACGAGTCCTTCTCTCATGGGCTCTTGGAATATCCGCAATACACCCGGCCGCGGGTGTTTCGCGATATGGAAGTACCCGACATTCTGCTCTCCGGGGATCACGCCCGGATCGAGCAGTGGCGGCGACAGCAGGCCATCGATCGGACGGCACAGCGCCGGCCGGACCTGCTCGAAAAATGGAAACAAAACAAGGCAGATGATTCATCCATGAAGGAGTGACGATATGATTCACCCGTTGATCAAGGCCGTCGAACAAACCAGCAAGAGGTCGGATGTTCCGAAGTTCAATATCGGCGATACCGTGACCGTCAAGGTGCGGATCATCGAAGGCGACAAGCATCGTGTACAACCCTATACGGGCGTGGTCATCGCTCGCCGAGGTCGCGGCCTGGGTGAGACGTTCACCGTGCGACGGATTGTCAATAACGAAGGCGTGGAACGCATTTTCCCCCTACATTCCCCCAAGATTGCCGGCATAGAAATCGTCCGGGGCGGGCATGTGCGCCGGGCCAAGCTGTATTATCTCCGCGACCGCGTGGGCAAGGCCCAGCGTTTGCGCGAAAAACGCCGGGGTCTCGGCAAATCCGCCGCCGGCAAGAAAGAGAAAACCGTCGAGGCTGTCGCGAGCCAGGTCTGATGTCGCGTAAACGATGGGTCGGGTGAACGGTGGAGAAGGGCCCATCCCGTTGGGTGTGGCGTGCCGGAATATCGCCTGGCTATGCACTGGCGAGACGCTGGTGCCACACCACAAGATGCGAACTGCATGACTAACCACACCAGGCGGTGAGACCTTGCCTTATGGATCACCTGTAATCGCCGCTTCATTGTCGGGGACCGTGGACATGGATGATCGCGCCGCCCTGGGACACAAAGGTGAGAAACTTGCCCTGCGGTTTCTCCGCCGCAAAGGCTGCAAAGTTGTGACCCGCAATTATCGCTGCGCGGGCGGCGAACTGGATTTGGTGGTCCTGGATGACGAAGTGGTGGTTTTCGTCGAGGTCAAAACCCGCACCGGCCGCACCCACGCCGATCCCGAGGATGCGGTGAATTTCCCCAAACAGCAACGCATGACTCGGGCGGCAAGGTTTTTTCTGCACCAAACGGATTCCTTCGATCGCCCTTTTCGTTTTGACGTGGTCGCGATTACTCGCGAGGATGACGGGAAACTGGCGATTGAACACTTTGTCGACGCTTTTGAACCCACGGGTTGATACCCATGCCCGCCGAACTATTCGATACCCACTGCCATCTGACCTTCAAGGAGTTGTCGGCTGACCGTGATGCGTTGATCGCCGAGGCGGCCGCCGCCGGGGTGACCCGCATCATCACCGTGGCTTGCCACATCGAGGAGATACCCGCGGCGTTGGCTCTGACCGAGCGACATCCGGGTATCTGGTTGGCCGGCGGGGTCCATCCGCACGAAGCCAAGTCCGCCGACGCCGGAATCTTGGAGCAATGGGCTGATTTCTGGCGGCGGGCAAGGGTCGTCGCCGCCGGCGAGATGGGTCTCGACTATCATTATGATTTCAGTCCGCGAGAAGTTCAGCAAGAGGTTTTCCGGCGTCAACTGGACCTGGCCCGCGAGGCCGACCTGCCGGTCATCGTCCATTGCCGCGAGGCTCAGGGGGATGCCGTTCGCATTTTGATGGAGCAGGGTTACGCCGGCCGCCCGGTTGTTTTTCATTGTTTTGGCGGCGACCTGGCCGAGGCCCGTGAACTATGGTCCAGAGGCTGGTGGACCTCCTTTACCGGCGTAATCACGTTCAAGAATGCCGACACGGCGCGGCAGGTTTGCATGCATACCCCGGCGGATCAGTTAATGTTTGAAACAGACGCGCCCTATTTATCGCCTGAGCCGATGCGGAAAGTGCGGCCGAACACCCCGGTCCTGCTGCCGCATACGCTACGACTGGCCGCCGCCCTACACGGATGTAGTTTCGAGGAATTGGCCGAAATCAGCACGGCCAACGCTTTACGTTTCTTCCGTATCTGATTTTCATGTCCATGACCACCATGTTCTTGTATTTGCCGTAAAAAAACGTGCGCAAAAAGTCGCCCGCGCTTTGGGGGAGGTTAGAGTCGCGGAGAGCGCGGGCGAAAGGGAATGGACCGTTGATGAATACAAACACCTCGACCGGCAATACCGGCCGCCAAACAATCTTTATGAAAACCAATATTCCTCCCTCATCGTAACAGCCGATCAAGCCGCCGAAGGGTTTTCGTTGCTTCGGTTACATGATCTCTGCCAATCCCAGATTTGACCCCCAAGGATCGGCTCGATCATAAACGTCCCAACGCATATTATTAGACGTTTAACACCGTTCAAAGTTTAACCGATTCCATCCTCATTTTCAATTATTATTCTTAGAAGATTGTAAGTATTTTTAAGTCAACCCCGTGCTTACATACACGAGAAAAAAACAAACGACGGCAAAAATGAATATAAAACGGTTATTGCAGCCTCATTTTGCTAATATGGGTAATATAGGAGTTTTGAATGGTTATTATTTTTGCTTACTAAAATGACGGAATATCGACACTTGGGTAATTTTTCTATAATCGCAAATTACAATTTCAACGTCAAAGACTATCGTAATGCTGTAATAAATATACATTCGAGCCACTTGGCCGATTTACGATATTTGTGGTTGGATCAGTATTTGATATGATGAGCGATTCTTGGAGCGTGATTGATTAGGAGCTATTCGACATGTCCTGGGCCAGGCTCTGGGCTTTTGTGTGGTTGCTGTTGGGAATGTCCGCATTACCCACAAGCAGCAGGATTGCGCCCGTCGACCAGTGCAGGGAATCCGACCGGGAGGAACCCATCCCGGCCAAGTCGGCAACCACGGAGCAGCCGCCGGCCGATTCGGATAAAAAGGAAAAGTCCCCCGAATACTCGTTTGGTCCGCATGTGGATGTATGGGACGGCCCGGCGGCGCGGAGCGCCTCGACGGGTCCGGGCCAGATCATAACGCCCATGGTCGCGGAGCGGATGGATGATTCGTTCGTACCGGCTCACGGGGAGCAGCTTTGCTTGCTTGTCGGTCATTTCTTGACGAACCACACGGCTCATTGCTGGCTGGCCAGTCATTATCCCCACGCCCCCCCGGCGCGCGTTTGAAAATTCGGCGAATCGTCCGTGGTTCGCCGAACAAGAGACACCGGTTTAAGCTTACGGGTATTCACCTGTAAGGCCTTGTCCGGCGTCGATGAGTATCGTCTCCAGACTTACATGGAATCGATTCGCCGAATCGTGCAATACGCGTTAAGCAATGGCAAGCTGATAATCTGGTCATTTATTTACTTTGCGAGCGAGGAACAGTCATGGACGAGAAGAACCTTTGGTGGAAAGTCCTTTTGATTTTCGTATTGGTCGGCATGTGTGCGTGGCAAATCCATCCTTTCGATCAGAAGTTGAGGGGCGGGATCGATTTGGTCGGCGGTTATAGCCTGCTGTTTGAAATTGACGACAGCGACATGGATGCCGACCAGCGGAACAGGTTGGCCGAACGGGTGATGACCGTTCTTAAGCAACGGGTGGATCCGCAGGGTAACCGCAACCTTGTCTGGCGACCGATAGGGCAGAACCGTCTGGAAATCCAGATGCCGCGCCCGACGGGGGACGTGCAGGGACCACGGGACGCCTTCGAGAAGGCCCGCGCGCAACTGGCGGCGAATAACATTGCGGCGACACAGATTCGGGCGGTGATGAACCTGCCGCTGGAGCGGCAAAAGGAGGCCTTCGCGGAGTTGGTCGGCGAGGTTACCAGGCGCAAGGATTTGTTCGATCAACTGATAGAAAATCAGCGGCGGTACGAGCAGATGCGCGAAAAAATCGGGCAGGCCGCATCGCCCGCATCGGCGCCGGTCACGGAAGCGGAGAGCCGACCGGCCGCCACCTCTCCCGCGGCGGAGGAATTCCAAACCCTCGATCAACTGTTGACGGAGCGAAAACAACTCATTGACCAGATCATGCAGACGAATATAGCCATGGATCGGCTGGAGGACCTGCTGGCCCTGGATCCGAAATCCACGCTGCGTAAAGAGGGGTTGACAAAACTTTACGAACAAAATCCGGACCTGGCTTCGCGGATTCAAAGCCTGGCGGCGGCCTATGACGCCTACGCCAAGAACAAGGGCATGTTGGATGATCCCTCGGACCTGATGCGCATGCTTCGGGGCGCCGGTGTGCTGGAATTCCGGATTTTAGCCGTGCGTGACCCTGGCTCACCGAACATGCTGGATTCCTCCAATTCGCAGTATAACGAGCCGGTGGATCGTTACCTCGAGCAGTTGGCCAAGTTCGGCCCACGGGTACAGACGGGGGACAATTACCAATGGTTCAAGACCGCCAACCCGGACGAAGAGAGCTGGAAGTATCCGCGTTATGTCGTCCAGGAGTATATGGGCGCCAAATACGTGTTGGCGTTTTCCAACCAGGCGACCGATATGGTCTTGACTAACGACCGGACCTGGTCGCTGAAGAGCGCCCGTCCCGGCCGTGACGAGATGGGACGATTAGCCATTTATTTCTCGCTGGATCCTCGTGGGGGCAATAAGTTTGGAACCCTGACCGGTAACAATATTGACCGCCCTTTATGTATTTTCCTGGATAACCAGGCCATATCGGCGGCGACGATTCGCAGCCAGATTTTTGATAACGGACAGATCACCGGGAATTTTTCGCCGGACTACGTTCACTACCTGGTGAGCACGCTGGAGGCGGGGGCCTTGCCGGCCCGTCTGCGGGAAGTGCCCCTCCAAGAAAAGAACATCGGGCCTTCGCTGGGCAAGACCAACCGCGAGAAGGGGACGAATGCGGTGATGATCGCATTCGCGGCCACGGTGGCCTTCATGATGTTGTACTACGTCTATTGCGGTTTGATCGCGGATATCGCCTTGCTGATGAACCTGGTGCTCACCTTGGGCATCATGTCGTTTTTGCAGGCGACATTCACCTTGCCGGGTATCGCCGGTTTGATCCTGACGCTCGGTATGGCGGTGGACGCCAACGTGCTGATCTACGAGCGTATTCGCGAGGAAATGGAACGGGGCATTTCGGTGCGGATGGCGGTCAAACTGGGCTACGAAAAAGCGTTCAGCGCGATTCTCGACTCGAACGTGACCACCATCATGACCGCGGTGATTCTGGCCTCGCTGGGCAGCGAGGAAATCAAAGGGTTTGGGATGACCCTGGGGATCGGTTTGTGTACCAGCATGTTTACCGCCTTGTTTGTCACCCGGCAGTATTTCCACGTCATGGTACCGACGACGCTGAAACCGTCGGAAACGCGGAAAGCCTGGCTGACCGCGGGCATCATGGGTCTGGTCTGCGGGTTCTTCCTGGCGATTGGAGCCGCGCTCAACGCCCCGGTGGAGCGTGCGGATTCAAGCCTGTGGCAACTCGGCCAATTTCTGTTGTGGCTGTTCGGCACGGCGGCGGCCTTGCTGGTCTCCATGTGGGCATTCAGACTGGTCTACTACGGCACCGGGCATCAGAAGAACAATCGTATGCCCATGATGAAGCTATTGAGCAAGACAAACGTCAACTGGATGGGTAAGTACCGGGTGTTTTGGACGGTCTCGGCGGTGGTGATCGTAGGCGGGATCATTCTTGAGTCCCGGGTTGATTCCAAGGATTATCTGGATATCGAGTTCATCGGGGGTACCAGCGTACAGGTGCAACTCAAGGATACGGCCGAGATTCGTGAGAAATTCGGCGAGCGGGCCGACGAGAAACTCTTGAACGAATATATCGGCACCAGTCCGGCGACCAGCGATCCGCACCTGGCGGTGGGCTGGCTGCGTTATGCGGCCGATCTGCTGGATAAGGCGGAGATCAAAGATCTGGGCGAGGGGCGTTATCAGATTCGTTTACCCGGGGATTTGAAAGCGTCCCAGATTCGGGGTCTGTTACTGACCTCCAATTTGGAAACCGGCATAGCCCGCGATGGGATCACCGAGACGCCTGACGGTGTACTCGTTCAGTTTGACCTGCAAAGGGATCCGCCCCACGCCCTGCGAAACCTGGTCGGACGCCTGATCCAATTGGCGAACGCGGACCGGCTTGATGAGGCCCGTCGCGAAGTGCAGAGCGCAGAGGAATTATTGGGTAAGTATTCAGAAGGCGAGAAAATAGAGTCTTTGGCGGACAATAAGAATCTGCAGCGCTCGGAGTGGGTCGCAAGTCTGACCGAGCTAAGTAAACAATTGGAGAATATGCCGGCGCAATCGGTGAAGGAACGGATTGCCGAAGCGGCAAGTTTAGCCCGCTCGGCGGCGGACCGGCTGCGGATGGCCCGCGTGCAGATGATCGAGGCGGATACGCCCGGCGGGCAGCCCTCTTTCGAGATCATTTGCTCCGAACCGAACAAGAACCTTGTGGCCGAAGCCTTGTTGGCGAGCATGGCGGATATTTTGCAGGTCGTTGTCCCGATCGATGCCAGGCTCGTGACGGATCCCGACAAGGCCCCGGATGGAATTTTCCCGATTCGCCAGGAAAATGACACAATAGCCGATGTCATCGGCGGTGAATATGACTATTCCGTGGCCAACTTTAAGGGTGGTCTCGCCTTGGTGTTTGATGATCTGCAGCCGCCGCAGAGTATCGAGGCCATCGAGAAACGGTTGCGGGACATGCGTCTGCAGCCGGACTTTGAGGGTTTGGCCTGGCACCAGCCGAAAGTCGTGGGCCTGGAACCTTCGCCGGAGACTTCCGGTTCGGAGGGAGCAAAGTTGTATAAAAAGGCGGCCATTCTGGTCAAGGATGATCAATCCCTGTATGTAGATGGCGAAGACAACGAGGGTTGGCGAAACACGGCCCAACAAGAGCTGCATCTGGTGCAGGCCGCCCTGGCCAGCACGCGCTCGTTGGAGCGGGTGACGCAGTTTGCTCCGCAGGTGGCGGCCGAGGCAACTCAGAAAGCGATCATTGCCTTGATTCTTTCGTTGATCGCCATCGCCGGTTATCTGTGGATGCGATTTGGGTCGCTGCAGTTCGGCCTGTCGGGTATCATCGCCTTGTACCATGACGTGGCCATCACCCTCTCCTGCGTAATGGCCAGCCACCATCTGTATAACACACCCATCGGCAAGGCCTTGTTGTTGCAGGATTTTAAGATCGACCTGACCATCATCGCGGCGTTACTGACCATCGTTGGGTTCTCGATCAACGATACCATCGTGATTTTCGACCGAATTCGCGAGCTGCGCGGGCGGTTGGCGACGGTCTCGCCGACATTGATCAATACGGCGATCAACCAAACGCTCTCGCGAACCATCATAACCTCATTTACCACCTTCCTGGTGGTGCTTTTAATGTATATTTTCGGTGGGGACGGGGTGCATGGTTTCGCCTTCGCGATGATCGTGGGTTGCATCAGTGGTACGTACAGTACACTTGCCATCGCCGCGCCGATGCTGCATCACCCGCGGGCGATGTGGATCACGACAACCTTCCTCGCGGCGATGACGGCCACGGGGATCGTATACACGGCCACCGCCCAGTTCCCGTTGGTTCGGTTAGTGCTGATGACAATCATTTTAGCGTTGGCCGTCCTGGGGATCATAAAACAGGTAGCCGGCATAGTGGCGGAAAAGAGCCGCCGACCGGTGACCGCGGCGTAAAGCCGACGATTCCATGAAGGAAAAACGAAGCCCGGGGATATTGGTCCCCGGGCTTTGTTCTGCGCTGGGGCGGACGATTCACCACGAAGACACAGCAGACACGGAAAAGAAAGAACTTAGGTTAAAAAATCGAGGATGGAGGTTTCCGCGGGGTGTTTATAAGCCATCCCGCCGTAACCAGCATATTATCCATCCTTTAAGTCAACCTCCATGTGTCAGCGTTCGCCGAAGGCGGAACCTCGCTCGCCAGGGCGGAGCCCAGCAAAGCCCGGCCTTGGCGTGTCTCCTTGGTGAGTTATCCAGACTATTCGCGGACTTGCAGGTGCTGCATGACCAGCCGAAGGGTATGGTAGGGAATCTCGCCGTTGAACTTCTCGTAAAGTGGTCGGAGTCGGGCGGTGTCGAGTTGCTCGACGGCCTCGGCGATGCGCTGATAGGTGGCGGTGTCGACCCAGGTGTCGATTCGACGGGGTTTGCGGTCTTTGATGTACTCCGCCAGGTATTGCACCGTTGTACTCTGGGCTCGCCCCAGGGTGCCGGCCACTTCCTTGATGCCGCGGCCTTGCTCGAACATCTTGAACGCCGCGCGGCGCGAGGCGGAAAGCGTTTTTTTCGGAGTGGTTGTTTGCGGAGGGGGTGTCACGGCGACGTTGGTTGGCAACTTGTTCTCCCGGCAGTAGGCGACGATGAATTCGACGAAGCGCCGGCCGAACTCGTCCACTTTGCGCTGCCCGATGCCACGAATGCGGACGAAGGTTTTAAGCGAGTCCGGCCGGACCCGGGCCAGTTCGCGAAGGGTCGCGTCACCGAACACCACGTAAGCCGGCACATGGCGCTCGATCGCGATTTCACGGCGCAGATTACGCAGGCCCTCGAACAGTCCACGATCAACACCTTCCCATTCGGTCTCCTCGGTTTTCGTGCGCTTCACGCCGCTGAGCCTGGGTTGAATAAGCCGTACGGGACGCGTGCCGTGAAGCACTTCCCAGGAGGCCGCGTTGAGTTTGAGGACCGGATACTCGCCGTCGCTGCGCTCCAGCAGGTTTTGGTCTATAAGTTGGTAAACCAGATTGGCCAGGGTCTTCGCGTCGGTCTCTTTCAGCAGCCCGTAAGTACTGAGTTTGGCGTGTCCGCATTGCCGGATACGCTCAGTATCAGCCCCGCGGAGTACGTCAATCACGTGCCCGGTCCCGAAGCGCTCCTGGACCCGGGCCACGCAGGAGAGAATCTTCTGAGCGAGGACGGTGGCCTCGGGGATGTTCTCCATCTCCTCCAAGCACACGTCGCAGGCCCCGCAATTGGAGGGCGCGTACGTCTGGTCGAAATACTCGGAGAGCATCCGATGCCGACACCGGGCGCGTACACAGAACTGCCGCATCTGTTTGAGCAACTGTTTCATGGCGGCGGCGATTTGTTCGCCCTGTTCGCTGTTGGCCGCGCTCTTGTCGATAAGCTGTTCCCAGCGGTGAACGTCGGCGGCCGAATAGAGCAGTACGCATTCGGCCTCCAGTCCGTCGCGGCCGGCCCGGCCGGTTTCCTGCTGATAATGCTCGATCGACTTGGGGATGGTGGAGTGAATGACGCAGCGCACGTCGCTGCGGTCGATCCCCATGCCGAAGGCGACGGTGGCGGCGATCACGTCCAGTTTTTCCTCGGCGAAGGCGTCCTGGGTCTTGCGGCGAACGTCGGGTTCCATGCCGGCGTGGTAGGCCGCCGCCTTGATGCCATGATCCCGCAGGAATTCAGCCATGTTCTCGGAGTCCCGCCGGCTGAGACAGTAGACGATGACCGCCTGGTGAGCGTGCCGCCGGATGACCGAAAGCGTCTGGCCGTACACGTCGGTAAGCGGGATGATGCGGTAGACCAGGTTGGGACGATCGAAGGTACCTACCAGTACGTGTGGGTCCTTAAGCCTTAATTGCTTGACGATATCCGCCCGCACCCGAGGCGTGGCCGTGGCCGTGTAGGCGTGTACGCTGGCTTTTGGAAAACGCTCTTTCAATGCGGCCAGTTGCCGATATTCCGGGCGGAAATCGTGCCCCCAATGGCTGATGCAATGGGCTTCGTCGATGGCGAAGGCCCGCACGGGCAAGCGCTGGAAAAGGTCGATGATCCGCGGGGTCAACAGTCGCTCGGGAGCGACAAAGACCAGTCGGAACTTGCCCGCGGCGATTCCGTTTTCGTTGTTCCGTAGTTCGGTCTGCGACAGCCCCCCGTGCAGGGCCGCGGCCGGATAGCCGCACTCGCGCAGAGCGTCGACCTGGTCTTTCATCAAAGCGATCAACGGCGATACGACCACATCAGTCCCGTTGGCCAGGGCGGCGGGGACTTGGTAGCACAGGGATTTGCCCCCGCCCGTGGGCAGCACAACCAGTGAATCGCGCTTCTCCAGCCCGGCCCGGATGGCTTCCTCTTGTAGTGGCCGCAGCTTGTCGAAACCCCAGTAGCGACGGACCGTCTCCACGATCCGTGGAAGACTCCAAATACATTCCGTACCGGCGCGGGACATGGCGGTTAGTATAACCTGAACCGGCTTGGTATGGCAGGTGGCGGCCGCATTGGCTGGTTGTCAGCGTGGATCTATAACAAGGTGGCATAGGGGTTCCGGCAGATTTGCGAATGTTTGTATTGTATTTGGCGGCCGCAAAAGCACGGGCAAACCCTTGTCCCGCTAGGGCGTGACCAGGGCCTGCCCATGCCACCCGTCGGGTACACCTTTTGGATAACTCATTCACATCTGAGCTTGTTTCCCCGATAATGACATTCACCATCCGGAATCGACCATAGTGGTCTCGGATTTTTCGAGAACGGGCCTACAATGGGTAAGCATGGATTTCGGATTCGGCTGTTTCGAAATTTGATCGGGAAGGTGAATGATGAATAGATGGCGAATCTTGGGGTTGAGTCTCGGGTTGCTGATCGGATTATCCTCGGCATACGGCCAGGATTCGGCGGCGGGTAAGGTCAAGGTGTCGTTACTGGCGGACCGTACGGCCATCGTCCCGGGCGGGACGGTCGAGTTGGGGGTGGCTTTTGAAATCCCCGACGGGTGGCATATTTATTGGCGGAATCGCGGCGAAGGGGGGATGGAGACGAAGTTGGCCTGGCATGTGCCCGAAGGTTTTGTTCTTGGCCCGGATCGCTTTCCCTGGCCCAAGAGGTATGTCGACGCAACGGGCGCGCACACGTTCGTATTGGAGCGTCGGCCGGTGGTTTTGACGGAACTGCGGGTGCCGGCGGATATCAAAACCGGTCAAAACGTGGATATCGAGGTGGATGCGAGCTGGCTGGCCTGTAAAGGATCATGTGTCTTGGGCCGGGAGCGTTTGAAACTGAGCCTGCCGGTTGTGTCCAATGCCGAAGAGTCCAAACCACAACACGAAGACATGTTCCAGCTTGCTCGCCAACAACTGCCCCTGCCGATGGATAAGGCGGATTATCTCAAGCCAATCCAGGTCATGGCCAACGTGGACCGCATCAAGGCGGGGACGAAATTCGAGGTCGCGGTCGTGCTGGAAGTGGCCGAGGGCTTTCATATCAATTCGCACCAACCCCTGGACGCGCGTTTGATCCCCACGGATATATTCCACGATGCCGTGGATGGCTTGACCTTCGATCGTCCCCGCTTTCCGCCGGGGCAGATGATGCAATCGTACGGTACGACCTTATCGGTTTATAAGGATCGGGTGGTGGTCCTGTTGCCGGTCGAGGCGGAGGCTTTGCCGGACGACGCAGAGGTGCGG
>CAYNYK010000036.1:38174-41792 GCA_964401335.1 uncultured Planctomycetales bacterium
TTTTTGTATTTAATATTTTCCGGGTGGTTCAATTGCTGCCGGTGTTGGGGGTGGTTTTGCGGGCGGCGGAGAGGGGGGGTTAAGCGGTTTTGTGTCTTACCAGGCCTGCCATGACCAGACGGGTACCTGTTATCGACCGACGGCTGCGGAATGGTCAATGACGATTCCGGTACTCGCCTCGGGCGAGGAAGCCAAGTCGGCGAACGAGGAGCTGTTCAAGATAGCGGAAGGTCAATCCGCAAGCACGACCAGCGAGAAAGGCTCAGGCAAGGGTTTTACGCTGGATACGGTACTCCGGACGACTGCCCGGCAAAAAGAACATTCATTAGGTGTCTGGTTGCTGTTCGCGTTTCTGGCGGGCGTTATCCTCAATATCACACCCTGCGTTCTACCGGTGATCTCTATCAAAGTGCTCAGCTTTGTCCAGCAGGCGAGCGAATCGCCGGCCAGAGTGTTCAAACTGGGGTTGGCTTTTTCGATCGGCATGCTGGCGGTTTTCAATATTCTGGCGATTCTGGCCACGGCGGCGGGGCTGGTCTGGGGTCAGCATTTTCAAAGCCCGGTGTTTACGTTGGTGATGGCCTCGGTGATCTTCGTTTTCAGCCTGAGTGTTTACGGAGTCTTCACCTTGGGTGTGCCACGGGTAGTGGGTGATCTGGCCGGTCGTGCCGAGGGTGAAGGTTATGTCGGCTCGGTGGCCAAGGGGGCGTTGGCCACGGTGATGGGCACGCCTTGCCTGGGACCGTTTTTGGGGTCGGTGTTGGTCTGGGTGGCCACTCAGCCTCCGGCACTGGTCTTTCTCATCTTTAATATAGTCGGGTTGGGGATGGCGTTGCCGTATATCCTGTTGACCGCTAATCCTTCCTGGCTGCGTCTGGTGCCCAAGCCGGGGCCCTGGTTGGAGACTTTCAAGCAGGGGATGGCTTTTCTGCTGATGGGCACGGTGCTTTACCTTTTAAGTATCCTGAACTCGCAACTGGGCGGGGTCGGGGTGATCTGGTCGTTGGTACTACTGTTGAGTCTGGGGTTGGGGTGTTGGATCATCGGACGCTGGCTGACGCCGAACCGATCCGCCGGCGGGCGGGTGATCGTTCTGGCGGTAGCCTTGGCGGTGGCAGGTTATGGTGGGTGGGTCAGCTATGGTAAGATGTTTCGGCCGACGAGCAGCGAGTTGCCCTGGGTGCCGTTTTCGATGGAGAAGCTGACCGAACTTACTGCGGATGGCCGTACCGTTTTTCTGGATATCACTGCGGACTGGTGTCCGAACTGCAAGTACAACCTGGAATTTGTGTTCCATACGCCGGAGGTGGCCGATGCGATTCGGAAATATGATGTGGTGCCGATGCTGGCGGACTGGACGCGAATGGATCCGATTATCGGCAGATTGGTGGATAAGCTGGCCCCGGGTGGAAGTGTACCATTGTGCGCGGTGTTTCCGGCCGGTCGACCGGATGAGCCGATCGTGATGCTCGAGATCGTAACCAAGCGGCAGGTGATCGAGGCCTTGCGGCAAGGAGCGGGGAAGTGAGACGGAGCGACGGGGGGAAAGAGAGATGGAGAGATTGCGGTTCAGGAGATTAGCTTGAGTGACGAGAAGATACTTGTTTTGTTGGATACGGATATCGGCAGCGATATTGATGATGCGGTGGCGCTGGCGTATTTGCTGAAGCAGCCGCGCTGCGAATTGCTGGGCGTGACCACGGTGACGGGCGAGCCGGTGGTTCGGGCTCGGCTGGTCAGCGCGGTCTGTACCGCTTTCGGCCGACCGGAGGTACCGGTGCATAGCGGGGCGGCCGAGCCATTGCTTATCGCGCAGCAGCAGAAAGCCGTGCCGCAGGCCAAGGTGCTCGATCAATGGCCGCACGAAAGTGATTTCGCCGAGAATACCGCGGTCGATTTTCTGCGGCGGACGATTCGCGAGCACCCGGGGCAGATCACCTTGTTAAGCATCGGGCCGTTGACCAATATCGGGCTGCTCTACGCGATGGACCCGGAGATACCGCGTCTGCTCAAGCGGCATGTCATGATGGCGGGTCTTTATCTCGGGCGGCAGCCGGATTATCGCTTAACGGAGTGGAATGCACGGCTCGATCCACATGCGACGGCGATTGTTTTTGCCAAAGGACCGGTCGAGACCCGTTGCGTGGGGCTGGATGTGACTTTGCAATGCCGTATTCTGGCGGATGGTTTTCGCGAACATTTTCGTGAGGGGCCGCTACGGATCGTGAGGGATATGGCCGAGACATGGTTCGCCGGGCGGGGTGAGGTGATCTTTCACGATCCACTGGCGGCAGCTTGCGTGTTCCGGCCGGAATTGCTGCGCTGGGTCAAGGGGCGCGTGGATGTGGAATTACAGAGCGAATCCCTGCGGGGTTTGACCACGTTTTCTTCAAAGGGCGACCGCAAAGGACATCACGTGGCCGCCGAAGTCGATGCTCAGGCCTTTTTCAAGCATTATTTCGAGATCGTGACCGAATCGAAGTAGCGAAACCAAGTCATGATATATCATCTTCCCTATCGACGGATGCTGATCCTTACCGAAGGTCGCCTTGGAACATTCACGTCCAAAACGGGTGTGTCGGTGATGCGTTACCGGCGGGGAGACGTGCTGGGCGTACTGGATGCGGTCCATGCCGGTCGGCGGATCGGCGAATTGGTCGAGGCCGTGGCGGATGTGCCTATTTTCGCAAGGGTTGCCGACGCTCTAGAATATCGGCCGGATGCTATTCTGATCGGGGTGGCTCCGGTCGGCGGGGCCTTGCCTGAATCCATGCGCCGCCATCTGGTGGATGGTTTAACCAACGGGCTTTCCATCGTGAGCGGTTTGCATGTGTCACTGAACGACGATACGGAGTTGGCGAATCTGGCTCGACAAAGCGGAGCGCGTATTCATGATCTGCGGATTCCCGGCCCGATCGAACGAGTGGCGACGGCCAAGGCCCGGGATATGAGCGTCAAACGGGTTCTGACCGTCGGCACCAGCACGAACGTGGGCAAAATGTTGACCGCTTTGGAACTGCGGCGGGCGGCGGCCGAGGCCGGTTTAGATGCCGCATTTGTGGCGACGGGGCAGACGGGAATCATGATCGAGGGTTGGGGTATCGCGATCGATCATGTGTTGTCGGATTTCACGGCCGGGGCGGTGGAGCTGATGCTCGAACACGTGGCCGATCGGCGGATATGCTTCGTCGAAGGGCAAGGGTCGATCGATCATCCGGGTTATTCGGGAGTGACCCTTTCGCTGATGCATGGATGTTGTCCGGACGCGATGGTGATCGTGCACCGGCCGGGTCGACATCTGCATAACGAGTTGCCCGGCTGTACGGTGACGCCGATCGGCCAACAGATCGTTCTTTACGAGCAGGCGATGGCCCCGGTGTATCCGAGCAAGGTAGTGGCTGTCGCGGTGAACACGGTGGGCATGTCGGCTGAAGAGGCGAAACAGTCCACGCAAGCGGTGGCCGACGAAACCGGTTTGCCCTCCGCCGATCCGATACGCGACGGTTGCGGAGTACTCTGGACGGCCGTCCGCCAGTACGTGGGAATATAATTGCTATCCGCCGTTCTTATTGACCGTTTCCACGACGGCGCGGGCGTTTTCGAGGGGGATGTCGTGGA
>CAYNYK010000037.1:0-41376 GCA_964401335.1 uncultured Planctomycetales bacterium
TGAAGGAAAGCCAGGAGAACAAGTGAATGGCGTTTGAAGGACAAAAAAAACAGCGGCGGACAACGACAACCAGTAAAAGGCGTTTTCCCAACCGCCAAGGCCCGGAGTGGAAGGGCCCGATCGTGGACTATAAGGAAGTGGATTTGCTGCGTAAGTTTTTGACGGCCAGCAGCAAAATGATGTCGCGCAAGCGGGCGGGCACAAGCGCCGCCGAGCAGCGGGACATCCGGCGGGCGATCAAACGGGCCCGGTTCATGGCCTTGTTGCCATTTACCGGTGCATGACAGGTCTCGCCCAGGCCGGCGGAGGATTGAACGCCCGTAGCTCAATTGGATAGAGCGTCTGGCTTCGGACCAGAAAGTTGGGGGTTCGAGTCCCTCCGGGCGTGGTTATCGGCCCTCGATTGCGTTAAGAATGTTGGAACGATCTTGAATTTTCGGTCGGGCTGGTTTAGAATAACCGAAGAGGTAATTGTGGTTCAGGTTTCAAGCCAACTTGGTCGTTCGCAGTCCAACGGAATCCTCGCCGTTGCCGGTTATTCCTCGTTTGCTTATAGTTTTTGGTTTTACCGGCATCGGCGTTTAAGGGCCTGACGCGAAAGATATAAAAAACGCAAAGCCCTGAGACGCACGAAAACGAGTCTCAGGGTTTTTTTTTGAATGGAGCAGGAGCTTCCATGATCGACATCAAACTTATCCGCCAGGATCCGCAACGTTTCAAGAAGGCGGCCGAACAAAAACGCATAGCCTGCGATATCGACGCCCTCTGCGCGCTCGACGACCGCCGACGGGCCCTGCAACTGGAGCTGGACCGTCTCAAACATGAACAAAACGAGACCGGCAGTCAGATTGCTCTTTATCGTAATCCGAAAAGCAAATTTTACCAGCAGGCGCTTAGCCAGGGTCAGACCGCCGAGGCCCTCGCCACCCAGTCGCAAAAACTGGTCGAGCAGATGGCGGAACTCAAGGAAAAGGCCAAGTCGCTCGAAAACGAATTTCGCGAGGTCAGCGAGCAATTCGAGGCCGCCCTCCTAACTGTAGCCCAACCGGCGGCACCAGAGGTTCCGATCGGTAAGGATGACACCGAAAACGTCGAGATCCGGCGCGTCGGGAACCCTCCCCAAGCGGATTTTGAGCTAGTCGATCATGTTACTCTGATGACCCGACTAGGTATGCTGGACGTTGAGCGCGGGGTAAAGCTGGCCGGTACGCGCAACTACGTCCTGCGCGGCGACGGCGTCCTGTTGCACCAAGCGGTGTTACGCCTCGCCCTGGATCTGATGGTCCAGCGCGGCTTTGTCCCCATGGGCGTTCCGGTACTGGTACGCGACGAAATGATGGTCGGCACGGGTTACTATCCGGGCGGCGAGGAACAGGCCTACCGTTGCGAGCGCGACCAGATGAGCCTCGTAGGTACGGCCGAGGTTCCCTTGACCGCCTATCATTGCGATGAGATTCTCAACGAAGATGAGCTTCCGAAAAAATATGTAGCCTGCTCGACTTGCTTCCGTCGCGAGGCCGGAGCCGCCGGCAAGGATACCTATGGACTGTATCGGATTCATCTTTTCGACAAGGTCGAGCAAGTCATCATCTGCCGGAATGATGAGGAGGTCTCCAAGCAGCACCATGCGGAAATCGTACAGAACGCCGAGGACGTACTCGCCCGACTGGAACTGCCCTATCGGGTGGTCAACGTCTGCACGGGTGATCTCGGCCAGGGGCAGGTACAGAAATTCGACATTGAAACCTGGATGCCCTCGCGGAAGGGCTACGGCGAAACGCACTCAGCCTCGCGTTTTTATGAATACCAGGCCCGGCGGCTGAAACTGCGTTATCGCGACAGCCAGAAAAAGATTCAATTTTGTCATACCCTGAACAATACGGTTATCGCCAGCCCGCGAATTTTGATTGCCCTGGTGGAGAACCACCAGACCGCGGACGGGCGGATTCGCGTCCCGGAGGCCCTGCGACCTTACTTGGGCGGAAGGGATTATCTAGGAGGATAGCGAAATGAGTGCCGAACATCTCTCCAACCTTGAACAATCCGTCAAACGCATGCATCGCCTGCTGGGCGAGGCCGATTACCAGATTCGGCGCACCCGACAGATGCTGAGCGTCGCCCCCCGCTGCTATCGGGACGGACGGGGCGAGGACGTACAGGGTTCGGAGGATGGTTGGTACCGCTAGTGAAACGTCCGGTGAAACATGGAACCAACACGAATCCATTCGTATCAGATCCGTCGGGCCCTCGGAGGCCGATGCGTCTTCCTGTTTCGCCGGCCGTCGACCTGATTCGGCAAGTCAGGCGACGGCATATCCTGAGATTTATTTTTCCCCTCAAGATACACTCGTCCGTAGGCGCTGCGCGTGCCGATCGGATCGTGAGAACGGAGCTCAGACCATGATTGTGGTAATGAAAGAAGGTTGCACAAAGGAGCAGGTGGCTCATGTCGTTCACCTGATAAGAGAAATGAAACTGAAAGATCACGTGATCGTAGGCACCGAGCGTACGGTGGTCGCGGTCATCGGCGACGATCGTTACAAGGATCGCACGGTGCTGGAGAGTTGCTCGGGGGTGGATCGCGTCGTACCGATCCTGGCCCCCTACAAGATCGCCAGCCGTCAGACTCATCCGGAACCCTCGGTGATACCCTTGGGTGGGAAAGTGGGTACCACGGTGGGCGGCCGACGCATTTGCGTGATGGCCGGCCCCTGCAGCGTGGAAAGCCGCACTCAATGCCTGGAAGTCGCCCACGCGGTCAAGGAAGCCGGGGCCAATGCCCTGCGGGGCGGGGCGTTCAAACCTCGGACCAACCCGTACGAATTCCAGGGGCTAGGCGAGCAAGGCTTGGAAATCCTGGCCGAAGCCCGGGAGCAAACAGGTCTGCCTATCGTCACCGAAGTTATGAGCGTCGAGCAGGTGCTGCTCGTGGCTAAATATGCCGACGT
Source organism: uncultured Planctomycetales bacterium (assembly GCA_964401335.1). GTDB lineage: Bacteria > Planctomycetota > Phycisphaerae > UBA1845 > PWPN01 > JAAYCU01. The sequence goes on from CAYNYK010000037.1 coordinate 2,949, forward strand.
ACTGCAGATCGGCACCCGGAACATGCACAATTTCAACCTGCTGATGGCGGTAGGCAAAACGAACAAGCCTGTGTTACTCAAACGCGGATGGAGCGCCAAACTCGACGAGTTTCTGCTGGCGGCGGAATATATCATCCAAAGCGGTAATCCGGACGTGATTCTTTGTGAACGGGGGATTCGCACGCATGAGGAATATGTGCGGAACACCCTGCCTCTGGCGATCATTCCGGCAGTTAAACGCGAATCGCACTTGCCGATCATCGTGGATCCCGCCCACGGGACGGGGCATGCCTACATGGTGCCGGCCATGTGCCGGGCCTCGATCGCGGCCGGGGCTGATGGATTGATGGTCGAGGTACATTCGGATCCGGAGCACGCCCTCACTGACGGGGCTCAGTCGCTGACGCCGAAGGCCTTTGCCGAGATGATGAAGGAGCTGGCGGCGGTGGCTGCCGCAGTGGGAAGGCAAATGTGAGGGGCATTGGCCCGCGGATGCCTTGCAATCTATTATGAAATGGCCCAAAGCCCAGGGATCTTTACCCTGGGCTTTGTTCTGCAAGGATGGTATCATCTATCGGCCTGAGATGGAGAATGTTACGATCATGAGAAATCCCCGCGCTTTGCGTTTTTCCCGAACTATCTCGGTATTTCTGTTGTCGCCGGCCGCTCTGACCTGGCTGATGACTGGTTGCGCGGCCCCGGTTAAGGCGGCCAAGCCGATCCTGCTTAAGGAGGTGGAACCACGCTATCAGAAGGAAGCGAGGCGCATCCAATCCGATCCGGTCGCTTATCTTAAAAAACTTGAGGAACGTTGTTCCGCTCTGCCTTACTATCAGCTGGTCCTTTATCGACAGGAGAAGCTCGGCCAGCTTCAACCTCTCGAGAAAATGATCGCGAGGTTTCGCCGGGATCCGTTCAGCGTCAAATTTATATGGGACGATCCGCAGGCGGATTATTTTGAATCGGTTTATGTAGAGGGAAAAAACGATAATAAGCTACTGGTCCGAGAGCGCAAGGGGATTTTATTTATGCCACCGACCGTTCGGACCATCGATCCCACCCTCTCCGTGAAAATCGGTAAAAGCAAGAATCCGATTACGAGCTTCGGGCTCGCTAACATGGTACGGCGAACTCTCGGTCCGATTACCGACCCGGAAATCGCCGATCAAATTGTCTTCCATTACCGCGGGGTCGTGGAACTCGATCCAACCGGCTATCCGGCCCATTACCTGGAGATCATTCGCCCCATCACCCGGAAATGGATTCACGCCCGACAAGACTTTTACATTGATGCCGAAAACCTGTTACCGGCCGGCGTGGATTTATGGAACAAGGATGAATCCCTTGACGCCCGGTATCGCTATGCAAACATCGATACCAACGTTTCCTTCTCCGACGCCGATTTCCAATTAAGCAGGGACCATCCAAAAGAAAAATAGATATTGACCGGCGGGTAAAGAGAATGGTGTTCATCCTGCCCGATCGGCTATTCAATCGGCCTTGAAAGCCGATGGGCAAAGTTTGCGCAAATCGCAAGCAGCACACTTTGGATTGCGGGCGACGCAAATCCGACGGCCCTGCCAGATCAGGGCGTGGGCGACAAAGGTCCATTCGCGCCGGGGCAGGATTTCCATGAGATCCTGTTCGATCTTAACGGCATCCTTCGTATCTTTGCTGGTCCAGGTCAGGCCAAGACGATGGGCCAGGCGGCCGACATGGGTATCCACCACGACCCCGTCATTTCGCTTGAACCAGGTGCCAAGCACCACGTTGGCGGTTTTTCGGGCCACGCCGGGCAACTGGATCAATTCATCCATCGTTTGCGGCACCTGGCCGCCAAAACGCTCGACTATGATTTTCGAGGCGTTGATGATGCTTTTGGTTTTCTGACGGAAAAATCCCGTGGGTTTAACGATTTTCTCGATATCGGAGGGGTTAGCGGCGGCCAGCCTCTCGACCGTCGGATATTCCTGAAATAAGACCGGCGTAACCTTGTTGACGGTTTCATCGGTGGATTGCGCTGAAAGGATGGTAGCGACAAGCAATTGCAGCGCGCTGTTGTGCACCAGCGCACAATCAGCATCGGGATACATCTTTTTCAAACATGCAATAATACGACCGGCACGTTTTTTACGTGCGGCGAGATTTTCTTTCCTCGGCACGGCTGCTTGAACCATGAGAATCAATCCTCACCAGCGGAGATTTCGAGATGATCACCGTCGGCCAACACGGTTTCCAGGGGGACCCGGCGGCCGTTGAGCGAACAGGTAAACCTTTCAGCTATCTCGACCAGGGCCGGACGCTTGGCCAGCATAAGAGCGAGCAGGTCGCCGCAGCGCGCTCCGGGGGCCATTCCGTATTCCATTCGAGTATCGCCGACCACCCCGGCTAGTTCCCCGGCCAATGTAATTTGAATCTGGATCATAGGTCGCATGGGATTTTACCCCTTGGGATCAATGTGCGAAGAGTCATATTCAATTCCCATCTTGTATAGCGTTTCCTCCTGGCTTCTTCAACCCGCCGCCAACCGTCTCGGCGCGGACGGGTGTTTTACCTTATAATCCCGATCAGAGCAGAAAAGTTTCAAGTCGGAGTCATGTATGGCAGCGAAAATCATTGACGGCCATGCGGTGGCGGAGCGTATTCGGGTTGACGTGCGCCGACAGGTGGAGGAGTTCGCTCAAAAGGGAGTACGCCTCAAACTGGCAGCGTTGATGGTGGGCGCTCCCCCGGCGGGGTTGGTCTACGCCCGTTCCCAAGAGCGGCAATGCGCGGAAATGGGTATTGCTTATGAATTAATTCAGCTACCGCTGGAATGCGGTGCGGAGGGATTGGCCGAGCGGATCGAACAACTCAATCGCGACCCGGCGGTTACCGGAATCATGATGCACCTCCCCCTGCCGCAATGGATCGATACCACGGCCATGCAGTACCGCATCAACCCATACAAGGACGTGGAAGGTGTAAACGCCAGTAACATCGGCATGGTCTTTTACGCCGAGCCGATCATCGCCCCCTGCACGGCTTTGGCGGTCATGGAGCTGGTGCGCGAAACGAGAACAGAAATTCGAAGCGCTGAAGCGGTGGTGGTCGGACAGGGGCCGATCGTGGGACTACCAATCAGCGTATTTCTCGTGCAACAGATGGCCACGGTAACCTGTTGCCACATCGCCACGCGAGATTTGGCCGCCCATACGCGGCGGGCTGATCTGTTAATCGTGGCGGCGGGCAAGCCGGGTCTGATCACGGCGGATTTGGTCAAGCCGGGCTCGGTAGTCATCGACGTGGGTATCAACCGGGTCAAGACTATCAATGCCGAGGGACAAAGCACGGTCAAAACGGTTGGAGATGTGGATTTTGACGCGGTTCGCGAGGTAGCAGGGGCGGTTACGCCGGTACCGGGCGGGGTAGGACCGGTGACCGTAGCAACTTTGCTGCGAAATACCGTGGAAGCGGCCAGAAAGCAGATGGAGCGAACGTGCGCGGCCTCAGAAGGTATCGTATGAACAATCAATGGTTCCGTGACGGAGCAAAGGGGTTACCCCCCGTGATGCCATCCGCATGGGCAAGATCGTGGAACTATTATGGTCGAGGAATTTATCTACTGCTTTGGGAGGCCCTACCCGTAAGCTGGCTTTTCGTACTCACCTTGACTGTCCACGGCGTACCACCCGACACCCAGCCGACGATCGAGCCACGGATCGTCCGCTTTCAGAACGGGGTATGGATCAATTGGACGCAACGACAAGTGGAGATCGAGGCCACGGTCATCTTGCGTGAGGGGCTAATCGAATTGTTCGCCTGTTCACCACGGATCCGCGAACATGAAAGCATCGTCCGGGTCGAAGCTCGCCCATCGCATATCTACCAAGCCATGGGGCTGATCGGACTGACTCCCGGTCGACCGGTTACCTACGATCCGGTTACGGGGATATGGGCCCCTCCCACCGGCGATCCCGTGATTGTCGAAATCCAATACTTACGTGACGGTCAAACGATCACCGAGCCTATCGAACGGTGGATGATCGCCTCCGGTCCCCAGCCAAGCGCGGATCATAAGATACAGGACGTGCCCTGGGTTTTTGCCGGTTCGATGCCTTTGGAAAACGGGTCGATTACGGCTGATGATGAGGGGACCGTCGTGGCCTTGGTGGATTTCGATAGTGCTTTGGTGGCCCCCGCGGAACTTCATTCGGATCGGAATGAGGAGCTTTGGCTGGCCCCCAACACGGAGTATATTCCGGCAATCCATACGGCCTGCCGGCTCATTATTCGGCCGGGCCCCGTTCGGATTACGATAACCAGCTCAGGGCGCTTTCTGCTGGAGGGCAGGGCCATGACTTTAGGTCGATTGGCCGGTCGGATTCGACATTGGGTTCAGGAGCGGCCGGACGCCCGTTTTGAGGTTTTTGTGCAACCGGGTTGTGGTGGCGGCCCACAAGAAATCCTGATGGGACTTTTGCGAAATCTGGAAGTCGCGGAGACGGCCGTCACCATCCGGCAGGCAACAAGCCGGCCGGCGGAGCAACATAATCCCCAAGTGCTGGCGGAATGGTTCCGTCGCCGCCTAGTGACTAAAACCCTGCCGGCGGAATCGGCAGACCCCCTCGGCCGCCTGGCCGACGACCTGGAGCGACGGAGCGTCACCTTCCGCACACGGAGTGAAAATGTCACCTCTTTCGTCCGACAGCTGGTGCATGATCTTCAGCAACTATTCGATCCCCTGGCAACCGTAACCACCCACCCGATACCGAAAGAACCGGGGGGTTCGGCAAGATGAGACCTGAAAATACGTCGTTTGGGAATCGGCTGGCCGGCTGGGTTTGAACCGGAATTGCTCAGCGAATAAACGGGGACCGCGATGGCCCGGGCAAAGCAGATTCCGCCAAAACGCCCGATAACCAAGCTTTCTCCCTCAACCCATTCTCGGTTTGACATATATTGTGGCACATAGCCCCATAATATTTTTAAGATTTCAAAAAAATGATACCGGTATGTTCTTGTGTTTGTCCGATATTTATTGTAAAAGTAGTCCTATCATCGCCCAGGAAGGGCGGGTATTAATGGGTCACAAGTCGGCAACAGGACGGATCATGTTTCGACTCACACGGATGGAAGTGACGCTGGGATGCTTGGTTGCATCGATGACCTTGGGAGCGGCCATGCTGGATTGGTTTCAGCCGAACCAGCCCGCAGCCCCTTGGCGAACGACCGAGTTGATGGCTCGCCATATTCAGGCGGCCATCCACCCCGCAGGTCGACCGACTCCTCAGTCGTCCAGTTGGAATGCCATTCGCTTTGAACCCCATCCAGCAGGCAAACGCGAGGGATTGGACCAGTTCGACATCGTCATTGATCGGGAAGGTAATTACGTTCTGACCGGAAATCTGAAACGGGAGTCGAATTCGGATCAGTCCAAGGGCGTTATTCGAATTGGCGTGCTTGTTCCCCCTACCTCCAATGAGACCAATTCAGCTCAAAGCCTGACCGCCGCCGAGTTGACTAACGTTCTCCGTGAACAATGCGGAATCAGCGAACAGAATGTAGAAAAGCATGGCAACTTGGTTTTTCACCCCGTTCCCCCCGCCGCATTCAGCGAAACCGCCCACTCTCTGCCTTTCCAGACCAACACGCTTGGCCGATAACTCTCTTTCCCTCGGTCTTCTCCATCCGCGGTATAGACCTCCGATTTTTCATCCGATTCATGGAAGAAATAATGGGTAGTGGTTTTGCGTAAGGGATTACTGACTATTCCGCATGACTTCCATTGAAACCATAGCAAAGCCTCCGGGGTGTCCCCAGGGGTGGGAACGATCGTTGTTGACGGTCCGGTCATCAAAGCCCTACAATCGGCGGACGGCAAAACGGACCTTATCGTACCAAGGTTCCCCCTCTTCGGTCAGGTGGGACAATTAACGGCCCATTAGGGTTAGGGAGATGTTTGGTGAGTTTTACGGTTCCAGGTTACACCGTTTACGAGCGGCTGGGAACCGGTGCGCGCTCGACTATCTGGTTGGTTGCCGATCAGCGTAACGGCCGACAATATGCCTTGAAACGGGTGGTTCGGCGGGCAACGGACGATGATCGATTCATCAATCAGGCGCTTAACGATTTCGATATCTCCTGCAAGTTGGATCATCCCTACCTGCGCAAGAGTTTTGAATTGCGTCGGGTCCGCCGACTTTTTCAGTTAAAAGAACTTCATATTTTTATGGAATACGTGGAGGGCCGCTCGCTGGAGGAAATCGGCGCCTTGGGTATACACGGCTTAACGGGTATATTCATCCGCGTCGCGGAGGGGCTGGACGCCCTTCATCAACACGGATATGTACATACGGACATTAAACCCAATAACATACTCATTGGAGAACGAGGAGAGGTTAAAATCATTGATTTCGGTCAGAGTTGTCCGATCGGCCATGTCAAGGGACGGATTCAAGGAACGCCGGACTATATCGCGCCCGAACAGGTCGAGCGGGGCATTCCCCTGGACCAAAGAACGGATATCTTCAACCTGGGGGCAACCCTTTACTGGGCCATCACCGGGCAGGCTTATCCAACGGTTTTGCCCAGCAAACGACGCCGAGAGGGAATCGACCTGTTGATGCCCCGTCAGGCCCTGCCGCCGCATGAGTTGAATCCGAATGTACCACCGGCCTTGAGCCGACTGGTCATGGACTGCTGCCAGGAGAATCCGAAAAACCGTCCCGCCACCATGAGTGAAGTGATTCGCCGTTTGCAGGTGGTTCAACACGTACTCGATAAAAACGATGCGACCCTGGTCGGGCCGATGCCCTCGGACGAAAAAGAAAAAAACGCGGTTAAAACAACGGTCCCTTTACCTTCCTCCGATGATTGAATTGCATGAGTCTAGCCCAATCTGCCATTGATACCTTTCGCCGGGCCGCGGAACTGAACCTGGAGGACCCAATCCGGGAAGGTTCCCTGCTCGTTTTTCCGAACTACGGCCAAGTGGTCATGACCGGCGATATGCACGGGCATCGGCGGAATTTTGAGAAGCTGGTTAAATACTGCCAATTGGAACGGACCCCGGCCCGGCATGTGATTCTCCATGAGCTGATCCATGAGACCCCTCAGACCTACGGGGCCGCCGACCATTCCGTCGAATTGATGCTGGATGCGGCTAAATGGAAAACTTTTTTTGTGGACCAGGTCCACTTTCTACAAAGCAACCACGAATTGGCCCAACTGCAGAATCATGAGATCACCAAGGGCGGCCGCATGGTTACCGATGACTTCGAGCGCGGGGTGGCCGAGGCCATGGAGACCAACCAGATCGATGGTGTCCTCGAAGCGATTGACGAGTTCATTATGTCCTTTCCCCTTGCCGGGCGAACCCCCAACGGTATTTTCCTCGCCCATTCGCTACCCGACGTCTATCACATCGATCAGTTTGACCCGCAATGCGTTCGCCTTCCAGCCGCCAAGCTGGATCTCTCGGAAGGCGGAGATGTCTACCAGATGGTTTGGGGGCGGAGGCACACAGCGGCTCTACTGGATCACTTGGGCAATGCCTTTAAGGTGAAATTTTTTATCATCGGGCATCAACCCCAGGAGCTGGGCTATGATGTCCGTTTTGATCGCATGATCATCCTGGCCAGCGATCATAATCACGGGGTGTTTCTGCCCCTGGACTGCCAAAAAAATTACACTATCGATGATTTGATCGACCGCATACGACCCTATGCGGGCATACCCTGAGCTAAAGCATTCCCCTCGTTTCAAAATGCCTGTTTGCCGCATGGCCAAGAGGTCGGGAATATGGCATAATAACTCATCCGCTTTTTATCGCCCGGATACTCGTCCCCCATTGGAGGAGCATAATGGCACGGCTTAATCGGCGAACCTTCTTAAAGCATACGGTATCAAGCAGCAGCGCTTTTCTGGCGGCTTCAAGAAATTCCTTGGGGCTAACGGCTCGGCAAAAAAGCGTTGGACGACCGTTGGGAGCCAACGAACGCATTCGCATCGCCATTGCCGGTTTGCACGGCAAGGGGCAAGACCACATTGTCCAATTCGCCAAGTTGAAAGATCAAAATGTCGAGATCGCCTGCCTGGTTGATCCGGATTCACGGTTATTTGAATCGCGACTCAAGCTGTGTGAGGACCATGGCGTGGCTCGCCCTCAAGTGTTGCTCCAGGACATTCGCTACGCCCTGGACGATCGTAACCTCGATGGCATTTCGATCGTCACGCCGAATCATTGGCATTCGCTGATGACCATCTGGGCGTGTCAGGCGGGCAAGGACGTACTCGTAGAGAAGCCGCTGAGTCACAATATTCATGAAGGACGCATCGCCGTCGAAGTCGCCCGCAAATACCAGAGAATCGTGCAACACGGTACCCAGCGGCGTGGCGAGCCGCTCTTCGCGAAAATGATCGCTATCATTCATTCCGGGCAACTGGGGAAACTGTTGATATCACGAGGCCTATGCTATAAAACCAGTAGATCGGGTCTTTCAACACGCGGAGATATTGGTTACGCCCCCCATGTATCGCCGCCTCGCGAACTGGATTTTGATATCTGGCTGGGACCGGCGTCCCGACAACCGTACCATGACAATCTGGTGCATTATCGTTGGCATTGGTTCTGGGATTTCGGGGGCGGAGATATCACCAACCAGGGGGTTCACGAGATGGACATTGCCCGTTGGGCAATCCGCAACGCGACGCTGCCGGACAGCGTCATCAGTTTCGGCGGTCGTCTGGGACGCCCCGATCAAGGCGAAACCGCCCGCACTCAGGTGGCCATAATGAATTTCGGGGCAACGAAACTCATCTTCGAGGTCCGTGGACGGGAATCCAAACCGATGCTTGACGTGCAAGTCGGCAATATCTTTCACCTGGAGGCTGGAACGGTGGCGATGGGGAACCGGGACAAGGAAATAAGATTTTATCCGACCGGCAGCAATGAACCGGCTCCGCTACCGGAAGTGGAATACGCACTGGGTCCGGGGCGAGATAAACATGAAAACTGGATCATGGCCATGCGCAGCCGCTGCGTATCCGATCTGAACGCGGACATACTGGAGGGGCATTATTCAGCGGCGCTTTGCCACTTGGCCAACATCTCCTATCGGTTGGGCGGTAAAGTGCCTTTCCAACCGATCCCGGAGGAGTTGGCAACCGATCCGGACGCCGTGGAGGTTTTCGAGCGAACGAAAAAGCACCTGGCCGATCACGGTATCGACATTGAAAAAGGCGGGTTAACCCTGGGACGAACACTGTGTATCGATAAAATGGCGGAACGGATACTCGATGATCCGCAAGCCAATGACCTGTGTTCGCGTCATTACCGAAAACCTTACGTGGTGCCGGACGGGGTTTGACCGTCAATAAAGTGCAGGATGATGGTCTCCTACGTTTGTGAGGCTTTGGAATCATCAGCGAGAAATATAGTTCCATCATAACGAGGAAGGATCATGGTAAATCAAAGCCGCCGAATGTTCCTGAAAAAATCTTTGCTGAGCGCCGGAGGCGCGGCGCTGTGTTCCGGGGTCCAGGCCAAGGCCCTATCCGGGCGTCAACGGGCAACAGGTCGACCACTGGGAGCTAATGACCGGATTCGCGTGGCCATGGCCGGCATCAACGGTCAAGGTGGCCGACATGTCGAGTTTTATGCGAAATTAGCCAAAACCCATAACGTGGAATTGACTTATCTGGCGGATCCCGACTCTCGGTTATTCGAATCGCGAACCAAGATACTTGAGGATACGGCCGGCTATCGCCCGACCTACTGCGTGCAGGACGTGCGCTATGCCCTGGATGACAAGAGCGTGGACGCCGTCTCCATTGCCACGCCCAATCATTGGCACGCGCTGCTCACCATTTGGGCCTGCCAGGCAGGCAAGGATGTCCTGGTGGAAAAACCGATGTGCCACAACATGCATGAAGGGCGCATCGCGGTCGAAACCGCACGCAAATACGGCCGGGTCGTCCGACAAGGTAACCAGAGTCGTGACGCCACCGTTTATCATCAGATCATGGCCGTCGTCCGTTCGGGCAAGCTCGGTAAACTTAAAGTGGCGCGGGGTCTCTGCTATAAATGGGGTTGGGACAAAATCTCCACGCGCGGCAATATCGGCTATGCCCCCCACACCCAACCTCCACGGGAGCTTGATTTCAATATCTGGCTGGGACCGGCGCCTTACCGGCCTTACCATGAGAACCTGGTACATTATAAATGGCACTGGTTCTGGGATTTTGGTAACGGAGATCTCGGCAATCAGGGCATCAACGAAGTTGATATCGTACGCTGGGCGATTCCCAACTCCACGCTGCCGAAAAGTGTGTTCAGTTTCGGTGGACGGCTCGGCTATCAGGACCAAGGCGAGGTCGCCAGCACGCAAATGGTCGTTGCCGATTTTGGTGAAACAACATTCATTTTTGAAACTCGGGGCCTGAAAACCAAACCCTATCATGATCTGGGGATCGGAATCATTCTACATCTGGAAGGCGGAATGATCGTCAGCAACGGTGTGGACTACAAATTCTACCCCAAGGAGGGGAGCCAGGAAACGGCGCAACTTCCCGAGGTACCCTTTGATATGGGGCCGGTGGACGGCGAAGGGGAAATCCGGAAGTTCACCAATTTCCTGGCCGTCATGCGTAACCGGAATTTCGCGGAATTGCGCTCGGATGTGCTTGATGCGCATTATTCCTGTGCCCTCGTGCATCTGGCCAATGCCTCCATTCGTCTGGGCGGGAAAGTGCCGTTCCGGCCGCAACCCGAGGAATTAACGGGGAACCCGGATATCAAGGACGTGTTGGACCGGATGGAAGAATATCTCGTCCAGCACGGCCTGAGCATGGAGAAAGACGGGTTCATCCTGGGACGCAAACTGCATGTGGACCCGGCCTCCGAACAAGTCATCGACGATCCCCAGGCCAATGATTTGCTCACCCGGCATTATCGCAAACCTTTCGTGGTACCGGATCGGGCATAGGTCGATCATGCATTGGAATCGGCGGCTCTTTGAGTTCGTGTAACCAAGATCAACGATTGATACCCGACAGTCAGGAGAAGAAGAAAATGATGCCTCACGTAAGTCGAAGAAGCTTCCTCAAGAAGACCCTGTTGACCACGGGAGGGACCGCCTTGCTCGCCGGGAACTCGGCCAAGGCTTTGCTGGGCCGCCAGCGTGCCATCGGTCGGCCTCTGGGGGCCAACGACCGGATTCGCCTGGGTGTGGCCGGCATCAATGGACAGGGATCAAGCCATATCAGCGCCTATAGCGAACTCGGAAAATCCTGCAATGTTGAAATTGCCTATCTGATCGATCCGGACACGCGTCTTTTCGAGTCGCGGGTGAAGATCGTGGAGGAAAAGGGAGGGTATCGACCGAGCCATTGCATTCAGGATGTGCGTTATGCCTTGGACGATCGAAGCCTGGACGCCTTGTCCATCGCCACCCCGAATCACTGGCATTCACTCATGACGATCTGGGCCTGTCAGGCGGGCAAGGATGTACACGTCGAGAAGCCGCTGAGCCACAATATGCATGAAGGGCGCATCGCCGTGGAAACGGCCCGAAGGTATGATCGTATCGTGCAACACGGCACGCAAAATCGCTCGATGCCACACTATGCAAAGGTCATCTCTACGATCCATTCCGGCCGGCTTGGCAAGCTGTTGGTTTCGCGTAGCTTGTGTTACAAATCGGGCTATGACCGTCTCAGCACCCGCGGTGATATCGGTTATCGTCCGCATCAAGCACCGCCGGAAGGCTTCGATTTTAACATCTGGCTCGGTCCGGCCCCGCAACAAGCGTACCATGAAAATCTGGTCCACTATCGATGGCACTGGTTCTGGGATTTCGGCAACGGTGATCTGGGTAATCAGGGCGTACACGAGGTCGACACCGCCCGCTGGGCCATTGCCGGAGCGACTTTGCCCCGACGGGTAATCAGCTTCGGCGGTCGATTGGGACATAGCGATCAGGGAGAAACGGCCAGCACTCAGGTTGCGGTCTTCGATTTCGGCGAAACACAAATGATCTCCGAGGTGCGCGGACTGCCCTCGAAACCCTTCCACGATCTTAATGTCGGCAATATTTACTACCTTGAGGCCGGCCGAATCGAGATCAACACCCGCGGATACAAGTTCTTTCCACAAGGTAGCAAGGAACCCGCCCCCTTGCCGGACGTGCCGTTTACCCTGGGACCTGGTGGAGACCAACAAGCCAAGTATGCTAATTTTCTGGCCGCCGTGCGCAGCCATAAAGTGTCCGACCTTAACGCGGACATATTGGAGGGGCACTACTCGGCCGCCCTGGTTCATTTGGCAAACGCCTCGATCCGGCTGGGTGGTAAGGTGCCGTTCAAGCCACGTCCCGAAACCCTGACGGCCACTCCGGAAATGACCGATGTATTGGAGCGCACCGAATCTTATCTGGCCGAGAACGGTCTGGATCTCGACCAAGACGGCTACACTCTGGGGCGCGAGCTGCATGTTGATCCGATCACCGAAACGGTACTAGACGATCCACAGGCTAATGATCTCTTGACGCGACACTATCGCAAACCGTTCGTGGTACCGGATCAGGCCTGACGATGATTTTCAGTGAGGCTACTCAATGAGCGCGCGACGAAATCGTCCGAAGTCAAAGTACGAGGCGCAGTCGCCCCCTTCTTCCTCAGTCGGAATCAGGCCGACAGACTCCGGTTCGGCAAACCGCCGGGGCGCTCCGGCAACGGTAGCCCACCAATGGCTGATTCTCCTCGGGATACTGCTCGTTGCCGCCCTGCTTCGTGGCCTTTATCTCCATGATTTTTCCAGTCAGCCGGATTATGCCTACCTCGATCTCGATGCCCGCTATCATGATTATTGGAGCCAAAGCCTCGTAACGGGCGACTGGTCGCTCCGCGGGCAAGCGCCCGATTTCCATGATCCGCAGATTCGCGAGCAGCCTTATTTCAGGCCACCCGGATACCCCTATTTTCTGGCTTTCGTCCGTATGCTGACCGGGCTCGGTTATACGGCGCCACGAATCATTCAGACATTACTCGGCCTGTTCAGTTGCTATCTCACGTTCGTCCTCGGGCGACGCTGGTTCGGAGCGAGCGTGGGCTTGATCGCGGCGGCCGTAATGTCCTGTTACTGGGTCTTCATTTACTACGAGGGAGAGTTTCTTGAGCCCGTCCTGCTTGTGCCCCTTTCCTTGTTGCTGGTCTATTTTCTGGGTATCTGGTCCGAGCGGCTGCATTGGATTCATGCCTTAGCCGCCGGCGTTACATGGGGCCTGCTGGTCCTGGTTCGCCCCACCTTCATGCCCGTCGGCCTCATGGTCGTGTTCTGGATGTTCTGGGTCGCCCGAAGACAAATACTACCGCGTGGGAGGTTCCTCCGTCATACCTGCCTTTTTTTCGCCGTCGGTATTCCCCTGATCGGGTCCGCCACGCTCAGGAATTATCTTGTGGCTCAGGATCTGGTCTTGGTATCGGCAAACGGGGGAGTGAATTTCTATTTCGGCAACAATCCGCAGGCCAACGGCTACACGCCCAGTACCACCGAGTTCGGATCATGGTCATGCGATGATTATCCGTATATCGTCAAACGCCTGGAGTCGGAGCTCGGCCGACCGTTGAAATACTCCGAAGTATCAAGCCACTTCTCCAGTCTGGGATGGAAATACATCAAGGAACATCCGCTCAAAGTCTTCCGCTTGACCATGAAAAAGGCCTTGTTGTTTTGGGGACCGAAAGAAATCAGTAATGAGCGCGAAGATGAATATGTTCGCCTCGATTCACGGATCCTGAGGTGGCTGCCGCTGCGGTTCTCACTCATATTCACGTTGGCGATCGTGGGCACAATCATGGTAGCGATCAACGCCAGGAGATGCCGACGATCGCCACAGAGCACGCCAATCGCCACGAGAAAGCCATACCCGGTTTTCGTCCTTATGCTCCTGCTGATCGCCACCTACTTCGTCTTTCATCTGCCCTTTATCATCGCCGGCCGCTATCGCGTACCCATTATCCCTTTCCTTATCATTCTCGGCGCTTATGCCGTGGTCGAAATGGTCGGAATGATTCGACAGCGGACCCTCGGTCGCTTGGCCGGCTGGGCGGTGGCTTGCCTGGCTATCCGGGTCCTGGTCGGGGTGAATTACACCGGTTATCAACCGGATAAAGCCCACTGGCATTATCAACGGGGCCTCGCTTATAACGGCATCGGGCAAACTGAAGCCGCTGTCCACGAGTATGAGCAAACACTCCGATTCGATCCGAATCATCCGGAAGCACGTCATAATCTGGCCACCATCATTAATAACCAGGCCGCCCGGCTTGAGGACAACCGGCAATTCGAGCAGGCCATTCAGGAGTATCTCAAGGCCCTCAAACTTGAACCGGATTATGGCATCGTCCACTTCAACCTGGCCCGTAACTACTACAAAACCGAACGCTACGACGAGGCCATGACCCACTCCCGTAAGGCCAAGGAGACCAATCCGGACCTTCATCAGGCCAGCCAACTCCTTGCGGAGATTCTGCTTCATCAAAACCGTACCGAGGAAGCCATCAAGGTCTTGAACGACGCCCTGAACAAGCAACCTGACGAAGCGGATCTCCATTTTTATCTCGGTCGGGCGCTTTCGAGGAAGGGAGACAACCCGAACGCCATGGCCGCCTATCGTAAGACCATTCAGCTAAAACCCGATTACGCGGTCGCGCATAACAACCTGGCCGTCCTTCTGTATGGTGATAAGAAATATGAGGAAGCATGGAAGCATATCCATCTGAGTCAAAAATACGGATATGCCTGCAATCCAAATTTTATCAGGGAAATATCCAACGTCATGCCCGAACCGCCGCGGCAACCGTGATCGGCCGATCACCGCATCAGGAAGATACGTAGGGGATGGTGATCGGTCCCTGGGGCAGGACGCAGATTTTCTTCCCCTTGGAGGCGGTCAAGGCGGCCAGGGTCTTCTCGACGCTTTCGCAGGAGCGCAGCATGGAATCGGCAATCTGCTGATCGCTGAGTCCATCGGCATATACGTAGACGTCGGCCTTGAGCAGGATCTTGCATTGGACCTGCACCTGCCACTGATCGGCGGAGGCGAAGCCGGGAGATTCGATGCGGGCGAGCATCTCGGCGGGGTTTTTCGCCTCGCGAAGCAGGCTGGCATAGCGGCCGTGCTCCGGCAGGCCGTCCCAACATTGCGAGGCGATAATGATCGCCCCGCCCTGCCGCACAACCTGGGCGGCGGCGGACATGCCCTTGACCGTCTGGTACAGGTTCAAATCGAGCGGATACCCGCTATTACTGGTAATTACCACATCGAACGGCTCGGCCACGGGAACCATGGAGTGTTCCTTGACGAACGCGCAGCCGGCCTGGTGCGCGGCAAACAGTTCACCGGCAAAAACACCGATGATCTGCTTGTCGCGGTTCATGGCCACATTCAGTAGGAAGGTGGGCTTGGTCATGCGGGCGGCTTCCAGCATTTCCTCCCAGATCGGATTGCCCATGGTGATACCCCAGGTGGCCTTGGGATGACCAATCATGTCGGCCCCGTGGTTACTGAGGACGCTTTCCGCCCCGGCGATCGAGGGCAGTACGCCCTTCGGCCCGCCGCTGAATCCGGCGAAAAAGTGCGGCTCGATGAAGCCGGTCAGGATACGCACATCGGCCTCGACAAAGTGGCGGTTGACCCGCACATCATGACCAAAGCGCGTTTTACCAAGGTGAACGAGGTTGGCGTCGTCATTACCGTCATGTTGTAAACAGCGATAATTGGCTACGATCTTGCGACCGAGCATGGCTTGCAGCTCTTTTTTCGTCTGGGGTCGGTGCGTTCCCAAGGCGTTGAGCAGAGAGATATCCTCGCGGCGGACACCCGCCTCCTCCAGTTCGGCCAGCAGCGGTGGCAAGATGCGTTCGTTTGGCGTGGCCCGGGTGATGTCGGTATGCACGATGACGACGCGGTCGCCGGGCTTGACTTTCTCGCGCAGGGGGGGGCTTTCGATCGGCTTACGGAGGGCCTCGATGATGGCCGCCCTTTCGTCGGGCAGCCCCTCCACATAATGCGGCTCGATCACCTGGGCATCGAGCGGAACCTTTATTTCCAAACCCTCCTTGCCGTACGCCAATTGCACTGTTTGGGTTTTTTTAGCCGCCACGGTATTTGTTTCCCGGAAAAGAACAGCAAATTTTAACAAACCGCCGAGGATTATATCCGCTCCCTTTCTGGATGGATATGCCCGATCATGAGGTGGCGTTTGCGGCAGGCACATCATAAGTATGGTTAATGGACTTTTAGGCTTTTAGGCTGTTAGGCGTAACGGACGATAGCTTGGTTTCGGGTTTGTCATTGCGCAAGTTAGAGGCTCTTTTATCAATAAATCCTTTTTGTATAAGGATTTATATCGTTTCTTGGATTTTCGTTCGTTTAGTGCTTTTACATTTCTCACCATAGAATAAGTGGAGACACGGCTTCACCGGTGCGGAGTACGGTGAAAGATTCTGGGAAAAACGTTGGGGGATAATTCCCCGAGCTAGCCGGCTTTGCCGGAGAAAGTCGAGAGGAGTGAGTTGAAAGTAGAATACCGGCATGAGAATCCGCTCCGAGTCGGGACTCCGGTGGCCGTGACGTTCGGCCATACTCTATAGAACACAAAAGATGATCCGGAGAAGGAGAAGGGAGCAGAACGGGGGAAGGAGAGAAAGAGAAAAGGAGGGAGGGAGCGACGAGCGAGGAGCCAGTTAGCCAGCGAGGGCCGCCAGGTGCGAATCCTCGACTCGGCAGCGAGATGGGATACGAAAGACAAAATACGGAAAGATGTATTTCTGCTACCCGACGTGGTTTACCTCGCTCGCCGAGGCTGAGCCGAGTTCGCCAAGGCGGAGCCCGCAGAGCCGTGGCGGGCGGGCGAGCGAGCGAGGGATTACCACACGTATCGCCTTACTTCTGCAACGAGTAATAGAGTTTCACCCCTTATTCTGCCTCTTTACCGCAATCGACATGATTTGTATCTACTGTGAGATCGGAACAAAGTCGAAACGGTTGACCGCTTCCACGGCGTAGACCAAGGCCCCCTGGATATCTTCCCGTGCCAACTGTGGATAACTGCTTAAAATCTTTTCGAATGTGTCACAGTCGGCAACGCTCCCGACAATTACGCTCACTGGTACACACGTGCCGCCGACACATGGGTCGCCATGATGAACGACGACATCGCTGCGAATGCGCTCACGCCAATCCGGTAGCTGTGTCCATAAAGCACCACACAGTAAAACCTCGGATTTGCTACGTTCATTATAACAGAATATTTTCTTATGGCCAATGCCGGGGAAACAACTGGGCGCGGTTCGTTTATTCGACTGGCCTCGCGAAGATGGCGAGTTGACGATCAACTCAAGGAGCTGCGCCCCTTTAGAGTGCGTTCGAAAACCTGATTGTATCAGTCTTTCATGGCCGAAGTGCACAGGCGAGACGCCTGTGCCACACCGGTTTCATGATGCATTCTTGGTCAGGGGAGGGACGGGGCAGCCTAAGGCGTCGGCCGCGGCGCGGAACAGCTCGGCTTCGGCGTCGGTGATCCGATTATCGGCATTGATACAGGCGGCGCTGGCCTTGAGCACTTTGAGTTTGAGCGGCGGTGACAAACGAGCCAGCTCATCCAAGGCCGTATCCAGGGCCTGCAGATCACAGCGGTCCTTGGGGCACAGGGATATGTCCGTAAGTTCAAGGAAGGCCAATCCGGCCTGAAAAGCGGCCCGCGCCTTTTCAGTATCTCTTTGCCCCACATAGGCCAGGGAAGAGAGCAGGACCTCAAGATGGCCTCGCAGCCGCGGCAAGGCATAATACATTGCCCGGGGTGGAGCGGCCCCGCGCGTGAAATGGGCCTCCAGATTCCGTATCACCAGGCGCTGAAACATCCACTCGAACAATTCAATCTTCCGGTCCGCCTCGATCAAGGCCAGGAAATCTCGCTTAAATGCCTTGTACTGATCGGGCGACATCTGTTTCAAGGCGGGTAGGGCCAGGTCGATCAATGGCAGGCGATCGCTGTTTTTCAGTTGCTCGAGCAATGGGAGCAGTTTCAAGGTTGCCTGGTAGACATCCGGCTCGGCATGTTGGGCAAGCCATTTTATCTGATCATCGCGGGCTTCTCCCCGTGGATGAATCAGGAGGACATAGACAACCGCTCGGGCACTGTAAGGGTCACGGGCCGCGGCAACCAGCGGTTTCGGTAAATCGTTGAGTACCTGGCCGGCATATTGAATATGAGCCTCCGAGGGTCGGCCAATACGGCTGATAACCGGCTTGGCCTCGCCGACAAAAGCCGCCGGTACCGTACCCCTGAAGGCATCTTGCCTGACGGGCTTTGCTTCCGCCGGCTCACCCCTGGCAAATTCACCCTGCCAATCCGGCTCGATCCGGCGAATGCGTTCGGCCAGTGGCGGGTGCGTGGCGAAAAAGTTGCCAAACCAGGTAGCAAACCCCTGGCTGAAAAACATGTGGCTGGCCTGCTCGGCATTGGGGTTTTGCAGTCGAGATCCAACAGAGAACCCCCCGATTCGCTTCAAGGCCCCGGCAATCCCGGACGGATTGCGAGTAAACTGCACGGCCGAGGCGTCGGCGAGAAATTCACGCTGGCGGCTGACGGCGGCTTTAATCAGTTTGCCAAAAAAGGTGCCCGCGTAGCCGACGATCATCAGCCCCGCGCCCAGAACCAATATAATCAACACCCCGCTGTTACCTTTACCACGACTGGAGCGCTGCACGTGTCGGGTTGATCTACTTATCGAACGCAGCAGAAAGTACCCGATCAATCCGATAATCAGTATCCCGTGTAGAAAACCCATCAGGCGGATATTCAGACACATATCGCCGTTAAAAATATGACTGAACTCGTGGGCAACGACGCCCTGCAACTCGTCCCGCGAGAGCTGCTCGGCACAACCGCGGGTAACCGCCACAACCGCATCGGCGGGGGAATAACCGGCGGCAAAGGCGTTGATACCCTCCTCATCGAGAATATATACCGGGGGCACCGGCGTGCCGGAGGCGATGGCCATTTCCTCGACCACGTTAAGCAATCGACGTTCGGCATGATCCGTGGTGTTCGAGGGGACGAGTCGGCCGCCCAAGGCCTCCGCGACCGCTTTACCGCCGCCGGAACGCAGTTCGATGATTTTGTACGCACTGCCCAACCCCACGACCGCCAGGGTGCCCAACCCGATATAAACCAAGAGCTGCGGGTGAAAAAGACCCAAGCGACCGTCGATGAACTCGCGTCCGCCGAGATAAACGATCACCCCGGCCACCACCAGATAGACCATGCACATAATGGCCACAACGGCCAGAGCGAATAAAACAATCAGCCGCCCCGTTTGCTTCCGAGCGACATCCTGGCTTTCGAAGAAATTCATGGGTAATACCGTTACCGGTTCTCTAAAATCCTGGCCCAGTAATGCCTCTTATATGCCTACCGCCTCTCGTCGCCCACCCGTCAAGGAACCCGACAGGGTGCAAGCTTCGATGACTCACGGCTGCTTCCTCGGACTTTCACCCTGTGGCTCAATTGCTTTCTGCAGCAAGCCGGTGGTCAGGGTGCTGTTACCCAGAACGGCGGCGGCTCCCTCAAGGCCGCCGGTTGTTCCCTGCACCAGTACATGGGGCACCTTGACCATCTCAGGATTTTGCCGGGCCGCCTCGAGGATTTTCTCAAGCATGGCCAGTTGTAACACTTTTTCCTCGCCCAGGACCGCCACTTGGGCCTTTTGCCCCTCGGCGATCTCAAGCAGTTTGTTCTTTTCGCCCTCGCCTTCCAGCCGGAGAGTTTCCTTGCGTTTTTCGGCCGCCTGTTTTTCGATCTCCGCCTTGATCAGCATGGGTTGCTGGTCGGCTTCGGCCCGGGCTTTTTCCGTCTGGATGCGCTGCATCTGGGCCTGCTGCTCCTGGTTGTAGGTTTCCTTCAACTGCTGGGCCAATTGCTGCCGCAAACGGGCCACCAGAAGCTCGGGAGGAATCGCCGGCTCGCCGAAACGCACTTCCTTGACGGTAAAACCGGCCTTGAGACATTCCGGCGCGATTCGTTCCTTGACTTTGATTTCGAGTTGGGCGCGCTTGTCGATCAGGTCGAGCACCGAATTGACGCTTTCCTCGATCTTCGCATCCTTGCCTTTGTCGCCATCAACTCGCATAGTCATGGCCTTCCCCAACTCGCCGCACACGTTGCGGATGACACTGCGGATGGTCGGGGTCAGGACCTTCGACTCCACTTCCTCGATCCCTCCGACCGAGGCCACCACGAAGGGGGCGAACTGGGGTTCAATCTGAACTAATACGCGAACATCGAGGGGCACTTCCCACCCTTCGATTTTATTGATAATGGCCATATCCACGGCATTCTTGGGAACGTCGAACTTCTCCACCCGTTCTTTCTGTTGAATACCCCCCTCCTGATCGATGCTCAAATCGATATACCGCCGGGTAAAGCCTCCCGCGTATGTCCAGGTACGCACCTTGGTATCGAGAGGGGTAACATTAAACGCATCCGTATTCAGGTAATATTGGCCGGGCGGCAGAGTCTCTTCCCAGATTCCCCGATGGCCCTTGGGGACAAGTTGGGCGACCAGATTGGTGCCCTGAGGAATTCGTGAAGGATCGACCGTTCTGCGCTGATCCCGGACCTGCTGCGCATTGGATTTGACCACGCCCACGAATCCCTGCTCGATATTGGTTACTCGCTCATTGGGATTCACGTCCCACAAATAGAGGTTCAAACGGTACTTGCCGGGCTTGAGAACGGTTAATTGCGGACCCTTCTGGCCTTTGTTCGTTAAGAAATAGGTCGCATTAAGCATCTCGCTCATTTGCTCGGCCGGCCATTCGTCGGCAAAAACCTGTTCCTCGCGCAAAGGCGCACCGTCGCGGGCATATAACTTTCCACAGAAACCGGGTTTTACCTCGATCACCTTCATCATTTCAATCTTGTGGGTAAAGCGGATGAAAAACTCGAAGTGAAATCCCGGAGCCAATACGCGGGCCTGGGGGCCATTTTCCCCTTCAAAGGCGATAATCTGCCCCGGCTTCATCGCTTTGCCAAGATAAATACGCGTTAAATGACCTACCTCGTCCGAGCCGACCCAAACGCAGGAAATGGATACAACCAAGACGATCGCCAGCAGGATCGAGACGATACCGAGCTGAAACCCAAACCATAAAACCGGATTCATTGGGCGGTTGCGATCCACGATTTGATGGACGCCCTTGCGATACCTGCGACCGAGAACGATCAGCGCTATTCCGACGATCCCTAGAATAATGCTTGCTATCAACTGCCACATGCCATATCTCCTTAAAATGGCCCCCTTTTTTGTACGACCCTCAGCGGTTTGATACAACCACGAACACCGCTACGTTAAGTCGTGGCTTCCTGTTTTTCAATTCTTTCACGACACATGGCGAGGTGGCTCGTTCAGGTTGTCTTCCTCCGTTGGACATTTCGACGCCGTGAGCCCTTTCCGGAGTCTATGGCTTCATCGCTTTCGCCCCAATGTCTCGACGGTAATAGGCCCCTTCAAAGTGAATCTTGTCCACCGCGGCATAACAACGTCGGGCAGCGGCCTCGAGGGTGTCGCCCAAGGCCGTGACACCCAATACCCGCCCGCCGGCGGTCACGATCTGACTACCTAACGCCTTGGTTCCCGCATGAAAGACGACCACGTCCTCCATCGCCCCGGCCTCGGCCAAACCCGTAATAGGTTTGCCTTTCTGATAATCGCCGGGATAGCCCCCCGAGGCCATCACCACGCAGATCGCCGGCCGCTGATCCCATTCGAGCGTAATCGAATCCAGCTTGCCCTCGACCACGGCCATGCAGACTTCCAGCAGATCGGATTTCAGCCTCATCAATAACGGTTGGATTTCCGGATCGCCGAATCGACAATTGAACTCAAGTACCTTGGGGCCGGCCGCGGTCAGCATCAATCCGGCGTACAAAACGCCTTTATACGTCACGCCCTCGGAACGCAAGGCATCCATTATCGGCACGAGGATTTCAGATTCGATCTGGCGCATGGATCGATCATTGACTAGCTTGGTCGGCGAATAAGCCCCCATGCCGCCGGTGTTGGGTCCGGTGTCGCCTTCGCCGATAGCTTTATGATCCTGGGCGCTATCCATCACGTAGATCGTATGTCCGTCAACAAGGGCGAGAATACTTACTTCCGGCCCGGTGAGTTTCTCCTCGACAACAACCTTGTCCCCGGCCGTCCCGAAAATGCGCTTAACCATGATGTTTTCCAGGGCCAGGATCGCGTCGGCGGGGTCGTCGCACACCGCTACACCTTTACCTTTGGCCAAGCCGGCTGCCTTGACCACCACCCCCCCTTCCCGGCTGGCCACATAAGCCTTGGCATCCCGAAAGGTCGTGAAAATACGGGCCTCACCGGTGGGCACCGAACGTTGACGCATCATTTCCTTGGCAAAAGCCTTGTCCCCTTCCAGACGGGCGGCGGCCTGCGAAGGACCAAACGCACGAATGCCCGCATTTTCCAGCGCATCCACCATGCCCGCACAAAGCGGGTCCTCCGGCCCGACGATCACCAGATCAATTTTTTCCTGCTTTGCAAAGCGGACTATTCCGGGGACATCTTCGGCCTGCACCGGTACACAATCACCGAGGTCGATCATTCCCGCATTTCCCGGCGCGAAGTACATGTGTTTCAGCCCGGACGAAGAGGCCAATTTCCACGCCAATGCATGTTCACGACCACCGCTGCCAACCAATAATACTTTCATCATGAATCCCTATGTCTATGACCTTGGCGGGAGTATAAGCTATCGCTTCCCGCTGCCCCATGACCTCTACAAAATACGGCCACCAAAAAACCGGATTGTTATCCAACCGATCGTTCAAGTAAAGCCAGTTACAATTGGACAGTGGCAATCGTCGCCCTTTTGCGAATCTTGCTGACGCAATTCCGACAGAAGATCGATATGCAATTACGTTTTTTGGCGAAAATATAATCATCAATGTATATATTAAAACTATAATTTAGTATAAGTCAAAAACCTTAACCACATGTTCTATATCACGAAAATGATGTTCATTTGGCTACTTGCATTTGATCGAATATTATGATATATTAAATACCAGAGTTGGATATTATTCTATTAATAATGGCGACCGGGGGTAATCCCCAGTTGTCAAAGAACTCGACTATCGGCCTTATGCTCTTGCCTCCTTCTGAGAGAACTGAGGCGATGCCCGCATCCGCAAGGATGCGGGCAATTTTTTTCTTGGCTATTGTTCCGCGTGCATTCTTTGAATCGCCTTTCCCCTGATTACTCCAATCCCTGTCCACTGGCCGCTCAAAACAAACCGGCGACGAGCATCCCCTCGTTCAAAATTTTCTTCATGATAACTATTGGATGGTGAGTGTACAAAGGCCGGCCTATCAGATATTTTACGAAACAGGTCCGTGTGCGGGCACGGATCGGCCTAACCCTTGGACGGATCCTTTCATGAAGCAAGGACACTACCATGCTTAACCGTGTCAACAAAACTGTTTCGGACCTGCTTTTGATTACGTTGTTTTTCATCGCGCCCACCATGTGTGGATGCACGAGTCCAGGATCGACGTTGGAACAGGGTTTCCGAAATCCTCCGGAAAGTACAAAACCGTGGGTCTACTGGTACTGGATCAGTGATCAGATTTCGAGAGAAGGCATTACCCGCGACCTTGAGGCCATGGCGCAGGCGGGGATCGGCGAAGCGCTCATTGGCAACGTGGACGTGAACGAAAACGCCCGGGGCGACGTGAAAGTCCTTTCCGAAGAATGGTGGGGGATGGTCGAACATGCCATCCGAGAGGGTGGTCGGCTCGGCATAAGAGTGGGTTTGTTCAACTGCCCCGGCTGGAGCCAGTCCGGCGGCCCGTGGGTCAAGGCCGATCAGACCATGCGTTATGTCGCCATCTCCGAGACACGAATACGCGGGCCGATCAAATTCGAGGGCAAACTACCCGCCCCGACCAAGGAATTCCAGGATATCGCCGTGCTCGCTTTTCCCGCGCCGGCCGCCGATAGCGACGTTCTGGCCGCCCGCAAACCTCGGATCACTACGAAACCGGAAACCACCGACGCCGGCAAATTATTGGATGGCGATCCGAATAGCGTCTGCGCATTTCCCGCCGATGCGGCACAAAAAGAACCTTTCATCGTGGATATCGAAACGGATGAGCCGTTCACCGCCCGCAGCCTGGTACTCCACACGGCCCCAATGCCTTTTATCGTCAATGGCGAACTTCAGGCGGGTGACGAGAGCGGACATTTTGAAACCCTGCGCACGGTGTGCGTCGATCGGTCCAATCCCAAAGAGCATGTCGGCTTTTTGCCCTACGGCCCGGTTGCGGTAGCCATTCCCGCGACAACGTCGCGACATTTCCGGTTGATATTCACCGGATTGAAAAACCGTGGGGCCATGGCGGAGATCGAACTGACCGGCGCGGCCCGCCTCGAACGCTTCGTCGAGAAACAGCTCGGCAAGATGTTCCAAACCCCCCTGCCTCAATGGGACAGCTATCTGTGGCCGTCACAACCGGAACCGGATGACGCGTACCTCACGGTACCGGCCGAGCGGGTACTTGACCTTTCCAAACATCTCGCGGCCGACGGCACATTCTCCTGGGAAGCTCCGGAAGGCGAATGGATCGTCCTGCGTACGGGCATGGCCCCCACGGGCGTGCAAAATGCGCCCGCATCGCCGGAAGCAACCGGTTATGAAATCGACAAGATGAATCGCGAATTGATCGCGATGCATTTCGATGCCTATATCGGGCAAGTGCTCAAGCGGATGCCCCCCGCCGAGCGCAAGGCCTTTCAGCGGGTCGTGGCCGACAGTTATGAGATGGGCTCGCAAAATTGGACGGACGGGTTAGCCGAGGCCTTTCGTCAACGCTACGGGTATGACCCACTCCGTTGGCTGCCCGTTCTCACTGGTCGGCTGGTCGGCAGCGCGGAGCAGTCTAACCGTTTTTTGTGGGACCTGCGCCGACTGGTCGCCGATCGCGTCGCTTACGATTACGTAGGCGGCCTGCGCGAGCAATGTGAAAAGCACGGCCTGCGCCTATGGCTCGAAAATTATGGTCACTGGGGTTTCCCCGCCGAGTTTCTACAGTACGGCGGCCAGTCAAATGACATCGGCGGTGAATTCTGGACTGGAAGCGACCTGGGCAGTATCGAGCTGCGGGCGGCTAGCTCTGCGGCCCATCTCTATGGGAAGCCGATCGTATCCGCCGAGGCGTTCACTTCCGCCGGCCCGCATTGGACGGTCGATCCGTGGGCGATCAAGCGCCGCGGCGACGGGTCCGGTACGGAAGGCATCAATCACTTCGTGCTTCATGTGTATATCCACCAGCCGTACGAGGACCGGATCCCGGGCATCAACGGATGGTTCGGTACGGAATTCAACCGGCACAACACATGGTTCGGCCAGGCCGGCGAGTGGATCAAATACCTGCGTCGTATGCATTTCATGCTGCAGCAGGGTCAATATGCGGCCGATGTCGCCTACTTCATCGGCGAGGATACACCCAAAATGACCGGTATTCTTAAACCGGAACTGCCTCCCGGCTATTCCTTCGACTGGATCAATGCCGAGGTCATCGAACAGCGCCTACAGGTTAAGGATGGGAGATTCGTCCTGCCGGACGGCATGTCCTACCGTTTGTTGGTTCTCCCCGAAGGCGCATCGATGCGACCGGCTTTATTGCGAAAGCTACGCGATCTGGTCAAGACCGGTGGGGCCATACTTGGAGCTCCGCCGCAAAAATCACCCAGCCTGGAGAATTACCCGATTGGTGACGACGAGGTACGCAAAGTGGCCGCCGAGATTTGGGCCGGCTGCGACGGCACCAACGTCACGATGACCCGTTTCGGGAAAGGCCTCGTTTTTCGAGGCGTATGTACGAAGAAGGCCCTTGATGAACTTAAGGTGCCGCCGGACGTGTCCGGAATCGATACGAAAATGTTCCCCTGGACCCACCGGACAAGCAAGGAAGGCGAGATATATTTCATCTCCTATCAGGGAGATGAACCGACGAGCATTCACCCCTCTTTTCGGGTGACCGGTCGCCAACCCGAGCTATGGGACGCCGTAACCGGCAAATATCGCGATCTTCCGGAGTTCGGCTGGGAGAACAACCGCACCGTCGTACCGCTGGAATTCGTTCCCCGCCAATCCCTGTTCATCGTTTTCCGTAAACCGGCGGCCGGTAACCCGACCGCAGGGAAAAATTTCCCCGCGCTTACGCAAGTCGGCGAATTAAACGGCGCTTGGATGGTAAAATTCGACACGCGTTGGGGCGGACCGGAATCCATCGTATTTGATAAACTGGAAGATTGGAGCCAAAGGGCCGAGGATGGCATCAAGTATTACAGCGGGACGGCCACCTACCAAAAATCCTTTGACCTCCCGGACGCGGCTTTACAGAAAAAGGTTTACCTCGACCTGGGCGTGGTTAAAAACATGGGGCGCATCCGATTGAATGGTATGGATCTTGGGCTCGTTTGGTGTGCGCCGTGGCGCGTGGATATCACAGCCGCCGCGAAGGCCAAGGATAACATGCTTGAAATCTACGTGGTCAATACCTGGGCCAACCGGATCATCGGAGACAGCAAGTTACCTCAAGAGAAACGATTGACCTGGACGGTCCATCCCCATTGGGGTCCCGAATCACCGCTGCTGCCCGCCGGCCTGATCGGGCCTGTAACCCTGCGGGTGGAGTAGACATTTGATTTTGCGCGAGCATCCTGAAACCTAGAGATCGCGGCCGGTTCGTTTGAAGAAAAACCGCGGAGGTTTTAAGAGAAACGCGAAGGTCATGACCTAGATGTATGCATCGAATACAGGTTCGCTCTCGGCGATTGTCATCGTCGCCCATCCCGACGACGAGACCCTTTGGGCGGGCGGCGAAATCCTGGCTCATCCGGATCGCGACTGGTACGTACTCAGTCTTTGCCGGGCCTCCGACGCGGATCGCTCGGAACGGTTTCGGCGAGCCTTGGAGCAATTAAACGCCACCGGCTGGATGGCCGACCTGGACGACGGTCCGGAACAATATCCCCTCCCTCCCGAACTTGTCCGAGAGACCATCCTGTCGCGGCTTCCCCAGCGACATTTCAACGCCATTTATACGCATGGCCCCCAGGGCGAATACACCCGCCACCGACGACATGAGGAAGTCAGCCGGGCCGTCGGCGAATTATGGTCTCAAGGGCAAATCAGCACCGAACAGCTTCTGATGTTCGCCTACGAGGACGGGCAAAAAAACTATTATCCGCGGGCAATCGCTTCCGCGCCTGTTTATCGAAAATTATCCGAAAAGTTATGGCGACAAAAATACGATATTATGGTTCAGGTTTATGGATTTTCTCCGGACAGTTGGGAGGCAAAAACCGTTCCCCACGAGGAGGCCTTCTGGCGTTTTGATTCGCCGGACGCCCACGAACAATGGATAAAAGCGGAAAGGAACCACAAATGAAAGTGCTCGTTCTGTTTGATTACCCGCCTTCGCCCGGCGGGCTGGCCACTCAGGGCGATCTGCTTTACAAGGGGCTGCTGCAACTCGGGATCGAAGCCCAGGCAGTGCATTTCGAGTCGGCCCAGGAAAAGGAATGGTATTACCGCTGGTTCAAGCCGGATGTGGTTGTCGGCGTCGGCTATTGGGGACACACGCCGCATTTAATCCTCCACCCCCAGCGCTACGGGGTACAGGCCGTGCCCTGGCTGGTGGCCGACGGTTATATCGCCAATTATCACGAGGTACTTAACGCCCTGCCGTTGCTCCTGGTTACCTCGAACTGGGTAAAAGACGTGTATATCCGTGATGGGATCAAGGGTGACAACATTCGTGTGCTGCCCGTCGGTTGCGACACCGACAATTTTCAGCCGCGTGATTCCTCCGATCCCAAGGTCGCGGTGGTTCGTGAGGCCTTGGGCGTCGGAAAGGACGAATTGATGATCCTGACCGTGGGCGGAGATGCCGCCTCGAAAGGTGCTCAGGAAGTGATGCAAGCGCTCGCCTTGCTGGGGCGAAAGGTGCCACCGTGGAAATACGTCTGCAAGGTCTGGCCGCAGCCGCGAACCGAGGCCCAGACGCTGATGGACATGAAACTTGCCACCCAATTGGGCATTGAGAAGCACGTGGTTTTTACGTCCAACGTCGTCTCGCGTAATTTCATCCCCTATCTGCTGAATGCCTGCGATATCTATGCCGCCCCTTCGCGGTTGGAGGGATTCGGCATGCCTCAGGTGGAAGCCAACGCCTGCGGAAAACCGGTTATCGGGATCAAGGCCATGGCCATGCTGGACACCCTGGTACATGGAGAAACCGCGTTCCTGGCCGACGTGGCCACGGAAGTTCGTATCGGGGAAACCATCCTCGGCCCCGAGTCGGGATTCGAGGATGGCCACCGCGTGGTTTTCCAGAATTTCCGCACGGCCGACTACCGGGCCAGTGTGTACGATATCGCCGATCACCTCCGTAAGCTGATGGAGGACGCCGACTTGCGACGGCGGATGGGTGAAGCCGGCCGTGCCCGGGTCAAGGAACGGTACGATTACCGAGTGGTGGCCAAGCAGTTCATCCAATACGTCCACGAAAGTCTGGGGATTTCCTGAGATGAAAACGCCCCTTAACGATGAGGTGGAAAGGGCCCGGGAGGCGGCCATCGAGGTTTTACTGCACAATCTGCACGGGCCGTGTCGTTCCCTGCCACGGACGGCCGGTTGGGGTTACCCCGAACCGTATACCCGCGATCTGATGATTTCCTCGTTAGGATTTCTGGTAAGTGGAAAAAAAGAATTGGTCGACGCCCACCGTCGGGTATTGCTGTATCTGGCGGAAAATCAGACGGCCTCGGGACATATCCCCTCTCTGGCCCACGATCCCGCGGATGTCGGGGCATCCGATACCACACCGCTGTTTTTGTTTGGCCTGGGTCTTTATCGTCGCTTCACCGGTAAAAGTCGTTTTCTGTCCGCCGCCGCCGATCAGGCCCTGCAATGGATGCATTATCAGAGCCCCGACGACATGATTATGGTCGCCCAGCAGCCCACCACCGACTGGCGTGACGAGCAATGGGTGCCCGGATTCGGTTTATATGTCAATACTATCGTCTATTCCTACCTTAGATTGTTCGGCCGATCAACGGAAGCCGCTTTGCTGCGAAGGCTTATGAATCGTCCGGATATTCGGGGGCCGAAGCATCTGCGCTATTTTCATGAAGGTTTTGCCGTTCCCCATAAACCACACTATGCGATGTGGTCTTTCAAGATTTACCACGATGAGCGTTGCGATCTGCTGGGTAATGCTCTGGCCATCCTGTCCGGTATCGCATCCCCGGCACGCGCAAAAAGAATCGTGAACTGGATAGAGGCCCAATGTGCCGGCTTGCGTCACCGGCGGCAGTTGATCGGTCGACTGCCGCCCTGTTTGTTTCCATACCTCGAACCGGGTGAGCCGGATTGGCGAGCACGTTATGCGAAATACAACAGGCCGGGCGATTACCATAACGGCGGGATCTGGCCATTTATTTGCGGGTTCTACGTGGCCGCCTGCGTCGCCGCCGGCCGGCAGCATCTGGCCGAGGAAAAGCTGATCGAGCTGACCCGCCTCGTTCGACCCGCCCGCAAGGCAAGAGTGGCCTTCGGCTTCAACGAGTGGATCAAAGCCCAGAGCGGCAAACCGCGCGGACAAGACTGGCAAACCTGGTCGGCGGCCATGTACCTCTATGCCGTCGAATGTGTCCGAAGTAAACGTACACCCTTTTTTGACGAAATTCGGGCGATGAACAAGAAGATGCAAACTTCTTAAACATTGTCACGGTATGCCCCGTGACCACGACTGAAACCGTGGACTGAGAGGAAGCATTTCAAACATACACCGTTGCCTGACCGGCTGAGTGTCCAGCCGCTATCCTATCCAACCCCTCTTTTCCGGGCGTTTGATAGCACCCATCAATAGATATAACTGCAGAATACATGATCTGGATTCGCGCTTATTCCGCAGCCATCCCTTTCAAGGCAATACGGGCCGATTCGACTGCTTCCAGGATTTCCGGCAGAAATTCCTTCGACGCCGCCTCGTGAGCGAAGCGTACGAAAGCATCGAGCATCTTTTCCGCTTCGCGGATGGATGTGGCCACGCGCGGACCGCGTCCGTCAACGGTGACATAGATCGGACTGGTGTGGGCAAAGCGCAGCCGGCAGGGTGCCTGATAATTCGGCTCGACCCGATAGACGGCCAGTTCCTCATCAGAAAGCAGCAAATCTTCCTCGGTGCAGCGGGCGGCAATCCAGGAACCTTCATCGAACGTATGAGTAACGGTCAATTCGGCGGAGCGGGCATCAGGATCAACGGATGCGGTGCCGATCACCCGGCCGTTCGCCACGATCTCCAAAGACCGCAACGGCTGTTCCGAAAGGGCCTGAACCTTGATCGTCAATTTGCCGCCCGCCTGGGGAAGAGTAATCGTATCACCCGGATGTAATGGCTCACCCGTTCCGCTCGCCGGATCAACCGAAAGAAAAATCATCGGCCCGTTGGTGACGAAATTTTTGCCCTGCCGCCAAGCCTCATAAAAATCGGCCAAGATGGGATTCTTGCCCGCGCGCACATAAGCACGGTTATAACCGACCGGCGCATCCTTCGCCCCGGTGGCCGTCCCGGCACCGGCGGCCAGCTTTAATCCGCAGTTCAGCAGCCGATAGTACGTCTCCGTGTTCATCCGCATCATATCTTCCGGAGTGTCCGGATAATCGGGAAACCCCTCCACATTCAACAGGTTTGAATACTTTTTTCGCGGTTGAAACTTGTGGCGATGGAAGTTGTTGTTGCAGACATTGACCACATCGACGAGTCCGTTCAAGGCATCGACCAGCACCTCGCGCGACCAGCCGCCCTGATAGCAAATCATGGCGCCATGGGCGCGACCTTCTTTGACATAGGGCAGGTTCGCCCGCTTCTGATCGGCCTTGAGCGTAAGCGGTTGCCGTGAACCGATGATGTACACCGCGCCCCAGGCGTGTTCCACCTCGGCGTCGAAAACACTGGTCGGGGTGGTCGCCCCACCGAACGATAAATCGGTCGCCCATTTCCAGTCGGCGGGTAATTGTTCCCGTGGGCCGTTCCACCAGCTCAAAATAGTGCCGAAGTTCAGGTCTTCACCCGCCGGCATGACCGGGGCTTCGGTGGGTTTCACATGCAGGTGATTCTCGCCACTGACATAGCCGCGGGCCCGCATGTCAATCCAGCGTTCGAGCCCGGCCTCAAAACGCACCGTGCCCGTATCCGGAACCTTAATCGTGGTCTTGATCGGCCGATATTCCGTTCCCCGCTCGACGCGGACAATTGCTTCGCCGGCCGGCAACTCGATTTGTTCCGCACCGGCGGTATAGAACCATTGGTCCTTGACGATCTTCAAAGTCACCGCTTCGGGAGGCACATGGTCCTGGCCCTGCACATCGCGGACGCGCACCCGGGCGGGCACCGGCTTGCCGGTCGCCTTGTCTATAACCGTCAGTTCGAGAGTCCCGGCCTTACCGTGCGGCGCGGCCAGCCCCGTGCCCGCCGTTACCAGCAACAGCAAGGTCCATCGCGATTTCACTTTTAAACTCTGCATCATCGTATTCCTCATCGTATAATAATCCTCAAAACGTCCGCTTCGAATCCAAAAGGATACTCACCGGACCGTCATTGATGCAATGCACGTGCATGTGCGCTCGAAAAACGCCGCGAGCGACACGAAGACCGGCTTGTTCCAACTCTATGCAGAGCCGGTTATAAAACGATTCCGCCATTTCCGGCCCCGCGGCCGGGTCGAACGACGGGCGGCGCCCCTTGCGGGCGTCGCCCTGAAGAGCAAACGCGCTGATCACCAGTAATGCCCCACCGATATCGGCTACGCTGAGATTCATTTTGCCCTGGTCATCGTTGAAAATGCGCAGGTTGGTGATTTTATCGACCAAGTAGGCCACATCCGCATCGCCGTCGTCCCGGCCCACGCCGACGTACACCAGCAACCCCGCGCCGATCGCGCCGACCACCGCTTCCTCGACGGTGACCGACGCCTCAATAACACGCTGCACAATCGCCCGCATCAAGCTTCTCCTTGGCGGCCACCCGACCAGCGCGAACGCGGATATCTCAGGGGCCTGGATACACCTATCACCATATCCATCCGCTAACCGCTCAGATACCCTCGCGTATCCACTGGGCCAGATCTTTCGCGAAGTAGGTAATGATCAGGTCGGCTCCGGCGCGGCGAATAGCCACAGTGCTTTCCAAAACACCGGCTTTTTCGTCGAGCCAGCCGCGCGCGGCGGCGGCCTTGATCGAGGAATACTCCCCGCTGACATGATAAGCGGCGACCGGCAGACTGAACTTCTGACGTACCCGGCAGATAATATCCAGATAATGGACGGCCGGCTTCACGATTACGATGTCGGCCCCCTCCTCGACATCGGCGGCCACCTCGCGCAAGGCCTCGTCGGCATTGGCGATATCCATTTGGTACGTTTTACGATCGCCGAATTTGGGCGGCGACTCGGCCGCCTCGCGGAATGGACCGTAATAACTACTGGCGTATTTGGCGGCGTAGGACATGATCGGGACATGGTGGAAACCGGCTTGATCCAAGCCATAGCGGATGGCCGCCACCCGCCCGTCCATCATATCCGAAGGGGCCACCATGTCCGCCCCCGCCTGCACGTGCGAAAGCGCCTGATCCACGAGCAACTGCACCGTGGCGTCGTTATCCACCACCCAGTTCCCTCCCCGCTCGGTAATCAACCCGCAATGGCCGTGGTCCGTATATTCGCAAAGACAGACATCGGTAATCACCATCAGTTCGGGGCAGGCAACCTTGATCCGGCTCACCGCCTTCTGGATCACCCCGTCGGGGCGTGCGGCCTGCGAACCGACGGCGTCCTTCTGTTCCGGGATACCGAATAACAGGACGGCCGGGATACCCAAATCCGCCACCTCCTTGCATTCGTGGGCCAGCGTATCGATGGAATACTGAAACTGGCCGGGCATGGACTTGATGGGATGATGAATGTGGTTGCCCGGCCTTACGAACATCGGAAATATCAACTGGTCAACCGAAAGGCGCGTTTGCTGAACCATGCGCCGCAGGGTCGGATTCGATCGCAACCGGCGAAGTCGATGCTGGGGAAAAGCCATTATCTTGCACTCAACTTATAGGTTTATTACCTAATCACAAATTGAATTCGCGACGCTTTATAAAAGCCACAGAACCAGTTTCAACATCAAAAGTGCAACGAGAGGAAGCAGCATCATGAGCACATTACCGATCCATTCCTGGAACGGTGAAAACCATCCCACGGGACGCTCGGTCTTCCAGATCGAGACCAGACGGCATTGTTTATCTACCCAACCCATGCCACATAACCAGAATTACCGCCACCAGCGCAGCGACCATGATCGGCCAGAACCACCCGCGGGCTCTGTGTCCCGCCGGCGAGTCGATGAAAATAAACTCCCGGCAATACGGACACTGCATCACTCCGTCATAAACCTGTCGTCCGCATGACGGACATTCAACCGTGTCCTCGGCGTCATCCTCCGGGTCCAGGTCAATATCCTGCGGATCGTCACGGTCGTCCATGCGAATATCCGAATCGACATACAGGCCCTACGAACCGGCGTCCGCTTTTCGGGCACCGGCGGCGACCTGATAGGTATTTACACGAAAAACCAGTTGCTCAAGGCATAAGGCTAGATCAACGGTCGCCAAAGCCACCGTTTCCGGAACGCTCAGGGAAGCCGGCGCGAAATTCAAAATGCCTTTGATGCCCGCGGCGATCAGGTCTTCGGCGACTTTCTGGGCCGCGGCGGCCGGCACGGCGATGATGCCGATCTGTACGTTCAGGTCGCGGACAACCTGTTCCATGCGCTCGGCCGACAGGATTTCGAGCCGTGACTCCCGATCGATCGGACGACCGATTTTGGCGGGATCACTATCGAAAACCGCTACAATTTGAAATCCCTTCTGGGCGAATCCGCGATAGCTCAACAGGGCCCGCCCCAAATTGCCCGCTCCGACCAGCAAGGCGTTCCAGCCTCGATCGGTGCCCAAAATGCCGCGAATGCGGGCGATCAGTTCATCGACTCGATACCCGATCCCCGGATGCCCAAATTGCCCGAAGTAGGCCAAGTCCTTGCGTACCTGCGCATCCGTCAGGCCAAGTAACTGACCAAGTTGGCGGCTGGAAATTGTCTGCTTTTCCTGCCGGAACAAAGCCTCCAATTCGCGCAAGTACAAACTGAGCCGTCCTACCGCGGGCGCGGGGACGGAATCGGGCTTGGCCGCGGGCCGCTGCCCGGACTGGAATTCAGGAAGTGCGCTTTCGGCCGCCATGTTTACTACTGTACAAACTGGTAAAGTATCCCGTCAAGTGAAAATTCGCCTGGCTACAGACCAGCGTTTCTTCGGAGTGAAAAACCTTCCTATGTGCGGATTCTACGACCGCCGATCTGGGAATCGTTCTAAACCTTGGGATTACATCACCGGCACGCATCGATCAGCTTGTCGGCCAGCCGGCGCAGGCGGTCGGGCGGCTGCAGGGCGTAGAAATATTCGCGGGAATCAGCTTGGACATTGGAGGCGGTCTTGCGCTCCAGCAAGGCCCATTGCTCGCGTAATCGGACGTGTGCCTCGGGATGGCACTTGACAATCTCCTCATGAAGCTTGCGGATGGCCAGGAATGTTTCCCGCCGCTGCTCGGACGGCGCTCGTGCGGAGCGCTGCCGACGGGATTGCTCGATCAGGTCAGCCCGCTGGATCAGTACAGCTTCGGGCAGGTTTTCGATATAGCGAGCGGGGTTGAAATGCAGATCACGGAGTCGTCGTTGGGCGGCTAATATATCCTCTCGCTCGACAGCCTGTCGCGGTAGCGGCAGCCGCAGGGTGGCCGTCACGCAAACGTAAGCCGGCGGAGGGCAGGCATAGTAGCTTCGGAAAATGCCGTCGGTTATCCGATCGTATTTCGACCCCCCGATGCCATGCACAAACAAATCGCAAGCCAGCAGCCTGGCCCACAAGGTCAACGTCAAGGCGCGCGGCCGCACCACCCAGGGGGCCATAGAACGTAACACCGCATCCGGATCATCAAGCAGCGCGGCGGCCGAAACACGAGCAACACTTTCCGTGTCGGCGAAAATCTCCACATCCGAACCCGTACGTTCCACCCATAATCGGTATCGACGACTGCCCGGCCGATAAATCCAAAAGGCGGTTTCCACGCGCGATCCATGCTCGGCTAAATTCGGCAGCGGACGATTGGAAGTGCGTATGCCTTCGATTCGGCGATAGAGTATTAGGGCGCGATTGTAGCAAACGGCGAAACGCTCGGCATCGATCAGCAGATCGGCCACGAATGGTCCGCCGAAAACCCGGCTCACGCGGATTTTACGCAGGTTCACGTTTAACAGCGCATCGACTCTCCGCAGACCGGCCAGATGCTGGTCCGTTACATCCGAGACCTCCGCCGCGTTTTTCAATCCCGCCAGATAATCCGTAATCGCCGATGGGAAGGGCAATTCACCGATGTCCCGCGCAATAGCCTCAATCATCGGCGACGTCAGCGCAGCACGCCCCTCGTATGCCGAACCGGTCGGGCCTTCATAAAAGCGAATCAATCGGGTTTTAACGAAACCTTCGGCGTCAACGGTCGGCACCTCCAGAAAATCGGAATGAGGCGTATCGTTATCCACCACGAAATCGACAGCCAGCCCGCCAAGCCGTTCGGCCAGGTGTTGGGTAACAACGTACTTGGCCCAAACGCCGGGATGTACGAATTCGGGTTGATGGCCGACTGCCAGGATTGGACAAGACGGATCGGTCACGCCAAGTCTGCTGCGGACCTCGCGTTGGACCTGCTCGATCAGCCGGCCGGCGAGCGTGATCCTCTGCCTCTGGAATTGATCGATGTTCCGCTCAAGCAGGGGCAACCACTCGGCCGCCGTCGGCTCAATGAGTATGTCACCGTCTCCGGACGGCGTTATCAGCTTCGTAAAGGTCAACATGTTTACATCGTCGGCTCATCCGTGCCGAGGCCGGCAACGGAATTGGAAAACCGCGGAGCCCAGACATCTGATCCAGAACAACGGCTCAGTTCGTGGATCAGCACATCATAATAGTATAACAGCCGGGCATCGGGGTCATCGATAGAGCCGCCGAAACATCGCGTGGGGTCGTTATAAATCAGGGGAATGGGAATTTCCCGGATACGCAGACCGGCGCGGGCCGCCTGTACCCAGAACTGCAGGGGCATGGCATAACCGGGTATGGTGATGTCCAACCGTCGCAGGGCGGCTACCCGGTAGGCCTTGAATCCGCAAAACGAATCGGTAATCCGCAAATCCAGCAGTTCGTTGAGCAAATCTGTTATTTTCTGGTTGATCGCTTGCCGGTCGGCCGGCGCTTGCGTACTGCCCGGCATGGGACATAGATACCGCGAACCGCTGATAATATCCGCATCATCTTCGGCGGCCGCATGAACAAACTCCGGTATCCGCTCCGGCTCATGCTGCTCGTCGCAATCCATGGTGATCAGCCAGTCATAGTCGTGATCGTCGGCAAAACGAAAAGCATCAATCAGGCTTTGCCCATAGCCGCGGTTTTCGCGATGCCGAATCTTGAATATGTTTTTTTCCGCCGCCAGAAGTCGGGGGGTACTATCCGTGGAACCATCATCAACAACCAGAATGTCGGAAGCATACAAACGGGCCTGACGGATTACCGCCAACAAGGTTTGCTCTTCGTTGTACACTGGGATGGCAAGCAGAAAACGCATAGAGAAACCCCGGTCAATACTTGGCCTACAATGCCAGACAAACCGTACACTGATGAAATCCTGCACAATCATAGGCCCGCCCTGCTAAAAAGCCAACGATCACGACGCCCGGCATCCCTGCGTTTGCATCTTATTGTCATTTATAGACTTGCCGTAAATAATCCTGCTTGACATTTCCGTGTAAAATCGGCATAAACAGTACCTTATGAAGCGGCTGTCCGTTTGTCACCGGATGGCGGTCAAGGACAACGCCTCGCTCGGTCGATAGCGAATATTATGAGACAATGAGGGCTGAAGCATACGATTTAGCGGGTGGAATATGCATTATCGATCATTTTTATTTCTACTGACGGGGTTGCTGGTTGGATGTAATAGCCCATCCTCACCTTTTGCCGCGACACGTGCGAAAATTTCTCTACAGAAAGGTCAGCAGTACCTGGCCGACGAGCAACTTGATGCGGCCTTGGAAGAGTTTCAAAACGCCGTCGAGCTCAATCCGAAGCTGGTCTTGGCCCATTCGGGAATGGGAGGAATCTTCCGGCTCAAAGGCGATTACGCGGCGGCGGCCCAGGCCTTTGCCGAAGCGGTCAAGCTTGATCCGCAGAGCTTTGAAAATGCCTACGCCCTGGCCCAGATGTATCACAAACTCGTCTGGTACGCCGATGCCGTACGCGCTTATCTTCACGCCTGCGAACTCGATCCCCATAATTTCGAGGCCCGTCTGAATCTTGGCGTCTGCTATCATCAGGCGGAGGAACTGGAATCCGCTATCGACTGCTACACCAAGGCCATTGAGATCGATCCGGAACAAGCTGCCCCCCACATCAACCTTGGCGCCGCCCTGCACAGCCGCGGGCAATACTTCGAGGCCATCCGGGCTTACAACGACGCCTTGGAACTGGACCCGCGCCAGCCGATGGTTCTGGTGAATCTGGCCAATACCTTTTTGGCACAGAACCGTTTTCCAGAAGCGCGCAATTCCCTGCGGAGGGCCTTGGAGATCAAGCCGGACATGGCCTTGGCTCACGAGCGCCTGGGTTATTGTTATTTTCGCCTGCGCCAGTACCGGGAAGCTTTGGATAGCTACCAGCGGGCGGTCGATCTGCAACCGGATCTGGCCGATGCCCATACCGGCCTTGGTGTCTGCCGCATGGCCCTCTATCTTCAGCAGCCGACCGACCGCGACTTACGCCGCCTGGCTCTCGAGGCCTGGCAACACTCGCTGTCTCTCAATCCTAATCAACCCAAGATTCGGAACCTGAGCAACAAATACAAGCTGTCCGAGGCGGAAACTTCCACGGTCTTGATGGATGCACCGTAAGCGGCCGTTCCTCCGGCTTATCTGAATCAGCCTTCTATCCGCATTAAGTTGTGGGTGTATCGGGCTTGTTGTATATAAAAACCACGGGCAGGATCGGTCCCGTTCATTGGTTCGGGAAAAATCCTGCCCATACTCTTGAACGCGTCGCGATACGCATTTTTCGCAACGCTTATATAACTGCCGAAGGTGGGAATCGAACCCACACCCTGTTGCCAGGACGGGATTTTGAATCCCGCGCGTCTGCCA